>CAKTVQ010000017.1 GCA_934630375.1 uncultured Collinsella sp.
AAGAGGATCTCCCCGGCCGTCGGCCGCAGCATCCCGCAGATCATCTTGAGCGTTGTCGACTTGCCGGCGCCGTTGGGACCGAGCAGCCCGTACACCTCGCCCTCGCGGATATGAAGGCTCACATCGGCCACGGCGTCCTGCGCCTGGTCGCCGCGGCCGAAGCGCTTGGTGAGCCCACGCGTCTCGAGCATGTAACCCATGGGTTTATCCTTTCTCTTCCGGGCGCGCGGGCCGAGTCACCGTGCCCGCGCGCCTTACCTTTCGGGTTCACCATCCATAGTGGGGCGCGTTTCTAACGAAGCCATAACGGCCGTTGGATTCTTTTGGCGCCAACCCTTCTCGACCCGCACATCATGATTAATTTGCTTAAGGCAACAACTTTCCCGATCGATGTAATCACCGAATCAAAACGTGTACATCAGCCATCATAGATGCCGAAAAATGTCATATTTGGAGGCTGATGTACACAAATGCAGAATCCCGCACAACCCAGTAGCATCCTCCATATGTCTGGACTCTCTATGCTTACGCTGGATAGACATCGCCGGAACGGGTATAGTATCGAAAGTTTTGTCGTTAACCAGCGGGGGAGTCCTGTGGGCATCAAAAAGAAGATCAAAAAGGAGCTTATCGGCACTTCCGATTACCCGTCGAATAAGATCTTTACGATCTCCAACTTCATCACCTTTACGCGCCTGGTCCTCACGCTCGTCTTTCTGTACCTGTTTGTGACGGATAACAACCGCGTCATCGCCATCGTTATCTACGCCGTTGCCGCCTCCACCGACTGGATGGACGGCCAGATCGCCCGCATGACTAAGACGGTCTCGTGGCTCGGCAAGGTCATGGATCCCATTTGCGACCGTGCACTGCTGTTTACCGGCGTGCTGGGCCTGGTAGTCCGCGGAGAGCTGCCCATCTGGGTCTGCGTGCTCATTATTGGCCGCGACATCTATCTGGGCATCGGCACGCTTATCGTGCGTCATTATCACCGTCGCCCCATCGATGTCGTCTTTCCCGGAAAGATTGCCACTGCACTGCTCATGACCGGCTTCTCGCTCATGCTGCTCGGGTTCCCCGTTATTGACGGCCTGCATCTTTTACCTTCAACCCTTACGGCCTTCCCGGGCCTCAACGGAAGCTCGGTGCCCCTCGGCATCTTCTTTGTGTACGGCGGCGTGATCTTCTCCATGCTCACGACTGTCATCTATTCCATTAAGGGCGGAGTGGCCATTAAACAGGCTCTCGCGCATCCCGAGGACGAGGACATCGACTTTCTGAACCCTGAAATCGAAGACTGATTCGTTGGGGTATGATTACGTACGGTTCATTATTTGCGGCACGTCCGCGATAAGTTAGGGGTTGTCATGGACAACATGGTTAACAATATGCCTCAGAATGATAAGACTGCTGACGCTACCTGCGTATTCCGCGTGCCTTCAAGCGACGTCACCGTTCCCGACCTCATGGCCAACGTGCGCATCACCGCCCCCGTTCTGTCCATCGTCAAGGGTCCGCAGACTGGTGCCGCCTTTGAGCTCGAGGACGACGTGACCACCATCGGCCGCGATCCTGCGAACGGCATCTTCCTCAATGACATGACCGTTTCGCGTAGCCACGCGCGCATTATTCGCGAGGGCTTCGGCGCTCGCATCGAGGATCTGGGTTCGCTCAATGGCACCTGGGTCGACGGTGCCATCGTCAACGCGGCCCCGCTGCACGACGGTTCTTCCGTCCAGATCGGTACGTTTACGCTCATCTATCACGAGAGCACGCCGGAGCGCATCGAAACCGGTGAGTAGGGCATGGCCGAACGCAACTATCTGAGTATCGGCCAAGTCGTCAACCTACTTCGAGGCGCATACCCCGATCTTTCGAACTCAAAAATTAGATTTCTAGAAGATGAGGGGCTCATTACCCCTCATCGTACGCCTAAGGGATACCGTCAGTACTCTAAGGAGGACGTTGATCGCCTGGAGGTCATCCTGCACTTGCAGAAGACCCGCTACATGCCGCTCAACGTGATTAAGCAGCGCTTGGAAAACGCCACGGACCTGTCAACGCTCGCTTACGAGGTGGGCTTGCTGTCCGATGTTCCGCTCAAGACGGAGCCCAAGGAAACCAAGCAAAAGCTGCATCCCATCGAGACCATTCCCGATATGCTGGGCGTCGAGATCTCGTTTATCCGCTCGCTCGCCGAGAACGACCTCATTCGCATCATCAAGAGTCCGCAGAATCGCGAGCTTGTCGATGGTCGCGATTTTCCGATCATCCGCTACTGCTCCGAGCTGTCGCGCTTCCATATCGAGCCGCGCAACCTGCGTCAGTACGTATCGTCGGCAAACCGCGAGTCTTCGATGTTTGAGCAGGTTCTCGTGAGCATGCTCGGTATGGATACTTCCGATGACGAGCGCGACGCCAAGCTCGAGCGTGCGTTTAAGAAGCTTCACGACCTGACCGAGGGCGTGCACACTGCGCTACTCAAGAACCGCGTTTTTGAGTCGCTCAACGCCGTGGTCGAGGACGCCGACATCGATGCACTCGATGAGGAAATCGCTCGCTCCGAGTCCACCAAGGCCAAAAACGAAGAAACTGCCGCGCCGGCTTCGAACGAGGATTCTCTCGTAAAGCCGCTCAAGGTCGTCGCCCCTTCGCAATCCGGCACCGTCACCGCGGGCAAATAACCGCTGCTGATATTTCGGCAACCCATTGAAAGGTCATGCAATGTACGACTTCGAATCTCAAATCGTCGACATCCCCGACTATCCCGAGCCCGGAGTCATCTTCAAAGACATCACGCCGCTCTTTGGCAACCCCGAGGCGCTCAAAGCCATGACCGATGCCCTAGCCGAGCACTTTGCCGGCATGGGAATCACCAAGGTCGTAGGTCCCGAGGCTCGCGGCTTTATGGTTGGCGTACCGGTGGCTGTAGCCCTTGGTGCCGGCTTTGTTCCCGCACGTAAACCGGGTAAGCTGCCCCGCAAGACGGTGAGCCAGAGCTATGAGCTCGAATACGGCACCGACTCTATCGAGATCCATGCCGATGCCATCACCTCTAAAGATACCGTGTTGATTCTGGACGACTTGGTCGCGACGGGCGGAACCGTCGAGGCAACAGGTAAACTTGTGCGAGATATGGGCGCAAAGCTTGTGGGCTACGGGTGTATCCTTGAGCTTGCGTTTCTCAACCCGCGCGAGAAGCTCACGCCGACTGGCGACGATGTTGAGCTCTTTAGCCTGGTGACGGTAGACTAGCCGTTACCCTTAGTTACTGGAAAGGAAGCTACATGCGCACAGCAAACACGCACAAAAACATGGCACGCTGCGCTGCTACAGCAACCCTCGCTTGTGTTTTGGGCTTGGGCCTCGCGGCTCCTGCCTACGCCGATACCGCATCCGACCTTGCCGCTGCTCGTACGAAACTCGAGCAGATCGGTACCCAAACCCAGCAGATTTACGATGAGCTCGCCACGCAGACGCAGGCGCTCGATCAGACTGCCGGAGAGATCACGCAAAAGCAGCAGGAGATCGCCGATGGTCAGGCCAAGCTCTCGACCTATGTCGCCGGCGAGTACAAGACCGGCGGTCTGAGCCTGCTTCAGGTTCTGACGGGCGTTGACGACCTGAGCGATATGCTCAACCGTCTGTTCTACTACGGCAAAGTTTCCGATAAGCAGGCTCAGACCATTCAAGAGGTCAAGGAGCTTAAGCAGCAGCTCACCGATAAGCAGGCCGAGCAGGAGAAGAACGTCGCCTCCACGCAGAAGAAGGTCGACGAGCTTAACGCCCAGCAGGCTGAAGCCCAAAGCGTTGTGAACTCCCTGGATTCGCAGCTGCAGGCCGAGCTTGCCGCAGAGGCCGAGGCCAACGCCGCGCTGCAGGCCGGCATCAACGCCAGTACTGCCGAGAAGGCCACGGTGAGCAACGAGACTGCCGGTACGACCGAGAACACCAACAACGGTGGTCAGACCAGCAATAACAACAACCAGGGCGGCAACACTCCGGCTCCTACGCCGACACCTGCTCCGACGCCGCAGCCCTCCACGCCTGCTCCGGCTCCGACGCCTTCTGCTCCGAGCCAGTCCGTCGATGGTGGTTCTGTTGTCTCGCGTGCATACAGCAAGCTTGGTTGCGCTTATTCCTGGGGCGGAATTGGCCCGAACAGCTTCGACTGCTCTGGTTTTGTTAGCTATTGCCTCACTGGTCGCTATTGCCGCCTGGGCACCACGGGTACCTTTATGGGCTGGACGCGTGTGTCCGATCCGCAGCCCGGTGACGTTGTGGTCAACTCGTACCACACCGGCATTTACATCGGTGGTGGTCAGATGATTCATGCTTCCGACTACAACACGGGTGTTATCATCAGCTCCGTTGCCGCCGGCATGAACAACAACTATATCTTCGTGCGTTACTAAGTCATCTTACACAGCGTGTGAATGTGGACCTCGTGGCTTTAAGTCGCGAGGTCCATTCTTTTTTTCTCTAATCTTGTACGGCTATCTAGTATTCAAAACTAGATAGCCGTACATTCAGTTTGCAAGATGGCTATAATTGTTGAGGAACAATTAGAAAGGACCCTCTATGAGCTGGGCACTTATCTCCGATTCAAGCTGCAACCTCCGCGATTGGCAACCGACCGCGCCCCATACCACCTTTGCATTTGCGCCCCTCAAAATTCGAGTGGGGGAGCGTGAATTCATCGATGACCTTTCGCTCGATGTTCATGAGCTCAACTGCGCTGTTCAGGCGGAGACGAACGCTTCTTCGAGCGCTTGTCCCAGCGTAGGGGAGTGGGCCGAGCTCTTCAAATTGGCAGACAAGACCATCTGCATGCCAATCTCTGAGGGCGTGTCGGGCAGCTACAACGCAGCAGCCACGGCTCGCGATATGGTTCTTGCCGAGGAACCGGACCGCAATATTCATCTTGTCAATTCGCGCGCAGCTGGCGGCAAAATGGACCTCATTTTCTTGCTGTTCGACCGCTATCTTGCAAGCAATCCGGATGTCTCATTCGAGGACGCTTGCGCATACTTCGATAGCCTTGAGCAGAACAGCAAAATCCTCTTCAGCTTGTGCAATTACGAAAACCTGGCCAAAGCCGGACGTATCCCTAAGGCAGCCGGCGTCATTGCCAACAAGCTCAATATCCGCATTTTGGGCACGGCGAGCGAGGCCGGTAAAATCGAACTCGTCGGGCACACGCGTGGCGAAAAGAAGATGCTCAACAAGATCATCGACACCATGGAAGCCGAGGGTTTTACGGGCGGCGAGGTCATCATCGATCACGTTGAGAACGAAGCTGGAGCCCAGGCGCTTACTGACCGCATAGTCGAGCATTGGCCCGGCTCCAAGACCATCATCATGCCCTGCAACGGCCTGGATTCCTATTACGCCGAGATGCACGGCCTCATCATCGGCTACGGCATGGGCGTAGCTTCGGGCAAATAAAGTCCAACCAAGCAAAAATATGGGCGGGACAAAGCGACAGATGGCTCTTTGTCCCGCCCGTTTTATACGTCGGCTAGCTATTAAATCCGTTGAACTTAAGATAGCTCATCAGGTACGCCTTCGAAACGAAGGATGAAACCGCGCTGCGCACAAGCAGCGACTCACGCGTTACCTGATGCGCCGTATCGGGAACCGGCGTCTGCTCGATGGAAAACGCCGAACGAATCGATGCCTCGAGCTGATCAACCACATAGTCGAAGGCCGTCGGGGCATCGTAGCTCAATCGCTGAATGTTAAAGAGTGCCTGCACCGCAGCAATAGGTAGCACCTGCTTAAAGATGCAGATAGCGATCAGACGGGCAATCTGCTCGCGGCCATATTGCTTTTTGACCGGAGCAGGCACCAGGCCGACCTTCACGTAGTTGTTGATCATCGATGGCGTAATGACGGGCTGCTCAACGCAAATGGACAGCGGCTCCATCCACAGCGCAACATACTCAATAACCTGGTCGCGATAGAGCGTCACATTGGGCAACTGGTCATAGCGCGGCAGACTCAACGTATTGAGTTTGCGCACGATTTCGGACTGAATAAATGCATCGGGCAGCACAGTGGGCTGAATATCCTCAGGCTTAATACTGACCGACGAATCGGACATAGGAATAACGTGTTTAACGTGGTTCATAAGAGGCCTCCGTTCATTTTCTATATTGTATTCTAGGTTATCTAGTTTTGCATACCACATAGCCGGCAAGTAAAAGTGGTTGGACAACACATTGATGCATCGCCCAACCACTTTGTTTAAAGATAGCAACCTTACATAAGATATATTATCGTACTTATGCGCGTAGGAAAGCGTATGCGCTTGTTGCCGCTATGGCACCGTCCGAAACGGCGGTCACAACCTGGCGTAAACGCTTGGAGCGGATATCGCCAGCGGCAAATAGACCTGGCGTGCAGGTCGCCATGGATTCATCAGTCAGAATGCCGCCATCAGGCGCCAGATCAACTAGATGCTCAACAAGCTCGGTATGGGGTTGCGTCCCGGTAAAGACAAAGATGCCAAACGAGCCAGGCTCAAATGACTCGGTATGAGTCTCACCGGATGCATTGTCCTTAAAGGTGATCGTCGTTGGCATTGCTTCGCCCGAGAGCTCCACAATACTAGTTTGGTACCTAACTGTAATATTGTCCTTTGCGAGTACTTTCTGAACAACACCATCGGGCGCACGGAACTGGTCGCGGCGCAGCACGATGGTCACACTGCTGGCGATTTCTGACAAGAACAGGGCTTCCTCGCAGGCGGCATTGCCGCCACCGATGACAAAGACCTGTTTACCGCGAAAGAACATGCCATCGCACGTCGCGCAATACGAAACACCGCGACCGCGATACGTATCCTCGCCAACAAAACCAGCAGATCGCGGCGTAGCACCCATGCAAGCGATAACACTCGAGGCCAGCGTATCGCCCATATCGTGATGCACCGTAAACAGCGCCGCATCGGCATCGTAATCGATACCCGTAACCATGCTCCATGTAACCTGTGCTCCCAAGCCCTCTGCATGTTGCTGAAAACGCTCGCCGAGTTCGGCCCCACTCAAGAGCGGAATGCCCGGATAGTTCTCGACCTCATTGGTTGAGGCAATCTGTCCGCCCGACATACCCTGCTCAAAGACAGTCGTCGTTAGGTTGGCGCGCGCCGCATAAATGGCGCCAGCATAGCCCGCGGGGCCGCCGCCGATAATCGCAACATCGATTGACTGATCGGTAGTCATGAAGAGTCCTCTCGTCGAAACGTTGTCGTTCTTTGCGCTCATACCCAAATTTACTTGAACGTGACACTCATGCACTACAATAATAAATCCGTGTTACAACGTCGAAGGGGAGTTATCGATGGATCAGACGCAGACGGGCGACGACGCTCCCCTGCCCATGCAAGCCACTCCCCAACCGGAGCAAATGACCGTTTCACCTGCACAAAAACCCCTAGTAACCATTGTGCACGCATCGGTTGGATCGGGCCACAAAGCCGCCGCCAACGCGATTGCTCAAGCATTTGATCTTATCCACGGCACCAAGGGAATCCCTGAGGATGTTGAGATCGAAGTCCTGGATATCCTCGATTTTGGACGCATTAGGTTCGATGGTAATAAAACAGCAGCTTCGTTTACCGGCGCCACGCGCCCCATATATGATCTAACCTGGCGATATACGTTTACGGGACATCTGCTCTGGGGTGGCGGCACGGCATGGTCACGTATTATGTTCCCTGCCTTCAACGATTATGTCCGCACCCGCAGGCCCATGGCCGTGGTTGCAACACACATTACGGCAGCCAATGTTGCTGTGGGCGCCCGCGTCATCACGGGTATCGATTACCCGGTCATCTGCGTACCAACAGACTATGAAGTCGAAGGCTTTTGGCCCCACAAGGACACCGACCTGTTCTGCGTAGCCAACGAATTTATGGCCGAGACACTTCGCCCCCGTAAGGTTCCCGAGACCAAAATCCGCATTACAGGCATCCCCATTCGCGCCGGGTTTGATACGGACTACAATCGCGAGGAAGAACTCGAGAAGTTCAATCTCCCTACAGACAAGACCGTTGTGCTGGTGATGGCCGGCGCCAGTTTGCCTCAACCGTACGTTCGCTTTCGTGCGGAGATGGACCGCACCCTCCCCTTCCTGCGCAGCTTCGTGGACATGCACTTTGTCTTTTTGCCGGGCAAGGATGCCGAATATGCCACCCGTCTCAAAACGCTCTTCGATGCCATGAAACTCGAGAACGTTACGGTTCTTGACTATGTCGATGACATGGCAGCGCTTATGCACGGATGCGACCTGGCAATTCTCAAATCGGGCGGACTCACCGTTACCGAATGCCTGTGCGCACACCTGCCGATGATTCTGCTGGGCAAGTCCTACGGTCAGGAAAAGGCCAACACCACCATGCTCACCGGCATGGGCGCCAGCATGCATGTCACCACTGCACGCGAGCTCATCGTGACGTTGCGCCACCTCCACGATCATCCGGAGTCGCTCAAGGCACTGCTCATCAATGGCGAAGTGCTGCGCCGTCCCCACGCAGCCGAAGACATAGCCATCGCAACCATGGAGCTTGCAGGCAAACCCCAAAAGCGCAAACGAGCCTTCTGCCGCTTCTACTGGGGCGGCAAACCCGCGCATATCCGCTAGTCGAATGTCCGCCGCTCTGCCGGAGCCGCCCTTATATCATTCCATGCTCAAACATTCTCGCTTCGCTGCGAAACTGCGCGTGGAACGATATAAGGGCGGCTCCGGCAGAGCGGCTGCGTTTACTTACTAGCAGCTACTTCGGTATCCCCTCCATTAGAACCTGCAAAGGTAAAACAGGAAAATATAAATACAGTAAGCCGATTCGACAAAGGGACAGCCCCTTTGTCGAATCGGCTTACTAGAAAAGTAAATATTGTTTCAAGCGAGTAGCCGCCCGCCCGCCTCTCTCACATATCGTTCCACGCGCAGTTTCGCAGCGAGCGAAGCGAAGCGAGAATGTTTGAGCATGGAATGATATAGGTAAGCTCCGGGCGGGAGGGATACGAGCGCCCTAGGAGACGCCGCTGGAGCCGAAGCCTCCTTTGCCTCGGTCGGTTTCGTCTAGTTCGTCTACCTCTATGAGGTTGACCGTGGGAACTTCTTGGATGACGAGTTGGGCTATGCGGTCGCCTTTGTTGATTTGGATGTTGTTGGAGGAATCCAGGTTGATGAGGATGACTTTGAGTTCTCCTCGGTAGTGGGCGTCGATGAGGCCCGGCGTGTTGACTATAGACAGGCCCTGCTTGATAGCCAAGCCGCTGCGGGGCTGGACGAAGCCGGCGTAGCCGTCGGGCAGGGCGATGGCCAGCCCAGTAGAGACCAGACGGCGTTCGAAGGGCTTCAGAACGCAGTCCTCGTTGGAGCGCAAATCCAAGCCGGCATCGGTGGGATGGGCGTATTTGGGAAGCTCGACGGTGGGGTCGAGACGCTTTATGTTGACGGTAATGTTGGACATGGAATCACCTTAGCTTGTCGAGCTCTTGCAGAAACTCATCGACGTCTTTGAAATCACGGTAGACCGAGGCAAAGCGAATGTAGGCCACCTTGTCGATCTTGGCCAAGCGCTTGAGCACCATGTCACCCAACTCATGGGACGTGACGGCCGTCAGCGTGCGAGAGCGCAGCTCGACCTCGATGTCATCGATAATCTCATTGAGCTTCTTAGTGTCGATATCGCGCTTGATGGTGGCGCGCATCAAGCCGACGAGCAGCTTATTGCGATCGAACCGCTGCTTGGTTCCGTCTGACTTAATGACCTCGATTGGGTCTTCGCATCGCTCGAACGTTGTAAAGCGATAGTTACACGAGCAACATTCGCGACGGCGCTTAATGGTGTTATTTGACTCCTGCATACGGGAATCAACGACGCGGGTATGTGCCTTGCCGCATTTGGGACAGCGCATGGTACCTCCTCTTAAACGATAACAAGGGTACCATGCGCAACGCGATAATGATTACGAACGAGCAGGAACCTTAAGATGCGCACCGGCGGCGAGCGAACCATGCTCCAGATGATTGACGTTACGGATCATGTCGGAAGTCTCTTGCGTGGAAAGGCCTTCGATTGGATATTCTTCGGCAAGCGACCAAAGAGAATCGCCAGGCTGAACGCGAATGGTCTCGTAAGTAATGTTGGAAACGGACTCGGCATACGCGGCGTGACGAGCGCTAAAGACCGACATAGCGAGGACAAAGAAGAGCGTAAGCGCAACGGCGACGGCGACAATCGTCGGAACCTTCAGGGCAACGCGGGCCGGCGCGACTACAGCCTGCTGATTGCGCGCAGGCTTTACGGTCAAAGGCTGAAAGCCGGAGCGGCCACCCTGAACAACCGTAAAAGTGGGTTCTGCAGGCGTCTCGAGCTTAAGGGCGAGGTTTCCCTGGACCATATTCGTTGCGTTCATCATGTTCTCCTCTCGCGTGTTTTGCTGAGAACAGTTTTATCAAGCCGCGCGGACAAAAATGTCTAGCGCGAGAACGAATGTTCGGTTATTATTATCTTCGAACAGTTGTTCCTGTCAAGCAAAATTCGAACATTTGTTTGACATGGGTAGAGAGGATGCCCTGATGGCTCGCAAAATTACCAAGCGTCAGCAGCAAATTTACGACTTCATCAAGGAATATCAGCAGGAGAAGGGTTATCCGCCCAGCGTGCGCGAGATGGCTTCTGCCGTGGGCCTTTCCTCCCCCAGCACCGTGCACGCTCATCTCTCTGCCCTGGAGGCGCGCGGGCTACTCAAGCGCGATGCCACCAAGCCGCGTGCCCTGGAACTCTTTAACGAGGACGGTTCCTCTGTCTCAATTTCTAAATCTGACGAGCCCACCGCACCTCGCGGAACGGTCTCGCTACCGCTCGTTGGTCGCGTCGCGGCTGGGATCCCCATTCTGGCCGAGCAGAATATCGAAGACACTTTTACTATCCCGACCGAAATCGCCACTGATCAGGGTTCCTTTATCCTTGAGGTGCATGGGAGCTCAATGATCAATGTCGGCATCTTCAATGGCGATTACATCATCGTCCGTGAACAAAAGAGTGCCATGAACGGCGAAATTGTCGTGGCCATGATAGATGGTTCAGCAACCGTCAAGACGTTCTACAAGGAGCAGGGGCGCGTGCGCTTGCAGCCCGAGAACGACACTATGGAACCCATCTATGCGACGAACCCCGTTATTTTGGGTAAAGTTGTCGGTTTAATGCGCCGGTTCTCGTAATGCAAAAACGCATCACCATCTTTGATACCGTCCGCGGGTTTACGATGATTTCTATGGCAGGATTTCACGCTTGCTACGATCTTGCCTACCTGTACGGCTGGGATATGCCCTGGTTTACCCAGTCAGTCTTTCAAGACATCTGGCGCGCCAGCATCAGCTGGGTATTTTTGTTTATCGCGGGTTGGATGTGTACCCTTTCGCGCAACAATATCAAACGTGCCGCCAAATACGCCTTAGCAGCACTCGTCGTCTGGTTGGCAACAACACTTGTCTCATTCGACGATTCGGTTAATTTTGGCATCATCTACTGCATGGCCGCATGCACAGGCATCGTGGCGTTGACCGATCCCGTCCTTAAGAAGATATCGGCGAGATGGGGCATACCCCTATGCCTTGTGTTGTTCGCCCTCACCTGGAGCATCCCCAAAACGACCTACCCTGTCCCCTACCTGGCGTGGCTGGGATTTCCGAGCCCTGGGTTTGTCTCAGGTGATTACTACCCCATCATCCCGTTTATCTTTATGTATCTTGCAGGATACTTCGCCGCACACATAGCGCAGGGAATCGATAAGACCGTCCCTAGCTGGGCCTACGCCAACCCCCTGCCGGCGCTCGCCAGCCTTGGACGTCACGCACTCCCCTTTTATCTGCTGCATCAGCCCATCATTCTGGGCATTTTGGAGCTCGTCTACTCAGTGCGATAACGCTCGAGCCGCGGTGCAATACGAGCCGGCAACTTCGCCACAATGCGAACACCGTCCTCGAGATATTCCTCATGCAGAAGGGTTCCCTGCTCATGCACCAGCGTGATGAGAGCGCCCTCGCGATACGGAATGTCAGCGGAGAGCAACACATCGGTGGCAGCTGCCTCACGAGCAATGCGATCGACGAGATCGTCGAGCCCCTCGCCCGTTTGGGCCGAGAACAGAACGGCTTCCGAATAGCGACGACGGAAACTCAATCGATCAACGCTATCGAGAAGATCGATTTTATTGAATACGGTCAGCGTTAAACGCTCTCCGGCGCCGATCTCATCAAGCACGCGGTCGACAGCCTCCAGCTGCCGCTCATAGTCCTCGTCAGACGCATCTACGACTTTGAGAATTAGATCGGCACCCAACACCTCGGACAGTGTCGATTTAAAGGCATCGACCAGACCATGCGGCAGCTTTTGAATAAAGCCGACGGTATCGGTAATCGTCATGCCGCGACAGCCGGGCAGGCGATACGAACGCGTCGTAGGGTCGAGCGTAGCAAACAGCTTGTCCTGCGAAAGTACCGTAGAGCCGGTCAGACGATTGAGCAACGTCGATTTACCGGCATTGGTATAACCGGCTAACGCGACGCGAAACGCCGGTGACTCAATGCGGCTCTTGGATTGAACATCGCGACGCTGTTCAACCTGCTTGAGTTCACGACGAAGCGCAGCGATCTTATTACGAATGAGGCGACGGTCGACCTCGAGCTGACTTTCGCCCTGACCAAAACGTGAGCCGATGCCGCCGCGCGTCTGCTCCTTGGCGAGATGGCTCCACATGCCACGCAGGCGAGGCAGCAAATATTGAAGCTGTGCCAGCTGTACCTGCAGGCGTCCCTCACGCGTCTGAGCATGCAGGCCAAAGATATCCAGGATCAGTGCTGTACGATCGATAATCTTTACCGGCTCGCCCACGGCTTTCTCCAAATAGGATTGCTGCGAGGGGGTCAGGTCGTCGTCAAAAATAACGACATCGGCATCCATGCGATGCACCAGGCCGCAAAGCTCCTCTACCTTACCGGAACCGATAAACGATTTAGGATACGGCTTTACCAAACGCTGCGACAAGCGTGCCACGCACTGGGCACCAGCTGTGTGGGCAAGACGCTCCAGCTCATCAAGCGAGCGATCGAGCGGCCATGCATTGTCGCGCCACTCAACACCAACTAAAATGGCACGCTCGGGCTCGGGTGCCGTGGGAACAAGGGGGAAACGGGCCATTAGGCAGCCTCAATACGATGCAGGATATCCTCAACGACCTCATCGATCGTCAATTCATCCATATCAAACCACGCGATACGGTCATCGCGCTTAAACCACGAAAGCTGACGCTTGGCATAACGACGCGAACGCATCTTAATGAGTTCGCGAGCCTCATCCATGCTCATCACGCCATTGAAAGCATCAATGATCTCTTTATAGCCAATTGCCTGCATCGACGTCAGGGCATCTCCCAGCCCCTGGTCCATAAGACCGCGGACCTCATCGACAAGACCCTGCTCAAACATCAGATCGACGCGCAGATTAATGCGCTCGTAGAGCACCTCGCGATTACGCGTCAAACCAAACCATAGGGCATGATAATGCTCGCGCGGAACACTAAACTGACTTTTTTGCTGTGCATAGGAGATACCATCATCATGCATCTCGAGCGCACGAATCACACGGCGCACGTTATGGGGATGAATAACAGCAGCCGATTCTGGATCGCGCTCGGCAAGCAGGGCATGCAGTTCTTCCTCGCCAATACGCTCGGCAAGCTCCTGATAGCCCGCACGGCGATCGTCCTCAAGTTCACCCGAGGGAAAGTCCATCTCATCGAGGGCGGCCTTGAGATACAGCCCCGTACCTCCGCAAAAAACCGGCAGGCAACCCGAACCAAGGAGACGTTCAACATGCGCGCGAGCGTCAGCCTGATAAAGCGCAGCAGAATATGCCACACCCGGCTCTACAATGTCGACGAGACGCAGCGGCGCCGTGCACTCATCGGGCGCCATCTTTGCGGTACCGATGTCCATGCCGCGATAGATTTGCATCGCATCGCACGACAGCACTTCGGACGAAAGACGAGCTGCCAAACGGTCGGCAACATCACTCTTACCAACCGCCGTCGGACCGACGATCGCAACGGCGGAAAGACCTGCCCCGGGAGAAACCATTAGCGCGGCTCGCCCACAACGGAACCGGACAAATACCAGGTCTTGGCAACGTCAACATCAACATCAACAATCTTGCCAACAAGCTGATCGATGCTGTAACCCTCGGGGATAGGCGCATGCACGGTCTGATTCTTGGGACTCTTGCCCAGCAGGACCGCATCGTTCTTTTTACTCGTTCCCTCAATGAGCGCCGGAACCACAGTATGAAGCTCGCCCTGGTTATACTCGTGTGCCGTGGTCTCGATAACCTTAACCAAGCGATTGAAACGCTCGAGAATAACCTCATGCGGCGTAGGATCGTCAATCTCGGCGGCCGGGGTACCGGCCCGCTTGGAATAGATGAAGGTATAGGCCTGAGCATAGCGGACCGTCTCGGCAAGTGAGAGCGTCTGCTCAAAGTCTTCTTCAGTCTCACCCGGGAAGCCAACGATAATGTCGGTCGAGAGCGCGATATCGGGCATGCGGTTGCGAATGCGATCGACAAGGCCCAGATAGTCCTCGCGTGTATAACGGCGATTCATCTCTTTGAGGATCCGCGTCGAACCTGACTGGACGGCCAAGTGCAGCTGCGGCATAACGGCAGGCGTCTCGGCCATGGCGTCGATGGTCTCGGGCAACAGGTCCTTGGGATGCGAAGACGTAAAGAAGATGCGCTCCACGCCCGTATCGCCCACGGCACGCAGCAGATCGGCAAAACGCGGCTTGCCAAACAGATCGCGACCATATGAGTTAACGTTTTGGCCCAGCAGCGTAATCTCACGCACGCCCTGGCGCACCAAACCGGTCACCTCGTCGACAATCTCCTCGAAGGGGCGGCTCTTTTCGCGACCGCGCACGTACGGCACGATGCAATAGGTGCAGAAATTATTGCAGCCCGTCATGATGGGCACCCAGGCGTGATACTGAGTCTCGCGATGCCACGGCATGCTCATGGCATCCGTATCCTCATGCTCATTGGTGCGGATATGACGCTTACCATCAAGGAACGCCTCGGCAATGAGCTCGGCCACATGTGCAATGGAATGCGTGCCAAAGATGACATTGACGTTATCGACGTTGGTGAGCAGGCCCTCGCCATCGCGCTGCGCGATGCAACCGCCAACGGCAACCACGCGCTTGCCCGAAGGCAAAGGCGGCAGGCTTTTGCAGGAATTGCACTGACCGTACAGGCGAGTATCGGCGGCCTCGCGCACGCAGCACGTCATGAAGACAACGATATCGGCATGCGCGGGATCGAGCGCCATGAGGCAGCCATACGAATCAAGCAGACCGCTCACACGCTCGGAGTCGTGCTGATTCATCTGGCAGCCAAAGGTGCGGATAAAGTAGGTTTTACCGGCAAGAATATCGCGTACGGAACGCTGGTCCATGTGCATAAGTCCTAACGATGGGGAGCGAAACGAGGCAAGCAGAAGCTATGCCACAGGCTTAACATCATCCATGACGACGTTATCCATAGCAGCTCGATTGATCTGGTGAACGTAGATAGAAAGGCGGATGGCCGTGCGCGACTCCCCGTTAATGAGGATGTCGGAGAACACGGGCGCGCAAGAAATATCAAAACCGGTTGGAATCAAAAAACCGCGCGCGATAGCAACGGCCTTAATGGCCTGGTTGACGGCACCGGCGCCGACACACTGGATGTTGACGGGTACACCATCCTTGACCATGCCGGCGATGGCGCCGGCAACGGACGCGGGCGATGATTTGCTTGATACCTTCAGGCAATCCATGAAGAAACTCCTGCATTTAAAAGTACGTTTTAACTGCAATAACTGTATCGTACCGAGTGGACTCGGTAAAGGCACTATTCCTCTTTGGCAAGATCAAAGGTCACGGTGATTCGATCACGCGAAACACGGATCTTTGGGTCGCCGCAAAGGTTGAGATAGTACCGGGCGGCAAGGTCATTAAAGTCGCGTTCCACAGCACGCGAAAACTGTGCCATGTCATCCTTGGCAATACGTAGCCCGCGACGATCCTTCGCGAGATCGACAGGAGCCGGCGCATGCGAGGACGAATCACGCTCGCGCAGCAGACGCGCGGTCACACCGCGAACGGGCTTAATCTGCCCTGCCAAAATGCGATGGGCCGTGCGCTCGGACATCTCAAGACCCAAACCCGAACAAATACGGATAAAGTCCTCGGCATCAGAAGCAAGGCCTAAACGATCGACAACCGGAAGCTCGCTCTCGTCATCAATGAATAGGAGACGAGAGGTATCAAGCCGGCTTGACGCCTGAGCATAAAGGGTCGCGGCAATCTCAGACGGAGAACCAAGATAGACATCGCAACCACGCAACTCCTCGAGCGCAAACTCACAAGCAGCGCGAATAATATTATGTGGACCGCGAGCGCAGACATAACGTCCGTCTTCATCCTTGACGGCCTGGGGCCAGCTGGACTGATTGGCACGCTCACTGAGGCGGTCGGCCGCGACGCTCACCTTAAAGGCTGAACCAAGATCGACACCGGACGTGACCACACGGGCCTCATCGGTGTTCTGCTTGATCGAAAACAATGCCATGCCACGACCGTGAACGCCCCAACGGTCCATCTTCATGCTCTCGAGCTTGGAGGTAACGCGGGCATCGAAGATTCGCTCTTGCATATCCTGCGGAACGCCCGAACCGTTATCCAGAAAGACAAGCGTGCGGACGCCGTCTTCCTTGGTCGTGGCGAGATAGACCTTGTCGGCGCCGGCATCGCGAGCATTACGGAGCATTTCGATGACGATATCCTCGACATGCTGAATGTCGTGCTTTGCCTGGCGCCGCTCGGCCTCCGAAACGCGGAGGCGGACATACCCCTCGCCAAGGTTCTCCTCGACGCGAAGGTTGCCCTCCCCCGACATCGACGCGATAAATGAGATGAGCTCGTTCGCGTCGCTCATGTTATTTAGCGATATCGACAGCGCGGCTCTCGCGAATCACGACGACGCGCACCTGACCGGGATACTCCATCTCTTCCTCGATCTGATGGGCGATATCGTGAGCCAGGACCGTGGACTGGGCATCGGAGATCTTGTCCGGCTGAACCATGACGTGGACCTCGCGACCAGCCTGCATGGCATAAGTACGCTCGACGCCGTCATGGGAGTTGGCGATCTCCTCGAGCTTCTCAAGACGCTTGATGTAGTTCTCGGCAGACTCGCGACGGGCACCGGGGCGAGAGGCAGAGACAGCATCGGCGGCCTGTACCAGAACATCGAGCACCGTGTTGGGGTCGACATCGGCATGGTGAGCCTCGATAGCGTGGACGATAACGGGCTTCTCGCCATAACGGCGGGCCAGCTCGGCACCGATGACGGCATGCGGGCCCTCGACATCATGGTCGATTGCCTTACCCAGGTCGTGCAGCAGGCCGGCGCGCTTGGCAGTCACAACGTCCAGGCCAAGCTCGGAAGCCATCACGCCGCACAGATCAGAGACCTCGAGGGAGTGCTGAAGCACGTTCTGACCAAACGAGGTACGGTAGCGCAGGGCACCAAGGGTCTTGACGATCTCGGGGTGCAGGTCGTGGATGCCGGTATCGAAGGCAGCCTGCTCGCCAGCCTCGCGCACGCGCTGCTGAACCAGGTCGGCGGCCTTGTGATACATCTCCTCGATACGGGCAGGGTGAATGCGGCCGTCGGCGATAAGGTTCTCAAGGGCGACACGGGCGGTCTCACGACGGACCGGGTCGAAGCTCGAAAGAACGACGGTCTCGGGCGTGTCGTCGATCACGAGGTTGACGCCGGAAACCTGCTCGAAGGTCCGGATGTTGCGACCCTCGCGACCGATGATACGGCCCTTGAGGTCATCAGAGGGAATGTGCACGGAGGTAACAGTGACCTCGGCAGTGTGATCGGCAGCGCAGCGCTGAATCGCCAGAGACAGAATCTCCTGGGCGGTCTTGTGGCACTCGGCGCGAACCTGCTGCTCGGACTCGCGAATGATCGTGGCGGCCTCGTGGGTGACCTCGCCGCGAACCTTATCAAGGAGCTCCTTGTGCGCGTCCTCGCGGGTAAGGTCGGCGATACGCTCAAGCTCGGAGGTCTGCTTTGCGCAGAGCTCCTCGAGCTCACGGGAGCGCTTCTCGACCTGACCGGCCTGGCTGGACAACTGATGCTCGCGCTTGTCGAGAGCGTCGTTGCGGCGATCGAGAGATTCCTCGCGCTGCATCACGCGGTTCTCGAGCGTACGAATCTCGTTCTTACGCTGCTTGTCCTCGGCCTCAGCGGCCTGCTTGTTCTTGATGATCTCCTCTTTAGCCTCGAGCAGAGCCTCTTTTTTGAGGGTCTCGGCCTGACGCTTAGCATCACCGATCAGGGACTCAGCCTGTGCGTGTGCCGACTGGATTTTTTCGTCGGCCTCGTGAAGACTACCCTGCTTGGCGGTGCGCATGTAGGCAATGGCGGCGATGGCACCCAAAACGATGCCAACGAGCGCTGCGATGATAGGCATGCTCACTCCTTTTTATGGATTCGTTACACAACAAAGCGAACCGTCCTTACGAACGGCTCGCGACATTTGAGTAATATGGGCGCAGCTTATGCGGGTCGGATACAGATAAACATATAAACAAACTCATCACAGATGAGCACATATCACAAAGCAAATGACAGTGTTTATCGTACGTTGAACCACAACAACTGTCAAATAAATGGCCCCAGCACGGCGGCTAAAACGCGGTGAACGGCAGGGCCACAAAACGCATACGCCTAAACCGCACATTCCTCGCGTTCGGCATTAAGACGTGCCTTAACGGCATCGGCGGCGATGTGATACGAGAAGCCCTTGCCCATCAAAAACCGAACCAGTTTTTCGAATCCACGCGTCTCTGGAACACGCCGCTTGGCGAGCAGGGCTGACGCACGCGCCAAATCGTCTTCGACGGCAAAATAATCCTCGGGATAACCGGGAATGTCATCGAGCACGACATGACGGCGCTTGAGCTCGGTCTCGATTTTACGCTGTCCCCAACCGCGCCGCTTGCGTTCCTCGATAAAGTACGAGCAAAAGCGGTTCTCGTCTAAAAAGCGATACTCGGTGGCGCGCTCGACCGCGAAATCGATAGCGGGCTGGTGAAAGCCGAAGCGGGCCAGCTTGTCACGGACCTCACCCGTCGCATGGTCGCGGCGCGATAACATCTCGGTCACCATGGTAAGCGCACATTTACGCTCGATGAGCTGCACCGCCTCACGAAAGTTATCCCAATCACAGGGAAGATCGGGGCGGTTTTTGACATACAGCCGCGCGACCCGCACGGGGATCCAAATGGACCGCTCAAAACCGCCCTCAAGCTCACAATCGATATGTGCGCAAGGCTTTTTGGACGCATATCCGCTCGAGAACGAGGTGGCCGCCTTCTTATCGGGAAAGACGACCGTGGCCTCGGTCACCGTATACGACATGAGCGTAACCGCTACTCGTCGTCATCATCGAGCATGGCGGAACCATCGATGGCGTAAAGCTCGTCAAACTCCTCAGGCGCAGGCTGATCGGTCAGCTCGACCTCGGACGGAGCATCGTCATCAAACTCAAGCCCGCAGGCAAGGCGGACCTTATGCTCAATCTCGTCGGCGCAATCGGGGTGTTCGCGCAGGAACGCCTTGGCGGCCTCGCGACCGTTGCCGAGCTTGTCCTCGCCATAGGCAAACCAGGAGCCCATCTTCTTGCAGATGCCGCACTCGACAGCCATGTCCAGAATCGAGCCCTCCTTAGAGATGCCCGTACCGTACATGATGTCAAACTCAGCAGAACGGAACGGAGCTGCCACCTTGTTCTTAACGACCTTGGCGCGCACGCGGTTACCGATAACCTCATCCTTAAGCTTAATGCTGTCGATGCGGCGAATGTCGATACGCACCGAAGAGAAAAACTTAAGGGCGCGGCCGCCCGTCGTGGTCTCGGGGTTGCCGAACATGACGCCGATCTTCTCACGCAGTTGGTTAATGAAGATGCACGTCGTGTTGGACTTGGACAGCGAGCCGGCAAGCTTGCGGAGCGCCTGACTCATCAGGCGAGCTTGCAAACCGACCGTGGTATCGCCGATTTCTCCCTCGATCTCGGCACGCGGGGTCAGCGCGGCGACGGAGTCGACAACGATGGCATCGATGGCACCAGAACGCACAAGCATGTCAACGATCTCGAGCGCCTGCTCACCCGTATCGGGCTGGGAAATGAGCACCTCGTCGATATCCACGCCGATGCGCGCGGCATACGTGGGATCGAGCGCGTGCTCGGCATCGATAAATGCCACAACGCCACCCATTGCCTGGGCCTCGGCCAAGATCTCGAGCGAAAGCGTCGTCTTACCGGAGGACTCGGGACCGTAGATCTCGACGATTCGGCCGCGCGGCACACCGCCGATACCCAGAGCGGCATCGAGTGCCAGAGCGCCCGTAGGGATGGCCTCGACCTCGAGCTCGGGGCCACCGTCGCCGTACCTCATGATGGAACCCTGGCCGAATTTCTTCTCGATCTCGGCCTTGGTGGTGGCGATCATCTCATCGCGCTCTTTACCCGTCGTGCGAGCATGAACGGTACGTACGGGACCTGAATTCTTGGCCATGAAAAGCCCTCCTCTTAACAACCTGCATCGATAATAAACGAACGGCTGTTCGTGGTCAACCGTTCAGATAAATCATATGCAGCCGACCTTTCCAAAACCCAACCAAACGCCGACCAAACACTGACCAAATGCTTGACCACAAAGGACCAAATATGAACAAGGCAGGCAAAATTTCGTCTACAACCAGCACAAACGCCAAATGAGCCTAAGGTCCCTATCTCCACAATTAAGGGGCCCGAAGGCCCCTTAAAACACGTCTATTCCATAGAGTTAAGCACAAGGGCAATGCGTCCCAATGCCTCAGCGACCGCATGGGCACGAACACACGAACGGTCGCCCTCATAGTGGCAGCGCACAGAGTCCACGACCGGCACTTCCCCATCAGCCGCGCGATACGCCCAGCCAATATAGAAAGTGCCAGCCGGATCGTCCTCAGTGCCGCCGCCGGGGCCGGCATAACCCGTTGCGCTCACTGCAATATCGCTCTGGTACAGCTCCAGCGAACCAGCCGCCATCTCGCGCGCGGTCTGATGCGACACCGCGGTATAGCGCTCGAGCGTCTCCTGCTCAACACCCAGAACACGATGCTTGATCTCATCGCAGTAGGTCACCGCACCGCCACGCAGCACCGCCGAGGCGCCCGGGATATCGGCAATCGTCGAGGCGATCATACCTGCTGTCAGCGACTCAGCCGTCGAAACCGTCACGCCCCGAGCGCTCGCGCGCTCGACAATATCACGCGTCAGCTCCTCGTTATGTGCGGAAATCTGCTCAAAAGAGTCCGTCATACCCACCAGGACCTAGACCGAAAAGACGATCTTGCGGCAGTTCCAGAAGTACTGGGCGCCCGAGATAACGGTCAGGACAACGGCAACAGCGTACAGGAAGCGCGACACCGAGTAGATGCCGAGCGTCAGCGCCAGCGGGCCAAGGTGCAAGCCGGCCATCGCAAAGACGCACAGGTAACCGCAGATGGAGACCATCGTGGTCGCCGTCTTGTACTTGCCAAGTTTATCGGCCGCAACGACCACGCCAGCGGCACTCGCAACCATGCGCAGGGCGCTTACCAACAGCTCGCGGAACAGGATGATGAACACGGACCAAACCGACACGGCGCCAAAGTCCAAGAACAGCAGCAAGGCCGAGAACACGAGTAGCTTGTCGGCGATGGGATCCAAGAACTTACCGAAGTCGGTGATCTCATTGCGCGAGCGCGCCAGGTAGCCATCAACTTTATCGGTGCACGACAGGATGACGTACAGAATAAAGGCGGCGGCGGCGAGCGGGCCGTCGAAGGTGCTCCAATCCGTACCGGCAACGCTCGTGTGAGACAGCGCCGACACGATCATGAACACCGGGATAAAGACGATGCGAACGCACGTCACGATGTTGGCGGGCGTCCAAACACTCGTCAGTTCCTTATTGCTCTCGTTTGCCACGATGCTCTCCTACTCCACAACATGGCCGATAAGCTCATAGCAGAAGCTATCGGTAAACTCGACCGTCAGAATATCGCCCACGGACGCCTCGCTGGCGTCCAAGTGCACCGCGCCATCGGAATCGGGCGCCTGGAACCAAGCATGGCCGATCAGCTCGGCGCCGTCCTCGGTCTCTTCGATACCGTCGACGATCACCTGGGCGCGTTCGCCCACATGTGCGGCGGTGGCGGCAAAACCGAGCGACTCGGCCAAGTCCATGGCCTCCTGGGCGCGCTCGAGCTTGACCTCTTCGTCGACCTGACCCTCCATCTTGGCGGCCAGGCTGCCCTCCTCCTGCGAGTAGGCAAAGACGCTCGTGTAGTCAAAGCCGACGGTGTCCATAAAGTCGATAAGGTCGCGGAACTCGTCGTCGGTCTCGGTCGGGAAGCCGACCATGGCCGTGGAGCGAATCACGATGCCGGGGATACGCTCACGCAGATCGCGGAAAAGGTCCTCGAGCTCCTGGCGCGAACCGGAGCGACGCATGGCCTTAAGGATGCGTGCGTCGCAGTGCTGCACGGGGATATCGATATAGGGTAGCACCTCGGGGGTATCGCGAATCGTCTCGATAAGCTCGTCGGTCATGCCCTCGGGCTGCAGGTAGAGAACACGAACCCAGACGTTCTGCGGACGCACGGCCTCGGCTACGGCGCGCAGAAGCTGCGCCAGATTGCGCGGCGAGCCAACGGTGACGTCCTCGTCGGCAAAGTCGGTGCCCCAAATGCCCGTGTCCTGGCCGATCAGCACGATCTCGCGCACACCGCCGGCAACCAGGTCGCGCACCTCGGAGATAATGCTCTCGGCACTACGCGAGTGATAGCGGCCGCGGATGTAGGGAATCATGCAGAAGCTGCAAAAGCGGTTGCAGCCATCGGAAATCTTGACGTAGGCAACGGCACCCTCGACAGTGCGCTTGACTTGCGGAATATAGGCAGCGATCTCACGCTCGACACCCAGCACGCCATCGATGACCGCCACGATGCCGTCCTCCTCGTCGGCCTTCACAAAGGCAGCGACCTCGGGCAGCTCGTCAGGCAGGTCGTCGCCATAGCGCGACGGCACACAGCCGCACATGACGATGGGACAAGAACGAACGCCGTCCTGAACCTCGTTGGCGAGTTCGAGCGTGGTTTCGATGCTCTCGGACGTTGCGGAGGCAAGGAACGAGCATGTATTGACGATAGCGATATCGGCATCCTGCGGGTCGAATGCCTCCTCGTAGCCCGCGGCGGTCAAAAGAGAACGCATGCGGTCGGTGTCAACCTCGTTCTTAGCGCACCCGAGGGTGATGTAGAGCACGGAGCCCAACGGTGTATCCATGTTGGAGAGCGGTCCTTTCGATTGATATTAGCGGTAGTTGGTGAACTGCAGCGGCTGGCCGTAGTCCTGGTCGCGCAGGAACTGGATCACGGTCTGCAACGCGTCCTTCGAAGCAGAGGAAACACGCAGCTTCTCGGCCTCGATGGTCACCTTGACCTTGAGCTTTTGGTCCTTGATGTCCTTATTGATCTTCTTGGCGGTCGCCTGGTCGATACCCTCGACGATATGGCCGAGCACGCGAACGGTGCCGCCCGATGCCGCCTGCGGAGCATCCCACGAGACAGCCTTGAGGTCGATGCCGCGCTTGATGAGCTTGGAGCTCAGGACATCGATGATCTGCTTGGAGACAAAGTCGGCCGGGGCGTTGATCGTAAAGAGCTTGTCGCCCTTCGAAAGCTCGATCGTGGCGCCGGAATCCTTCAGGTCATAGCGCTGGGAAATCTCGCGCGTGGTCTGCTGGAAGGCGTTGTCGACCTCTTGCATGTTGACCTCGGACACGACGTCGAAGCTGGAATCTTTAGCCATGATGTTTCCTTTCGCGTACGAACGACTTAGTAGCTATCGTACGAATAGTCGGTAGTATCGGTGGGCATCTGACCGTCAGTTGCGGTATCGGCGCCATCCGTGGACTGGGCATCGGTGCCGTCGGTGGTGTCGGTACCATCGGTGGTGTCGGCACCATCAGAACTTTCACCATTCTCGGAATCAGTCGTCTCCTTCTTGGGAACGGTGATCGTCACACGCGCCACACCCGAGGTCTTGGTATCGTAACGGACCTTTTCGCCGTTCTTGGTAACGGTGACATCGGAAGGCTTGGACGTGGTGATCTCGATCGAGGACTCGGGCGTGTACTCCTGCTCAAAGGGGCCAGTCGCCTGAGCGCCATAGACCGACTTTCCGTCGACCTTGACCTCAATCCACGCGGTCTTTCCCTTGGCAACGGAGACCTTAACCTTTGTGACCTCGTTCTCTTCCTTCTTGGCCGTCGTCTTGGCGGCGTCCGAATCAGTCGACTCGTCAGTCGGCTCATCGGTGTCTTCGTCCTCGTCGACCGTTTCGGTCTTCTTAGAAGACTTCTTGGTCGTCGTCTTGGTAACAGTGGGCGTCTCGGGCGTGGTCTCGGGCGTCGAAGATGCGCAGCCACGCAGAAGTACCACGATGAGCACGATCAGCAGCAACGCCACGGCACCGATACCTGCGTAGACGATACGCGGATCGAGCCCGTTGTTTTGAGGAGCACGGGAACCGCCGCGTCCACGACTGGAACTGCTGCGGCCGCCTCCCTGAGGCATACGACCACGATTGCTATCGGAACGGCCGCGATAGCCACCCTGGCCCTGAAGGCTGCGCTGACCCGAGCGGGGCGCAAGTTCACCGCGGCCTTGATAGCCACGCTGGCCCGCACGCGGAGCCGAAGAGCGCTGGCCATACGGCTGTGGTTGAGAGCGAAGACGCGGCGTCACCTGCGTGGTATCGGCGTCCGCATAGCCACTGCGAGAGCGTCCGGTGGAGATACCACGGTGACCGCGATCGGAATAGCCGCCGTCGCCGTAGCCGGCACGAGGGTCACGCGCCACGCCGCGGGCAGCGGGAAGTGCACGGTCCTCGGGCATCGGCGTACTGCGGAACCGGTCACGCTGCGAGCGAATCTCCTCGCCCGAACCCGTCTCGGTAATATAACCGGCCTGCTGAGGACGCTGTCCATAGCGGGTCGAACGACCGCCCTGAACCATCAGGAAGCGCCCGTTATCGACTGAGGAACGCGAATTGACGTAGCCGGCGGCGTCCTGAAAACGACCGCCCTGCTGCGACGTCTCGCGCTCGTATGCCATCAGCTCGTCAAAGTAGGCATTGACGACCTCGCGCGGATTGAGGCCCAAAAAGCGAGCATAGCTCGAAATCATGCCCTGCGCATAGCCGCGCGGCGGCATCGAAGCAAAGTTACCGGTCTCGAAAAACTCGATGATCTGCGGCCTGATTTTGATGGTGTTGGCGACCTGCTGAATGGAAAGGCCCATTCGGCGACGCTGCTCGAGCAGCATGTCACCAAAGCGTGCAGCCATCAGAATCCTCCAAACTCACGATCTTCACGTGCCATCTCGGCGTCGACAGATTCCAGCGCGGCAAGCCCCTCCTCGTCCAACAGGACCTCGCGCGGCTTAGAACCGTCGGGCGGGCCGACGACACCCTTTTCTTCCAGCATGTCCATAATACGCCCGGCACGCGCATAGCCAACCTTCAGACGACGTTGCAGGCCAGATGTGGAGCCAAGCTGCGATTCCACCACAATATGGGCGGCTTCCCAAATGAGCGGATCATCGTCTTGCGGCTCGGCGACTCCGGTGCGGACAATGCCGCCGCCACCAGCCATGGACATGGAAGCGGGCGCCACGGCAGACAGGATCTCCTCGTGGTAGTCGGGCTCGCTCTGCGACTTGACGAACTCGACAATCTCGTTGATTTCGTCGTCCGAGACAAAGCAGCCCTGGATACGGCGGGGCTTGCCCCAGTCGACCTTGGAGAACAGCATGTCGCCCAAACCGGTGAGCTTCTCGGCACCCATCTGGTCGATGATGACGCGCGAGTCGATGCCCGTGGCGACGTTAAAGGCGATGCGGTTGGTGATGTTGGCCTTGATAAGGCCCGTCACCACGTTGGAGCTGGGGCGCTGCGTGGCAACGATAAGGTGAATACCGGCGGCACGGCCCAGCTGTGCAATACGAACGATCGAGGCCTCGACATCCTTACCGGCGACCATCATCAGGTCAGAGAGCTCGTCAATGATAATGACCAGGTAGGGCATCTTTTGCGGCGGGTTGTCGTAATGCTCAAACTCGCCAGCAGCCTGCTTTTCGTTGTAGGTCGAGATCTTACGTACGTTGAGACGCTCGAAGACCTTCAGGCGACGCTCCATCTCGGACACAGCCCATTGCAGAGCGCTCGCGGCCTGCTTAGGCTCGGTCACCACGGGCACATAGAGATGCGGCAGACCGTTATAGCCCGCAAGCTCGACGCGCTTGGGGTCGACCATAATCAGGCGAACGTCCTCGGGAAGGGCGCGCATGAGCAAGGTCGTGATGATGGAGTTGATCATCACCGACTTACCAGAACCGGTCGTACCGGCAATCAACAGGTGAGGCATCTTGGCGAGGTCGGCGACAACCGGCGTGCCCTCGGCGTCGCGGCCGATGGCGAGCTCGAGCGGACCGCCCTTCACATAGGGCAGCACGTCGCCCAGATTGACGTTCTGGCGCTTGCGGTTGGGAATCTCGATACCAACGAGAGAGGTGCCGGGGATCGGCGCGAAGATGCGCACCGACTGGGCGGCAAGCGAAAGCGCAATATCGTCCTCGAGGCTCGAGATCTTGCTCACGCGCTCGCCCTCACCGGGCTGCAGTTTAAAGGTCGTCACCGTGGGGCCGGCGATCCAGCCGACCACGCGGGCACTGCGGCCAAACTCAAGCAAGGTGGATTGCAGTGACTCAGCGGTCTGCTCCAGCTCCTTGTCCGAAGACGCAGCGGAAGCCGACTGCGGGTTGGCATGCAGGATTTCGAGCGGCGGAAGCTTGAGGCCGTCCTCTTCTTCGCCCTCGTTATCTGCGGCGCCGTCGTCCACTCCCCCATCACGAGCCGCAGCCGATTCGATAGCACTCGTGGCAGGCGCATCGGCAACCTTGGGATGCTTCAGGAAGTCGGGAATCTGAGGTGCGGCCGAGACGGGATTCACGGCAAACGGCGGCTCGGACTCGTCAATCTTATCGGGGTCGTCTTCCATCGAAAGCTGGCCGGTTACCTGGCCGCGCTTTGCATGGCGACGCGGCAGCAAAGTTGTCTTTGCGGTCTCAATCGGAGCCTCGTCGTCCTCGTCATCGCCCTCGGTAAGCTCAATCTCGCTATCGGACCAAGATGGGTCGGGCTCACTCGTATTGAGCTTAGGCGCAGCCTTGCCCTTCTTGACATGGCGACGCGGCAGCAGCGTGGTCTTGGCCCGCTCGGCTTCAACCGACTCGGATACGTCGACAAACGGGTCATCGTCCTCGTCGTCATCCAAAACCGGGTCGACATCGCCACCCATGACCGTGGTCACCGCGGCGTCAGTCCCCTTCTGGCGCAGAATGCTCAGGTGCGGACGAGCGACGCCGGGAACAGACAGGGCCTCTTCATCGCCCCACGGGCTCGCATTGACATCGGCACGTCGACGCTCGGCAAAATCGGCAGCGCGATCGCGTGCGGAGCGCAAAACGCCACCCACCGAAAAGCCGATAATGACCAAACCAACGACGACAAGCCCCAGCAAGACAACCATGGCGATAGGTTTACCCAGGGCGTTTTGCAAGGCACTTGCGATAAAGGCGCCAATGTAGCCGCCCGACACGGAAAGGTTCTGCGGCGTAAACATAAGGTCGCACGAATCGCTCGTGCCCGGCACCATCAAAGACAGGATGGAAACCACGGCCACAAAGACCACGGCACCGCCGGCAACCGAACGCACGTTGAGCGGCGAGTCCTCACCCAAAAAGAGCGTGGCGGCAAACAGCAAGATGACGATCGGCAGCACGTAGGCGCCCAGACCAAAGCCCAGGTGGTAGAAACCGGCAACCGCAGCCGTCACGGGCGCTGTTGCCGGAGAGATCACGGCAATGAAGGACGCGATCGCCAAAACGGCGATGACCACACCGGCGATATCGCGATTGGCCGAAGGCTCGACCAAGGGCTCAAACTCATCAAACTCGGACTCGTGGCCCTTATTGGCACGCAGATGGGAACCGGCACCCTTAGCAGATGCCGGTTGGTTATTGGCCTTATTGCCTTTGGCGTTTTGTGCAGATCCGCGCGCCAAACTAAACCTCCATGACGACCGGGATGATCATCGGACGGGTGCGCGTACGGCTCCAGATAAAGTTAGAGAGCGAATCGCGCACGGCCTTGCGAATGGCATCGGAGCCGCTGCTGGTAAAGCTAAACTTGCCCTTCTCGATCGTCTTCATGATGGACGCGGAGGCATCCTCGGAGAATTGATCGTCGATGGCAAACGAAACACCGCGGCCCGAGAACTCGATGGCCTCGATCTTCTTGTGCTTGAGCGAGACGATGGCAACGGCTGTGACCATGCCGTCGTTGGCGAGCTTTTGACGGTCGCGCAGGACGATGGGGTCGGTGTCGCCGATGCGCAGGCCGTCAACATAGACGACGCCGGACTCGACGGGCGTACCGCGCTTGACGATACCGCCGCGCATCTCGAGCGTGTCGCCGTTATCGAGAATAAAGATATGATCGTCCTTGAGACCCATCTTGCGGGCCAGCTGGGCATGGGCGCGCAGGTGCACGGCCTCACCGTGAACCGGCATAAAGTACGTGGGCTTGGCCATGGCCATCAGGAGCTTGAGCTCCTCCTGGCTACCGTGACCGGAGACGTGGACGAGAGCGCGGTTCTTATCCCACACGTCGCAGCCGAGCTTGGCAAGGCTGTTGACGACCTGCTGGACGGCTTTCTCATTGCCGGGAACAGGAGTTGCAGAGAGGATAACGGTATCGCCCTCGTGGATGGAAAGCGTCTTGTGCTCGCCATTGGCCATGCGGGACAGAGCCGACAGCGGCTCGCCCTGCGAACCAGTGCACATGACGACGATCTTGTCGTCGGGCAGGTTATCAATGTCGAAGGCATCGATGATATCGGCGTCATCAATGTTGAGGTAGCCCAGCTCACGCGCCACGCGGGTGTTCGTGAGCATAGAGCGACCGGTCACAACGACCTTACGGCCGCACTTGCGGGCGGCATCGCAGATCTGCTGCAAACGATGGATGTGGCTCGAGAACGACGCGACGAACACGCGACCCGGGGCGTTCTTGATGGCGTGCAGCAGGTTGGGACCAACCTCTGCCTCGGACTTGGTAAAGCCGGGAACCGTGGCGTTGGTAGAGTCGGAAAGCAGCAGGTCGATGCCCTGCTTGGCAAAGCGGCTGATAGCGGCATAGTCGGGCGTGACACCATCGATGGGCGTCTGGTCAAGCTTAAAGTCACCCGTGTGCATAACGGTGCCCTGATTGGTGCGGATGAACACGCCCAGAGCGCCGGGGATGGAGTGCGTCATCGAGAAGAAGTCGAGCGAGATGCCGCCGAGGTTGACATGGCTGCCGCCCTTGACCTCGCGGAACTTGGGCGCGCGGATTCGGAACTCGGAGAGCTTGCCCTCGATAAAACCAAGCGTCAGCTTGCTCGAGAAGATAGGCACCTTGTTGTTGAGATCCTGCAGCAGGTACGGAAGCGAACCGGTGTGGTCCTCGTGGCCGTGGGTGACGATGATACCGCGGAGCTTCTCCTCGTTCTCCAGAACATAGGTATAGTCGGGAAGCACCAGATCGATACCGGGCTGGGAGTCATCGGGGAACATAAGGCCGGCGTCGACGAGCACCATGTCGTCGCCGCACTCGAAGACCGTCATGTTCTTGCCGATGCCATCAAGGCCGCCGAGCGGGATGATCTTCAAGGGAGATGATTTTTTAGCTGCCATAAGTGAGTGTTTTTTCCTTTCTTCGAAACAGGGTCTGGAACAACCGACGGGGCGCTTCTGGCAAACCGACCGTCGGGAACGTACAAACATGCATCGCAGAGTCGATGCAATAACCACAGTATGATACCCATTTGCACAACGCCAGACCACCCATGCATTAAAGCCCCATCTGAACCGGTCTATCTATCCCGCCGGTTTCCCGTAGGGCGGGCACTGATGAAGTTTCCTGCTCTACAGTCCTGCTCACGACGGAGGCCACATTAAGTGGCCTCCTGTTCGTG
>CAKTVQ010000018.1 GCA_934630375.1 uncultured Collinsella sp.
CTGACCGGTGGACGGCACCGAGCCGTACGCTTGACTTGAAGAAGGGGGAGGCCTCGCGGCCTCCCCCTTTTTGCGTTTACGGGCTTTTGTCTCACATAGTAGCTGTGTTTTATAACCCTCGTTTGTCGCATCTTCTGTGAACGGGCTACAATAACTTAGTCTGTGCGATATGGAGGTGAACATGGCTGAAGCTGGTATCGGCGTTGATATCGTCGAGATTTCCCGTATGAAATCAATTCTTGAAAAGACGCCGTCGTTTGCTCGGCGTGTGTTTACCGAAGAAGAGCGTGCGTATTGCGATGCATCATCGCGTCCCGCTGCTCACTATGCGAGCCGCTTTGCTTCGCGCGAGGCGGTGCTTAAAGCTCTTGGCACGGGTTTTAGTCAAGGCGTGGGTCGCAAGGATGTTTCGGTAACGCGTGATAAACTCGGCAAACCGAAGGCGCTGCTTTCGGGCCGTGCACTCGAGATCGCTCATGAGTTGGGTGTTGTTGAGGTAGCTCTTTCCATTACGCTTACAGGAGACTTAGCCGTTGCGAATGCCATCGCGATTACTGAAGATGCTCGACCTAAGCCTAAGGAAGAAAAAGTGAGCAACAAGAAACGCGTTGCGCAGACATTTAAAGAGGCTCGCTCTGTTTTAGATGAGCTTGAGCAGCTGCAGAATTCAGCATTGACGGAGCACCTGGGCGATGCTTCGCAAGATACGCTAGGAGCATAGATGAAACCGGTTTTGAGTACCGAAGAAGTCGTTCGTCTCGAGGATATCATCGAACGCGAAGGGACTTCGAAGGCCGAGCTTATGGAGCTAGCGGGTGAGTTTGCCGCCAACGAGGTCTTGAAGCTCAATCCCGATCGGGTTCTCGTTCTGGTCGGTTTTGGTAATAATGGCGGCGACGGTTGGGTTGCCGCCGATATCCTGAGCCACAAGGGTGTGGACGTGGATATCGTTTCTCCGGTTGAGCCGGATGAGATTCCTGCTGCTCTGGCACGTCATGTTGCTCGTCGAACTGCCGGTCGCGATGTGCACGTTTGCGTCGGTCCTTCGCGTGACGAACTCGAGGTTTTGATCGATAAGGCCGATGTTGTTGTCGATGCCATTTTTGGTACCGGTTTCCACGGGAATCTGCGTGCGCCGTTCTCCATTTGGATTCCTACGGTCAATGAATGCGCCGATTGTGTCGTATCCATTGATGTCCCCTCGGGCCTGAATGCCGAGACGGGCGTTGTTGATGACGACTGCATTCGTGCCGAGCGCACGGTGACGATGATTGCGCCCAAGATTGGTCTGTATAGCGCTGATGGCCCTGAGTATGCTGGCGATTTGATCTGCGGCAATCTTTACGACCGTCTTGACGAAGTCATCGATGATGTCGACCACGCCGCCGAGATTGTCGAGCCCGGTGACTTAGTTGATTACTTTGCTCCGCTACCATCGAATATCGATAAGTATTCCCGTGGCTCCGTGCTTATTGTCGCCGGATCTGCGCAATATCCTGGTGCTGCCATTATGGCGGCCAAGTCTGCAGCTCGCGCGGGTGCTGGTTACGTGGCAGTCGCGGCTCCTGACGCCTGCGCTAATCTCATTCGCATGGCACTCCCTTCGATTCCCGTCTTTGCTATTCCGTCTGATTCCCGCGGCTCCTTTGGCGCCGCTGCGCGCATGACGGTGTGCGAGATCGCAAAGAAGTACAGCTGCGTGCTGTGCGGTCCCGGTATGACGACGTCTGCTGGCGCTATGCAGGTGGTTTCGGGCTTGCTCGAGCTTGATGTACCGCTAATTTTGGACGCCGATGCACTCAACTGCCTTGCTAAGATTGCCATTGACGGTATTGATAGTAACCCCGAGATGTATCGTCGCGAGCAGCCGTTGGTTATGACGCCGCACTATCGTGAGCTTTCGCGTCTGGTTGCCGGTGACGAGGTGAACGACCTTGGTACCGCGATTGCAGCTGCGCAGAAGGTTGTCTGGGCTGCAGGCTCCGACAATCTGGTGGTCATAGCCAAGGGGCCGACGACGGCTATCTGTGGCGTTGAGCGCGTGCTGCTGCCACTCTCGGGTCCGGCTTCTCTGGCAACTGCCGGTTCGGGTGATGTTCTCGCGGGTATTTTGGCCGGCACGCTTGCCACCATGCGCGACGAGATGGATCGTTGGGAGTTACTGTATTCGTACGCCGTTGCACTTCACAGCTATGCTGGTTTTGCCGCGGCGACGGAGTATGGTGAGAAGAGCGTCATCGCGACCGATCTTATCGACTTGATCGGTCCTGCCATGGAACTGGCGGCAAAGGATGCGCTCGAAGATCTGGGAATCATGGACGAAGGGTCGGATGACTAATCATGAATAAAGCCGATTTGACGCGCTGGTCCTGGGTCGAGATCGACCGCGGGGCGCTCCGTCGCAACACGAGGGCCTATAAGAACTTGCTGAATCCACGTCAGCGCCTGTGCTGCGTGGTCAAGGCCGATGCTTATGGTCATGGAGCTGTTGAGTGCGCCAAGATCATGTATTCGGCCGGTGCCGACATGTTTGCCGTGGCGACGGTTAACGAGGGCGTTGAGCTCCGACAGGGCGGGATTACGAAACCCATCCTCATCCTAAGCGAGCCGCCTATCGAGGCCATTCCGACGTTGCTCGAGTTTGATATCATGCCCTCGGTCTATACGTCTGACTTTGCTCTTGCGTATGGCGAATGTGCCGTCGCGGCGGGCAAAGTGGGCAAGTATCATCTCGCCATCGAGACGGGCATGAATCGTATCGGCGTTCACTACACGCAGGTGCTCGACTTTGTCCGCGGTATAAATTTCCATCGCGGTATTCAGTGCGACGGCGTATTTACGCACTTCGCCACGGCCGATGAACCTTCGGGCTGGGACTACAAGCTGCAGTGTCAGCGCTTTACCGAGGCCGTTCAGGCCATTAAGGATGCGGGTTTTGAGTGCGGTATCGTGCACTGCGCCAACACGCCGTCCTCGATGCTCGATCCCTCGATGCATTTTGATATGATCCGCGCCGGCGTTGGCTTGTATGGCATGCAGCCATGTGAGCTGAGTGGTCGTGTGATGCAGCTTGATCCCGTCATGAGCGTCCACGCGCGTGTGACGCGCGTGGCGCATCCTGCGATGGGCGAGGGCGTGGGCTACGGCTTTACCTACCGCGTACCGCGCACGCGCGTTCAGATCTGCACCCTTCCGATCGGTTATGCCGATGGCCTTTCGCGTACGCTTTCCAATCGTATGGACGTGCTGTATCGCGGCGAGCGTGTGCGTCAGGTGGGCAATATCTGCATGGACCAGTTTATGGTCGCCATTCAGTCCAACCCGGCGCATGAGATTCCCGAGGCCGAGTATGGTGACGAGATGATCATTGTCGGCCGCGATGGCGATGCCGAGATCACTATGGACGAGATGGCCCGACTGCGCGGAACGATTAACTACGAGGTCGCCTGCGGCTTTGGCATGCGTCTCGACAAGGTCTACGTGTAGGAGCCGCTATGGGCGTCATGCACATCCCCGGCCATACCCATCAGGCACCACGTGAGGTCGCACTCGAGGAAATTGAGGCCGTTCTGGGCGATTGTCACCTCTGCCAGCTCCACCAGTCGCGTCACAATATCGTGTTTGGCGTGGGAAACCCCCGCGCTCGCGTGATGTTTATTGGTGAGGCGCCGGGCCGCAATGAGGATTTGCAGGGCGAGCCCTTTGTGGGGGCGGCAGGCGAGGACCTCAACGGCATCTTGTCGCTGGCGGGGCTCAAACGCGAAGACGTCTACATTGCCAACGTGCTTAAGTGCCGCCCGCCGGGAAACCGCAATCCGCGTCCCGAGGAAGTGCTGGCTTGCTCGCCGTTTTTGCGTGAGCAGATTCGAAGCATCTGGCCTGATATTATCGTGACGCTCGGCAACCCCGCGACGCACTTTGTGCTTAAGACCGAGATTGGCATTACTAAGCTGCGCGGCAGGTTCCACCAGATGGGGCATTTTGTAGTAATGCCCACTTTTCATCCGGCAGCAGCGCTGCGCAATCCGGCGTGGCAGGAGCTGCTGGAGGAAGACTTTAAGATGCTGGGCGATTATCTGGAGCGACATCCCGCACCAGAGGACGCCTCGGAATAATAAGGAGCATATATGTCCCTGGAGCGCCTGGGGGTAGGTACTTACAAAACGACTTGCGCTGCCGATACGGAGTACTTTGGCGAGCTAATTGCACCGTGCCTTGAGGACGGAGATGTGCTCATCCTGACCGGTGGCCTGGGAGTGGGCAAAACTCACTTTACCAAGGGCGTCTCGCGCGGGTTGGGCGATGGGCATATGGTTACGAGCCCTACGTTTGCGCTCATGGCCGTTCACGATCAAGGTCGTATTCCGCTGTTTCACTTTGATCTATACCGCCTGGAGCATGCCTACGAGCTCGAGGATACGGGCATTTTCGATGTGCTGGGCTATGAGGGTGCTTGCCTGCTGGAATGGGGCGAACAATTCCAGGACGAGCTGACGGATGAGTATCTTTCGGTGACGCTCAAGCGTGATGAGGGCGACAGCGATGTGCGAACGATAACGCTTGAGGCGCACGGTGACCGCGCAATGGAGCTTTCCCATTTGATTGATAAGGCTGTACAAGATGAGCTTGCATAACGAAAGCGCGCTGGTGGTGGCGCTCGATACTTCGACCGACATGCTTGCCTGCGCGGCAAGCTGGATTGATGGGCAGACGGGCGAGACGAAGCTCGTGAGTGGCGACCACATGTGTCGCCGTCACGCCAACGTTGAGCTCGTGAATACCGTTGATGGCGTGCTGGCTCAAGCCGGTCTGGATCGCAGCGATGTTGGTTGCTACGTGGTCGGCCGCGGCCCGGGGTCGTTTACGGGTGTGCGCATCGGCATCTCCACCGCCAAGGGCCTCGCGCGCGGTGCCAACGTTCCGCTGCTGGGCGTGTCGACGCTCGACGCTTGTGCTTGGACGGCGTGGAAGGCTGGCGTGCGCGGCAAGCTTGGTATCTTGGCCGATGCTATGCGCGGTGAGGTATATCCGGCGCTGTATATGCTGGTCGATGAGGGCCCCGAGCGTCAATTTGAGCGCGAACACGTGGTCAAGGCCGCCGTGGCGCTCGATGAGTGGCGCCAAGCAGCGGACTGGGACCAGGTTCAGCTGACCGGTGACGGTCTCGTGCGCTATGGCAAGCTGCTGGGTGAGGACGAGACCGCCCGCTGCGTGGAGCGCGACCTGTGGTGGCCTTCGGGCGAGGGCTTGCTGCTCGCACACGCTGCGGGTGACGGCGATCCGGCCCGCGTCCTGCCGATTTACACGCGCCTTTCGGATGCCGAGGAAAACGAGCGCAAGCGTCTTGGTCTTGCCGAGAGTGCGCAGAGTGAAATTACGGGCGTTGCCGATGAGCTCGCCGGTCGTCATCTGCAGTTCCGTCCCATGGGCGCGGCGGATGCCGAGGGCGCAAGCGCGCTGGAGGCTGCCTGCTTTGAAGGTGCCGGACACAAGGCGTGGACGCCGGGCATGTTCCTGTCCGAGCTGGGCGAGGACGTCGCTGCGCCGCGTAGTTGGTGGGTGGCACACGACGACGGCAAGCTGCTGGGCCTTGCCGGCGGTATGGTCGTGGACGGTGATGTGCAGATTCTGGATGTCGCCGTCGACCCGGCACATCGCCGTGAGGGCATTGCCCGCAAGCTGCTGTCGCATGTGAGCTATGATGCCCAGATGCTCGGCTGCACCACGGCTTCGCTCGAGGTCGAGGATGGCAACGAGGGAGCGATCGCGCTTTATAACGCTCTGGGCTTTACCGAGGCAGGACGGCGCCGCGGCTACTATGGTGCCGGCAAGGATGCCATCGTCATGACGGCTCCGCTGCCCCTGGTGCTTCCGGTCGACAATGCTTCGCCCGAGCCGACGGCGGCAGAGCAGCGCGTATGGCCGCTGCCTGCGCCTGGGCGCTCCGAGGGGGAGCGTGCCGAAATTGAGCGCCGCCGCCTAGTGCTCGCTATCGAGAGTTCCTGCGACGAGACGGCCGTGGCGATTATCGATGCGGATGGCAATATGCTGGCCAACCAGGTGTCGACACAGATTGATTTTCATGCCCGCTTTGGCGGCGTGGTGCCCGAGATCGCCTCGCGCAAACACGTTGAGGTGATTGTGAGTGTCGTGGATGCGGCGCTCGAGGATGCCGCAGCATCGCTTGGTCTTGAGGGTGGAGCCATTGCTCCCAGCGAGCTTGCCGCCGTGGGCGTGACACAGGGTCCGGGCCTGGTGGGCGCCCTCGTGGTGGGCGTTGCCTTTGCCAAAGGCTTTGCCTACGCTGCCGGTAAGCCGCTCGTATGCGTCAACCATCTGGAGGGGCATCTGTTTGCCAACTTGCTGGCGCAGCCCGACCTCAAGCCGCCGTTCATCTTCACGCTTGTCTCGGGCGGGCACACCATGCTCGTGCACGTGAAGGCATGGGGCGACTACGAGGTGCTTGGTGAGACACTCGACGATGCTGTGGGCGAGGCCTTCGACAAGGTGGCCAAGGCGTTGGGTCTGGGCTATCCCGGTGGCCCCATCATCTCCAAGCTGGCCGAGACGGGCAACCCCAAGGCGATCGATTTTCCCCGCGCGCTTAACAGCAGGGGAGACTATCGTTTCTCGCTTTCGGGTCTTAAAACGGCCGTGACGCTCTACATCGAGCAGGAGACCAAGGCCGGGCGCACGATTCATCTGCCCGATCTGGCGGCTTCGTTTGAGGCGGCTGTCTTTGACGTGCAGTACAAGAAGGCCAAAAACGCACTGCACGCTACCGGATGCAAGGAATACTGTATCGGTGGCGGCGTCTCGGCCAACCCGCATCTGCGCGAGATGATGATCAAGAAGCTTGGGCGTCAGGGGATCCGCGTAACGGTGCCACCGCTTTCGGCGTGCACCGATAACGCAGCCATGATCGCGGAGGTCGCCCGCCGTAAATTCGACCGAGGAGAAATCTCGCCGTTCGACGTCGACGCCGATCCGAACATGACGCTGTAGCTGGTACGGCGCGGTCCCCGGACGGAGGGGCCGGATATAAGGTTTCCTGCTCTACAGTCCTGCGCAAGACGAAGGCCACATTAAGTGGCCTTCTTTGCGTGCGGAACTCGCGATAAACCTTATATCCGGCCCCTCCGGCCGGGGACCTTTCTGTATTGATATAGCTTCTGAGCTGGTTTGGCGTCGACAACGTCCAGCAAGGTTAACAAGCCAGTGTCGAATTTCCGGCGTTCTTTAGCTGAAAGAAAAAGATGGTGTGCGGAGCTTTGCTCCGCATTTGGGATGGGAGCCCCCGCGGCCCTCAGGGGCATCTCTCATGCAAAAACTTTTGTCGGGTAAAGTCCGAGGTCAGTGGCGTTTTATACCGAGAAATCCAAAAAAGTTGAAAATTCATTACAAATTTGCGTTGACTTTAGGTAACTAAAGTTTCATACTCCTTTTCAACCACTGGGGGATGTGAACACGCACGGATCGTTCGCATCATGATTGAAGAGGATTTCTTAGACATGTTCACGCATCAGCTAAACATTATCAGCGTAGTAATTATCTGATGCGGGTTAGCACATACAGCTAGCCCGTACGATAACGGGCGGCTGATGAAGATGAGGGCCGTCGAGCGCAACCGACGGCCCTCATTTTTTATGTCTAGGAAGTTCTTTTTAGAGGAGGAAATGTAATGAACGGAGTTTTGCTCATGGTTGTGGCCGCGGCGGTGCTCGCCTGCGGCTATCTGGGCTACGGCCGCTGGCTGGCCAACAAGTGGGGCGTTGACAAAGAGGCCCTCACGCCGGCCAAGCGCATGAAGGACGGCAAGAGCTTCTCGCCCGTCTCCGCCTTTACCGCGTTCTCGCACCAGTTCAGCTCGATCTGCGGTGCTGGCCCTGTCACGGGTACGATCGTCGCCATGGCCTTTGGCTGGCTGCCCGTCGTGCTCTGGGTCCTCGTCGGCGGCATCTTCTTTGGCGCCGTCCACGACTTTGGTGCTCTGTACGCTTCGATGAAGAACAACGGCAAGTCGCTCGCTCAGCTCATCGAGAAGTACATCGGCAAGACCGGCCGTCGCCTGTTCCTGCTGTTCTGCTGGCTGTTCTGCATCATCGTCATCGCCGCCTTCACTGACATGGTCTGCAAGACGTTCATGTTCACCCCGGCCGTTGACGCTTCTGGCGCCGCTACCGGTGCCATCGACTTCACCAAGTCCTATGCCGCTGGCTGCGCTGGCACCATCTCCATCCTGTTCACCTTCGTCGCTATCGCCTTTGGTTGGGCCCAGAAGAAGTTCAACCTCACCGGTGCCGCCGAGTTCGTCACCGGCGTGGTCCTCATGGTTCTCATGTTCGCCGTCGGTATGCAGTTCCCGGTCTACCTGGATAAGTTCCAGTGGTTCGCCGTCGTCATGGTCTACCTGGTCTTCGCTGGCGCTATGCCCATCCAGATGCTCAAGACCCCGCGTGACTACCTCACTTCCATCATGATGATCGTCATGATCGTTTGCGCTGTCCTCGGCATCGTCGTCCTGGGCGTCAACGGTCAGGCCACCATCACCGCTCCGGTCTTCACCGGCTTCTCCACTGCCTCCGGCATGATGTTCCCGGTCCTGTTCGTTTCCGTCGCTTGCGGTGCTCTCTCCGGTTTCCACAGCCTCGTTTCTTCCGGCACCTCTTCTAAGCAGGTCGAGAAGGAGCAGGACGCCGTCAAGGTCGGTTATGGCGCCATGATCGTCGAGTCCTTCGTCGGCATCCTTGCCATCATCGTCGCCGGCATCATGTTCTCCGACATGAACACCGCCGGCACCGGTGCCCTCAACGCCGGCGTCGCTTCCACCCCGTTCCAGATCTTCGCCGCTGGTATCTCCCGCGGTATGCAGGCCTTCGGTGTTGACGGCACGCTCGCTACCGTCTTTATGACCATGAACGTTTCCGCTCTGGCCCTGACCTCGCTCGATGCCGTCGCCCGCATCGCCCGCACCTCGTTCTCCGAGTTCTTTGCCCAGACCAACGACGCCCTGGCCATCGAGTCCAAGGCCGGCTACATGAAGGTTCTCGGCAACCCCTGGTTCGCCACGGTCGTCACCCTGCTTCCCGGTCTCGCCCTTGCCTTTGGTGGCTATGCCAACATCTGGCCGCTCTTTGGTGCTTCCAACCAGCTGCTCGGCGGTATGACCATGATCACCCTCGCCGTGTTCTGCAAGTGCACCGGCCGCAAGGGCTGGATGCTCTACGTGCCCGTCGCCTTCCTGCTCTGCTGCACCTTCACCTCGCTGGTCCAGAGCGCCATGGGCTGCATGACCGCTGTCCAGGCTTACGGCTTCTTCGGCACCATCCCGGCTACCGCCACCACGGCCGCCGTCTCCGTCGCCGCCACCAAGGGCCTGCAGCTCGTTTTCGCCGTCCTGCTGATGGTCCTGGGCCTCATCGTCGCCGTCAACTGCCTCAAGGAGTTCTTCGGCAAGGAGGCCGGCTCCATGCCTGACGAGGAGCCCGAGTGGTCCGAGATGGGCAAGGCCGAGTACGGTCGCGCCGCTGCCGCTGAAGTTCCTGCCGACGCCGAGGCCGCCCAGGCTTAGTCGGTCGGACGGGTTGAATCTCCCATCTATTTGACTCGGAAAGACCGGGTCCGCAATCAAGCGGACCCGGTCTTTTTTCTTGTGAGAACAGGTGGTGCAAGGGCGTTCTCGCAGATGTTTTGCGTGGATAGGCTCGTGCGTTGTACCATATGGACGTATATGTGTGCATATGAAAGGGGCCCCGTGGCCAAGACGGTATATTCCGATAATCAAAACAATGTCGATGCTCTGGCTGAGCGCCTGAGCAGCCAGACATCGCTTTCTGCTGAGCGTGCCAAGCTGGTTGCCTACGATCTGCTTTGCCGTAAGGCGCTCAAGATTAAGTCGAGTGCACTGGCGCAGATTTTCCGCTCCGTCGATAAGGAATGCGACACCAAGGCGATGCGCGATGAGCTTATCGAGGCAAATATCGTGACCAAGATCGAGGGTAGCGGCATTAACGGGCGCCCGGCGTTCTATACCATCAATGCTGAGATCCGCGATGCCCAGGAGCAGCCTGCCGAGTCCGTCGAAGATTTTGTCGTCGAGGATTCCGCTGACGTGCCTGCTGTGGAAGAAGTTGCTCCGCATGAGCATGTCGATACCGATGAGTTGCTCGATGAGAACGTCGTGCGCGCCTTTACGGCCAAGGCAGGACGCGGCGGTTTTGGCGGGGGTGGCAAGCGCGATGCGCAGCGCCGCGCCCAGCAGGAGCGCTTCCGTCGCGCCGTTGCTCAAAAGGGTGAGACGGATGCCGAGGCTGTTGAGAACGAGGTTGCTGCCGAGTCGCAGAAGCCCGCGAAGGAGCAAAAGCCCGTGGAGGCCCAAGAGCCCAAGCGTCGTCGCGGTGCTCACTTTAAGGCTGCGCGGCAGGATGTCGCGCGTGAGGTTGAAGAGCCTTCCGAGGTTGCAGACGATGTTGAGGAGTCTGCCAAGAGGGCTCCGGGTTCGTGTCGTCCCGGCCGCGGTTTTGCGGGACGCGCGTATCCCGTAAAGCGTCAGGAGAAGGGCGAGCCGGCTTCGACCGCTCAGGCCGAGAAGGCCGAACAAACCGAGAAAACCGTTGAGCCGGCGACTCGCGAGCAGAAGCCTGTTGAGCCGCAGCTTGAGGTTGATGCCGAGGCCAAGGGCCAGCAGCCTACTGATGAGCGGACGGAGCAGAGCGCGTCGAGCAAGCCTCGCCGCCGTCGCCATCGTGGGGGCCGCAGTTCCCATGCCGAGACTGCAACCGAGAAGACCACGCCGCAGGACGAGGATGCGACTGCCGAGGTTTCTTCGGGGCAGCCTAAGCGCCAGCCGGCGAAGGAGAGCAAGTCCGATCGTCCGCAGAAGCAGGCGTCTATGCCGAAGCGCGAGCGCAATTCCCAAGGCGATTCTAAGCGCAAGTCTCAGAAGAAACCGGAGTCTGCCGCAGCAGATGCTGCTGCCCAGCAGCCCGAGTCGGCCGTCCACGGCGAGGTATCGGCGTTTGCCCTTGCCCGCGTTTTAGGCAGGCAGCTGCTCAAAGTTGTCCCTACGCCTACGGCGCTCTCTAAGATCAAGGAGCAGCAGACACAGATCGTAAAGGTCGAGGGCAAGGACGGCAAAAAGGCTCCGCAGCGCACTCAGCACAACGAGATGTCCAACCGCAAGATTGCCGAGGAGATTGCAATCATCCAGGCTTGGATCGAGCAAAACCGAGGTGCCGATACGCCGGTTGCCTCGCGCCGCCAGCGTGCCTACCAGATTTTTAACGACGAGAAGGCTTTTGACGGCAAGCACGGCGAGCGCCTAATTCGGCGTATGACCGAAAAGGGCATCAGCATGCAGGCGATTAAGGTCGCCCCCAACCGCCCCGTGCACTTTACGGGTTTCTTTACGCTGGGCGCCGACAAGCCGTTCATTATGGTCGAGAACCTGGACACCTATGACGAGATCGTCAAGCTCCTGCGCGGCCGCAAGCATGCCAAGCTCTTTGGCACCAAGGTGGGCGGCGTGATCTTTGGCGGCGGCTGCAAGGCGAGCGTTTCGCACGCTCTGGATGATTATCTGGCCGAGATCGGCTATCGCTTTAACTATGTCTATTACGTGGGCGACATCGATCGAGAGGGTGCGCGCATTGTCGAGCAGGCCCGTAATGCCAATGTCGTTGAGATTCGCCTGCATGCCGGTATGTATCGCGCCATGCTCGCCGAGCACAAACGCCGCGTGAAGGCCGGCGGCGAGTGCGAGCCCGCGGCTGCCAACCAGGGCGTGCCGCAGAATCTGGCGGCCACGATCAAGGATCTGCCCATGGTCACGCGCGTGCAGTTCCGCAACGTGCTGCGCGAGGGCGGACGCATTCCGCAGGAGATTCTGATGACCGCCGACTATCGGGATGGCGACTCGGGAAGCTTCGACCGCATGCTGAACAACTAAATTCCGCCGTTCTACCGAACGGCGGACTTCTTGACGCTGCGAGGGGCCCTGGCACGGCAATCTGACGTTCAACTTCGGCGGCGCGACCAGAAGGTCAGCGCCGCCTTGTTTCACGTCACCTTGCCATACCGGGACCCCTCTCGCTGTCACGTCCAAAACATCAAGGCACGTGGCCTTCTTTGCGTGCGGAACTCGCGACAAACTTAATGCCCGGCCCGTCGGGGCCACACGCCATTTTGTAGATTACGGCTCGCTTTTTGGATCGGGGCTGATATTTCTTGATGCGAGGCACTCTCGGCTGATACGGGGCGGAGGGATTCCGCGTCCGCCTGGTCGGCGGCCGCGCCCCGCTGCGTCGCTTCGCTCCTTGCGTGCTGCGCTGGAAAACGCTTCGCGTTTCCTCAGCTCCGCACCCTTGCGGGTTCGAATTCCTCCGCTTGCCCACAAGAAAGCGCCCTGGGCCGTTATGGGCTTAGGGCGCTCAGTTTTAATGGCTGGGACGGAGGGATTCGAACCCCCAACAGCCGGCACCAAAAACCGGAGTTCTACCGTTGAACTACGTCCCAATGTGTGGTGTTGCCCAAAAGCAACTCGTCTAGTTTACCTAATCTGCGAGGGCATCGCAAACGCCGTCGAGTAGGCGTACGGCGAGCGTCTGCGCGTCGCTGGCCGTGAAGGTGCCGTTGTAGCGCGTCATGCCCGTGAGCTCAATGCGAATGCGAGCCGGCTTCTGCTGCGCGGCGACATTGGCGGTGCGGATGCGCTGGGCCAGGTTGTGGCACTCGGCGAGGGCAATCGTGGCGCGTGGCGCGGCGTCGGCGGGCAGCTCGTCGCTTGCGATCTCGAGCACCAGGTCAACGTTGGTTGGGACCTCGGAGTCGCAGAGCATCATGCCGCTGTTGTCGGTCGTTGCCGTGGCGATATTCCACATGCGCGACGCAACACTGCGCGCGATGGGGTCCTCGCCGATAACGGCAATCTGGAAGCGCTCGAGCACGTTGGCGGCGCGAGCAAAACCGATGCGGGACTCGGCCTCGGTGACCGAGGGCTTGCCCTCCCACACATGGTGCAGGCGGTTGATGTAGGCGTAGGTGTCCTGGAAGGCCATGCCGTCGGCAAACAGGCCGACATTTTCCTGGAACTGCTGCAGGGCGGCCTCGGTATGCGGACCAAAGTAGCCGTCGTCCTCGCCGCAGGCAAAGCCCAAAACGTTGAGAGCGCGCTGCAGGGCCTGCACATCGGCGCCATGGAAATTGGGCATGCGCAGATACAGAGTGCGGTCGCCCAGCTTATACGAGGCGTCGACCAGGGCGCTCCAACAGGGGATATCGACGGCATGACCGGCAGCAAGGCCGCTGTCGAGCCTGAAGGTGCTGACGGCCTGCTCGGTGGTGGTGCCAAAGCGCTTGTCGGCAACCTCGGTGTCATCGATTGTATAGCCGAGCTGCAGAAGGCGGGACTGGACGTCCTCGACGGCTGCTCCCTGCATGCCCGTTGTAATAGGTTCCATGAACGAACCCCTTTCGGCGTACCATTCGTACTATTTGAGCGTGTGTCGGATAGACAACGCAAAGGGATGCATAAACATGCACTCAACAGTGTAGCAAGTTGTACCCAAATACGCTGCTGACAGGTTTTATAACCCCCGCTAGTTAAGGCGCTCCACAAAGAAATCTGCCATGGAGAGGAACAGTTCACGTGCATGCGGGTCGAGCGAAACGTCCTCGATGGCCGCTTTGGCCTTGGCGGTCAGGTCGAGCGCATAAGTGTGGGCGTAATCGATAGAGCCGGTCTCCTGGAAGATCTCCACGGCGCGTGCGAGCTGCGCGGGGTCCTCGGTGCCCGAGGAAAGGATCGCTTCAATCTCGTCGTGATAGCGCTCATCAGACAGGGCGTGCACGGCAACGAGCGTGCGCTTACCCTCGGTGATGTCGGTGCGGAAGTCCTTGTTGGCGGCCTCCTTGGTGCCGATCAAGTTGAGCAGGTCGTCTTGAATTTGGAAGGCAAGGCCCGTGTGCAGGCCAAAGGCGCGCAGTGCCTCAATTTGCTCCTCGCTGCCTCCGCCAATGATGGCTCCGGCGGCAAGCGGCGTCGCTCCGCTGTAGTACGCGGTCTTGTGCGTCGCCATGTCCAGATAATCGTCGACCGAAATGTCAAAGCGCCCGTCGCGGACCCAGCCCAGGTCGAGCGCCTGGCCCTCGATGGTACGGACTATCATCTCGGTAAGCTCGTGGAGCACGCGAAGCTTCACGTCTGCGTTGAGTGTGGGGTCGTCGAGAACCGTCTTGGTGACCATGGTGAGCGCCAGGTCACCGCAGTTGATGGCAAGACCGGTGCCCTCGGTAAGGTGCATGCAGGGCTTGCCGCGACGAATCTGCCCGTTGTCGGCGATGTCGTCGTGGATGAGTGCGCCCGACTGAAAGTGCTCGATGGCCGCCGCTGCGCTGCGGGCGCTCTCAAAGCTGCCGCCCACCGCGGTGGCGGCGAGCATGCAGATGAGCGGGCGGTGGCGTTTACCGGCGTTGGCCGTAAATGCCGAGAGCGGGGTATACAGGTAGCGCTCGATATCGGCGGAAGTCGCCTGTCCGTCAAAGAACGTGGCCAGATAGTCGTTAATCTGGTCAAAGTGCTGGGCTAAAAAGCTGGTAAACGGACTGGACACGGGTTCTCGCATTCTTTGATAGGTTGCATCGTTGCATTATGCAGACAACATATTGCCACATTAGGGCGTCGAGCGCGGCGGTTGAAGACGATTGGTCCATGCGGCCGCAAGTGCGGTAGGGGCTTGGCTAGATAAGCCCAAAGTGTTCGAGCGCGGTGACGACGCCGTCGTGGTCGATGCTGTCGGTGACATAGTCGGCCTTTTCCTTAAGGAAGTCCGGTGCGTTGCCCATAGCGATGCCAACGTCGACGGCGTTCATCAGCGAGACGTCATTGCTGGCGTCGCCGATGCCGTATACGGTTCCGTGGTGGGGATCGAGGGCGTCGAGTACAGACTGGATGCCCCCGCGCTTCGTGCATTCGCGGGGCGAGATTTCGGTTACCTCGAGTTCGAGCTCGTTAAAGCAGAGCAGCGGCTCAAACGCTTGATCCTGAGCGATGCGGTTGGCAAGCGACGTGGACATTAAGATCTTGTAGGCGCTGTAATGTTGCAGCTGCGTAATTGCATCGCCCACGGTGCGGGCGTATCCGGGGGCGTCGGGCGCATCGGCACTCATGCGAACGACGCCATTGAGTCCCTCAAAACGAATCACTTCGTCCGATTGCTCAAGAATGGGAGCAAGGCGCTGCAGCATGCCGGGCGTCATCGCCAAATCGCGAATCACGCGTCCCTCAAGTTCGACATAGCCACCCGCGAGGCAGACGATGCCGGTCCAGGGCAGCTCGAGCAGCTTTGGATGGATGCAGCTCAGCGTGCGCCCTGTGCAGATAAACGCCATATTGCCCTTGGCAACAAAATCACGGATGGCTTGCGAGACCGCTTCATTGGGATAGGGGGAGAGGTCTCGCTCATCCTCGGGAAGCTCTTGTGCCACTCGAGGGTCTTGCCAGGCGAGCGTGCCGTCGATGTCGAAGAAGCAGATATCGCCGCGCTTATGGGCTGCGCTGGCGGCAGGGGAGGCCGAGGTGGTGGGCACAAATCCCGGCTCGAGGCCCATGATCTGGTCAAAATGCTCTTTAACGCGGGGAACGGAGATGCCGATAATCACCTGGGCGGTCTTGCCCGTAATGATGAGGCCCTTGGCGCCCACCGCGACAAACGACGCATTATCTGCAACGATGGAAGGGTCTGCGACCTCGACGCGCAGGCGCGTGGCGCAGTTGGTTGCGCCCACGATATTGCCAACGCCACCTAAAAGCTGAATTACCCGCTCAGCGAGGACGTGATCTTGATCGGATTGAATACTGACCTCGCCATTGGGAGATTGCTCTTTGGCAAAGCCGCTTCCCGTTAAACGGTCGATTGCCGCGCGATTGGAGACATGATCCTCGCGGCCCGGCGTCTTAAGGTCATAGACCAAGATGAGTGCTCGAAAACTAACAAAAAAGATGAGGCTAAAGGCAAGACCGATACCGAGCGCCAAAAGGTAGGAGCCGGCATGCATTCGCATGAGTGGGATGAAGTTGAAGGCCGTCATTTCCATGAGACCGCCCGAGAAGATGCCGACGATGCCAAAGTAGTTCATGGTCATGGCAAGGCAGGAGGATAGGACGGCGTAGAGCAAAAAGAGTCCAGGATAGGTGAACATAAAGAGAAACTCGAGCGGCTCGGTGACACCGCAGACCACCGAGGCGACGATGGCGGGCAAAAGGATGACCTTAAGGCCGGCGCGGCGTTCGGGTTTGGCGGTGAAATAGAATGCTGCCGCGATGGCGGGAAGGCCAAAGAGCTTGCCCCAGCCGGTGGCGGTAAAACCTGCCCAGGGCGCAAGTTCATTTAAAGGGCGCGTGCTATGGGAGAGAATGGGGAGCAGGTTGGTCCACGTGGCGTAAATACCGTCGTGAATGACCAGATTGTCGTAATAGATGGGCATATAGAGAAGGTGGTGCAGCCCCATGGGCTCGAGTGCTCGCTCCAAAAACACAAAGATGCCCACGCCGAAGGGGCCGACGCCCGCAAGTGCGTGGCGCAGCGTTTCGGTCACAGCGTATGCGAAGGGCACGATGGCGGCCGAGATGGCGGCAAGGGCAAACACGGCAAAAAAGCTGATGAGGTAGACCAGCGAGGAACCCGAGAAGGTGCCGAGCCAATCGGGAACCTTGGCATCGTAGAAGCGGTCATGGATGGCGACGACGGTTGCCGATACCGCCAGCGGGCCGATAATGCCGGTGTCGAGCGTCTTGATGCCGTCGATGACGGTGATACCGCTGGCGGGGGTCAAAGATGATGGGTACTTAAGCCCAAGGTTGTCTCCGCTCAGCTTAATGATCTCGCTCAAAAAGAAGCAATAGGCAAAATAGGCCACGAGCGCCTCGAGGCAGCAGCGTGCCGGTTGCTTTTGGGCAAGACCGATAGGCAGCGCTACGGCAAAAAGGAGCGGGAGACGTTTAAAGACCGTCCACGAGCCGCGCTGGATGATGGTCCAGAAAACGTACCAAGGGGTTCCGTATACGGCGAGGTCACCGACGATGTCTACGGTCGTGGCGAGGGCGGAGATGCCGACCATGAGGCCTGATATAGAAAACAGCATGGCGGGCGCGAACATCGCCCCGCCAAAGCGTTGGATTTTTTGCAGCATAATATGCCTTCCGGATGCAACATGCTGTGCGAGCAAGAACGTTTAAACAATGAACTCATTGTAGAGGACTGGCTGCTTGCCGCATTGACGGTTTTGATTCGGTCCGATTTGGGTTTCGGGGGAACCGTCGACGGTAAATAATCCGTGCTTTACCGATAATCGGTTTAAACAACCCAAAGAAATGCTATCGTGCCTAGCCATACATATTCATTAGAGGTGAAGTCATGCCAAAAGCGATATACGAAGGAATCTACCGAGAAATACGCTCACGCATCATTAATGGGACCTATGCGTTTCAGGAGATGCTGCCAACCGAAGCTGAGTTGACCGCGGAGTTCGGATGTACTCGCAATACTGTCCGTCGCGCCTTGGGTATGCTGGCCGACGGGATGTTTGTGCAGCCCATACACGGCAAGGGCGTGCGCGTTATTTGGCTTAAGGGCGAAACCGACATGTTGGGCGCACTCGAAGAGGTTGAGTCGTTTGGCGAGTTCGCAAAACGCAACAATGCCGTCGCATCGACCGAGGTCAAGTCTTTTGAACATTTGATTTGCACTGAGCAACTGTCGCGCCGCCTTGGCTTTAAGGTGGGCGAGGAGCTGATTCGCGTCGTGCGTGTCCGAAGCCTCAACGGCAGCGCGCGCCAGGTGGACCATGGCTACTTTTTGGAGTCGATCGCCAAGGGCCTGACCCCCGAGATTGCGGCAAGCTCTATCTACGACTATCTGGAGCACAAGCGTGGCGTCAAAGTGATGGCGAGCCGCCGTACGGTGAGCGTCGAGCTTGCCAACGATGAGGACTGCAGCTACTTGGACCTTGGCAAGTACAACTGCGTCGCCGTTATGGAGAGCCAGTCGTACACCTCGGACGGCATCTTGTTCGAGGTCACGCATGCTCGCACGCATCCTGAGATCTTCCACTACCGCGTCAACTCCAAGCGATAGCCGGCTAGCTCGCAGCCTGACGAGACTCATGCCCTCAAAGAGAAAACGCCCGGTCAAACCGACGATGCATCGGCTTGACCGGGCGTTTTCTCTGCATTCGATAACAAATAATTGTTTATACAAAACTTGTCAAGTATCAAGTCGAAATTACCGTTCACCGAAGTTTTTCTACCGCTCTAGTAATACTTGTTCAAACAACTAGCCAAATAGCGTATTGTACAAATCAGCAAAAGGGGCAAAGTCCCCGAGCCAATCTCCGAAGGCGGCGGCAAAGGGTGCCGCCACGGTGTGAAAGGGTGGATTGTAATGAAGAACGAAATGAGCAGAAGGCAGTTCCTGGGCTTTGCTGGTTCCGCGGCTGCGGTTCTTGGTCTGGGCCTCGTGGGCTGCGGTGGTTCTGCCGGCTCTGGCTCCTCTGCTTCTGGTGACGCTGCCGAGGTCTACTTCCTCCAGTTCAAGCCCGAGGTCGACAAGGAGTGGAAGGAGATCGCCAAGGCGTACAAGAAGGAGAAGGGCGTCGAGGTCAAGATCGTGACCGCCGCCTCCAACACCTACGAGGAGAAGCTCAAGTCCGAGATGTCCAAGAGCTCCGCTCCGACGCTGTTCCAGGTCAACGGCCCCACCGGTCTTAAGAACTGGAAGGATTACTGCGCCGATCTGTCCGACACCAAGCTCCGCGGCGAGCTCATCGACGACTCCCTGGCTCTGCAGTCCGACGGCAAGGATCTGGGTATCGACTGGGTTCAGGAGAGCTACGGCATCATCTACAACAAGGAGCTCCTCGAGAAGGCTGGCTACAAGGCCGAGGACATCAACTCCTTCGACAAGCTGAAGGCTTGCGCCGATGACATCCAGGCCCGCAAGGACGAGCTCGGCGTTGACGGTGCCTTCACTTCCGCCGGCATGGATGACTCCTCCAGCTGGCGCTACACCACCCACCTCGCCAACCTCCCGCTCTACTACGAGTTCGAGAAGGAGCACAACCAGGAGGACGACGAGATCAAGGGCGAGTATCTCGACAACTTTAAGCAGATCTTCGACCTGTACATCACCGACTCCACCTGCGATCCTTCGCAGCTCGCCTCCAAGACCGGTGACGACGCCACCAACGAGTTCGCAACCGGCAAGGCCGTCTTCTACCAGAACGGCTCTTGGGCCTACGCCGACCTCACCAAGGCCGGTATGACCGACGATCAGCTCGGCATGCTGCCGATCTACATCGGCGTTGACGGCGAGGAGAACCAGGGCCTGTGCTCCGGCGGCGAGAACTACTGGTGCGTGAGCTCCCAGGCTTCCGAGGATGCTCAGAAGGCCACCGAGGACTTCATGTATTGGTGCGTCACTTCTGACACCGCCACCAGCATCATCGCTGACAAGATGGGTCTGACCGCCCCGTTCAAGAGCGCTAAGGAGACCACCAACGTCTTCTCACAGCAGGCCGTTGCCATGGCCAAGGACGGCAAGAAGACCGTCGCTTGGGACTTCGTTTACATCCCCTCCGAGGAGTGGAAGAAGAACCTCAAGCAGGCTCTCATCGCTTATGCTGCCGACAACACCAAGTGGGACGGCGTCAAGAACGCCTTCGTCGATGGCTGGAAGACCGAGAAGGCTGCTTCCGAGTAAGCAGTTGCTGCCCAAGCTATCTGATTAGCGACAGGGGGCGGGCAGACGTAGGTTTGCCCGCCCCCTGCATATTGAAAGGACCCTTCTATGGGCAAAGCACTCAAGCGCTGGTGGCCGCTCTTTATGCTGCCCACGTGCCTGGCGTTTATGATCGGGTTCGTGATTCCCTTTATCCAGGGTTTCTATCTCTCGTTCTGCCAGTTTATTACCATCAATAACGCGCACTTTGTCGGTATCGAGAACTACGTGCGCGCACTGACCGACCCGCAGTTCTCCACGTCGTTCTTCTTTACCGTGGCGTTTGCCTTCCTGTCGACGGTGCTCATCAACGTGATCGCGCTGGCCATTGCGCAGGCGCTCACTCGCAAGGCGCTCAAGGGCACCAACATCTTCCGTACGATTTTCTTTATGCCTAACCTGATTGGCGGCATTGTACTGGGTTACATTTGGCAGATTCTGATCAACTGCCTGCTCTCCAACGTGGGTGCCCAGCTTATCGCCCTCAACTCCGCCGCTGGCTTCTGGGGCCTTATCATCCTGACCCTGTGGCAACAGGTCGGCTACATGATGATCATCTACATCGCCGGTCTGCAGTCCATTCCGTCTGATTACATCGAGGCCGCCAAGGTCGACGGCGCTACGGCATGGCAGACGTTTTGGAAGGTTAAGATCCCCAACCTGATGCCGACCATCACCATCTGCCTGTTCCTGTCCATCACCAACGGCTTTAAGCTGTTCGACCAGAACCTCGCCCTTACCGGTGGTGCCCCGGCGCACTCCACCGAGATGCTCGCCCTGAACATCTACAACACGTTCTATTCGCGTGCTGGCATCGCATGGCAGGGCATCGGTCAGGCCAAGGCAGTTATCTTCTGCATCCTGGTTGTCGCTATTTCTATGATCCAGCTTAAGGCCACGAGGTCCAAGGAGGTGCAGCAGTAATGAAACGCGATAAGGTTATCAACCGCGCGCTCTCGATTTTCTTTACGATTCTGTCGCTCGCGTGGATCTATCCCGTGTTCATGATTGCGCTCAATTCCTTTAAAAAGGCAACTGCAATCAGCACCACCACGGCATTCGATCTGCTCACGCCCGAGACGTTCAACGGCCTCGCAAACTACATGCACGCCCTGAACGAGCAGGGCTTTGCCTCGGCGTTTATGTACTCGCTCATCATCACGGTCACGTCGGTCGTGCTGATTCTGGTGTGCTGCTCCATGTGCGCTTGGTACGTGGTGCGCGTCAACAGCAAGATCTCGAACTTCTTCTATTACCTGTTCGTCTTCTCGATGGTTGTACCGTTCCAGATGCTCATGTTCACGCTGTCCAATTTGGCGGACCGCATCGGCTTCAACACGCCGTTCAACATCTGCTTTATCTACCTCGGCTTTGGCGCGGGCCTGGCGGTCTTTATGTTCGCCGGCTTTGTCAAGAACATCCCGCTCGAGATCGAAGAGGCGGCCATGATCGACGGCTGCAACCCGGTCCAGGTGTTCTTTAAGATCGTCCTTCCCATCATGAAGCCCACCTATCTTTCGGTCGGCATCCTTGAGACCATGTGGGTCTGGAACGACTATCTGCTGCCCTACCTTACGCTCGACTCCACCAAGTACAAGACCATTCCTATCTTGATCCAGTACTTCCGTGGCGGCTATGGCCACGTCGAGCTCGGCCCCATGATGGCATGCATCATGATGGTCGTCATCCCCATCGTCATCATGTACATCTTCTGCCAGAAGTACATCATTGACGGCGTTGTGGCAGGTGCCGTCAAGGGCTGATGCCGTAACTGTTTTGCAAGTTTTGGCGGCGCCCCTCAGCGCGGCGCCGCGTATCGAAAGGTAAAGACATGGCCGAGATCGTTCTCAAACATGTTCAGAAGGTGTATCCCAACAACGAGTCAAAAAAGAAGGGCTTCTTTGGCAAAAAGAAGAAGACCGAGGAGAAGAAGCACAACCTTAAGGTTACCGAGGACGGTGTGCTTGCTGTAGAGGACTTCAACCTCACCGTTCACGACCAGGAGTTCATCGTCCTCGTTGGCCCCTCTGGCTGCGGTAAGTCCACGACGATGCGCATGATCGCCGGCCTGGAGGACATCACCTCGGGCGATGTGCTCATCGATGGCAAGCGCGTCAACGACGTCGCTCCCAAGGACCGCGACATCGCCATGGTGTTCCAGAGCTATGCTCTGTATCCCAATATGACGGTGTACGAGAACATGGCGTTTACGCTCGAGCTCAAGAAGGTCCCCAAGGACGAGATCGACCGTAAGGTTCGCTCCGCTGCTGAGATCCTGGGTATTACCGAGTACCTCGACCGTAAGCCCAAGGCGCTTTCGGGCGGCCAGCGCCAGCGCGTCGCCATCGGCCGCGCCATCGTGCGTGACCCCAAGGTCTTCCTGATGGACGAGCCGCTGTCCAACCTGGATGCCAAGCTTCGTAACCAGATGCGTGCCGAGCTCATTAAGCTGCGTCACGAGATCAAGGGCACGTTCATCTACGTTACTCACGACCAGACCGAGGCTATGACCCTCGGCGATCGCATCGTGGTCATGAAGGACGGCGTCGTCCAGCAGATCGCCACCCCGCAGGAGGTCTTCAACCATCCCGCGAACATCTTCGTCGCCGGCTTTATCGGCGTGCCGCAGATGAACTTCTTCGATGCCCAGCTGGTGCGCTCGGGCAACGGCTTTACCGTCAAGACCGACGACATGAATGTCGCGCTGGCCCCCGAGACCTGCGCTCAGCTTGCTCTCAACTGGGACGGCGGCGACGTGAAGGAGATCACGGCCGGCGTGCGCCCCGAGCAGATCCTGCTTGCCGACAAGGGCGAGGAGGGTGCGCTCCAGGGCACCGTCGAGGTGACCGAGCTCATGGGTTCGACCGAGCATGTCCACGTGACCGCTCCCGATGGCCAGTTCGTCCTGATCATTCCCGTTGTCGACCTTGAGGCCAAGGGTGCGCTCAAGGCGGGCGACCCCATCTGGTTCAAGTTCGAGAAGAACGCGACTCATCTCTTCGATAAGGTGTCTGGCAAGAACCTTATCTAGGCCCGGTGCATCCAGGCCTTCCCTTTGGGCGACTGCGGCTTTGCCATCCTTTTGCCGTGGTCACATATAAGGCTCCCCTCCCGTCCACTGGGCGAGAGGGGAGCCTTTCTTTGTGTTGGGGCTTTCCGTCTGTCAGTTTGTTTTGATCTGTAACAGGTAGGGCCGATTTCGGACGTTAGATGTTACAGATCGAGACGGTTCCGCTGTGCCAACCATTTCATCTAAATCTGTAACACCAAAGGCGAATTACACCTGCTAGATGTTACAGATTGAGATAAACCCAAGGGGAGGGGCCGATATGTCTCAATCTGTAACGGCTGGGACCGTTTTGGTTGAGTAATTGCTACGGATCGAGATTGTTTGGCCGAGTCGGATCACAGGGTAACGTGCGGGCACAAAAAACGGAGCCGTGTTGCCACGACTCCGTTTCTCAAGAGGATGGGTAAGGGGAATGAGCTAGCTCAGGTGCCAGATCTCGTCGTTGTACTGGGAGATTGTGCGGTCGGACGAGAAGGTGCCGGCGTTGGCGATGTTGATCAGCGCCTTGCGCATCCAAGCGTCCTGGTCCTCGTAGTCAGCTAGCACGCGCTCTTTGGTCTGGATGTACTCCTCAATGTCGAGCAGGGCCATAAACCAGTCCTTGCCCTTAATGTCGTCGTGCAGGCGCTGCAGGCGCTCGGCGTTGCCGGTTGCCATAAAGGCCGGGTTGGTGATGAAGTCCACCAGCAGTTTAATTCCGGGCTTGCGGTAGAGCGCACCGGCGTTGTAGGTGCCGTCGGCGTAGAGCTGCTCGACCTGTTTGGACGAGGCACCAAAGGTATAGATGTTCTCGTCGCCCACGAGCTCGGCAATCTCCACGTTGGCACCGTCGAGCGTGCACAGGGTTAGGGCGCCGTTGAGCATGAACTTCATGTTGGAGGTGCCGCTCGCCTCCTTGGAGGCCAGGCTGATCTGCTCGGAGATGTCAGCGGCGGGAATCACGCGCTCGGCGGCGGTGACGTTGTAGTTCTCGATCATGACAACCTGCAGGTAGGGAGCCACGTCGGGGTCGTTTGCAATCCACTGCGACAGCGTCAGGATCAGATGGATGATGTCCTGCGCGATAGTGTAGGCAGGCGCCGCCTTGCCGCCAAAGATGATGGTGACGGGGTGCTTAGGTCTGTTGCCGTTCTTGATGTCGAGATACTTCCAGATGATGTAGAGCGCGAGCATCTGCTGGCGCTTGTACTCGTGGATACGCTTGACCTGAACATCGATGATGGCGTTGGACGGGATAGTCACGCCTTGCTCGAGCGCCATGAACTGGCGCATGATGGCCTTGGCCTCGACCTTGGTGGCGGCCAGGCGCTCAAGAACGTCCTTGTCGTCGGCGAACTTGGCGAGTTTGCTCAGATCGCCGGTGCTGCGCCAGTCGGTGCCGATTACATCGTCGAGCAGGCTGGCGAGCGCGGGGTTGGCCCCATGGATCCAGCGGCGGAAGGTGATGCCGTTGGTCTTGTTGGAGAACTTCTCGGGATAGATCTCGTAGAACGGATGAAGCTCGGTGTCCTCCAGGATCTTGGTGTGGAGGGCGGCTACGCCGTTGATGGAGAAGCCAAAGTGGATGTCCATGTGGGCCATGTGGACGGTGTCGTATTCGTCGATGATGGCGACGCGCGGGTCATCGTGCTCGGCCTTCGCGATCTCATCGAGCTTGACGATAATGTCGGCGATGGCAGGGGAGACCTTCTGCAGGCTGACGAGCGGCCACTTCTCGAGCGCCTCGGCAAGAATCGTGTGGTTAGTGTAGGCGACCATGGAGCGTACGATGGTCACGGCCTCATCAAACTCGATGCCATGCTCGGTGGTGAGCAAGCGAACGAGCTCGGGGATGACCATGGTGGGGTGCGTGTCGTTAATTTGGACCACGGCGTAGTCGGCCAGATCGTGCAGGTTGCTGCCGCGCTCGATGGCCTCGTCGATCAGGAGCTGGGCGGCGTTGCTCACCATGAAGTATTCCTGGTAGATGCGAAGCAGACGGCCCTGCTCGTCGGAATCGTCGGGGTAGAGGAACAAGGTGAGGTTCTTGGCGATCTCGGTCTTGTCGAAGTCGATGGAGCTGCCGGGGACCAGGCCGTCGTCGACGCTCGCCAGGTCGAACAGGCGCAGGCGGTTCTTGGTGGGCTGGCCGTAACCGGGCACGTCGATGTTGACGAGCTTGGAGGTAACGGCAAAATCGCCGAACTCGACGGTGTAGGAGCGGTCATCGTCGACTAGGATGTCCTGCTCACCGAGCCACTCGTCGGGGACGGCCTTCTGCTGGTTGTCGACAAAGCGCTGACGGAACAGACCGTAGTGATAGTTGAGGCCCACGCCATCGCCGGTCAAGCCCAGCGTGGCGATGGAATCCAGGAAGCACGCGGCCAGGCGGCCCAGGCCGCCGTTGCCGAGCGACGGCTCGACCTCGAACTCCTCGATCTTGTTGAGGTCGTGGCCTGCGGCGGTGAGCTGGTCCTTAACCTCGTCGTAGATGCCGAGGTCGATCATGTTGTTGATGAGCAGCTTGCCGATCAAAAATTCGGCGGAAATGTAATAGAGCTTTTTCTTGCCGTTGTTGAGCGGGCAGGCGGCGGAGCGCTCCTGCACGAGTTTGACCAGCAGCTTGTAAATGCGACGGTCGTCGAGCTGCTCGAGCGAGGTGCCAAAAGACTGCTCGGCGAGTTCCATGAGGTTAATTTGGGGCATGTTTTCTCCTGTGATGGGTTGTTTCATGTCTGCAATTCATAAGAAGCCCGCGCGAGGGGATTGGGGTGGCCTCGCGCGGGAAAAGCAAGCGCGTCCGCACGGTGGGGAGGGGTCGGGCGCGGTAGCTCCTATTGAGGAAGCTCGATTTCGGCTTCCGACGGGATGCGGAAGTAGGTCTCGGTCCAGTCGGTGAGTTTGTGCTCGAGCTCGCGGGTGATGGCGCCGTCGAGCATGCGCCAGGTCCAGTTGCCGCCCAGCGTGGCAGGGGTGTTGATGCGCGCCTCGTTGCCCAAGTTGAGCAGGTCCTGCATGGTGTAGATGCACGTGTCGCTCACGCTGGCGGCGATGGTGCGATTGAGTGCATCTGCCATGGGTTCGCCGGCCTGCTGATGGGTGTACAGGGCTGCCTGCTCGCGCTGACGCGGGGTGGCCGTTCCCTCAAACCAACCGAGCGCCGTCTCGTTATCGTGGGTGCCCACATAGGCGACGGTGTTGGCGATGTAGTTATGCGGCAGGTAGTACGAGTTGGTGCCCTCAAAGGCAAACTGCAGGATCTTCATGCCGGGGAAGCCCGAGTTGTCGCGCATGTCGATGACGCCGGGGGTGAGGAAGCCCAGGTCCTCGGCGATGATGGGCAGCGTGCCGAGCTTTTCCTCGAGCGTCTTGAAGAACTTGAGGCCGGGACCCTGCGTCCACGAACCGTAGGACGAATCGGGCGAGGAGAACGGCACCTCCCAATAGGCCTCGAAGCCGCGGAAGTGATCCAGGCGGATGACGTCGTACATGTCGAGGGCGGCGCGAATGCGGCCCTCCCACCAGGAGAAGCCGTCGGACTCCATGGCGTCCCAGTCGTAGATGGGGTTGCCCCAGTACTGGCCGGTGGCCGAGAACTGGTCGGGCGGCGTGCCGGCGACGCTCACGGGATTGCCGACGGCGTCGATCTTAAAGAGCTCGGGTGTCGCCCACATCTCGACGGAGTCACGCGAGACATAGATAGGCAGGTCGCCGATGATGAGAATGTCGCGCTCGTTGGCATAGGCCTTGAGGCGGCTCCACTGGCGATCGAAGAAGTACTGCGTCATCTGGTGGTAGAGCATACGCGCCGGATGGTCGGCGCAGACCTTGGCAGAAGCCTCACCGCGGGTGCGGAGCTCCGCGGGCCACTCCCAAAACGCCTTGAGACCGCACTCCTCTTTGACGGTCATGAACTCACAGTAGGGGATGAGCCAGTCCTCGTTGGCCTGGATAAAGTCATCGAAATCGGCCGGCTTGTCGGCAGCAAAGCGCTCGGCGGCGCGGTCGAGAATCTGACGGCGGCCGCCAAAGATAGCACCGTAGTCGACATTGCTGGGGTCGGATCCCAGATACACGCCATCGATATCGCGCTGCTCCAGATACCCTGCCTCGATAAGTTCGGCAAAGTCAATAAAGTTGGGGTTGCCTGCGCGGGCCGAGAACGACTGATAAGGCGAATCGCCATAGCTGGTCGTCGTAAGGGGCAGAATCTGCCAGTAATGTTGTTTGCACGAGGCGAGAAAATCGACGAAGTCGTAGGCATTCCAGCCAAAGCCGCCGATTCCGTATGGTCCGGGCAGAGATGAGACGGGCATGAGGACGCCGCTTGCACGCTCCATGAATGCGCTCACCAACCTTCTTGTTGTGGGGTCGGCCTGCCGATGGGTATGCAGTCCGCCTCCGATGTTCTGATTCGATACGCCTATTGTAAAACATGTTGTTTAAACATGTACAGGCAAGATAAAAAAGTTGGTCGATTTTCGGCGAATGGCTACATGCCATGAAAAAGCCCCGACCTCACAACGTGAGATCGGGGCAAGAACGGTATGTAGGTTTTTGCTACTCGGCGTCGGCGAAGCCGTTGGGGTTGTGGCTCTGCCAGTTCCAGCTATCGCGGCACATGTCCGCGATGTCGTACTGGGCCTTCCAGCCCATCATGCGCTCGGCCTTGGAGGCATCGCACCAGTTGGCAGCGATGTCGCCGGCGCGGCGCTCGCGGATCACGTAGGGCAGCTCCTTGCCGCAAGCCTTGGAGAAGGCGGCGACGACCTCGAGTACCGAGGTGCCGGTGCCGGTGCCCAGGTTAAAGATCTCGACGCCGGTCTTGCCGTTCATCCAGTTAAGGGCGGCAACGTGACCAGAGGCCAGATCGCACACGTGGATGTAGTCGCGCACGCCGGTGCCGTCGGGGGTGGGGTAGTCGTTGCCAAAGACCTGAACGGCCTCGAGCTTGCCCACGGCGACCTGGGCGACATAGGGTACCAGGTTGTTGGGGATGCCCTTGGGGTCCTCGCCGATCAGGCCCGACGGATGAGCGCCGATGGGGTTGAAGTAACGGAGCAGCACGACGTCCCACTCGGGGTCGGCGGTGTGGACGTCCATAAGGATCTGCTCGATCATCCACTTGGTCCAACCATAGGGGTTGGTCGCGGGCTTCTTAGGATCCTCCTCGGTGACGGGCGGGTTGTCCGGGTCGCCGTAGACGGTCGAGGAGCTCGAGAAGATGATGGACTTGCAGCCATGGTTGCGCATGACGTCGATGAGCACCAGGGTGTTCTCGATGTTGTTGTGGTAGTACTCGACGGGCTTGCTCACCGACTCGCCGACGGCCTTAAAGCCGGCAAAGTGGATGACGCGGTCGATCTGATGGGTATCGAAGATCTTGTTCATCGCATCGCGGTCGAGCACGTTGGCCTCGTAGAAGGTGAGGTTCTTGGCGGCCTCGTCGCCCACGATGGTCTTGACGCGGTCGACGGCGACGGCGCTGGAGTTGGAGAGATCATCGACGATGACGACCTGGTAGCCACCCTCGAGCAGCTGAACGACGGTGTGCGAGCCGATAAAGCCGGCGCCACCGGTAACGAGGACGCAGGTGTCTTTGGGGTCGAGTGCTTTGGACATGTAGTCTCCTATCGAATCAGGAACACTTCTAGAGGGGAGTATAGCGCAGGCGGGGACGCCCAAATCGTGCGCTGAGGAAAAGCAGAGGATTATGTTAACGTACTCATAGAAGAGCTTGCTCAATTGTTACCTCAAATTTAACAATTGCTTACGAGCCGCCGACCTTGCAGTTTCCTGCCGTTCGTGGAAATCGTTGGGACGCGTCATATGTACGCTAATATGTATGAGTTGAGCGACATATAAATAAGCATGTAACGGAGTACATATGTCACCAAACAGCGATTCCATCCTTTCCCGGGAGTTCTCGCGCCGCACTGCCCTCAAGGCCCTGTTCGGCGCCGCTTCTGCGGCAGTTCTTTTTGGCCTGCCCACTCGCGCCCATGCGGCGGAGGCTTCCAAAGAAACCACCGATAAACTGAATGCCGCCCAGGCCCAGCTCGACGAGGTTCAGGCCCAGCTCGACAGCATCGCAAATGAGTATGCGGCGCTGGCCAACAAGAATGCCCAGACCCTCAACGACATCGAGAATGTCCAGGGCAAGATTGACGACACGCAGGCCCAGATCGATGAAAAGAAGGCCGAGCTCAAGAAGAAGCGCAACGACCTTTCCGATCGCGTGGCCGCCAGCTACAAGTCCGGCGGTACGAACATCCTGTCGCTGCTGCTGGCCTCTGGCTCGTTTGAGGAACTCGTCGCCAACGCGCATTACGTTGAGAAGATCAACAAGAGCGACCGCGATGCCATCGAGGATATCCAGACGATTCAGGCTGAGCTCGACGCACAGAAGACCGAGCTCGAATCACAAAAGGCCGACCTGGAGAAACTCAAGGACCAGCAGACGGCTCAGATGCAGGATATGCAGGCCAAGCAGCAAGAAGTCCAGACCGTGCTGAACGGTCTTTCCGACGACGTCAAGGAACTCATGGCTCAGCGCGATTCCGAGATCCTCGCTGCCGCCCAGGCTGAGGAGGCCGCTAGGAAGGCGGCTGCGGCAGCCGCGGCCTCTGCGAACACGGGCTCTTCTTCGGGTGGCTCGAGCTCGGGTGGCGGCTCGTATGCCGGCGGCACCCCGCAACAGACGGGCGGTTCGGGCAAGCAGCAGGCCGTCGTCAATGCGTGCTACTCGACGCCTTCTCCCGGCCAGGGCTGGTGTGCTGCCTGGGTTACCAACGTCTTCCGCAATGCCGGCGTGGGCTATTTTGGCGGCAACGCGTGTGACATGTTCAACGCCTGGTGCTATAGCTCCGACCGCTCGGCGCTGCAGGTGGGCATGATCGTGGCCGATTCCTCGCACAGCGGCACGGGTGCTCCGGGCCTGATCTACGGTCATGTGGGTATCTACGTTGGCGGCGGCATCGTTATGAGCAACGAGGGTGCCATTACGTCTAAGTCGCTTGATTCGTTCATTAGCTTTTATGGTACTGGCTCTGGCGTGCGTTGGGGCTGGCTCGGCGGTATCGCGCTGTCGTAACGGCGGTTTGAAGTAAGTTGGTCCGTGGCTGCCCGGAAGGCATTAGGTTGCCTGCTCGGACAGTCCTGCTCGCACGGAGAGCACATTAAGTGCTCTCCGGCTCGTGCGGAACTCGCGATCAACCTAATGCCTTCCGGGCAGCCACGGACCTCTCGGATCCAATGCGTCACACATCGGACTGGTTGTCTGAATAAATATGGCGAAGGCCCCTTTCGGGGCCTTCTTTTTTATTAAAGGCTTTAGCCTGTGCGGGGCGCGCAGCGCGCCGCATCAGAAACCACCCGCTATGCGGGTGGGGACAACCGGC
>CAKTVQ010000019.1 GCA_934630375.1 uncultured Collinsella sp.
ATCCCGCTGGGGGCACCATTTGAAATGCAAAGCCCGTTACCCTTGTGGTGACGGGCTTTTTTCTTCTCCAACGCCGGGATTCGAACCCCGAAGGCATAAAATCACACTGTCATCCAAGGGCCCGTGGACAAAAAATAGCAAATATGAGTACTGTTACCAATTTAGTAACAGCGATTTCATGCCATCAGAAGGCAATTTGGACGCCAGGCGTCCTACGGCGGAAGAATTGCAGGCGTTTATCAGCTAAGTACTTGGACATATGTTGCGTAACACTGCATATTTTGCAAAAAGATAATGCTGCAGGGCTTGTGACAGTACTCATATTTGACGTTTTTTGCCCACGACCCCTTATTGCGTGGGCGAATCAGTTGCAAAGCGGGATCCAAAGCGTCCTTCGCAAACAAAAAGCCGGGGCCCGCGCGATGCAGACCCCGGCTCAATACCGTGACGATATGTCAGTTACGTTCTACACGTAGAACAGGATGTCGTCGTAGGTCGGGACCGGCCAGTAGTCGGCAGCCACGATCTCCTCCATGGCGTCCACGGCAGCACGCAGCGTATCCATAGCGGGAACGACCTCGTGCGCGTACACGTTGGCCTGCTCCTGGCCATCGAGGGCCTCGGCCTTCTGATGCACGGCGTCGAGAGCCTTGATGGAGTCGTTGATGGCGGTGATGCCATTGCAGAGCTTGTTGAGCGTGTTCTGCTCGCACTGCATGGCGGCCTCAGCACCGGCGGCACGAATAGTCTCAAGGCCCTTAGCGACCTTGGTGGCATAGGCGGTAATGACCGGACGATAGGTACGGCGCGCCTCGCGAACCATCGTGGTAGCCTCGATGTTCATGAGCTTGTTGTACTTCTCGAGCTTGCAGTCGTAGCGGCACTGGGCCTCGGCCTTGGTCAGGACACCCGTCTCCTCAAAGAGCGCAATGGCCTTATCGGAAACAAAGGCGGGAAGAGCGTCGGCCGTGGTCTTGTTGTTGGCAAGGCCGCGCTTCTCGGCCTCGATGGGCCACTCGTCGGAGTAACCGTCACCGGAGAACAGGATGCGCTGGTGATCGGTCAGCACCTTCTTGCAGTACTCGAGCGCGGCGTCCTGGAACTTATCCTCGGGCGTACCCTCGAGTGCGTCGGCGAAAGACTTGAGCGACTTGGCCACGGCAGCATCGAGCACCAAGTTGGAGTCGGAGACGTTCTGCTCGGAGCCGCAGGCACGGAACTCGAACTTGTTGCCGGTGAAGGCGAACGGGGAGGTGCGGTTGCGGTCGGTGTTGTCCTGCATCAGCTTGGGCAGGGTATCGGCGCCCAGGTCGAGCACGCCGCGCGTGGCATGGACGGAAGCCTTGCCATCGATGATCTTCTCGACGACCTCGGTAAGCTGGTCGCCCAGGAAGATGGACATAATCGCCGGAGGAGCCTCGTTGGCGCCCAGACGATGATCGTTGCCGGCCGAGGCAACGGAGGCACGCAGGAGCTCCTGATAGTTATCGACGGCCTCGATCACCGCGGTGAGGAAGACGATGAACTGCAGGTTGTCGAGCGGGGTGTCGCCCGGGTCGAGCAGGTTCTCGGACTCGGTGCCAAGCGACCAGTTGTTGTGCTTGCCCGAACCGTTGATGCCCTCAAAGGGCTTCTCGTGCAGCAGGCAGACCAAGTCGTGACGGGAGGCGATGAGCTTCATCTTCTCCATCATGACCAGATTCTGGTCGATGGCCTCGTTGACCTCGCCGTAGACAGGGGCGAGCTCATGCTGGCAGGGAGCGACCTCGTTGTGCTTGGTCTTGGCAGGAATGCCAAGCGCCCACAGTTCATCGTCCAGGTCCTTCATATAGGACGAGACGGTGGGGCGGATAGCGCCAAAGTAGTGCTCCTCGAGCTCCTGGCCCTTGCAGGGAGCAGCACCAAAGAGGGTGCGCCCGGTGATGACCAGGTCCCTGCGCTTGCGGTAAGCGTCCTTCTTGATCAGGAAGTACTCCTGCTCATCGCCCACGGAAGGAACGACCTTCTTGGGGGTCTTACCAAACAGCGCCAAAACGCGCTTGGACTCACGCGAGAGCGCGGTCATGGAGCGCAGCAGCGGGGTCTTCTTGTCCAGAGCCTCGCCGGTGTAGGAGCAGAAAGCCGTGGGGATGCACAGGACATCGTCCTTAATGAATGCGGGGCTGGTGGGATCCCAAGCGGTGTAGCCACGGGCCTCGAAGGTGGCACGCAAGCCGCCGTTGGGGAAGCTGGAGGCGTCCGGCTCGCCCTGGATGAGGTTCTTGCCCGTAAACTTGGTAATGGCGGTGCCGTCGTGGTTGGGCTCGAGGAAGCTGTCGTGCTTCTCGGAAGTAATGCCCGAAAGCGGCTGGAACCAGTGCGCGTAGTGCGTCGCGCCCTTGGAGATGGCCCAGACCTTCATGGCGTGGGCAACGGCGTTGGCCACATCCAGGTCGAGCGGCTCACCGTCCTCGAGGGTTGCAGCAAGGCGCTTCCAAATGTCCTTGGGGAGGTAGTCCTTCATGACTTCCTCAGAGAACACCATGGTCCCGAAGCGGTCAGTAAGTTCGGCCATACGGAACTCCCTTCGTATCGGCACCGCGTGAGAAGCGGTGTTGATTACTAACGAACGAGTCATAGATTAGGCTCGTCGTGTTTCCGCAACATTACCGTTATGTTGCTGTCACGAAACCAATCAATGAGGTTACCGCATCGCGGCGGCGTTGCCGCTCTCAACAGCCAATCAACTGTATAAATTGCAGACCTCTCCCCATGGTTTAAGGGTAGTCAATTTGGGATGGGGCTCTATTAACTGGTATTTCGCATCAGATACCAGTCTTTATAGCCCGTGTCAAAATGAGCCGCTCTGCTATAGGAGATGCCGATAGCAAGGCATCTTTGATTGGTATCCCCCAAATCGCGAGTAAAACTCCACCGTGGCACAGCGGTGCTGTAGAATCCTTACAACACATCGCACTATTACGTATCTAGAGGAGCACGATATGCGCGTCGACGAGGTTTTTAAGCAGACAGCATCCCAGGGCACCACGCCCGTTTCGTTTGAGATGTTCCCGCCCAAGGGTGAGCTTACCCTCGATACGGCTCGCGAAGTGGCGGGCAACCTGTGCAAGCTTTCGCCGAGCTTTGTCTCGGTCACTTGTTCCGCTGGCGGCTCGGGTAACGGTGCCACCACCGCCCCCATCGCGCATATGATTTCGAGCGAATTCGATACACCCTCGGTGGCACACCTTACCTGCGTGGGCCGCTCGCACGCCGATATCGCCGCCAAGATCGACGAGTATCGCACAGCCGGCGTTGAAAACATCCTGGCCCTGCGTGGCGATCTCCCTGCCGGCGCGACCGAGGACGACAAGCCCGCCTCGGACTACGCCTACGCCCGTGACCTCATCCCTGAGCTTGTCGACGCCGGCTTTTGCGTGGGCGCCGCAGCCTATCCCGAGGGCCACATTGCCTGCGAGGATCTCAACCTCTCGGTCGAATACCTCAAGCAAAAGCAGGACGCCGGCGCGAGCTTCTTTGTGACACAGCTCTTCTTTGATAACGAGTGCTTCTACCGCTTCCGCGAGCTCGCCGACAAGGCGGGCATCACCGCGCCCATCACCGCGGGCATCATGCCGTTTATGGGAAAGTCGCAGATCAGCCGCATGGTCTTTATGTGCGGCGCGTCGCTGCCCTCCCCCGTCATCAAGATCCTCGCCAAGTACGAGAACGACCCCGAGAGCCTGCAGGCAGCCGGTGTAGATTATGCCGCCCGCCAGCTTTGCGACCTCAAGGAGCACGGCGCCGACGGTCTGCACCTGTACACTATGAACCGTCCTGCAATCGCCGCGACCATTATGGAGCGCCTGGGGTAATGGAAAAACCGCACATCGATACAACCGACGTCGAAGTGCCGGCCGACCTTGCGTCGCCGGCGCTTTACCGTATCGATGCTGCCCACCACCCCCGTGTCGACCGTGCCGAGATGCTGCGGTATCTGGGCTACGGCGGTCAGCAGATCGAGCCCGAACTGTCGCAACGCATTGAGCTTGTGGTCGAGCGCCTGGAGTTGGATATCGAGCCACGCGGTGTACGTCGCGTCTTTGCCGTCGATGCCACGGGTGTCGACGAGCAGGGCGAGCCCTGCATTCGCTTGGTTGGCACCAATGTTGAGCTGCGAGGTCGCGATATCTATCGTCATCTTAAGGACGCCCGCTTGGCAGCGCTCATGGCCTGCACCCTCGGCATGGCCGCCGAGCGCCGTCTGCGGACCACCGGAGCTCAGCAGCCCCTGGAGGGCGCCGTGCTTGACGCCGCGTGCTCGGCATATGTTGAGGCCGCCGTTGAGCAGATGGACCAGCAGGTCAAGGCGGACGCTGCCGCACACGGACTCGCCGGCAACTGGCGCTTTAGCCCCGGATACGGCGACTGCCCGCTTTCGGCTCAGCGCTCAATCGTGGATGTACTCAACGCCACACGCCTCATTGGACTCACCGTCACACCCACCAGCCTGCTCATGCCCACCAAGAGTGTGACCGCGGTGATCGGCCTGTTTGACGGCGAAGTCCACGACGCCCAGACCCGCCCCACCTGCAATATCTGCCGCATGCGCGAGCACTGCCGCTTCCGCGCCGCCCACACCACCTGCTATTCCAGCCATTAGGAGCCGCCGATGTTTACTCCGCTTATCACTCATGATTCTGACGGCACTGCATTGGCGGCACCCGTTGATGCCGCACGTCGCAACGGTGCCACGTACAAGACGCGCACGATCGACGACCTGCGCATCAAGGACGATCGCCTGCGTGCGGCCGTCGAGGGCACCGGGCATCTGCTGTTCGACGGCGGCATGGGCACCATGCTGCAGGCAGCGGGCATGAAGGCCGGGGCTTTGCCCGAGCTCCTCAACTTTGAGGAGCCCCAGGTCATTACCGATATTCAGCGTCAGTACGTCGAGGCCGGCTGCGATGTGATCACCGCCAACACCTTTGGCGCCAACGCGCACAAGCTCGACGGCGCCGCCACCGTGGCAGATGTCTTTGCCGCCGCCGTCGCCTGCGCCCGCGCGGCCGGTGCCCACTATGTCGCCGGCGACATCGGCCCCATCGGCGCCCTGCTGCGCCCCCTGGGCACCCTCAGCTTTGACGAGGCCTACGACCTCTTTGCCGAGGAAGTACGCGCCGGCGTCGATGCGGGCGTGGACCTCTTTATTATCGAGACTATGACCGACCTGGCCGAGATCAAGGCGGCAGTCCTCGCCTGCCGCGAGAACTCCGACCTGCCCGTCTTTGCCACCATGACCTTTGAGGAAGACGGCCGCACCTTCTTGGGGACGAGCCCCGAGGTCGCCGCCATCACCCTCGACGCCATCGGCGCCGACGTCCTGGGCATCAACTGCAGCCAGGGCCCGGCCGAGCTCCGAGGACTCGCCGCGCGTATGCTCACCGTCACCGACAAGCCTGTCATGGTGCAGGCAAATGCGGGACTGCCCCGCGTGGACGATGACGGCAACACCGTCTTTGACATCCAGGCACCCGAATACGCCGAGGCCGTCGCCGGCATGATCGAGGATGGCGTGAGCGTCGTCGGCGGATGCTGCGGCACCACGCCCACGCACATGGCGGCGCTGCGCACCCTCATCGACAACAACACGCCTGGCGTGCGTCACCGCAAGCCCAGCATGTCGGTCACGAGCGCCCAGACGGTCGTAGACCTTCCCTGCGACGGCCACAAGATCGCCGTCATCGGCGAGCGCATCAACCCCACCGGCAAAAAGCGCCTGCAGCAGGCTCTGCGCGATGGCGACCTGGATTACGTCGTGAGCCAGGGCATCAGCCAGCAGGAGCAGGGCGCCGACATCCTAGATGTCAACGTGGGCCTGCCCGAGATCGACGAGGTCAAGATCATCCAGCAGGCAACCGAGCAGCTCCAGGGCTCCACCCTCCTGCCCCTGCAGATCGACTCCACCGACCCCGCCGCCGTCGAGGCCGCCGTACGCCGCTACGCCGGCAAGCCCATCATCAACTCGGTTAACGGCAAGCAGCAGATCATGGATGAGATCTTCCCGCTGGTCGCCCACTACGGCACCAACGTCGTCGGCCTCACGCTCGACGAGGGCGGCATTCCCGATACCGCCGAGGCCCGCTTTACCATCGCCGAGCGCATCGTGGCCGAGGCCGCCCGCTACGGCATCGGCCCGGACCGCATCCTCATCGACTGCCTGGTCATGACCGCCTCGACCAACCAGCGCCAGGCCGAGCAGATCCTGCGCGCCATGTCGCTGTGCAAGGAGCGCCTGGGCGTCAAATGCGCGCTCGGCGTGTCGAACATCAGCTTTGGCCTGCCTGCCCGCCCGCTGCTGGGCTCGGTCTTTTTGGCCGCCGCGTTTGGCGCGGGCCTAGACGCCCCTATCATGAACCCGGGCTCCAAGCGCTTTATGGACACCGTCTACAGTTATCGCGTGCTGAGTGTTGAGGACGAGGGCTCGACCGGATACATCGAGCGCTACGCCGGCTGGACCGACCCGTATAAGATCGCCGCGAACCCGGCGGCCGCTCAGGCAGCATCAAGCGATGCCGCGCCTGCCGCGGGCGCCACCGCAAGCGCCGACGACGACCCCATCCGCCACATGGTCGTCTCGGGCCGTAAGGGCGAGATCGCGGCCGAGACCGAGCGCCTGCTGGCCGACCACGACGCCATGGACCTCATCAACAACCACTTTATCCCCGCCCTCGACGAGGTCGGCGTCCTCTTCGATCAGGGCAAGTTCTTCTTGCCGCAGCTCATGGCCTCGGCAGAAGCAGCGCGCGTGGGCTTCGATGCCATCAAACGCCTGATGCCCGCCGGCGAGATTGCCGACAAGGGCAAGATCTGCGTGGCCACCGTCAAGGGCGACATCCACGATATCGGTAAGAACATCGTCAAGATGCTGCTCGACAACTACGGCTACACCGTCTTTGACCTGGGCCGCGATGTCGATCCGCAGGAGGTGCTCAAGACCGTCAAGGAGCGCGACATTAAGCTCGTCGGCCTCTCGGCGCTTATGACTACCACCGTCGTCGCCATGGAGGAGACCATCAAGCTGCTCCATTCGGAAGTTCCGGGCGTCAAGATTATCGTGGGCGGCGCCGTGCTCACCCCCGAATACGCCAAACAGATCGGCGCAGACTACTACGCCAAGGACGCCGCCGAGAGCGCGCGCATCGCCGAAGAGGTCTTTGGCCGGTAACACAACGGAAACAACCCCACACCAAAACGTGCCGCATGTGCCACTTGGCGCGTGCGGCACGTTAAAATAAAGGGGACTATGCTCGTTTTGGCAGATAGGAGCGCAAGGATGGCGATCACGCCTGCAGAAATCGCGGAAACCCGCGGCATGGTTGAGGAGCAGAACCTCGACATCAGGACCATCACCATGGGTGTTTCGCTCATGGGTTGCGGCGACGAGAACCTCGACCGCATGTGCACGAAGATCTACGACCACGTGACGCACACGGCTGAGCACTTGGTCGAAACCGCCGAGAACCTCGAGCGCGAGTACGGTATCCCCATCGTCAACAAGCGCGTCTCCGTCACTCCGGTGGCGCAGATTGCCGCTTGCTGCAAGGATGAGGACCTCACCCCCATCGCGCATGCCCTCGACCGTGCGGCCGAGACCCTCGGCATCGACTACCTGGGCGGTTTCTCCGCGCTTGTCCAGAAGGGCATCGGCGACGCCGACCGCCGCGTTATCCAGTCCATTCCGCAGGCGCTCGCCACCACGAGCCGTGTCTGCTCCAGCGTCAACGTCGCCAGCCTGCGTGCCGGCATCAACATGGACGCCGTGCTCATGGCCGCCCAGACCATCATCGATGCCGCTAAACTCACGGCCGACCAGGATTCCGTCGGCGCTTCCAAGTTTGTCTGCTTTGCCAACATGGTCGAGGACTCCCCGTTTATGGCGGGCGCCGTCCACGGCGGTGGCGAGGCCGACGCCGTCATCAACGTCGGCGTCTCGGGCCCCGGCGTTATGGCCGCGGCCCTGGAGACGCTCCCCGACTCCGCCTCGATGATGGAGGTCGCCGAGAAGATCAAGCAGACCGCCTTTAAGATCACCCGTGCCGGCGAGCTCATGAGCCGCGAGGCCGCCCGCCGTCTGGGTGTCGAGAAGGGCATTGTCGACCTGTCGCTGGCCCCCACGCCCGCCATTGGCGACTCCGTTGCCCGCATCCTCGAGATCATCGGCGTGGGCACCTGCGGCGGCCCGGGCACGACCTGCGCGCTTGCCATGCTCAACGACGCCGTCAAGAAGGGCGGCGTCATGGCCAGCTCCAGCGTCGGCGGCCTCTCGGGCGCCTTTATCCCCGTGTCCGAGGACGCCGGCATGATCGCCGCCGTCGAGGCCGGTGCACTTTCGCTCGAGAAGCTCGAGGCCATGACTTGCGTATGCTCCGTCGGTCTGGACATGATCGCCATCCCCGGTGACACCCCGGTCGAGACGATCGCCGGCATTATCGCCGACGAGATGGCCATCGGCGTCATTAACAACAAGACCACGGCTGTCCGCGTCATCCCTGCCATCGGCAAGGGCGTGGGCGACTGCGTCGAGTACGGCGGCCTGTTCGGCCGTGCACCCATCATGCCGGTGAACCCCAACGCCGGCACCGTGCTTGCCCACCGCGGTGGTCGATTCCCGGCGCCGCTGAACTCGCTGAAGAACTAGCCTAGGGATTCGGGCGAGGAGCCCCGGGGAGGGCAAATATATAAGGTCGCCTGCTCGGACAGTCCTGACTCGCACGGAGAGCACATTAAGTGCTCTCCGGCTCGTGCGGAACTCGCGATCGACCTTATATATTTGCCCTCCCCGGGGCTCCCGCACAACGGGACCTCGGTTGGGTTCTATCCCGATTGCAGTTGCTTCGCTCCTGCACCACTTGGTTGGTATGGCGGTTTGGCGTTGGAACGGTTCTTTTTCTGATATATGCTGGTTGCGGCTCTTCTTTTTGGGAGGGGCCGCTTTTTTGTTGTGAGGGGGATGGCCCGTGGCTGATGATTTGATTCGTTCTGAGCTGCTTTCTGTGGATTGGAATGAGGAATGGATGCAGATGCAAGCTGCTCGGCATCGGGCTGATGACTCTTTTGAGTGGGACAAAAGGGCTCGGCATTTTCGGCCGCTTGAGACTGCCCCTTATGCTCGCGATTTTATGAAGCTGTTAGCGCTCCAGCCTGGTGAGTCGGTGCTTGATATGGGGTGTGGGGCTGGGTCGATTGCTATTCCACTTGCGCAGGCCGGGCACCCTGTGATTGCGGCTGACTTCTCTCCTGCTATGCTTGGCACGCTTGATGCTGGCATTGAGTATTACGGGCTCGAAGGCCGCATTACGCCGCTTGAGCTTGCCTGGGATGATGATTGGGACTTGGTTGGACCGGTCGCGAAAGCGGTAGATGTTGCCTTTGCCAGTCGCTCCGTCACCACGACCAACCTAAAAGGTGCGCTTACCAAGCTTGACCGTACGGCTCGTCGGCGCTGTGCTGTTACTATGGTCGCCAACTCCAGTCCGCGCTACGATCTGCATCTGATGAACGCCATCGGCGCCTCGGTTACCTGCAGTAATGGCTTTGTCTATGCCTTTAATATCCTCATTCAGATGGGTGCCCTGCCGCAGGTTACGTACTTTGAATCGCCTCGTCGCGACACCTTCGATAGCCTCGAGACGGGTGTGGCGGACTTCTCCCGCATGCTCGAGCACGGTAATGAGGATAAGATCGACCGTCTACGCGATTACATTGCCCAGCATATGATTGAAAATCCCCATGCCGGCGAGCCCGGGTCCAAGGGCGTGCCGCAGGGACGCTTTATGCTCGACCATATCCGCAAGGTTCGCTGGGCGTTTATTGCCTGGGAGCCGATCTCTGCGAACCGCCTGTAGACCGATTGCATCCGTGCCACGTATCCGCCTGCAGTCCGCGCCGTTCTCCCGCTCGGCATCCGCATTCTTTTTGAACTGGGCAAACGCGCTCCACACCGCGCCGTTCCTGCGCTATCGTGGGACAGCTCACGTAGATTAAGGCCCCGTCGCGGGGCACCCCATACATAGAAAGCGAGAACCCATGGCACTGACAGGAGCCCAGGTCAAGCAGCTTCGCAGCATGGCCCATCACCTCAACCCCGCCATCATCATCGGCAAGTCCGATGTCAACGAGGGCACCGTCGAGCAGACGGTCGCCTACCTGGAGAAGCACGAGCTCGTTAAGTGCTCCGTGCTCGATGGCTCCAGTCTTTCCGCCCGCGAGGCCGCCGAAGAGCTCGCCGAGCGCTGCCACGCCGAGGTCGTCCAGGTCATCGGCCGCAAGTTCTCGCTGTATCGCGAGTCCTCGCGCAAGGACATCGAGAAGATCAAGCTCGTCTAAGAGCCAATGATCCGGCGATCCAACACATAGCAAGCTTACGGGTGCCCAAGTACTTCGGGCGCCCGTTTTTTATCGCTCGACCAGTACGCGGTTGAGCCGCCCCTCCACCAAGCGCTCGTATAGACGCCGCGTCTCGGGCTCGGGCACGCCATTGACCTGCTCCCTCAGATGGTGCATATGCCCACTGTATAGCTCGACGATATCGCGCCGCCGCCCCGCCGCACTGTAGACACGCATGGCGCAGCGCACCATATCCTCACGCGCCGTTTCCTGTCGAAGCCCCGACTCCGCCAGCCAAATCGCCGACTGCAAATCGTTTTCTTCTAGAGCGGCATTGGCCCCCTTAATCATGCAATCGATGTACTTTGACTGCATAATGCGTCGCATACGCAAAAAGTAGGTGGGATTACAGCCATTGGGAACATACAGCGGTCCGGCATAAAGCTGCTCAATCTTAAGGCACAGCTCAACTAAATGGGGCCCGCGCGCACCCGTGCGATTTCCCAAAACCTCGCGGCTTATCTGGTCAAACAGCCGTACATCGGTCTTGACGTAGTCGCCGTTGAGTCCGATGCATTCATTTTGGATGAGCACACACGACTTGCCATCCGGCGTCGGTCCCAAAGCCGACCGCAAGCGCGATATCGTCGAGTACAGGTTGTTGCGGGCGCTATTGAACTCGGCATGGGGCCACAACTCCATGGCCAGCGTCTCACGATCGACGAGCGCATCCATGCCCAGCGCAAGCCGCTCGGCAAGTGTCGCCGCCTTCTTGCGGCGCCACATTTTGTCCGTGATGGGAAACCCGTCGCGCTCGGCGCGAAACGCGCCAAAAATGCGAATCTCGATATGGTCAATGGTATCAACGGCTTCAACCTCGCCGGCCTGGAACAGGCGCTCGCCCTCCCCTTCCAAATCGTCGCGCAGCGAGTACCGCGACAGCTCGCGCACGGGAAGCTTCTTGCGAATCCTGGTCGCCGGCTCGCCCAGACAATGCATGGCAAGGCGCGCAAAGAGCCGATACGATGGCTCCAGAATCCCCGCGCGATTCATGGACATCCAGGCCGCAAGATCGCTATCTCGCCCCGCGCAGGCCAAATGCAGCGCCACCATCCAGGCCTCCGCTCCACCAACCTGCGTCTGGCTTATATCGAGCAACTCCGCTTCCTCGCGCACCGAAACCATCGAGGTGTTACGCAGATATGCCGCGCGCTCCAGCAGCAATGCGTTATCGCGCATGTACGCAATCGACTCCTCGGCAAGTTTGAGCACTTGGACCGCACGGAACTTTGCATTAACCGGCCGTCCCTCTGCCAGCGACTGCCAGCCTTCTAGCAACAGGCCAAACAGCTGAATCTGGTTGTCGCGCATGCGCACGGCAAAACGATCGAGCTCGTTGAACGCCGCGTCGTCGGTTACCGGCAGGCCGGAAAGGAGCCGCCGTGCCGCCAACACCATGCGCACCCAGATAGCCATCGCCTTAAGCCCACGTACGTCGAGCGCCTCCCGCACCACCGCCATCTCGTCGTCGCGCTCGTCGGTTCCCGTAAACGACCCGTCAAAGAGCTCCACCAGCATGCTATCGGCCCGTATAACAATCCCCGCGATGTCGAGCTCACAGTCGTAGGCCTTGCTCGTTTTGAGCTGCTGTAGAACGCCGCCGTCATCTCCCCGCTCGGTCAGGCATCGCTTGACCTCAATATGCGCGGACAGCATGTCGAGTGCGGTGTGGGACGTCTCAATTTCTGGCACGGCCAGGTTCGTAGGAAGCCCAAGCCCGTTGTCCCCATAGCAAACAGCCGCCAGTGTCTGGGCCGCCCTCCATGAAACAGGGTCTATTTCGCAGGCCGCTCGTTCGCCCCCGCGCTCGATGACCGATGCCATATAGCGAGCGAGCTTTGTATTGGACACGCTGACCGCTGCCAAATACACGCCAAGCGCCTCGGCAGGCGTTGGCTCTGGAGCCGGATCCTCGGCATCGATCGTGCCCAGCGCTGCTCGGCAGATATCGGCCCCGTGCCCCGTCAGAGCCAGATCGACCCCATACTGCCCAGCAAGTTCAAGGACCGCATCACGGTCCAAAAAGGCGTCCGCCAGGCCCATCGCCGCATCGCATCGGCCCGCCTTAAGCAAAATCCGGGCCGCCCTCGGAACAAGTTCGGGGCGAACCTCGGCCACCAACTTACGCAAGCGCAAGCGTCCGTTATCCTCCGTGCCCAGACACGTAAAACTCCGCTCGGCGGGGTCCAAGCCAAAGATCGGGTAGTCGCGTACGAAGTAGGACTGGTCGACCATCGATAGCCTCACCCCGCAAGCCTCGAGTTCTGCGATATTGCCCTCGCCCATCAAAATCATGAGACATGCCACGCAAAACAGTGCATTATTGTCGAGCGAAGCCAGATCGACAAGTGCCGCGCCATATACGTTGACAATCTCGTTTTCGAGCAGACCGGCTACGTCGCCTTGGCCATACAGACCCGTCTGCAATGCCGAAACGAGCTCGGGCACGCCCTGCGTAAGCTGATAAAAGTCGAGCGATGTGCTGATCGAAAACACCGATGCCCACGCCGAATACTCATAGGCATGCACCTTGAGCATCTGCGCATTGATCTTAACCGAATCGCCCAGCCCATGAATCAGCTGACGATTTGAAGGACGGCAGGAGATAAAGACCCCTACCCCCATAGCGCGCAGGCCGCGAATCCTGTCGATGAGGTCTTCGGTATCGCGCTGATCGAGGTTTGGCACATTATCAATCGCGATAAGGGAGTGCGGTTTGTCTTTGAGTTCTTCGGTAACCACCTCGAGCTGCATAAACACCTCGCGCCCAATGGCGCGATCGGCCTCGATAATCCGCACGGGGCCTCGCGTCGGGTCGCATTTAACCTCATGGGTGTACTGCAGCAGCACCGAGGTCTTCCCAAACCCGTCGGGCGCATAAAGAACCACGATGCCGGCCTTTCGGCCCTTGGCGAGAAGCTCATTCATCAAGCGTTCGCGTCGCACCATATAGCCACCGCCCAGCGGCATCAGCTCGAGGTCGTCCATACTGCCCAAATCGTTTACCATGCCCGCTCCTCAACTCGACCGTATGGACACTGTAGCCGCAAGACCATACAAGCCGCGCTATGAATAGAGCGACCTTGTGTTTTAGGTTGTCTTTTGGTACGCAAGCGGCAAGTTTTTGTACAGCGAGGGCCGATTCTTATTAATCCCCCGACTAATCGGTCTTTAAGCAGGTAAATGAGCTTGTCAGCTTGTCCCATCTAAGCGGCAGTGTAACGCAAATGAACAAGGTTCAGCCATGTCATTCAACTCGCCTAGCACCCGCTACCGTCTACGACCTTTTAGTGGCATTTTTGCATAGAATCTGGTATGGAATGAATCAAGCTGTTTGACATCCGGCATTCGCCAAGCTTGCGGCAAGATTTTGGTCAAGCGGGCGGAAAGGGATAACAAAAAGGCCCCCGCAAAGCGGAGGCCTTAGGCAAGGCTATGTCGAGGTGCAGGATTCGCGCTACTCGCAGAGCGAAAGGGCAGCCTCGTCGGCAACGACAACGCAGTTGGTGTGCAGCTGCAGGATCGAAGCCGGGCACGCGGGCGTAACCGGGCCATAGCACATGTCATGCACGGCCTGAGCCTTGGCCTCGCCGTTGGCGACGACCAGGATCATGCGGGCATACATGATGGTCTGGGTGCCCATGGTGTAGGCCTGACGGGGAACGTCGTCGATGCTGTCGAACAGGCGGCTGTTGGCCTGAATGGTGCTCTCGGTGAGGTCGACACAGTGCGTGCCCTTGGAGAAGTGGTCATCGGGCTCGTTGAAGCCGATGTGGCCGTTGTTGCCAATGCCGAGCAGCTGCAGATCCGGGTAACCGGCGGCGGCGACGATCTTGTCGTACTCGGAGCAGGCAGCGGCGGCGTCGGGGTTGGAACCGTCGGGCACATGCGTGTTGTTGAGGTCGATGTTAATGTGATCGAAGAAGTTCTCACGCATAAAGTAGTGATAGCTCTGGGGATCGTCGTGCGAAAGGCCGCGATACTCGTCCAGGTTATAGGTGCTGACCTCGGCGAAGTCGACATCGCCCTTCTTGTACCAGGCGGCAAGCTGCTTGTAGGCGCCAATCGGAGTGGAGCCGGTGGCAAGGCCCAGCACACAGTCGGGCTTGAGGATAACCTGCGCCGAGATGATATTGGCGGCCTTGCGGCTCATATCCTCGTAGTCTTTAGCTTTAATGATCTTCATTACGCGTCCTTTCTCGTACAAGAGAGGCAAGGCTCCCCTTACAAGCACTTGCCCGCGGCCCGCGTCGGCCGCAACCAACGTGTGCGGCCACCAGGGCGAGGTCGCGTAATGTATGTGTCTCGTGTCTAGCCGCGTCGAGGCCCCTGCCCGTCCACGGTGACCCGAAGCCTTTTAGCTTCGGACAAATCCCATCTTGCCACGGAGGGCGTCCTCTTTCAAGGGCGCCCTCCGTAAACGTGTTTGAATTGTAGGCTAATGGCCACGTGCACTTGTTAGCGCTCGCGAGCAACGATGAGCTGGTCCATCTCTTCGACATGCACGCCAACGGAGCCCTTGATGCTCGAGAACTCAACAGAGTTGCACACCAAGATGGGAACCGTCACATCGTAGCCCTCGGCAGCAATTGCCTCGCGATCGAACTCAATGAGCACATCGCCCTTATGGACGATGTCACCCACTTGCGCATGTACGGTAAAGTGCTTGCCCTCAAGCTGAACAGTGTCCAAACCAACGTGGATGAGCACGTCCAAGCCATCGACCGTGTTAAGCGCAACAGCGTGTCCCGTGGGAAAAATGGCCTCGACCTTGGCATCAGCCGGTGCAATCACACGCGTGCCGGTAGGCTGAATCGCCACGCCCTGGCCCAAAAGGCCGGTGGCAAATGTCTGGTCGTTTACCTCGGAAAGCGGAATGACGTCGCCCGAGATGGGAGCATCCAGCGTAAGGACTCGACCACGCATACCAAAAGACCTTAGGACTTTAGTGAACATGCTCCCCCTCGGACATACCAATCGATCAAAATAGCTTTAACAGTTTACCACTTGGCACTCGTTTTTGACCATTAGGGAAGTTCGCGCTTGACAACCTCGACGATGTCGTCGACAACGCGCTGGGTCAGCTCGTGCGTCTCGGCCTCGGCCATAACGCGGACCAGCGGCTCGGTACCGCTCGGGCGCACCAGAATGCGGCCGCGGCCGTCAAGCTCCTTCTCGGCAGCAGCGACGGCATCCCAGATGGGCTGGCAATCGTCCAGACCAGCCTTGTTGTCGGAATGCACGTTGACGAGTACCTGCGGGTACTTCTTCATGATGCCGGCAAGATCGGTGAGGGTACGACCGGTGCGCTTGAGCACGGCCAGCAGCTGCAGAGCCGTCACCAGGCCGTCACCGGTGGTGTTGTGCTCCAGGAAGATGATGTGGCCGGACTGTTCGCCGCCGATGACGGCGCCGTCCGCGAGCATACGCTCAAGAACATAGCGGTCGCCCACGGCAGTCTGAACCATTTCGAAGCCCTGCTCCTTCATGGCAATGGAGAAGCCCAGGTTGCACATAACGGTCGAGACGATCTCGGAGTTGGCGAGCTTGCCGCGGGCAGCCAGGTCGGAGCCGCAGATGGCCAGGATGTAGTCACCATCGATCTCGTTGCCCTCGCTGTCCACGAACAGCACGCGGTCGGCGTCGCCGTCGTGAGCCAGGCCGATATCGGCATGGGTGCGCAGCACGAGCTCGCGCAGGGGCTCAAGGTGAGTGGAGCCGCACTCAACGTTAATGTCGGTGCCACAGTAATCGGTGTTGATGGCATGGACCGTGGCGCCCAGGCGCTGCAGCGCGGCAGGCGTGGTCTGGCAAGAAGCGCCATGGCCGCAGTCGACGGCAACGACTAGGCCATCGAGCCTCAGGCCATCAAGCGTATCGATGGCGTGGTCGACATATGCCTTGCGGGCGTCTTTCATCTTGATGATGTGACCCACGCCGGCACCGGTCGGCAGCGTGTCGGCAGCCATGGCTTCCTCGGACATGACCCAGGCGCTGATCTCTTCCTCGACCGCATCGGGAAGCTTCATGCCCTTGCGGCTAAAGAACTTGATGCCGTTGAACTCCGGCGGATTATGCGAAGCAGAGATGACGATGCCGCCATCGAGCTCGTTCTGGACGGTGAGCAGCGCCACGGCAGGCGTGGGGATGACGCCGCAGCAGTGCGGACGGCCGCCCTCGGCCATGATGCCGGCAGTCAGAGCGCTCTCGAGCATGGTGCCCGAAAGACGCGTATCGCGGCCGATGCAGATGTCTGGGCCAAGGAACTTGGTCGCCGCGCGGCCCAGGCGAAACGCGAGGTCGCACGAGAGGTCGGCGTTGGCGACGCCACGGACGCCATCGGTACCGAAGATGTTCTGGGGCATAGGATCGCTCCTTCCCTAGCAGGCGATATACAACCGCCCACCCTAGTCGAAAAAGAAAAGCGGGACCCGCCGAGGAATCGGCAGGCCCCGCTTGTACATTGTATCTCGTAAGGAGATAAAACCTTAGCGCTTGGAGAACTGGGGAGCGCGGCGGGCCTTCTTGAGGCCGTACTTCTTGCGCTCGACCACGCGAGCATCGCGCGTAAGGAAACCGGCCTTCTTGAGGTCAGCACGGTAGTCGCCAGCGTTCAGAAGAGCGCGGGCGATGCCCAGGCGCAGAGCGCCGGACTGACCGGAGATGCCGCCGCCATCGCACAGAGCGATAACGTCGAACTGACCGGCGGTGTCGGTCACCTTGAAGGGAGCAAGGGCGTTCTCAACGAGCTGATGACGGCCGAAATACTGCTCGGCGTCACGCTTGTTGATGGTCACCTTGCCGGTGCCGGGGACGAGACGGACGCGGGCGACGGCGTTCTTACGACGGCCGGTACCCTGGTAGACAACGGTGTTCTCAGCCATCTTTAAGCCTCCAGCTCAATCTTCGTGGGGTTCTGGGCAGCATGCGGATGCTCGGCACCAGCGTAGACCTTAAGCTTGGTCATCTGGGCACGGCCGAGGGTGGTCTTAGGCAGCATACCGCGAACGGCGCGCTCGATGACCTTCTCCGGGTGCTTCTCCATAGCCTGGCGGAAGCTCTCAGCCTTGAGGCCGCCGTTGTAGCCGCTGTGGCGATAATAGGTCTTCGTGTCGGCCTTGTTACCGGTAAGCTGGACCTTATCGGCGTTGATGACGACAACGAAGTCGCCGCAGTCGCTGTTGGGCGTGAACTGGGGCTTGTTCTTACCGCGCAGGATCATTGCGATCTGGGTGGCAAGACGGCCCAGGACAGCACCATCGGCGTCGACGAGAACCCAGTTGCGCTGGACCTCGCCCTGCTTGGCGTAGTGAGTCGATTTCGAAATCACTTAGACTCCTCCATGTACAGTACGTGTTGTTACAGAGATTCACGGGGCTCTGCAAGTAACCCGTCCATATTACCCCGCTCGCCGTACGAGTCAACAGGTATTTTGGCTCCGACCAGAGTTTCTGCACATGTCATCCACGAGCCGTGACGTTGCAGCGCTAGCGCTCGACAAATGTCTCGATATCTCCCAGCAAACGCTTTGCCTCCTGGCGACCCTGGATATACAGGTCGAGAAGCTTTGCCGGATCGTGCTCAACGTGGCCGACCTCGACCGGCTTTTGCGGAGCGACGACCAGCGCGCGGCCCTCGCGCTCATACTTCCACAGGTGCATGCGCTGGAGGTTATAGCGGTCGTGGCGCGTCTCGATAGCCTCGAGCAGATAGGGATAGTCGGCATAGCGCGCACGCGCCGCCGGCAAAAACTCGTAGGGCTTTTTCTCATACGAGCGGTCCTGGGTGACGATGACAACCGCGCGCTCGAAGCCGGCCTCCTCCAGCACATGCTCGATAGGAACCGAATCGGCTACACCGCCGTCGACGTATTTGTGCCCGTCGATCTCGACCGACGGCGTCACCAGCGGCAGCGAGGTAGAGGCGCGCACAGCATCGAGGTCGAGCACGGCGCTTTTGACCGGCAGGTATGCGGCAGTTCCAAAGAGCATGTCCGTCGCGACGGCGTACATCTCGATGGGGCTCGCGTCGAACGCCTCGTTGTCAAAGGGATCCAGGCGGTCCTGGATATCGTTGAAGATAAAGTCGTAACCCACGATGGAGCCCGTGGATGCGAAGGATGCGGCACCCATGTAGCGGTTGTCATTGCAGAAGGTCAAATTGACTCGGTTGGTGCGACCGATCTGGTGCGACTTGTAGTTGACGCCATTGAGCGCACCGGCCGAGACGCCGTACACCGCCGGAATTTCGACACCGGCCTCCATGAGAACGTCGAGCACGCCGGCGGTAAACTGCCCGCGAAAACTGCCACCCTCCAAGACGAGCGCGACCTTGCCGGCGTTCTTTGCCTTATCTTCTGCAGTCATATTGACCTCCCGCTGTTTCGTTTTGGCTTTCTTCTACCCAGTTTTGGAATGGAGGGCGCGCAGGTTTTTCGAGGCGGCAGGTGAAGCGGAAAGTGCGTCCCAGTTTGAGGCGGGATTCCGGGATGGACTTTCCGCTTGGACCGCCGTTGGGAAAGCGTGTCCCGTTCTGAGCGCGGATTCCGGGATGAACTTTCCACTTGAGGCGTCATCCGGAAAATGTATCCCATTCCGAGCTTAGATTCCGGGATGCGGTTTCCGCTTGAGGCGTCATCCGGAAACTACGCCCCAGTCTGAGTGCGGATTCCGGGATGGATTTTCCGCCTGGGCCGCCGTTAGGAAAGCGCGTCCCACCCTACGTTGCCGTAGCGTTTGCTTAACGCCCGCGCCCTGCACAGAGTTCGATTCTCCGCGGGTGGAGGGGATCCGTCCGCGCGGGACACGGCAGGCTGTCATCCGGTCGGCATCGAATCTATATCCAGTCGAGGCTTTGCGCGGAGAATCCGCGTGTTTGTTTCGCGAACACGCACCGGCTTCGGCCGCCTGCCGGCGTCCTCGCCCGCTCGCTACAAACGCTTCGCGTTTGCTTAACGCTCGCGCCCTGCACAGAGTTCGATTCTCCGCGGTATCTATAAGTAATAAAAAAGCAGGTAGATACAAATATCTACCTGCCTGTTACTTATGGTGGAGGCGCGGAGAATCGAACTCCGGTCCACGAAAGCCCCCTGATTGGCATCTCCAAGCTCAGTCGCTGGTTTAGTCTCGGACGCTTTGCGCGCAGCGACACGCTCGCGGCGTCCTAACCGGTTCGATCTTAGCCCGCACCATACCGATTACGTGCGCAGGAGCATTCCCCTAAAATGACGTCGCGCCGGTGTCGGGGAAATCACCGGGTTGACGCGCCGCAATAAATTAAGCAGCGAGAGCCATAGGCTCAAAAGAAGAGTTGTTGTCAATTCAATTTGACGGTACCCCTGTTTAACGAGGCGAGGAGACCTCGGCTTGCTTCCTCTCTCAGAGCTATCGTGTCGAAACCAGTCGCCCCCGAATGTCGGGAAAGTCTGGATGGCATTGGGCACGAGTACCCGACAACCGTCGACTTTTCAAGGAACATGCGGGGCGAGCCCCACTTGTGGAGTGTTATCTTACCACGTTCTGAAAGCGGACAGCTGTTCTATGCACGAGCTGTGAAGACCCCAATGTGCGCCGCACTTCGCACTTTTGTTACCGATCGCGTCACGTATATTTTCGCCAAGCAAAATTGACCCGTCGAAAGGACCGTTATGGATACCAAACAGCAACTCGTCAATGCCCTCGCAGGCTTGGGCTCAACCATTACCGAAGCTATGGATGTCATCGAGGGCTTTGTCCCCTGCGGACATCCCGCCCTCACGGTATCGAACGCACTCGTCGCGCTGGACGCTGACGATGATGCAACTCTCGCCCAGCAGCTTGAGACCGTCGAGGGCTTTATCGACCACGTGAGTGAGAACCGCGGCGTGGCCGCCTACCACGGCATCGAGGTCGAGCTCGCGGGTCCCAAAGCCAATCTGTTCGCAGCAATCCGCGAAGTAGGCGCCCTTATGCAGACCGCAGGCGTCAAGAACACCCAGGTCAACGAGTGGGTCTACCGCAGTCTGGCCGCACTCGACAGCTCCGACGAAAAGGCAGCCGAGCTGCTCGCAGAAAGTCCCGCCATCAAGGCCGAGCTTTTGTAAATAGCAGACGCGGGTCCCTTGGTGCATCGTCGCCCAAGAGGCCCGCAAACAGTTCGCGTCAACCGATTGCCGCGCCGCCGCGTTCGGCCAAGGCCAAAATCGGCATCATTTGACGCGGGGTCTTTGCTGCAAGATCAGCATGTTCGAGCAGCTTGCGATCGTTGGTCACCAAGTAATCGACCTGTGCGCGCTTGCACGCGGCGAGTACCAAGTTGTCCTCGTAATCGCGATGGAGCGCTAAGTATTTGTCGGCCAGCCAAAGGTCCGACGCATCTGCACCCACGGCCGTGGCGTTTTCGGTCATGTTCCGAACAAACGCCAACGCCGCATCGCCAATTGCGCGGGCAGATGCCTCGTCGAGCGCTCCCCCACTGGCAAGAACGCTACGCTTCAGTTCGTGTTGGACAACGTACAGCACGTCCTTAGCGATATGCACCGGAAAGAACAGCAACGCCCCCGTCTCCGTCGCCCGCCCAATAAACGCACGCGCGGCAAGCGACTCGGCATGGTCGACGCAAAACGAATCAACCCATACGTTGGCGTCCACCATGATCTTGAGAGGCGCCCCACTCACTGGATCATCCCCTTTTGGCGATAATGCTCATCCATGGCGTCGGAATAGATTGTGTCCCAACCGCGATCGTCGGATACGGGCGATGTAGCGATGCCCAAATCTGCATAAAGCCGGTCTGCCGCTGCCCATGATGCGGCGAACGGAGTATCGGGCGCGACGGTCTGCTGCCGGCCATCAACGGCAGACAGCACTTCCTCACACTGTCCACCACCCTGCGCGACCTTGGCCACCACCTTTTTGATGAGCTCGGGCAGTGACCCGCCCGAAAGCCGCAGTACCTCCTCGGCACGGTTCTTGACCTGGCGGTCTACGCGAACGTTCACCTGTGCCATGCCGCTAACAGCACCCACGTTGACCCGCTCCCTTCAATTGCTAGCACCGCTAGCAACACTATATAGAGAAGCTAGCAAATGGTCAAATGCAAAAGACCTGCGCCCGAACGACGCCGATGCCGTCTGGGCGCAGGCCAGATAACGTGGGCGAACACGTCTGCTAGCGCAGGTAAGCCTTCGCGTTGCTCAGGCTGTAGGCAATCGTCGAGCCGTTGTGCAGCAGCGACGACGTCTGCGGGGTAATCGCGCCGGTGATCCCCAGCGCCAACAGCGCCGAGTTGGTGAGCATCACCTTGGAATACGAACTCGTCAGACGGTCGATAAGCCCCTGACTCATGCGGCGCAGGCGCACGATCGCGGCAAGATCCGTATCGGTCAGGATGATATCGGCGACCTCCTTGGCGATGTCGCTTCCGCCGCCCATGGCCAAGCCCACGTCGGCCAGGCCCAGCGCCGGCGAATCGTTGACGCCGTCGCCCACCATGGCAACATGGCGCCCCTCGCTCTTAATGCGCTCCACATAGGCGTACTTGTCCTCGGGCAGCAGCTCGGCCTTAAACTCGTCAACGCCCGCCTCGCGCGCAATGCGCTCGGCCGTGCGCTCGGAGTCACCCGTGAGCATGACCACGTGCTTGACGCCCAGCGCATGCAGGTCGGCGATGGCCTCACGGACCCCGGGCTTGAGCGGATCCTCGATGCCGAGCACGCCGACGACCTTGCCATCGACCGCCAGATACAGCGGCGACAGGCCCTGCATCTGGAGCTCGATTTGCTCCTTAATGTCGGACTCGAGCTGCGCGCCCTCATCCTCGAATACAAAGTGCGCGGAACCGATGATGGCGCGACGCCCCTCAATGGACGAAGCGATGCCGTGCGCCACGATGTACTCGACGGCGGCATGGCGCTCGCGGTGCTCGAGCCCGCGCTCGCGTGCCGCATTGACCACGGCACGCGCCACCGGATGCGGAAAATGCTCCTCCAAGCAAGCGGAAAGGCGCAGGACCTCGTCCTCGCTCCAGCCGTCGGTCGTGAGCACGCAAGCTAGGCGCGGCTGGGCCTCGGTCAGCGTACCGGTCTTGTCAAAGACAATGGTATCGGCCTTGGCAAACGACTCAAAGTACTTAGCGCCCTTGACCATAACGCCCATCTTGGCAGCATCGCTCATGGCAGTCATGACGGCAACGGAACCCGTGAGCTTGAGTGCGCACGAGTAGTCGACCATCAGTGCCGCGGAGGTCTTGATGAGACTGCGCGTGGTGAGCGCAACCAGGCCCGCGAGCAGGAAGTTCCACGGGACGATCTTGTTGGCAAGGTCCTCCATATGCGACTGGCCCTCGGACTTGAGCGAGTCGGCCGTCTGCACGAGCGAGACGATTGAGCGCAGTTTGGTTTGCGCCGTATTGGCGCGCACGCGCACCAAGATGCCGCCGTCTTCCACGACGGTACCGGCGAACACGTCGTCGCCCACGCTGCGCTCGACGGCCAGCGGCTCGCCGGTCAGGGTCGCCTGGTTGACCATAGCGCTCCCCTGCTCGACAACACCGTCGATGCAGATGGACATGCCGGTGCGCACGGCGACCAAGTCGCCGGGCTCGAGCTCGGTGGCGGCAACGCTTACCTCGGTGTCGCCGACGACCTTTTGCGCCTTGTCGGGCACATCGAGCAGCGAGTTGATGAGCTCGTTTTCGCTCATGGCGCGGGTGTAGTCCTCGAGCAGCTCGCCCACGTTGAGCAGGAACATTGTCTGGCCCGCGGTGTCGACATCACGCTTGACGAACGAAATGCCGATGGCCGAAGCGTCGAGCACGGGAACGGTCAGGCGCGGCTGCGCGAGCTCATGAAGGGCGGCGCGCAAAAATGCCATGTAACCGGCCACGACAAACACCGCACGCAGAGGCGTCGGCAAGAACCAGCGACGTGCGTAATGGGCACCGATAAGTGTGGCAAGATCCATGACGAGCTTGTGCTTGCGTGGCTCAAGCTGCATCACGTAGCCTGTCTTTGCGTCGGCAATGGCCTGAGCGTCGAGCGCACCGACGGCGGCCAGCACGGCATCGCGGCGCGACTCGTCGTATTCGAGTGCCATCTGGCCGATGCGGCCGTAGACGCGCACCTTGTGCACGCCGTCGATGTCGCCGCCAAGCTTAAGAAGTGCATCGAGATCGCTCTCTGGCACAGGACCCGCCAATTGAAGACGGGTCCTGCCGGGGATCTCGCTAATAATCGAGAATCTCATAGTTTGTGCCTGGGAGCGTTACTCGGCTGCCTCGTCAGCAGCGGCCTCGCTCTGGGTGATGTAAGCAGCCTCGGCAACCATGTCGTCGACATTAGCCTTGGCCTGCTCGACCATGTCCTGGTAGCCGTTCTTGATGCGCATGCCGCACGCAATGCCCTGAACGCAGGCATTCTTGACCGGAGCGCTGGTAAGCAGCTTGATGCCGGCCGTGCCAAGCAGAAAACCGCCACCGACAAGCAGGGTATTGAACGTCGACTTCTTCATGTTGCTTCTCCCTTTTGCCGCATTGGACGCGGCATGGTGCTTCAGCACCCGAGTAAACAAGTTTGCTCGAGCACGCTTTTGAAATATCTCAATTTTATCTAACTATCTAGGTCAGCCATGGCTAACCTTTTGAAAATTAACGATGCGGAGTAACCGATTGTCAATGTGAGAAAGGGACTGTCCCTTTGCCCCTTCTTACAACTGCCAGGTAGCTGCTTCCTTTTGCAGCGCCACCATGCGAGCGAATTCTCCACCTGCCGCCTTGAGTTGCGCCGGGGCGCCCTGCTCGGCGACCACGCCATCTTTGAGCACGACGATCTTGTCGGCATTTTCTACCGTACGCATGCGGTGGGCGATTACGATGACCGTTTTGCCGGCGAGCAGGCGAGAAAGCGCTTGCTGCACCACGGTTTCGTTCTCCACGTCCAAGCTCGCCGTCGCCTCGTCCAGCAGCACGATAGGCGCATCCTTAAGCAGCGCACGGGCGATGGAGATGCGCTGGCGCTCACCGCCGGAAAGCTTGGAGCCGTTCTCGCCAATCATGGTGTCATAGCCCTGCGGCATGCGGCTTACGAACTCGTCGCAGTTGGCGGCACGCGCGGCCGCGAGGACTTCCTCGTCGGTGGCCTCGCGACGGCCCAGGCGGATGTTGCCCATCACCGTGTCGTCAAAGAGCAGCACGTCCTGGAACACAATGGCGTAGTCGCGCAGCAGTACCTCGGGGTCCACGCCCGCAACATCCACGTCACCCACGGTAACCTTGCCCGCGGTGGCATCCCAAAAGCGCGCGGCCAGTCGGCTCACCGTAGACTTGCCAGAGCCCGAAGGACCGACCAGTGCCGTGACCTCGCCTTCCTTAGCGGTAAAGCTCACATCGGCAAGAACTTTCTCGCCGGCGCGGCCGTCGTCGCCCGCGCCGTAACCAAACGCTACGTGATCGAACACCACATCGTGACCCATAGGCTCGAACTTCTCGCTGCCCTGCGCCACGGGCTCCTCCATGATGGAGCGCATGCGCTTGGCCGACGACTCGGCGGCAAACAGCTCGGACATCAGCATCAGCGCCTGGTCAAAGGGCGCATAGATGCGGCTCACCATAAGCAGGAAGGCAAACATCACCAAAAAGTCGACCTGGCCGGAGGCGACCATCGCAGCGCCCGTGACCAACGTGGTGGCAATCCCCAGGCGCAGGATGGCAAAAGCGGAGTTGACCAAAAGCCCGTTAGCGAGCTCGCCCTTGGTGGTCTCGCGCTCCTCGGCATTGATCACGGCGTTGAGACCCCCAAGATAATGGGCTTCCTGATTGGTGGCGCGGATTTCGCGCACGCAATCGAGCGTCTCCTGGATCGCCTCGGTAACCTTGACCTTCTCGGCGCGAACACGGTCGAAAACCGGGGTCATGGGCCCGCGTGTCAGATACAGCACGGCAAAGGCCACGGGCACGCTCCAAAACGCCGCAATCGCCAGCTGCCAGCAAAAGAACAGCGACGCCACGAACACGATGGCGCTTGCGATGATGGCGCCCCAGAGTTCTCCCAGCACATGACTGTAGGCATGCTCCATAGTCTGAACGTCGCCCATGATGGTTTCGGTTAGATCGGCCAGATCACGACGGCCGAAAAACGACAACGGCAGTTTGCGCAAGCGCTCGGCAATCCCCATGCGCTGCTTGCCGCACTCCTCGTAAAAGATGCAGTAGGTGTAGTAGTACTGCTGCCAATTGGAGGCAAAGAGCAGCACAAAGAAAATAACAAGCCCGCCCACGATAGGCAGCGCGTCCGGCAGGTCGGCCCCACTGGTGAGATGCCCGACAAAGCCGGCCATGGCCAAAAACAGAAAGCCCATGCCGGCCATGGTGATGAGATTGGTAAGCGTGGTCCAGAATATGCCGCGCTTTACGCCGGCGATGCCTTTGTCGGACAGGAAATACTTCTTTTGGAATGAGGCGAACATTTAGGCCTCGCCTCCCTTCGCGGCGGCAACATCTGTGGCCGCAGCGGCAATCTTCCAGCTTGCGGCCTGCTCGTACTCGGCCCACATCTTGGCGTACAGGCCGCCTGCCGCCAAAAGCTCGGCATGGTTGCCCGTCTCCTGCACGCTGCCCTGATTGAGCACCACAATTTGGTCGGCACCCACCACGGTCGAAAGCCGGTGCGCGATCATAATGACCGTGCGGCCCGCCGCCAGCTTGCTAAAGGCGCGCTGGATGAGCGCCTCGTTTTCGGGATCGGCAAAAGCCGTAGCCTCATCGAGCACCACGATGGGCGCATCCTTGAGGATGGCGCGGGCAAGCGCCACGCGCTGAACCTCGCCGCCCGAAAGATACGCCCCGCCGGCACCGAGCATGGTGTTAATGCCGTGCGGAAGCTTGGCCACGATGTCATCGCACTGGGCCGCAGAGAGGGCCGCGAGCACTTCGTCGTCAGTGGCCGTAGGCTTGGATGCACGCACGTTGTCGGCAAGCGTCTGCCTGAACAGCTGGTTGGTCTGGAACACAAACGCGACCTGGTCCATGAGCTCGTGCGGGTCTATGTCGCGAACATCCACACCGCCCACGAGCACGCGGCCTGCAGTAACATCCCAAAAACGCGGGATCAGGCTCGCACAGGTCGACTTACCGCCACCCGAGGGGCCCACCAGCGCGAGGGTGCTACCAGCGGAAACGCTAAAGCTCACATGATCGACGGCAGGCGCCTCGGCGCCCTCGTACGTAAAGCTCACGTCGTCAAAACGTACGTCGCCGCCGGCAGGGTGCTTGGGCTGGGCGGGCACGGGAAGCTGCTGCGACTCCATAATGCTCCGGATGCGGGCCAGTGAATCGGCACTCATCTGGGACGCCTCGCCCACAAACATGAGCTTGGTCATGGCCGTCGGCACTACGGCAGAAAAGATCGCGTAAAAGGTGAAGTTAGTCATAAAACGTGCGAAGTCCGTCTCGCCCGGTGCCAGTAGCAGCGCCACAGGCAACACGAACGCCACGAGGCCGTTGAGCGCCGTAAGGTTGAGCACCTGCGGACCGCGGCAGAACGTACCCGCGTAGCTTTGCGCCATGTGCGCGTACTCGGCAATCGCATCGTGGAACGCCTTAAAGGAGTAGACCGTCTGCTGAAACACCTTGACCACGGGGATGCCACGCACGTATTCGGTACCAGTCTTGTTCATTTTGACCAGCGCGCCCATGTAGGCCTTCATAAACTCGGCGCCTTTGCCGCTCATCATGGTGGCCATGGCGCCAAGCGAAATAACGACCGAGATAAGGCACGCCGCGCCCAAACGCCAATCGAGGGCGAAAAGCAGCACGAGCAGGCCCACGACCATGGCGGCGGCGCCGGCGATGTCGGGCAGCATGTGCGCGAGCAGCGTTTCGGTAGAGGCGGCGCACCCGTCTACGATGCGGCGCAGCTCGCCGGTGGCATGCGTGTCAAAGTAGCCGAGTGGCAGCTTAAGCAGATGCTCGCTCGTAGCCTTGCGGATATTGGACGCGCAGCGAAACGCGGACAGATGCGTGCACATGAGTCCCGCGAAATAGACTACGATGCTTGCCAGGGCAAAGCCCACGGCCCACCAGCCATACATCGCGATATCGCCGGCTTCGCTCCAGTTGGGAGCCACGGCGATAAGGTTGCGCGCGACAAGCCAAATGCATACGTACGGGCCAAAGCTCAGCAGCTGAGAGAGCGCCGAGAGCGCCATGCCCAAATACGTTAGGAACTTACGGTCACCGGCATACGCGAGCAACTCGCCGATTCCGCCACCTTCCTTTTTTGATCCCTTTGCCATGAGATTCCCTTCTAACGGCTTGAGAGTTAACCGCCATCAACTTATCATTGACGTGTTAGCCATGGCTCACAATCAAGCCAGGCGTGGACGTTTCCGCAAAGGAAGGGGACGCTTTTGCAAATACGGCGGGCAGCGACCGACATAACCGAGCTCTACGCACCGCAGTTTGAGCAGTTTGGCCTGGAGCTTACCGGCAAGGGCGCCGTCTTTACCGGCGAGGTGGCAAACGACCGGGCGCACGGCCGCGCATGGATCATGCCCCTCTCCCCCAGCTGCATCGTCATGGAGCATTTCATTACTCCGACCCGCGACATGCACCTAGTCGAGTACACGCCCGAGCCGTATGCCTGCGTGAGCGAGATCAGTGCGTCCACGCTCGCATGCATGCCCGAGGCCGGCATAACGCCTGCGAACCTTAAGCCGCTGCGCGGACCGTGGCCGAACAATGCGATTTGCAGTTTTATTCAAGATAACTGCGGCGAGGAGCTGAGCCCGCTGTTTGCAGGGCAGCTCTACCACTCGCGCTCGGTGCTCTTTTTACCAGGGTATTTTGATGAGCTGGAGCATCGTTATCCCACCGAGTTCGCCGGGATCTTTGAGACATTTGCCGAGCCATGGCACGAGGAAGCGATGTCTGCCATCTGCCACACACTGCACCGAATAAACGAGGGACGCGCACGCGGCGCAGGCGGACATGTCTATATGCGGGGAATCGTGGAAACCATGGTCGCCGAGCTTGCCTGTTCACGCGCGTCCTATAAGCAGGCACAACAGGCGGCAGATACGCGGGCTAGCGTAGGCCTTGCCAACGAGGCCGCGGCCATCGTCGAGCGCGCGCTCGACAAGGGCAGGCATGTGGGTGTGAACGAGGTGGCCGAGAGGCTCTACACGAGCCGCTCCAAATTGTGCGCCACCTTTAAGGCCCAAACCGGCGAGTCCCTGGGCGCCTATATTAGAAGACGCCGCATGGAGCGAGCACAGGACCTTTTGGCCGACAGCTCGCTCACAATAGCGCAGGTGGCAGAGCGACTAGGCTATCCCCAACAGGCCGCCTTCGCCCAAGCATTCAAGCAATACACCAACACCACCCCCACCACCTGGCGCTCCCACCATATATAAAGAACGAGGGCGCCGCCGGCGCCCTCGTTCGCTCTATTTCATTCAGCCCACCTGACCCGAACGGCCGAGTCGTAGCGGAACCCGGGAGCCCCGGCAGGGCGGGTGTTTGCTCAAAATGAGTTCCGCACGCAAAGAAGGCCACTTAATGTGGCCTTCGTCTTGCGCAGGACTGTCCGAAATTTTGAGGAAGCACCCGCC
>CAKTVQ010000020.1 GCA_934630375.1 uncultured Collinsella sp.
TCCATGCAGACGTTCCTCAACGCCATGACCTACCCCGACAAGACCATCTACCCCGTTGCCACCACCAACGAGCAGGATCTGTACAACCTGATGGACGTGTACCTGGACGCGGTATTCAACCCGGCCATCTACACCAAGCCGACCATTTTTGAGCAGGAGGGCTGGCACTACGAGCTAGACCTGCCGGAGGGCGAGGGCTGTGAGGGCGCCGCGAACGGCGATGTCGGCGAGGTAGATTTTAAGGCATGCCCCAAAAATCTACGCGAGGGCACGCTGCGCTATAACGGCGTGGTGTTCAACGAGATGAAGGGCGCGCTGTCCGACCCCATGAGCGTGCTGGACGACGCCGTCAACGCCGCGCTCTACCCCGACACCGCCTATGCACACGAGAGTGGCGGCGACCCGCGCGCGATTCCGGCGCTCACCTACGAGCAGTTCTTGGACACGCACGCGCGCCATTACAACCCCTCCAACTCTTATATAACGCTCTACGGCGATCTGGACGTGGACCGCGCGCTGGCGTTTTTGGACGAGCGCTATCTGTCGCAGTCGAGCGCCGCGAGCCGCCGCATGGATGCAGCCGTTGCCGCCGGCGAGGAGCCGTGCGCACTGGCGCCCAATCCGCTGGACGTGCAGGCGCCCGTGACCTGCGAGTACCAGCGCGTCGAGATGGCCACCACGCCCGAGAACGCCCTGGTGGGCCTGGGCCTGGTACTGGGTAACGCACTCGACCGCAAGCGCACGATTGCGGCGGATATCCTGTTCGAGGCGCTGCTGGGCTCCAACGAGGCGCCGGTTAAGAAGGCTATCCTGGCGGCAGGCCTGGGCGGCAACGTGGTGAGCTACACCGCGGCCGAGTGTCTGCAGCCCTATGAGCTCATCATGCTGCAAAATGCCCAGCCCGACGTGGCGCGCGAGCTGCGCCGCGTGTTCCAGGACGCCTGCCGCGACCTGTGCGAGCACGGCGTTCCGCGCGAGCGCCTGGAGGCCATCATCAGCAGCAACGAGTACGACCTGCGCCAGCGCGACTACGGCATCGCCGACGGCGTGGCCATTGCGTGCGACGCGCTGAGCACGTGGCTCTACGATGACGACGCCGCGACGCTGGCGCTCAAGTATGGCCCGGTGTACGAGGAGCTTCGCGGCGAGCTGGACGGCAGCTACTTTGAGGACCTGCTGCACGAGCTGGTGCTGCAGAACGACCACATGGCGTTGGTCGAGCTGGTGCCGGTGGACGCCGCCGAGGGCGCAGAGGGTGCCGAGGCCGCCGAGCTGGCAGCCAAGCGTGACGCCATGACCGATGCCGAGCTGGCCAACGTGGTCGAGCGCACGGCCGCGCTGCGTGCCGCGCAGGAGGCCGAGGACACGCCCGAGGACAAGGCCACGCTGCCGCGCCTGCGCGTGTCCGACATTGGCGAGGCGCGCCCCGAGCCGCCGCTGGTCGTGGACACGACCGCGCCCATCGTCTGTCTGCGCCACGACATCCCTACCAACCGCCTGGCCTACGCCATGCAGTATTTCGACCTGAGCTGCGTCGCGTTTGAGGACCTGCCCTATGTGACGCTGCTCTGCCGCCTGCTTAAGCAGCTGCCCACGCGAGAGCATTCGGCCGAGGAGCTCGACAACTTGCTTGCCGGCAAGCTGGGCTTTTTGAGCTTTACGACCGAGGTCATGACCCAACCCGACGTGGACGGCGTGCGCCCCTACCTGCTGGTGAGCGCCGGCGCCCTGTCCGAGAAGATCGATGCGCTGGCGAGCCTGCCGCGCGAGGTGTGGTCGAGCACGCTTTTGCTCGATGCCGACGCCGACCGCGTGCGCGACGTTCTCACGCAGATTCGCATTGGGCTTGAGCAGGGCTTTATCAACAACGGTCACTCGGCGGCGCTCGGTCGCGCGATGAGCTACAGTTCACCTTCGGCCGTGGTGCGCGAGCAGCTCTCGGGCGTGGACTTCTACCTGTTCCTGCGCGATCTGCTCGAGCACTTTGACGAGCGACTGGACGACCTGCGCGCCAAGCTTGCCGAGCTGGCAGACCGCATCTTTGTGGCCGATGGCTGCATGGCGAGCTTTACCGGCAGCGACGAGGACTTTGACGCGTACTGGGATGCCGCGGGCAACCTGGGGCTCGGCGCTGGCGACGGCGCTGCCAGCGGCACGCTCGTGGTGCCGGAGCCGCACGACCGTCACGAGGCGTTCGTTATCCCCAGCGACATCTGCTTTGCGGCAAGCGCGTGCGACCCACGTCGCCTGGGCATCGACGTGACGGGCGCTTGGGCCGTAGCTGCCAACGCGCTCTCCTACGACTACCTGTGGAACGAGATCCGCGTGAAGGGCGGTGCGTACGGCTGCGGATTCCGCGCGGCCGGTGAGCGTCAGACGGCGTTCTACACCTACCGCGACCCAGCAATCGACCCCTCGATTGAGCGTGTGGCGCGCGCAGGCGAATGGCTCGGCAGCTTTGAGCCCGACGAGGCCGCCTTCGAGGGCTTTATCGTGAGCTGCGTGAGCGGCATGGACGCGCCCGTGAAGCCGTACGCGCTCACCAAGCGCCGCAATACGACCTACCTGGCTGGGCTCGATCCGCACGCGCGCGAGGAGCGTCGCGCCCAGATGCTCGCGGCCACACCCGGTGAGCTGCGCTCGCTCGGCGCCGACGTGACGCGCATCGCAGCCGCGTCGCCCACCTGCGTCTTTGGCGGCCGCGACGTCATCGCCAAGAGCAACGCCGGCTTTAACGTCGTCGACCTGCTGGGCTAACCACAACAAAGGTAGATTTTTGGGACATGCCTGAAAATCTACCTTTTCTTTTGCCGCTGCTTGGGCGGAGCAGCTCAGCCCGTCCCACCAGTTTGTCTAAATCTGTAACATCTAGACGGCAATATCGGCTCCAGATGTTACAGATCGAGACGTTTCCGGATGACGCCGACCCTTTGTCTAAATCTGTAACATCTAAGTCCAATTTTGCCGAGTTACTGTTACAGATCGAGACAAACCGCCGCAGACGCCCATCACAGCACAGACCACCACAAAGGTGCCTGTCCCCTTTCTCAGTGGTGATTCGAACGCTTGTTCTATACGTACACATGTTCTATATTATGAGTGTTTGCATCGGACTTAAATTGCAACTATAATATAGTTGCAGGATGACTCGGATCGACAAACTCATCGCCCAGCTGCTTGGCCGTCCTTCAACGTATAGATTTGCTGACTTTCTTAAAGTTATGGCTTCATATGGCTTTGAAATGGACAACAAAGGCAGGACATCCGGATCGCGCATTCGCTTCTACAGGCCATCGGACGGCAGAATGTTCGTGATGCACGCACCCCATCCATCTGACGAATTGACGGCGGGAACCATCCGAAACATCGTTCGATTTCTACAAGATGTCGGAGGCAGCCATGAGTAACGTTTTGGCTTACAAGGGTTATTTCGCCCCGGTCGAGTTCGATGCCGAACAGCACGTGCTGACAGGTATGGTCGCCGGCATTAGGGACGCAATTGTATTTGAAGGCTCCACGGTTGAAGAAGTGGAGCGATGCTTCCACGACGCCGTCGACGATTACCTTGAGTTTTGTGCCGAAAAGGGCAAGGAACCAGAGCGGGCTTTTAAGGGCTCATTCAATGTGAGAACAGGCTCCGAGCTTCACAAGCAGGCAGCACTGGCGGCGGCAAAGAAGGGTGAATCGCTTAACAAATTTGTGGCCGAAGCAATCGCCGCGGCGTTGTAATAGAGACGAGTCGCCATCAAAACCACTACGAGGGTGCCTGTGTTCCCTTCGTGGTGGTTTTCACTGTTTGCCCAGATAAAACCTGCCAAAATAAACCTGTCCCTTTTTGGCAGGTTTGCTAGAGGAGGTTGGGATGGACAAGGCTGAGTTGCGACGGGCGGTGATTGCCCGACGTGACGCTCTTGATTTGGATGTGCGGGCGGCGAAGTCTGCCGTTATCTGTGCGCGGCTGGTTGAGCGACTGGGTCGCTCGGATCCCGCGGCACCGCACACCGTTGCCGTCTATGCCGCGATGGGTTCCGAAGTCAACCCAGCCGCGTTTGCCGCAGCTGCCGCCAAACGTGGCTGGCGCGTGGCCTATCCGTGCATGCTCTCGGCAACAGACGCCGCAGCTTGTGGCCAGCGCATGTGTATGCGGGCAGTTGCCGCCGACGATGCATCCGCGGCACCGTTTATCGCCCACCCCACGCGGGCCTTCGCGGCCACGGACATCGACAGCAGCCGCTTCCCTATCGTGCCTGCCGACGCTCTCGACATGATCGTCGTGCCGCTCGCAGCCTTCGACCGCGCCGGCGCGCGCCTGGGCTACGGCGGCGGCTGCTATGACCGCTACCTGCCCATGCTCTCGCCCGAATGCCAAATCATCGGCATCGCCTTTGACGAACAGCGCGTCGACCACATCCCCACCGATGCCCACGACCTGCCGCTGCCCAACATCATCAGCGCCTGATCGCCGCCACATCAGCCACGGCTACAGCAGCACCATCGCAGTCTAGTGCTCCTCGCCGGCGCGGGCCAGGTCGTAGGGCGTGGTTTGGTAGACGTAGTAGTTGAGCCAGTTGGTGTAGAGCAGCTGAGCCTGGCTGCGCCAGACGTTGCGCGGCTCGGCAGCGGGATCGTCGCCCGGGAAGTAATGCGCCGGCACCTCCGGGTTGAGCCCGCGCTTCACGTCTCGCTCGTACTCCAGGCGCAACGTGTCGGTATCGTACTCCGGATGGCCAAAGACAAAGAAGCGGCGGCTGTCGGTCGACTTGACGATGTACAGGCCCACCTCGTCGGACATGGCCACGACCTCAAGCTGCGGCTCAGCCTCCACGTCCTCGCGGCGCACATCGGTGTTGCGCGAATGCACGGCATAGAAGCGGTCGTCGAAGCCGCGGACCAGCGGGCTTTGCGGCTTCACCAGATAATGCTCGAACACGCCACTTGCCTTGGCCGGTAGATCGTACTTCTGAATGCCGTAATGATGGTAGAGCCCCGCCTGCGCGCCCCAACAAATGTGCAGCGTGGAGTGCACGTGCGTGGTGGACCAGTCCATGATCTGGCAGAGCTCGGGCCAGTAGTCGACCTCCTCGAATGGCATCTGCTCCACGGGCGCGCCCGTGATAATCAGGCCGTCGTAGTGGATGTCGCGGATGTCGTCGAACGTGCGGTAGAACGTCTCCAGGTGGCCGGCGCTCACGTGCGTGGCCTCGTGCGTCTTGGTGCGCAGCAGGTCCACCTCCACCTGCAGCGGCGTGTTGGAGAGCTTGCGCATGATCTGCGTCTCGGTGGCGATCTTGGTGGGCATGAGGTTGAGGATGAGCACGCGCAGCGGACGGATGTCCTGGTGCAGCGCGCGGTACTCGGTCATGACAAAGATGTTCTCGCTCTCGAGCTGCGCGGCGGCAGGGAGGGCGTCGGGAATGCGAATGGGCATGGATGCTCCTTACGAGTCAGTTGCAGCTATGGTACAACGAGCGGCCCCATCCGCGCGAGCACATCGCCCAGCGATGCCGTCAGCGGCCCAAATCACTCCAAAAGTAGAGATTAAGGCATGTCCCAAAAATCTGCGGCGCTTTAGCCTAGCAAAGTGACAGCAGGACGCTACAATGGTTCGACGCGAAAAACTCGGCCGAAAGGATACATATATGTACCAGACGCGTAAGATCGGTGTGGTCGGCCAGGGCCACGTAGGAGCACATGTCGCCAACAGCCTGCTCATGCAGGGCATTGCCGATGAGCTGTACCTGTGCGATATCAACGAGGCCAAGGTGACATCCGAGGTCCAGGACCTGCGCGACTCCCTTTCGTTTGTCCCGTACAACACCAAGATCGTCAACTGCTACGACCACTACGAGGAGCTGGCCTGCTGCAACGTCATCGTCAACGCTGCCGGTAAGGTCGCGCTGGCCGCTGGCAACCGCGACGGCGAGCTGTTCTTTACCACCGACGCCGCCCGCACCTTTGCCAAGCGCATCGTCGACGCCGGCTTTGACGGCATCTTCGTGAGCATCTCCAACCCCTGCGACGTCGTGTGCACCGAGCTGTGGCACCTGACCGGCTACGATCCCAAGAAGATCATCGGCTCGGGCTGCGGCCTGGACTCCGCCCGCCTGCGCACCGAGATCTCCAAGAAGGTCGGCGTGAGCCCCAAGTCTATCGACGCCTACATGATCGGCGAGCACGGCTTTAGCCAGCTTGCTGCCTTTAAGGCCGCAACCATCGCCGGCAAAAACCTCAACGAGCTTCAGGCCGAGAACCCCGACAAGTACGCCTTCGACCACATGGAGATCGAGGAGCTCGCGCGCAAGGGCGGCTACGTAACCTACCAGGGCAAGCAGTGCACCGAGTACGCCGTCGCCAACTCCGCCGCGCGCGTCTGTGCCGCCGTGCTGCACAACGAGCACGCCGTGCTTTCGGCCTCTACGCTTATGACCGGCCAGTATGGCGAGGAGGGCATCTTCACCTCCCTGCCGTGCGTGATCGGTGCCGAGGGCGTCGAGGAGGTCTACACGCTCGACCTGTCCGAGTACGAGCTCGAGGGCTTCCACAAGAGCTGCCAGCACATCCGCGACAACATCGCCCAGCTCGACTGGTGGGATGCCGAGGCCTACGACGCAAAGTAGGCCGTAGGCTGCCGCAACCTTGCGAATCTAAACACGATACTAAGCGGGCCGCGCCGGAAATCCCCGGCGCAGCCCGCTTTTTTGACTCGCGCTGCGCCCTTGCGAATCGAAGATGAATGGTTTTCCCGTTACTTAGTACTGCTCGATGCCCATGTAGCGACGAACCTCGGGGCTGTGGTCGAACACCTTGCCGCGGGCGGCGCGCAGCTCGCAGCTCATGTTGTAGAAGAAGATCGGCTCCAGGTACGAACGCACGCTGGCAGGCACCTCGCCCACGCCGTACTCGAGCGCATCGAGCACCATGACCGTATCGGTGTGCGTGTTGAGGAATGCAAGTGCACGCTCCTCCATGGGGCGGCACTCGCCCGATCCGAGCTGTACAAAGTAGAACACACCGGGCTCGGTGGCTTCGAACGGGCCGTGGAAGTACTCGCCGGAGTGGATGTAGCAGCAGTGCTGCCACTGCATCTCCATGAGCGAGCAGATGGCCATGGCGTAGGTCTGGCTAAAGTTGGGGCCGGAACCCAGGATATAGAAGAACTTGTGCTGCTGGCAGAGCTCGGCAAAGCGATCGCCCAGCTCGGCGTTGACCTTCTCGCGGGCAGCGGGCAACAGCGCATCCATCTGCTTAAGGCCGGCGTACATGTCGGCAAGCGCCTCGTAACCCTCCTGCTGGTCGAGCAGCTCGGCGGCGATCAGAGCGCCGATGCCCTGCGGTACCTCGGCCTGCGGCACGCCTTCGCCCCACGGATAGACCCAGGTGGTCCACTTGCCGTTATCGATCTTGGAGCCCTCGCAGTCGGTGAGGGCAATGACCTCGGCGCCGGCTGCCAGCGCCATCTCGCAACCGTCGACGACCTCCTGCGTGTTGCCGCTGTGGCTGCAGGCAATGACGAGCGACTTCTCGCCAAGGCTCTTGGGGGCCATCAGGCAAAACTCGCGCGCCGTGTAGACCGTCGAGGTAAACGTGGTTGCCTCGCGCTTGAGCAGCTCGTTGGCCGGCATCAGGTCGATCATCGAACCGCCGCAGGCGATCCAAAAGACGTTCTCAATCTTGCCCTTGCGCTCGATAATTTCCTGAACCAGATCATGTGCGTTCATGGTGATACTCCTCCTTGTGTGGCGGTTTTGAACGACGACAGCTCTTACCTGCGGTCGTTCTATGTTGTCCTATTTATAGCACGCAAGCAGTCACCGGTGAAGTCATCACGGCAAATTTGTTCTATGTTGTTCTATCTATGGACGTTAGATGTCGAAGACGTAGCGCGAGCCCACGATCTTTTGGCGCCCGAGCAGCAAGGGCCGCTCGTCCGCATCGGTAAAGTACGCCTCCATATAAAAGAGCGGCTCGCCGACCGGCACCTCCAGCAGCGGGGCCGCCTGAGCATCGGCAAGCGCAATCTCCACGGTGCAGGGGTCGGACTTGTGCGGCGCGCGGCCCGAATGCTCGGCAACGAGCGCAAAGATTGAGTTATCAGTGAGGTCCTCGGCGGCCAGCGTCTGCAGGTAGGGATGGTCGGCGAGCACAAAGGCGTTGTTCTCGAGCATGACGGGGATGCCATCTGCCGTGCGTACGCGCTCGACCACGATAAGCTCGCAGCCGGGCTCCACGTCAAAAAACGCCGCATCCTCGTGCGTCGCCGCGACCACCGTGCGCGACACCAGACGCGCACCCGGCACCATGTCGTTGGCAGCGCAACCCTCAGTAAAGCTCTGGACGTCGCCCTTCTGGCGAATCTTGCGCTTGAGCTTGGGCGCACACACAAAGGTGCCCCTCCCCTGCTGACGGTTGAGATACCCCGCGCGCGATAGTTCCTCGATGGCACGGCGCACGGTGACGCGCCCCACGCCGTAGGACTTCGCGAGCTCCATCTCGGCAGGGATGCGCGAGCCGGATGCGTACACGCCACGCGCGATCTCGCCTTTTAGGTCGTCCATTACCTGCTGGTACAGCGGCACGGCGGACACCTCAGTGCGCTCGGTTTTATCGTCGGATGCCATCATTACGCTCCATCCCGTGCATGCTCGGACTCAAACTCTTCAATCGCCGCCATAAACTGCTCGCCAAAGGCGTCGGCCTTTTTCTCGCCAATGCCGTTGACCTGGACAAGCTCGTCGCGCGTCTGCGGGCGTAGACGGCACAGACCGCGCAGGGCCTTGTCGGAAAAGACCATGTACGGCGCCATCTCCAGTTCGGTCGAAATCTCCTTGCGCAGGGCACGCAGGCGCTCGAACAACTCGGCATCGTCACCCACGCGCGGGCGCTGATCCAGCTCGGCCTCCTCGCGCAGCAGATCCACTGCACGGCGGGCGCGAGCCGAGGCCTTGCGCTTGGACGCGCGACGCTTAACGGTAAAGGCAAACGCCTCGTCCTCGACCTCGCCGGCGTGCGGGCCCAGCCCCACGACCGGGTACTGCCCCTGCGAGGTAGCCAGATAACCGCGGCCGCACAACTGGCCGATGATGTCCTTGATGCGCCCGACCGATTCGCTCGACAGCTCACCGTAGCCGCGGTCCTCGTCCAGACGCATCTGGCGAATGCGCTCGGTGTTGCCGCCGTGAAGCACGTCGGCGATCAGTGACTTGCCAAAGCGCATGGGTCGCGTGGCCACATAGCGAACGACAGCGCGGGCCATATCGGTGACGTCCTCGACCTCGAACTGCGTGAGGCAATTGCTGCAGTTGCCGCAGCCCTCGGCCTCGTCCGTAGCGGCGCCGCCCGCACCGGCCGCGGCAGCATGCTCGGCCGCGGCCTCGTCGCCAAAGTAGCGCAGCATATATTCGCGCAGGCAACCGGTGGTATTGCAGTAGCCCTCCATCTGGCTGAGCAGACGATATCGATTCTGGAGCGCCCACGCGCGCTGCTCGTCGTCAAGTGTCTCGTCGGCAGCATCGCCGCGGTCGATCAGAAAGCGACGCATGCGAAAATCGTTGCCGTTCCACAGCAAATGGCAGCTGGCCGGGTCGCCATCGCGGCCGGCGCGACCTGCCTCTTGGTAGTAGGCCTCGATGCTCTCGGGCACGTTGTTATGAATCACGTAGCGCACGTTGGGCTTGTCGATACCCATGCCAAAGGCATTGGTGGCAACCATCACCTGGATATCGTCGTCGATAAAGGCGCGCTGGCTTTGGCGGCGGGCGTCGTTGCCCATACCTGCATGGTAGCGGCCAACACGAATGCCGCTGGGGCCCAGCGCCTCGGCAAGCTCGCCTGCCAGTGCATCGACCGTCTTGCGGGTCGAGCAATACACGATGCCGCTCTCGCCCGAATGCGCGATCACATAGTCGCGCACCCACGCGGCCTTGGCCTTGTCGCCCATCTCCTCGCAGCCAAAGTAGAGGTTCTTGCGATCGAAGCCCGTCACCACCGTCGCGGGGTTTTGCAGGCCGAGCATCTGCTGAATGTCCGCGCGCACACGCTCGGTCGCCGTAGCGGTAAAGGCCGCCACGATGGGGCGCTGCGGCAGGGAATCGATAAACTCGCGAATCTGCAGGTAGGCGGGGCGGAAATCCTGGCCCCATTGGCTTACGCAGTGGGCCTCGTCAATGGCTACGAGCGGCACGCCAATGCCGCCGTCCGCCGCGGCTTCGTGCGCAAAGGCCAAAAAACGCGGCTCGAGCAGACGCTCGGGTGCCACGTACATAAGCTGATAGCGGCCCTCGCGCGCCCGCTTGAGCACGGTGTTTTGCTGGGCCGGAGTAAGGCTGGAGTTGAGATAGCTGGGTCGCGCACCCGCCGCGAGCAACGCGCGGGTTTGGTCCTCCATAAGCGACAGCAGCGGACTCACCACAAAGGTGATACCGGGCAGCATGAGCGCGGGCACCTGGTAGCAAATGGACTTGCCGGCGCCCGTGGGCATAACGCCCAGCGCGTCGCGACCGGCAAGGATCGCATCGACCATGCGATCCTGTCCCGGGCGAAACGAGGTGTAGCCAAAATAGGCGCCGAGCGTGTCGAGCGCCATCTGCTGCATGCTATCGGTCATGGTTTCCTAACGTCCAAGTCATCTGTTGCCGATTATACGCCGCCACGCGGACCGGCGTCGCACGGCTGCCGGCCACGGGCGACGCAATCCGAAAGCGATTCGAAGGGAACGAGCGTGGATAATCTCCCACTTTGGACCCGCCATCGAGCCAAAAACGGGAGATTATCCACGCTCATTCTGTGGGCAGTCATTGAGAACGTTCTTGAATGACCAGTCGTTTAAGAACGTCCCCAACGACTATCTTGAGAAGCGCGGAAACGTCGCCGGTTGAGCATAAGTCAGCGAAAACGCCCCTAAGCGAGCAAGGTGACGTGAAAGAGGAGGGAAGCGTACTTCGGTACGCGACCGACGATTGAACGTCAGATTGCCGCTTAGGGGCGTTTGCAGCGTCGACCGATCCGCCGTTCGTTAGAACGGCGGAACCAAAGGCGCAACTAGAGCTACATCACCATAACGTAGCGGCTACCCACGTAGTACTGCTTACCCATCAGGACCGGCTCGCCATTGGGGCCGATAAAGCCGGCACGCAGGTTGAGCAGTGGGTCGTGCGGAGCAATGCCCAGCTCAGCCGCCTGCTCGGCATTGGCGCGAACGGCCTCGACCGTGCGGTAGCCAACCGAGACAATCGGCGTTCCGCCAACACGCTCGACCTCGGCAAAAATCGACTTGTCCTCAAGATCGGCCGTCAACAGCTCACGGTAGGCGTCAAACGGCACAAAGATGTTCTCCTCAAAGATGGGCTCACCGTCGGCTGTACGCACGCGCTTGATATGCAGCAGCAACGCATCCTTCTGCAGGCCAAAGAACTCCATCTCGTTTTGGCGCGCCGGAACGATCTGACGATCGATCACATGTGCGCCCGCCTTCATGCCGTTGTCGGCACACAGCGCGGTAAACGTCTGCAGCGTCGAGGCGTGAAACTGGCGATTGATGTGCGGCGTGGAAACAAAGGTGCCGCGGCCCTGCTGCTTAACCAGGTAGCCATCGGAGCACAACTCCTCGACGGCGCGGCGCACCGTAATACGGCTCACCTCGTACTGCTCGGCAAGCTCAAGCTCGGACGGAATACGCTCCTTGGGTGCATAAACACCTTTCTCGATCGCGTCCTTGATCTCGTCGTAAATCTGCTGGTAAAGCGGTGCATTTTTGGGCGCGGGCATATTTAATCACTCTTATCGAAATATCGAAATTACTAATACGTATATAACGTCTAGTTTTATGATACCTCAGTTTGATGAAACGATACACCGCATACAGCAAATCCTTACCTGCCGTCGTCCTGTTGCAGACTGTCCTGCTCGCTGAGGCGCGCCTGCCTGCTGGCCATGCGTGCGGGCTTGTCGGGATCGGGAACGGCCGTGGGCATGGGCTCGTCGACATGACCACCCCACCAGCCGCCCACAAAGCTGAGCGTGTGGAACACGTTGATCACGGCACCGGGATCAATGTCGCACACCAGCTTGATAATGTCCTGGCTCTCGTAGGTCGAGACAACGGCGTGCAACAGGTACATCTTTTCACGGCTGTATCCGCCGATAACCTCGGCGCAACTAATGCCGTGCTGAAAATGGTCAACATAGGCGGTCATGACCTCGTCTGCCTTGCGCGTCGTGATCTGCAGCGTCACGCGGTCGTAGCGATGATAGAAGCTGTCGATGGTCTTGGTCGAAATAAACTGGAAGACGATGGAATACGCCGCCTTGTCCCAGCCAAACATAAAACCAAAGATCGCCAGGATAAAGCAGTTGAAACCAAAGATGACGCCCCAGATGGTCTTGCCCGTGTGGTTGGAGACCCATAACGCGATAAAGTCGGTGCCGCCGGTGGATGCGCCGGACTTAAGCGCGATGGCAGCGCCCAGGCCCGAGACCACGCCGCCAAAAATGATGAGCATGATCTTGTCGCCCAAAAACGGCGCGAAGTGAAAGACGTTGAGGAACAGCGATGAGAGCACGACCTGCATCATCGAGAAGATGACAAAGCGCTTGCTAATGCCGCTCCAGCATAGGAGTGCCACGGGGATGTTGAGCGCGAGCATACCGAGCGAGATGTCGATGTGAACGCCGCCCAGCGAGGTAACGCGATCGAGCAGGACCGCGACGCCGGTGAGTCCACTCGGAAGCAGGTCGGCGGGCTGAATGAACGCCTGGATCAGAAAGGTCTGCAGAACGGCGGAAATGGTGACCGCCACAGCGGTAATAGCGCGGCGGACGATGGTAAGGCGGCCGAGCACGAGCACGCGGTCCGTGAGCTGATCGATGGCGTTCGCCACCTAGGCTCCTTTCGAAGGCAGATATAGTTGTGGGGCATGCCCGCGATTGTAGCATGGAGCGTGCGGGGGCGCCTCAATTCACCCTCTCTCGACAACCATCAGAAGGACCGTGAGGCCGCTTAAAAGAAAAACGCCGTGAAGAGAGCGATCCCTTCACGGCGAATTCGGCGTTTGCCCAGATAAAACCTGCCAAAATAAACCTGTCCCTAAATGGCAGGTAGGATGTCGGTCAGGCTGTCGATGACGACGTCAGCGGCGGACTGGTCCAGGTTGACGCCCTCGTGCGGACGCAGCGCCAGGACGCGGGCGCCGGAGCGCTTGCCGGCCTCGATGCCCAAAGGCGAGTCCTCGATAACCAGGCACTCGGCAGGCTCCACGCCCAGCGCTTTCATGGCACGCAGGTAGATCTCGGGGTCGGGCTTAAACGCACTGCACTCGTGACCGCTGATGGTGTAGTCCAGCACGTCGGCGATACCGGCAATCTCCACCAGCTCGTCAATGAGCTCGCGATAGGACGAGCTTGCGATGGCGCACTTCACGCCGCGCTCGTGCAGCTCACGCATCACCGGCTCCGTCTGCTCGTTGAGCAGCTCGGCATACGGAACGGGGTGGTCCGGGCTGTAGACCTGCTTGTACTCCACGCGCAGGCGCTCGCGCAGCTCAACATCGTCGGGCACCAACGCCTCCCAAATGGCAGGCTCGTTAGACCCCGAAAGATCGGGGATCTCGTCAAAGTGGAACCCCTTCTCTTCCATAAACGCCACGCGACGGCGGTTGTAGAACCACTCGGTATCGACCAGCACGCCGTCCATGTCAAACAGCACTGCCTTGATCATACGCATCTCCTTCCACCTGCCAAAAAGGGACAGGTTTATTTTGGTAGGTTTTATCTGGGGTTTTGCGGCGCGACGGGCACGCCCTTCCCAAAGCAAAAAGGGGACGGGGCGCAAACCCCATCCCCTCTCAATCAACCCGTAAGGTCTACTTACTTTGTGATTAGTAGGAAAGCTTCCACATGTAGCGACGCATGGTCAGCGGGTGCTGACGGGCCTCGGCGATCTGGTTGCCGTACTCGCGCATAACGGCGAGGTGCAGCAGCGGGTTGAAGTAGGTGACGACGCTCGCGGGCACGGCGTCAGCCAGGCCGTAGTCCTTGGAGTCGATCAGAGCGACCTTGGCGCCCATGCGCTCAAGGAAGGTGAGGGCGCGGGCGTCCATCGGACGGGTGGCACCATCGGACATGAAGAAGACGTAGGGCTTACCCTCGGTGGAAACCTCGAACGGGCCGTGGAAGTACTCGCCGGTGTTGTAGGCGGCGGCGTCGATCCACTGCATCTCGGTGAACAGGAAGGCGGCGTGAGAATAAGCCATCTTCTCGGAGGCACCGGAAGCCATGAAGTAGATCATCTTGTCGTCCTTGAAGTCCTCGGCGAACTTCTTGGCGAGCTTCTTGCAGTGCTGAGCGGCGTTCTCGCAGAGATCGAAGACGTTGGTGAGGCCGGTGATCATGTCCTCGTAGTGGTCATAGCCCTCGGTCTGCTGAAGGATCTCGAGAGCAAGAGCGATGGCATAGCCGGGCTTCTCGCACTTGGCAGCGTAGTTGGCGTGGAAGCCGTGGACGATGACGTGGTCGGCGTCGACGGTCAGAGCGGAGCCAGCCTTGTTGGTGAGGGAGACGACCGGGCAGTTGTGCTTCTTGGCGGTCTTGTTGGCCTCGACGGTCTCGGGCGTGGAGCCACCGAGGGAGCAGGTGATCACGAAGGTGTGCTCGTTGACCCAGGAAGGCGTGTCGTAGTTGAACTCGTTAGCGGTGAAGATCTGAACGTTCAGCTTGTCCGTGTTGTTGGCCAGGAAGTACTTGGCGGGGTAAAGGTCGGACATGGAAGCACCGCAGCCGACGAAGGCGACGCTGTGGATCTCGTGGTTGGACAGGACGTCAGCGACGATCTGCTTAGGGAGGTTAAGGTCGATCTCGTACATCTGACACATTCCTTTCGATTTTTGCGGCGCCACATTGCCGGGCGCACGCAGGGTTACCGTGATTTGGACCGAGTCGCCGGCCCGTTGAGGATGTGACAAAGGGACCGCTCCTTTGTCACATTTTGGGGATGGGAGCCTGCCTGGGGTATGGGATGTCAGACAGGCCCCCGGGGGAAAGCGGTTAGACGCTTGGTCGCGACTAGGCCAGGATGCCGGCCGCGGAGAGGGCGATGCCGCCCACGATGGCGATCACGAGAAGCCAACCGGTGTTGACGTTCTTCTTGATGAGCCAGTACATAAGGCCGGTGAGGCCAAGGGAGATCATCTGGGGCATCATGCCGTCCAGGATGTCCTGGATCACGACGGTGCCGTCAGCGAACTGCAGCGGGGTGGTGGCGCCGATCAGCGTAGCGATCATGCCGCCCACGGACATAAGACCCACGATGCCGCAGACATACATGAGCTTCTCCATGAGGTCGCCGCCCTGGAGCTTGCTCAGGTACTCGTGACCGCCCTGATAGCCCATCTTGGCTGCAAACCAAGTGATCAGCACAGAGGGGACGATGGAGATGAGCATGGCCAGGATCGGGCCCATGATGGAGCCCTGCTGGGCCAGCTGAACGCCCAGGCCAAAGGCGATAACGCGGATGGTGCCCTGGAAGAAGGAGTCACCGATGCCGGAAAGCGGACCCATGAGGGAGGTCTTGACCGCGTTGATCGAATCGGGATCGAAGTTCTCGGGATCCTTGGCGTACTCCTCCTCCATGGAGGCGGAGAGGCCCAGGATGAAAGCGCTCGTCTGCGGGGTGCAGTTGTAGAAAGCCATGTGACGGTGGTAAGCCTCTTTCTTAGCAGCGAGCTGCTTGGGGTCGGACTCGTCCGGATAGAGGCGATCGAGCGTGGGAACCATGCCGTAGAGGAAGCCCATGTTCATCTGACGCTCGTAGTTCCAAGAGGCCTGGATGGCCCAGGAGCGCCAGAAGAACTGGCTGACCTTCTTGTTCAGGGACACGTCCTTGGTTGCGGTTGCCATAGTGTGTTCCTCCTTAGTCTTCGTCGTCTTCGAGCGGATCGTAGTCGGAATCGACACCGGCGGCTGCATGGGAACCGTTGAACTTGAAGCCCATGAAGACGACAGCCAGGCACACACCGATCAGAGCGACCGCGATGACGGACAGGTTGAGGTAAGCGGCGAGCAGGAAGCCGATGAACAGGAACGGAGTCATACCCTTCTTGATCATCATGGTGAGCAGCAGGGCCAAGCCGTAGGCGGTCATGATCTTGGTCGAAACGTTAAGACCAGTGGACAGCCACTCGGGAACCATGTTGACGATGGCCTGAACCAAGTCGGTGCCAACAAAGACGGCGAGGAAGATCGGCAGGAAGTACATGACGGCGTACAGACCGGAGCCAGCGCAGATGTGCATACGGTAGGCGGTCTTGAACTTTCCGTTATCGATCGCACTATCTGCCACATGGGTGAGGGCGGCGATGATGGAGCGGAACACGATGCCGAGGAGCTGACCCAGGACGGCGACCGGGATGGCGATCGTCATGGCGGTCTCGGCGGAAGCATCGGTCAGGCACGCAAAGGCAGCGGCCACGATGCCGCCCAGGACCATATCGGGCGGAACGGCGGCGCCGACCTGCACCAGGCCCATGGACACGAGCTCGACGGCGGCACCGACGGCAAGGCCGGTGGGCACATCGCCCAGCAGCAGACCGACGAGCGTAGCGCCAACGAGGGGCTGCTCGAAGTTAAGACGACCGAGCAGGCGGGAGTCCCACATGCAGAACACGCCGACGAGGCCGACGAGCACCGCACTGATGAACGTATTCATACCCTTCTCCTTTCAGTCAGGCAAAAGCCTGGTTGATTACAGCTTGGCGTCGATGTCGACGCTCTGATACGTAGGGGTCTGCTGAACGTAGAGCTTGATGCCCATGTCGAGCAGCTGGTTGACGTCTGCCTTCTGGGTGGCGTCGAGGAAGACGGAGCTGTCCTTGCCGCCGACCTGATCGGCACCGTCGTGGTTGGCGGTGGCGCCCAGGTTGATGGCGTCGAGCTTGTAGCCCTGGCAGAACTGCAGCATCTCGGCAGTGTTGCCAAAGACGAACATGACCCGCTCGCCGAGGGTGTTGAGCTTGTCCATCTTGGCGAGGGCACGCTCGACGGTGAAGACGTTCAGGCGCACGCCCTGGGGCTTGGCCAGCTTAAGAGCGCCCTTCTTGATGTCATCGTTGGCGGCAGCGTTGTCGACGACGATGATGCGCTCGGCCTGAACCTTGGTGGTCCAGGTAAAGACGACCTGGCCGTGCAGCAGACGATAGTCAAGACGCGCGAGGACAATCTTGACGGGACCGGAGCTGTGACGGGACGCCTTGGCCTTCTTAGTGGGGGCCGCGGCAACCTCGACCGGTGCGTTGGGGTTGGTCAGACCGGTGCGGGCCTCGTTGATAAGGGCCGCGAGCTCGGCACCCTTGACGGGGGCGGGGCTCATAGCAAGCGTCAGTGCCAGCGGAATGTTGAAACCGCTGATCACCGTGAATGCCGCACCGTTGCGGGAAAGCTCGACCATGCTGTTGTTGACCGAGCTGCCGAGCATATCGGTCAGCACATAGACGGTGTCGTCCGCGTTGAACGTGGCGATCATGGCGTCCACCTTATTGGTGATGGGCTCCTTGTCGTCACGAGCAAGCGACACGACGTGGACGTTCGACACGTCGCCGAGAACCATCTCGAGCGTGTCTTTGGCGCCTGCGGCCAGGCCGCCATGAGATGCGAGAATGATCTGATTCATCTTGCCTCCTCCTTTTCGTTATGGTCATTATAACGTCTTATACGTTGCTTATATTGCTAATTAGTATAAAGACCGCTCGCGGGTGAAAATCGACCGTTGACGGGTTTAACGTAATCGAAACGTTGGGGCTGGGTAGGCCGGCGCTGGTTGGATAACCCCAGATCAGACGCCTCGCCAATCCCCTATCGCACGAAGTACCAGGGGCTTTCCTGCACGGTGGGCTCCAGCGCGATGCCGGTGCGCTCGCGGAACAGATCCATGTCCTGCGATTTCTCCGTCCACCACGCGTTGGGCTTAAAGGTCATGCTCTCAACGATATGACCGACAAAGGCACTGTTGCGCAGCTTGGAGAAGTTGGTGTTCATAATCAGGATGGACGCGAGCACCAGCACGATGCCCAGGACCTTGATCGCGCCGGCGGGCTCGGCGTAGATGCCAATACCGACCAGAACGGTCGCCACGGTTTCGAACGAAGCCACGACCGGCACCTTCGACGTCTCAAGATCCATCGAAAGGCCCTGCATATAGAAGATGTACGCAAGAGCCGTCGGAATAAAGCCAAAGCCTGCGAACAGCAGAATGAGCTGCGGGGACATTGCCGCGGCTACATCGGACCACGGAGCCGAAAGCACCGCCATAAAGCATCCGCCAAAGACAAAGCCCCAAAACGTCACCGCCAGCGGATGCAGCGTCTTGGTGGCCATGCGGCTAAACACAGCCAGCAACGCGCCGCAAAGTCCGGCGATCACACCCGACGCGACGCCCCAAGCCGAGAAATGGAAACCAGACAGGTCGCCGCTTGTCACCGCGAGCACGCAACCCACAATGTTAAAGATGATGGCGACGAGCTTATTGGGGGTCACGTCCTCGCAATAGAGCACGCGGCCGAGCGCAACGCCAAACACCGGCGAGGTGTAGAGCAGCACCGACGCCGTGGACATGCCCACCTCGCCCATGCACTCGTAATAAAGCGTGTTAGCGGTGGCGAGGCCGATGATGCCAAGAAGCGCGCAGGGAACAAGCTCTTTGGGGCTTGCTTTGAAGAGCGCCATGGGGCCCGTGGCTTTTCCCTCACGAGTACCTCCCTGGCAACCCATAAACACCAAGACCGGAGCCATTAAGATGGCGCCGGACAACAGGCGAAAGGCCGCCATGCTCTGAGACGAAACGCCGAGGGCCGAGATTCCGTTAACGAAGATTCCGATGGTGCCCCACATAAGCGCGGCGATCAGCACCAGCACATAGCCCAGATTGCTTTTCTTCAACGCAGCCTCCTCGGTATCGTTTCCAATATGTTTCGTACTACGTTATAGTCGTTATATACATTTTTCAAGACACAAATCGCCGAACGGAAAAATCTGCTTCCCCACATACTCATTGGGGACGTTCCCAAATGACTAGTCATTTAAGAACGTCCCCAACGTCTAAGGCACCGCTGGTTGAGCATAAGTCAGCGAGCGGGCCGCATTTGAGACAAGGTGACGTGAAACGAAAGGGCGCTGACCTTCTGGTCGCGCCCTTGAAGTTGAACGTCAGATTGTCCAAATGCGGTCCGCGCAGCGTCGAGCCGTTACGCGGTTTGGTAAAACCGCGTAACTCTTAGTAGTCCAGCTTCCACATGTAACGGCGCGTCATGTAGTCCTTGTGGGTGACGGCGGAGAGCGCACGCATGTAGACGTTGTTGAGGATCGGGGCAAAGATCAGGTGGTTGAAGTACTCGCTCACGCTGTCCTTGATGTCGTTGAGGCCGAGCTCCTTGGCGTCGAGCTGATAGACGCGCTCGCCACCGAACTGGTTGACGAAGCGGATGCCGCGCTCGTCGTTGCAGCGGCTGCGGCCGACGCTGATGAGCTGGAACAGCGAGGTGCGCTTGTCCAGGATCTCGAAGGGGCCATGGAAGAAGTCGCAGGTGTTGATGGTGCAGGAGTCGATCTGCAGCATCTCCTGCACGTTGCAGATGCTAAAGACGTAGGCGGCACCAAAGAGCGGGCCCTGGGCCATGACGTTGATGCAGGGCTTGTCGGCGTTCTGCTCGGCCCACTTGGCAGCGAGCGGACGGGTGTACTCGACGGCCTTGCGATAGATGGGGTCGACCAAGTCGAACGCGGCCATAGCGGTCTCGTACTCGGCATAGCCCTCGGTCTGCTGCGTAAGCTCCATGGCGATCATGGTCACGACGGCGGAGTTGGTGCGGCCCATGCAGGACTCGTCGACAGCCAGGCTGTCGTACTGGATCTTGTAGTCGCAGACCTCGGTGAGGCCGGACTCGTCAACATAGATGGCGATGGTGCTGGCGCCGTGGTCCTTGGCGACCTGGGCGGCGACGATGGTCTCCTTGGTGCCGCGCATGGACACGACCACGGCCAGGGTGTTCTCGTTGACGTAGGCAGGGGTTGCGTGCACGAACTCGTTGCTGGTGTAGCTGGAGCTCACGACCTGCGTGGCCTCGTGCTCCATAAAGTACTGGGCAGGATAGTTGCCGCCGTTGGATCCGCCGGCGCCAATCCACACGACGCGCTTGATGCCGCCCTTGTCTGCCTTGTCAGCCAAAACCTGGGAGACGACATCCTTAACCTGTTCCTGAGTAGTCATCGTGCATCAGCCTTTCTTCTCGTTTGATGCTCTCGATGGCATACAAGTTACATACATGTTTTGGTTATGTCGACTAGTTGTATGCTATATTTATCTTAGAAATTTTGCTGATGCGGTTTTCGATAGCTAGCTACCAGCGGTTTTGTTGTTGTATTGAATACATGCTTGATTAGATACGCATACAAGTTAGATACAGGTTGATCGCATGAACGCTTCGTCTAAAAAGAAACTGGCCCAATACGAGCGCTTGGCGGGTACGCTTCGCGACCGCATCGCCGCCGGCATCTACGCACGCGGAGACAAGCTGCCGTCCGAGATGGAGCTCATGGACGAATCGGGGCTGTCGCGCAGCACCGTGCGCCACGCCCTTAAGGTGCTCGTTGATGAGGGTCTGGTGCGCACCGAGCGCGGGCGTGGCGCCTTTGTGGCCGACACGCCCGCGCTCCACGAGAACAACCTGGTGTTTTCGAGCTATACCAAGCAGGTCGAAGGCCAGGGCATGAAGCCCACCACGCGCACGGTGGACTCGGGCTTTACCAAGGCTGCCGGCAGCATAGCCAAGTTCTTTGACGCCGCTGTGGGCAGCAAGCTCGTCAAGCTCGTCCGCCTACGCTACCTGGACGATGCGCCGCTGTGCCTGGAGACCACCTATCTACCACCGAGCTTTGAAGCACTCATCGATCGCGATATCAACGGTTCGCTCTACGCCACGCTGCGTCAAGAATTCCATCGCGCGCCGGCACAGGGGCACAAGACCTTTGAGGTGTGCTATGCCTCGCAAAACGAGGCGTTTTTGCTCAACGTCGAGCGCGGGCAGGCGCTAATCCTAATCACCGACTACGTCTACGACACCGACGGCCGCCCGCTCCATATCTCCAAGCGTATCCAGCGCACCGACCGCGCCAAATACACCGAGCCCATCGGCTAGCGCACTAAACGAGGCGAAACTAACTAATATGCGTTTTACCTGCGGTTTTTATTAAATCTCAAGCCGGCATGGCGCAAATGCCAACATCGCCTGGCAACACGCGCCGCCCAAGCTCAACTGTTCCTGCCCAGAATATCCAGCACCGTAAACCTAAGTGAGTAGACTTTTCGCGACCTGCCAAGCACAACCAAAACAGCCATCTCCGTGACCTGCGGTTTTACTAAAGCAGATACGCTTTGTGCTCGCCTTGCGCCAAAAAGTCTACTCACTTAGCTCGCAAGGTGTCTCGACGGGACGATTCGAGTCAAAAAAGCGTACGAACGCGGCGCTTCTTGCGGCAATTTGATACCGCAAGACAGCCAAAAACCTGTCCCTAAATGGTAGGTTTGAAACCTTGGGCAACAAGTGCGGGGAACCAGGTTGGTTTGGGTTGGTTGGGGACGCGCTCGGCTAGGACCAGCTCCATCCAGCACATGTCATACCAGCGACCGAACTTTTGCGCGCAGCGGTCGAAGGCACCCACCAGGCGATAGCCCATATGGGCATGGAAATCCTGGCTGTTGTGCGTCAGGTACTCGTCATCCTTGTCGTGCGGCACGGCAATGAGCGCGCACATGTTGGTAATGCCCATCGCGACCAGGCATTGCTTGAGCGCATCGTGCAGTTTGCGCCCCAGCCCACCATGGCGCACATCGCGTGCCAGGTAGATCGACGTCTCGACCGACCAGTCATAGGCTTCGCGGCTGTTGAGTGCACTCACGTAGGCATAACCCACTGGGCGGCCATCGAGTTCCATCACCAAGTACGGATAGCGCTCGAGCGTCTTGGCAATGCGCCCGGCAAACTCCTCAACGCTCGGCACCTTGTATTCGCAGGTAATCGCCGTCTCGAGCACATAGGGCTCGTAAATGGCAAGCAGGGCTGGCGCGTCGTCGGGCGTCGCCAGACGAATCGTCGGCTCGGACATCACGGATTCCTCGGGCATACAGCCCCTCCCCCATCAAAAGCAAAGGCCGCCTTACGCCAAACCAAGACGCAAGGCGGCCCCTCGTCATCACATCAACCTACAGGACAGCTGCCAACGCGTCGATGTCCTCCTGCGTCGTGGCCCAGCTGGTGCAAAAACGCACCACGGTATGGGTCTCATCGTACTTTTCCCAGTACTCAATCGCCGCATGCTCGCGAATGCGCGCCATGTCCTCGTTGGGCAGAATCACAAACTGCTGGTTGGTAGGCGTCTCCAAGAAGAACTGGTAGCCGCGCTCGTGCAGCACGCGACGAAGGGCCTTCGCGGTCTCAATCGCCTGACGGCCGATCTCAAAATACAGGCCATCGGTAAAGAGCGCCTCAAACTGGACGCCCGTCAGGCGGCCCTTGGCCAGCAGCGCGCCATGCTGCTTAATGCGCGGAATGGGATGTGCCGGAGCGTGCATGCCACAGAACACCACGGCCTCGCCGCACAGAGCGCCGCACTTGGTGCCGCCGATGTAGAACACGTCGCACAGCTGCGCCAGCTCGGGCAGGGTGATGTCGCACTCATCGGCCGCCAGTGCATAAGCCAGGCGGGCACCATCCACAAACAGCGGAATCTCGCGCTTCTGGCACACCGCGTGAATCGCCGCCAGCTCGGCCTTGGAATACAGCGTGCCGTACTCGGTCGACAGGCTCACGTACACGGCGCCCGGAAACACCATGTGCTCGCAGCTCTCGTTTTCGTAGAACACCTGGATATAGTTCTCGAGGTCCTCGGCGTGCATCTTGCCCTCGTAGCCGGGGATGGTGAGCACCTTGTGGCCGCCAAACTCGATGGCGCCCGCCTCGTGGCAGGCGACGTGGCCGGTCTCGGCGGCAACAACGCCCTGGTACGGCGCAAGCAACATATCGATCACCGTGGCGTTGGTCTGCGTGCCACCCACCAGCAAGAACACATCGGCATCCGGTGCCTGGCAGGCCTCACGGATGAGCTGCTTGGCATGCTCGGTGTGCGCGTCGGTACCGTAGCCGGGTTGCGGCTCCATATTGGTGTCGACGAGCGCCTGCAGCACCGCGGGGTGCGCACCGTGGGAATAGTCGTTGTTGAACGCGAGCATGGCAATCCTCTCTTACCGGGTATCGGCCAGATGATTCAGGTGGCGCTTATTGTACGCCGTGCGGATAGGCAATGTGCGCGGCAAGACACTCGAGTGCCAGCACGAGGGCAAAGCCGCAGCTCACATCTGTCAAAAAATGCGCACCGATCACGATGCGGCCAAAGGCGACGAGTGCTGCGACCACAGCCGCGGCCCAAAAGACCACGCGGCGGCGCAACGGCTTTTCCGTAAAGGCAGCCGCGGGAAGCCCGGCAAGCATCAGGCCGATCGCCGCATGCGCGGTGTGACCGCTCGCAAACGACTTAAAGCCGTCCTTGATCACGCCGGCCGCAATATAGCTCCACTTGTCGGGGTTGCCGATCACCCACCACGGCTGAAAATTGAGCCCCGGCGTGACCTCGATCACACGCATGCGCGGGCGCGACCACAGTGGCTTAACGATGACGTTGAGGATAATGGCCTGAGCGACCCACACAGCAAGCACCATCAACGCCCAGCGCGTGAGCTCGTCGGGCGAGGTTTTGCGCGTAAGGCGATAGACGATGAGGTTGGCGGCGATGACCAGCACAAATGTCAGTACCAACTGGACCGCGACGAGCTTGCCGCCAACCCGCAGGGACGAAATGATCTCGTAGCCGGCCAGGCCAACATTGACGAGGATGCCGAGCACGGCGAGCCATTTGCTCGCCCTGGAATCGGGGCGCACCGCGCGCACGAGCATAATGCCCGCGACGCTCGCCGTCAGTTCAAACGGCAGCTCGCCAGCAGCCTCGATAAAGCGGCCGTACATACTGGCGATGTTGAACAGCGCACTCGAGATTTGGTAATCGAAGAAGCTGCCCGTGAGCAGGCAAAGGGCCAGGATAGCCGCAATAATGGCGGCGTCTTTCTTATAGATGTACCCGAACATGGCATCCTTTCGGTCGGGCAGAAGGTCAGCCAGCGACGTGGTGGGACAAAGATATCAGTAGTTTTTGTCCCAGGGTCGCTTGCGGTAACAGGCTCGATGCGACTATCACACCTGGGACAAAGAACTACTGATAACTTTGTCCCACCACGCCCTTTGCTTGTTAGTCATCGTCGCTGGCGCCCAGCTGCTGCAGCAGCATGAGTGCCGCGGCCACGGGGCCGGTGCCGTCGTTGGCGTCGAGACCGCGACCCAGGCCGCTGCCCGCGCCGGCGCCCGCCTTGTAGGGCACCGACAACTTGCGGCTCTTGGGGAAGTTCACCGCGCCATAGCGGGTCTTAAGCTCAAAGGCCACCTTCTTGGGCACGTCGACGCCCAAAAACGTGATGCGCCCGCCGCTGAGCGTGACACTCTCGAGCCCCAGACGCTCGCCGCGAATGCGGATACGCGCGCGATTGAACAGGTTGAGTCCCGCCAACGGCAGCTCGCCGTGCGCGGCCTCTGTCTCCTCCTGCACCTCGTCGATGCTCTCCAGGTCCTCTGCCGCCGCGAGCTTTCGGTACACGAGCACGCGCTGGTCCACCGCTGGCATGTACTCCTCGGACAGGAAGTAGTCGGCCGGCAGGTTGATGCCCACGCTTGCCACCTCCACGCCGGCGTCATCATCGCCACGCGCCTCGGCCACCGCCTGGCCCAGCATCTGCGTAAACAGGTCAAAGCCCACGCTCGACAGGTTGCCGTGCTGTTCGGCGCCCATAAGCGAGCCGGCACCACGAATCTCCAGGTCGCGCATGGCAATGCGCATGCCGCTGCCCAGATCCTGGAACTCGGAAAGCGCGGTCAGGCGCGCCGTGGCCTCCTCGGTGAGCGGCAGCTCGCCCGGGAACATAAAGTACGCGTAGGCCTGCGTGGCAGAGCGGCCCACACGGCCCTTGAGCTGGTAGAGCTGCGCCAGGCCCAGGCGCTGCGAATCCTCGATGATCAGCGTGTTGGCGGTCGCGTTGTCGATGCCGCTCTCCACGATGGTCGTAGCGATGAGCACGTCGATCTTTTTGGTCGCGAACTCAATCATCACGTCCTCGACCTCGCGCGGGCTCATCTTGCCGTGCGCCACGCCCACGCGTGCCTCGGGCGCGGCCTCGTGCACGCGCGCCACGGCATCGTCGATGGTCTTAACGCGGTTGGACACGTAATACACCTGACCGCCGCGACCCACCTCCAGGCGAATCGCCGCGCTCACCACATCGGGGTCGTACTCCCCCACGTGCACGATCACGGGACGACGCCCGGTGGGCGGCGTGGTGATCAGGCTCATATCGCGCACGCCGCTCGTGGCCATCTGCATGGTTCGCGGGATGGGCGTTGCCGAAAGCGTGAGCACGTCAATCTGCTCGCGCAGGTTCTTGAGCTGCTCTTTGTGCTGCACGCCAAAGCGCTGCTCCTCGTCAATAATCACCAGGCCCAGGTTCTTGGGGTTCACGTCAGCCGAAAGCAGGCGGTGCGTGCCGATGAGCACATCAATCGTGCCCTCGGCAAACGCCTTGAGCGCGCGCTTTTGCTGCGCCGGCGTGCGGAAGCGGCTGAGCACCTCGACCTCCAGGCCAAACGGGGCAAAGCGCTCAAAGAACGTCTCGTAGTGTTGCTGGGCCAGAATGGTCGTGGGGCAGAGCACCATGACCTGACGGCCGGAATCCACGCACTTAAACGCCGCGCGCAGGGCGACCTCGGTCTTGCCGAAGCCCACGTCGCCGCACAGCAGGCGGTCCATGGGCTTGGGCGCCTCCATGTCCGCCTTAATGTCGGCGATGGCCTCCAGCTGGTCGCGCGTCTCGTCGTAGGGGAAGCTCTCCTCCATCTCGATCTGCTCGGGCGTGTCGGGCGGGCAGGCAATGCCGGCGATCGATGAGCGGCGCGTATACAGGTCGACCAGGTCAAACGCCAGTTTTTTGGCGTTCTTGCGCGCCTTGTTGGTGGCACGCGTCCAGTCGGCGGTGTTGAGCCTGGTCAGACGCGGCTTGTCGCCGTCGGGGCCAACGTAGCGCGTGATGCGGTCGACCTGCTCCAGCGGCACGTAGAGCTTGTCGCCATCGGCGTATTCCAGCAAAAAGTAGTCGCGTTCCTTGCCGCCCACTTCCTGGCGCGCGATCTCGCTAAAGAGCGCGATGCCGTGCGTGGCATGAACGACGTAGTCGCCCGGCTTAAACGGAAAGGTGATCTGCGTAATGTCAACCTTGCGGCGGCTGCGCGCGCGGTTGGCATCCATACGAGCGTTGAGGTCGGCGATCGAGAACACAGCCAAATTGGCGTCAGGCACCACCACGCCCTGCGGCAGGGCAGCGTCCACAAAGGTCACGCGCCCGCGCGAGATGGTGGGCACGGCGGCGCCTGCGGCAGCCTGGGCCGCGCCCGCCTCGAGCGAGCGGGCGTTGAGCGCATCGGCCTTGCGGTCACGAATGGAAGCATGGGCCTCCTGGCGTGCGGCACGGTCGGCGGAATCCGCCGCTGCCACGCGCACGCGGTCGCCGATGGCGCCGGCATTTTCGGGCGCCGCGGTCAGCGATTCCTCAAAGGTAATGCCCTCGTCGCCAAAGGTGAGCTCCATCGACTCGCGCGCACCGCGGTCGGGGATGGCAAACACGCAGGCATAGCGCTTGCCCACGACCTCCTGGATGCGCGTCATAAAACGGTTGTCCGAGCCTGCGATGGCAGGCTGCTCAATCTTGAGCTCGGCGGTCACCGCACCGCCGGCACGGATGAGGCTCACATAGTTCAGGCGTTGCTGGGAGCCAAAGTCGAGTTGCTGGGCACGCACGTACAGGCCGTCCAGGCGGTCGACTCCCGCCTCGCCGGCACGGGCCTCGATATCCTCGTAGGCGCGCAGGCAATCGTCGAACAGCGAGCGCGGCTCGGACAGCACCACGAGCGCCTTGCCGCTCACATGCGACAGCGGGCTCACGGTCTGGCCGTACATCACCGGCAAAAAGCGGTCGAGCTCGGGCGTGACGATGCGTGCATCCACCATCTCGAGCAGCGCCGCCAGCTTACTGTCGTCCTGGCTGGCGCGGTAGAGCGCCACATGCATGTTGTGAACGGCCTCGTCGGTGAGCGCCAGCTCGCGACAGGGGAAGATCTCGATGCTGTCCTCGTTGCCGATGGTCTGGCCCGTGGAGCTCACCATGCGACGGATGCGGTCGATCTCGTCGCCGAAAAACTCAATGCGCACGGGTGCCTTTTCCTGCGCGGGAAACACCTCGACGGTGTCGCCGTGCACACGGAACAGGCCGGGCGCGTCGGCGGCGCCGGCATTGGTGTAGCCCATGCCCACCAGACGCTGCGGCACCTCGTCAAAGGGAATCTCCTCGCCCACCGCAAAAGTAGTGGACTCCCAGTAGCGACTCTCGACCGGCGGCACGCAGCGCAGCAGCGCGCGGGCCGAGGCAACCATAATGCAGTTGTCCCCGCGCACGATGCGCCCCAGCGCCTCGCAGCGTTGGGCCACCACGGCATCGTCGGGCGCCTGCTCGCGCCAGGGGTAGTCCTTGCGCTCGGGGAAGCGGCACACGTGCGCCAGCCCCACATAGGCGGCAAGGCTGCGGGCGGCACGATCGGCCGCGTCCTCGCCGCTCACAATGTAGACCGTGGGGCGCGGACGGCGCGCAAACTGGGCTGCCGCCATGAGCGTGCGGCCCGACTGCGACACGGCCAGCGTCACGTCCTCGCCAGAATCGAGCCCGGCCTCGACGGTCTGCAGCGCCTCGGCAGTGTAAAGCTGCGCGGCTATACGGTGAATGAGCATGCTGTTCCTCCGGCATTGCAACGACAAAAGCCCGCCGAGGCAAGCTCGGCGGGTCGTACGTCAAATACATTGTCTGTCATGGTAGCGCATGGAGAGAACTCCGGCTCAAGGGCAA
>CAKTVQ010000021.1 GCA_934630375.1 uncultured Collinsella sp.
GGGTATAGCGATCGATCATAGCGGCTCCTTTTTGGTTATTGGCACGTTGGTCGTAACTCAACCATTGTACCGTGCGCGGGTGCGAGTATGGGCAGCAGGCATTAACCTAACATTTTGGAATTGGAGCGGGCAACGGGACGTCTGCGTATTTGCTTTGCAAGTACGCACCGGCTGCGGTCGGCATGTCCCGGACCTACGCCTATGCGCGGGCAATATGGGTTGAATCTGACACTCCCGGCTGTCTCCCATGCTCGATGGAGCGGGCAACGGGACGTCCGCGTATTTGCTTCGCAAATCCGCACCGGCTTCAGGCGCCTGCCGGCGCCTTCGCCTGCTCGCTACAAACGCTTCGCGTTTGTTTTACGCTCGCACCCTGGCGGGTTCGAGTCCCGGCGCTTTATTGAAAAAAGCACGGCACCGTGATGGTGCCGTGCTTGTGCTTCTAGCTGGAGCGGGCAACGGGACTCGAACCCGCGAGTGTCAGCTTGGGAAGCTGATGCCTTACCACTTGGCGATGCCCGCTTGTGTGTTGGCTAGTATAACGCGGTTGTCTTGTTCGATACAAGGGTGGCGATGCTTGTTTTAGCTGTGGAGATTCGTTTGAAAATCGCATCAATTGTGGAGACGAGGACCTTTGGCCTCCTGTTCTCCTTATCTTCTACCTGCGCTTTTGCCTGATTGTTGTATTTGAGCTCAATTTGTCAGGAATTGGGCAAGCTTTTGGTCAGGCTCCGGTACTTACCCGCATGAACCTCGGGGGTAGCCTCATCCTACGCGTCGCAACCTCCCCATGCGGCGCACGAGGGATAAGGAGCAGCCATGTCCAACGCACCCACGCACTCTGTCCACAGCGCAATCGCAACAGGTCCGCTGCTCCTGCTCCTCTTCCTGCTTTTCGGCTGTCTGGCACCGGGAACCGCATTTGCGGTCGATGGCTACGACCAACTCGGCTTCCGCACTATTAGCGATGATTGTGGGCCCTTCTTTATCGGCAAGTATGAAGCTCAAGACGCCTCGATTGCCTACTGCATGAACCAGGAGCGCCCCGGCCCCACCAAGCCGGGCGGCCCATGGCTCAACTTTGATCAAGGCTGGGTGTGGCTCGACGACGAGTTCGCGGCAATCGTTTGTCACGGATATCCTACCGCCACGTCGTTTGGCGGTTACCATCTTTCACCCGATCGCGCCCGCGCCGCCACCCAGCTTGCCGTATGGATGCTCAACGGCACTACCCATGTCGACGGCACCTACTCCTACACGACCGCTCAGGGCAAAACCAAGAGTGGGCACTTTACCGCCGACAATGAAGTCGTGGCGGCTGCGCGGTGGCTCCACGACAGCGCAAAATCAGGAAGCATCAAAGCCGCTCCGCACCGCGCGCGGCGCTATATAGGAACCGTATCGGGCGGCAGTAAACGTCAAGACATGCTCTATGTACTGCCGGCGGTCTCTGTTTCCTTCCAAAAGCAGTCTGCAAACGCTGCCATTACCAGCGGAAACAATACTTATCAGTTTGACGGGGCAACATTCGATGTTTTTGAGAGCGCCAGCGGCGCGCGTGTCGCCACCGTCCAGATGGACAGCAACGGTCGAGCGCAGGCAACACTCCTACCCAACACGGCATACTACCTAGTTGAGACAACAGCGCCAGCTGGTTATATCCCCCTGCGCGATCGCATTGCCTTTACCACGACGGATAACGGCGGATACGTCACCATTGATGAACAACCCGGCACCATTACCTTGCGCATTGTAAAGCTCGACGCCGCAACGAATGCAGGCCCCCAAGTTGGGGCTTCGCTCGCAGGAGCAGAATTCGTGTGCGTATCGCAATCAACCCCTGGATGGACACAAACTCTCAGGACCGATGAAAGCGGTCGAGCTACCCTCACCGATGTCCCCCTGGAAACCTTTACCATCTATGAATCGAAGGCGCCCGAGGGCTATTTGCCCTCCGGTGACAGTTGGTCTTACACCGTTGGAGCCGACCAACTCGGCGATTCAGGCGTGGTCGAGATCGAATCTCGCGTTTCCGATATCCCCATTGCGTTTGACCTTGAGATTTCAAAATTCAAGGACTACGGCAATAACGATCAATCCGGCCTGGAGCAGCCGGCAGGAGATGTTGTCTTTGAGGTTGTCAGTAACAGCTCTCAGCAGGTTGTTGGCACACTGACTACAAACATCTATGGCTTTGCCTCCACCAAAGACCAGCCCGAAGCATGGTTTGGCACAGGCAAGCGACCAGCCGGTGTCCACGGAGCCGTCCCATACGACCGCGCCGGCTACACGGTTCGTGAGGTTCCGGAAACCGTCCCCGAGGGTTTTAAACGTGCGGGGGAATGGACCGTCGAGGCTAATCAGATTTCCGACGGCGCCGAGCTTCAATATATCGTGGACAACCACGCTCTGTCGACGCATCTCCAGATTGTAAAACGCGATGCCCAAACAGGCGCTTCTGTTCCCCTAGCCGGATTCACCTTCCAACTCCTCGACAGCAATCACAAACCTGTCTCACAAACATGCTGGTATCCAGCACATAACGTAATGGACACCTTTACGACTGACGCGACCGGCACCGTCACACTGCCCGAATCGCTCGTGCCGGGCACCTATTATGTACGCGAAGCCTCGGCCAAAGAGCCCTATCTTGTCGGCGGAGAAATCGAGGTAAACATACCCGCCGATATAAACCTAACGCCCGTTGCAATCGCCTCGTATTATGACCACGCCGCGATCGGAAACATCAGGATCGTTAAAACCGATGCCGTAGACGGCAGCAGCCTCGCGGGCGCCATCTTTGAGATCCGTGCCTCAGGTGATATCGTGCGCCCCGACGGCAGCATTGCCGCGCTCGACGGTGAGACTGTCGCTACCGTCACGACGGATGAAACTGGAGAAGCACGCGCGGACGACCTCCCGCTGGGATCTGGCACCGCACGCTACGAGGTTGTCGAGACTCAAGCGCCGACCGGCTTCTTACTCGACCGGACGCACCATATCGTCGACCTTACCTATGCCGACCAGAAAACACCCGTTGTGGAAGCACGGCTTAACGTATCCGACGATTACACCAAGGTTGATATCTCCAAGGTCGATGCAAGCGGAGAGCAGGAAGTGAAAGGCGCACAGCTCACCTTATATGGTCCCGATAAAACCGAAATAGACTCCTGGACCTCATCCGACAAGCCGCACCGCATCGAACATCTTGCACCCGGCACCTACTCGTTGCGCGAAACGATGTCTCCGCGGACCTATGACCTTGCCGAGGAGATAACGTTTGAAATAAAGGATACGGGAGAAGTCCAATCCGTCGCGATGAAGGATGCGCCCATCGAGATCAAAGGACAGGTCGACAAGCGTCAGGAACTTGTCCAACCTATCGGGAAGGGTCTGTTGGCTAACGGTGATGGAAAAAACCGCGCCGCGATGCAAACCAATACGGATGGGCTTTTCTCCTATACCATCGATGCTCGAAACGATTCCGCTACTTGGGTTGATGAGTTTACGATTACCGATGATCTTGAGTGTGCCAAAGACGGCACGGCGAGATTCGTCTCAATCGAAACCCCCGTCGCCATCGGCGACCTCAACGGTCTGTGCAACGTGTGGTATCGCACGACGCCGTTGGACTCGACAGACGTCGATGAGCCGGCAAACGCGACGCTTGACGATGGGCACGAAAATCCTTGGCTTGAGTCCGACGAAGTAAAAGAGAGTCTGGGTGAGGATTGCCGCCTCGTCGATTACGACGGCTGGCACCTCTGGAAGGCGGATGTCTCGACCACGGAATCCACCACACTCGAGGCGAAAGAACTCGACCTTGCATCCAATACCGTCGTGACGGGCATTCGCATTGAATACGGTGCGGTAGCCGCCGACTTTACGACTCGAAGCGATGCGGATTCTTGGACCCGTGATGATCTCAAAGATGAGCACGACGACCTTGACGATGCCAAAGCAATCCTTGGCACAGATGCTCGGGGCGCAGTCGTGCACATGCAGGCAACGTCGGCTTATACACCCCAAACTGCACTCACCAACAGCGCACGCGTCGATCTTTGCCGCAACGGCGGCGGCGATAAACTTGAGTCACATGACGAGGACCGTGTCATTCAACGCTGTACCCTACCGCAGGACCTACCGGCAACAGGATCAGCTCTCATCGCCGCTTGCATCACCGCGCTCCTGACCTCGGGTGCCGCAGCCCTATGGTTCGCTCGCCTTAGGTCAATCCCAAAGAAGCGCTAGCGCGATGAAAAAGCGGGCGAGCCAGTCCCCCGGCTCGCCCGCTTTCAATCATTTAAATCGCCGTATCTACTCTGCAGACGAAGATCCACCATCAACGATTGCCTGCTCGGACTCAGGAATCCCATCGGCACCCGTGTTCTGTTCTTGCTCCACCTCTTCGCTGATTGCGGAGGCGGGGGTCGAGCCCTTCGCGCCCACGATGTAGGCAGCTCCAAACCCTAACGCAATGGCGATCAAGGTCAAAATCACGTAGACAGGCCAATGGCGCTTAATATACGAAAACACGTTGACTCCTTAGAGCTCCGTCTACGAACGACGGATAACCTCGGTCACGACCTCGGATACCGTGGCAATGTTCGTCGGATTGACATTGTGGGGCAGGTCGTCCTCGGTACGAGCGCAAGCCAGACGTGTGCCGTCCACGCCCGCGATGGTGAGGGCTCGGCGGCTCGCCTCGAGCGCGGCGTAGGCATCGGTCTTGGCATAGGGCATCTCGAGCGCGCCACAATCGACATGGAACGACTTGCACACCTTGCTGACCAGGTTCATGATGCGGCGATCGCCCTTGAGCAGCTGCTGTTCGCCCTCAACCGTCACCACCGAAAGCCTACCGGCGCCGACGGATTCAAGATTGATGAAGAAGACGCCGCGGAGCTTATCGCGATGCGAAGCCAAGAAGGCCTTCATACCGGCGCCATCACAATCCGAGGCGCCTGTTGCCACAAACCAGATATCGTGACCGAGCAGCTCATCGTCGCCCATAGAGGCGACAGCCGAGAGCATATCTTCGGAAGAAGCGCCGTCGGAAGACGTAGCGCCGCCCTTCCAGCCATCGTTATCGTCCTCGAAATTATCCCACGAACCGATGCCGCGACCGGACTTCTTGGCATCGTAATCGTCTTCGACGCCCAGCCAATCACTCATGCTGTCCTGTTCGTTTTTCTTTTTACGACCGAACAGGCCGCCCAGGCCGCGCTTGCGAGACTTGGGTGCCGCCGGGGCGGGAGCCGAAATGGTCTCGATCGGCTGAGCGCCCGACGCAACGGGCATAGGAGGCGCAACGGGTGCCGATGTGGGTTCGGGACCCTGAGCGGTAGCAAAGGGGTCGTTGACCTGTGCAGAGGGGTCGGGAAGGTCGAACAGCGACGTACGAGACGCAACGTTTGCCTGCTTCATCGACGGCAGCGACGGATCGGGGACTGAAGCCAGCGGAGACGAGGAAGGCGCGGGCGATGGGGCCGACGCCGGATCGGGAACATTCATCTGCGGACGCGGTGATGCCTGGGAGGAAATCTGGGCCATAAGGGAATCGACCGTTTCGTCCTGGGTGGGAGCAACATCGGCAACCGTGGCACCGGAACCACTCGGGGCCGGCATGGTGAAAATCTGCGTGGAGTAAGGCCTCGACTCATCTGTCTCGGGAGTCTCGGAAACCGCAGGCACTTCCTCCTGCTCGACCTCGGTCGAATCATCTTGCTCGGCTGCCGCGTATTGCTCTTCGTCAGAGTTGGCCTCGACGGGCTCGTCCTCGGCGACATCTTGGATTTCGGCAGCATCAATAGGCTCGTCATCGTCTGCCGCGTCGCTCTGCTCATCGGAAACAGGAAGGGGCTCGGCAAGCGCGGTGCCTTGCTTTTCAAACGTTATCGTGGAATCGAACTGCGCGGCATCAAACGACATGGTGCTATCGACGTGCTGCTGAGCCTCGAAAGACGTCGTCGCCTCAACAACATCCGCGGACGTCGGCTGCTGGGACTCAAAGGAGGTTGTAGCTTCGGCGGCGTCGACGGGCACGGACCGCATAGCCTCGTTCTGCTCGAACTCTTGCGCTGCGAGCTCACGTGCCGCCTCGGCTGCCTGCTGCTGAGCGATAGCCTCCTGCTCGGCAGCCTCGCGTGCGGCAGCGCGCTTCTCCTCGAAATCGTCGACAAATTTCTTGCCCTTTGCAAGCGCACCCTTAAAGAAGTTGGAAGCACTGGTGCCAATCGAAGAGAACGCGGATGCAATATCGGCATGGGGCGTTGCCGCGGGAATCTCGGCCGAGAAATCAGTATCGCTCTCGTAAGACAGGCGCCTCGGCTGTTCAACGTAATCGTCGTCAGACTCGTCCGCAACGTCTTGCGCCGGCGCGGCGGGAGCCAAAATGTCCAGTCCTGCCGCGGGATCGATCGCGGACACCGCCTCGGGCTCGGCAACGGCAGCGGTAACCGCGGCAGACTCATCATCCACGGTGACAACGGGGGCAGGCTCGGGCTCAAACGTCGGCTCCTCGCCCTCCTCGTAATCGAGCGTGCAGGACTCGGGAAGCATTCCGAGCGCACGGATGGCATCCGAACCAAAGCGGATGTTGCCGGCGGCATTGCGATAGAGCTTGGGCTCGGGCTCGGCCACGACAGGCTCCTCCGCCGGCTCGGCAGCGGGAACCTCGCCATTGAACTCTTCGGCCTGGACAGCCTGATTCTGGTCCTCTGGCACGATGGCGCCGATCAGCGTCTCGTCGGCAGACGCACCCTCAAAGCCCTCGATCTGCTCGTCGAAAGCCTCGCCCTGTTCGGGCTCGGTCTGAGCGTCGGGAGCAATCGGCTGACCGAACTCGTCCTCGGCGTAGGTAGGCTCTTCATACTCGATGGTGTTGCCGTAGTCGTTTTGCTGTTGGGCCGCGGCATACTCCGCTGCTGCGCGCGCCATCTCCTCGGCACGACGTTTCTGCTCCCCAAAATAGGTATCGAACGGAACATCGTCGGGAAACTCGTTTTCGCCCTGGAAGGGAGCAACGTTGTCCATAACGCCGAGCAGGGCGGCAACAGAAGACTTGTTGCACACCGCGCCGGACGTATAGGGAAGAATGTAGCGGTTAGAAATGATGTTTGCCGCGTTGGCGAGCGCAACGAGGGAAGCGAGGATCGCGACAATCCACAGCAGAACCTTGAGCGCGCCGGGGAGCGGCAGGATACGCAAGATGGCAACGGCAGCAGGGGCAACCGTGGCAACGGGCAACAGCTTGGCGATGAGCGCACGATACGAAGCATAGGGCTCGCGGGCGAGCAACTCAGCACGGGGAGAGTCGTAGTGTGCGACAACGACCACCGGGCGGTTGCGCGGAGACGCGAGCGGGCCCGAGGCCTTGTGGTAGGCGATGACATTTTGGCTCACGCCCGTCTTGCCCAGGCGCGAAACCACGGGGTGGCCCGTGCGTTCGAGCACGTAAAGAACGGCGCCGGCAATGGCCAGCAAGGTGCCGACCAAGCCGATGCCGCCGCCGATGCCCATCAGTAGGGCGCCGGCAAACGCAAGAATACCGGTAACGGCAAATGCCAACCTACTGGGCGCCGGGGCATTGAACTCCTGAACCTCGGGATCAAAGCCGTGGTTGCGGAAGATCTGAGCGATATCCTCGGCAGCCAAGCGCTCTTCTTCGCTGCATGCCGGCGTAATGCCGGTGTTCTGCAGCAGGTGGTTAATATAGTTCTGGGTGTTCGCCATGTGCGCTCCACATCCATAATCCGACAAATAGGCCCAATGCATGCACATTAGAACCGTATATAGTCGAAAGTATACCCCGAGCGAGCGCAAACGACCGAATTCGGGCCATCTTAACGCCCCGAGCGGACAAGGATATAGCCTAATCTCCATATCGGACTAAAATCATGGCAGCAAACCACCTTCTCATGCGAGGACTCTATGACGGCAAGCGACGCGACCGCGACAATTAAAAAGGGGAATTCGGAGCCCAGTTTCGATAAAACGGCTCAGCGCATCCTCAATCTTTTCTTTGTGCTCAACAGCTCCCCCGAACCGCTGACGACCGAGCAGATCGTCTTGGATTCTGACCTGGGATATGGCTCGGGCAACATCGACTCGGATAAGCGCAAGTTTCGGCGCGATCGTGACAAACTGCTCGAGCGTGGCATCTTAATCAAGGAGGTTCGCCCCGCCGGTGCGCAGGAGACCGAGGAAAGCTCGTGGACAATCGACCGCGAGCACACGTTTGCAGCAGGCGGCCTCATCACCGCAGACGACGCCGACATCCTACTCAACGCCATCGACCAGACACTAGCGGCCGGCTCTTCCACCTTTGCCGCGCCGCTTTCCGATATTCGCTCCAAAATTGCCTACCTCACCGGTAGGACGGCGGTGGACGAAGTACCGATCCGCCGCTCTCCCACCGTCGATGCGGTTTGGAGCGCCTTTGCCGAGCGATGCGCGCTGCGATTTTTATATCAGAACGGACGCGGCGAGCAGAAAGAGCGTACCGTCTGCGTCTACGGCATGTTCGAGCGCGAGGGCGTGGCGTACTTCTGCGGCCTCGACAATACCACCGACGACATCAGGACATTCCGCTGCGACCGTATCGTTCGCGCTTGGCGTCCTTCGAAGGCCTACGCCATCCCTGCGGACTTCAATCTCAACGACTATCTGTTCTTTGAATTCGATTTCGCCGACCGACCGCCCGTTGCAGCCACGTTCTCGTTCGCCCCTCAGACGCAGATCGATATGATCAACGGCCTCACGCGCGGGCGAGGTGAGCTCGCACACACCGATGCGGGATGGATCTGGACCGTTGACGTGCGCGACCTTGAAGCCGCCGCCTCATTTTGCATGGCCCACGCCATGGACGGCATGAGGCCCATGGCCCCCAAATCGCTCAAGCAGGCGTGGAACCACCTCATTGAAAGGACGGTGCACGAGCATGCCCGTGCGTAAACTCACCAGCGAGCAGAGACTCTCGCGCGCCATCGACATCATGGAGGCCCTCTACGCCGCCGGCGAGAGCGGCATGACACGAACCGAAATTTGCGACCGCTTTGACATCACGGGAGTATCGCTCGACGAGATTCTCGAGATCGTCTCGACGCTCGCGGACCGAGAATCGGGTGCGCGCATCATCTGCGAATGCCACGGCGAGCGTGTGGTCCTCACCGGTGACGCCGGACGTGTGCTACCGCTGCGTCTGAGTGCCGCCGAAGGCGCTGTGCTCAACCATGAACTTGAATCGTTGGGGATCGAGCCGCAGACGGCAGCTCGGATTCGACATGCCCTTCTGCCCGAAGAGCTCGGCTATAACCAGCGCGTCTTTGATACCGTCAACCGTGGGTCGCACTGGCAGCAGCTGAGCTGCGCCATTCAAGACGGCGTTCGCTGCCGTATCTCGTATCGCTCGATGGACGATGCGCGGCCACGCGAGCGTCTGGTCGACCCCTTGCGCATTACGGCAAACGGCGACCAAACATACCTGATTGCCTGGGACATCGCAGTCGATGAGCAGCGCACCTATCGCATGGATAAAATCGAGGGACTCACCTTGACGGAAGACTCCGTCGTGCCTCACGCACCGGACGTTGCATCCCTCCACGATTCCCTTGCCCGGACGCAGCGTAGCGCAAAGCTCTTGATGCCATTCGATATGGCGGAGCATCTGGACTGGGCCGGCATCACCCTCATCGAGCGCAGCGGGGCAGACATGGCAACGGTAACCGTGCATTACGGCTCCGAGCGTTGGCTACTGAGCCAGATAATCGCAGCGGGCGGAGCCATCCGCATCTTGGATGACCCCACCCTGTCAAAGCGTCTGTGCGATATGGCAAAAACCCTCGTCTGTCCGCTTTAGCGCCGCCGCTCGTGGCGTGCGCGCCACAGTTGCAGATAGTGACCGATCTGCGCCGATTCGATGCGCTGGTAGGAGCTCGTGGGCAGTGACGTTAAGAACTTCTTTCCGTAGCCTTTCGTCACCAGGCGCGGGTCGGCCAGAATCAGCACGCCGCAGTCGGTCGACGAGCGGATAAGGCGGCCGGCCGCCTGCTTGACCTCGAGCACTGCCTCGGGCAGCGAATAGCGCGCCCAAGCGCGGTCTTCGCGCAGGTTGCGCTCGCACGAGAGCGGGTCCGTGGGGCTCGAGAACGGCAGCTTGGGAATGATGACGCAGCGCAGCGTCTCGCCGCTGGCGTCAAACCCCTCCCAGAAGGCCTTAAGCGCAAAAAGCGACGAGGTTGGCTCGTTGATAAACCGGTCGCGTAGGCGACGAGGAGATGAGTTGCGCTGCTGGCAGTTGAGCTCCAGACCCGCACGGGCCATCTTGGGCTCAACGCGGGCGTACAGGTCTTCCATGTCGCGCCGATTGGTGAACAACGTGAGCACCGATCCGCCCATGGCAAGATGGGCGTCGACCAGCACGCGCTCGAGCGCCGTAAGATAGCTCTCACGATCGCGCGGATCGGGGATATCGCCCGCAACGACTACAGCCATGTTCGAATCGAAGTCGTAGCTCGAGTCCAAGTGCAGTGATGAGGATGTTGAAGCACCGATGCGATCGAGGCCGACCGCGTGGTTAAAGTGTTCAAAGCTTTTGGACACCGTCATGGTCGCCGAGGCAAAGATAGCCGTGTGAACCTCGGGCAGCCACTCGGTTGCCAAGGCCTCGCCAATGTCGATGCGCTCTGCGGTCATTGACTCTCCGCCGGCACGCAACCTGCGATTGACCTGCAGCGAATACACGTAGTGCTCGTCGGTGCCATCAATGATGAGTTTGAGGTTCTCGGCCAGCTCGTGCAGGCGGCGCGAGATATCACCCAGGTCGACAACAACCTCGGGCTTGTCGGCGGCGGCGGCTTGCACCAGCGCGTCGACGCTCTTGTCAGCTTGTTCCAATGCGTCGATGGCAGCGTAGGCCGACGGTAAGAAATCATGCCAGTCGTCAGATTCGCGCAGCTCGGGGCCAATCCATAGATTGGCATTGTCATAACCCCCACGGGCACGGCGGCCGAGCTCGCGAACGCCATCGAACACGTCGGCGATCGCCATGCTCGCGCGCGCAACCGTCGACGTCGCCTTGGCAGTAAGGCCCAGATAGAGCGTAGAGCCCTCGGAGGTTGCCAAATCACGGGAAACCTGGCTCAGCGCACCGGCGCTCGAACCGCCCAGGCGCTCAAACAGAACGCGCGATTCGTCCGCTGACACCACGCGCGCCCACTGGCGGCGCGCCTCGCGCTCGATGGAATGGGCCTCGTCGATTACCCAATGACGAATCGGAGGTAAAATCCTGCCCTCGGCCGCGACATTGCGGAACAGCAGGGAATGGTTGGTGACCACCACATCGGCATGCGCCGCACGACGGCGAGCGCCGTGGACCAAACATTTATCAGGGAAAAACGGGCAGAGGCGACGAGCACACTCGCGCGAGGCCGTCGTAAAGTCGGGGCGGTTGACGCTGCGCCACCGAATACCGAGCGAGTCGAGGTCGCCATCGGCTGATTGGCAGACGTACGCCATAATGACCGCGACCGCCGTGAGCGTGTCCGCCGGATCGCGCTTGGTGGTAATCTCGACCTGGCCGCGGCTCATGCGCTCGAGCTTGCGCAGGCACGGATAGTGGTCATACCCCTTGAGAGCGCAAAATGACAGACCACCGTCCAGTTGCTCGGCAAGTTTTGGCAGCTCATGGTACATGAGCTGGTCGGCAAGATTGTTCGATTTGGTCGCAATACCAACCGTGATGTTGTTACGGCGTGCTGCCTCGGCAAAAGGCACCAGATAGGCCATCGATTTGCCGACGCCTGTGCCTGCCTCAATTACTCGATGAGTGCCCGTGACCAGCGCATCGCGAACCTCGAGCGCCATCGCGATCTGCTCATCACGCGGCTCGTAGGTGGGATACATGCGATTGACCAGGCCACCTGGCGCATAGTCTGCCTCAATCTCCTCACGACTCGGCATCTTGAGGACCGGCAGTTCGTCCGCATCAACGCGATCATCGGCCCGATCGGCCTTGAGTACGTCGGCGCGGGCGGCGCTGAGAGAGAAGATGGAACCGGGGTTCTGTCCCGCCAAGAAGGAGAAGATGGGACGATAGGACCAGGGTACGTCGGGGTGCATGTCGGCCAGGCGCGCCATGAGGCCCTGAGGCAAGTCGGTGAGCGCCACGAGCAACACGCGCCACACACCACACAAGGCGTCGACATCGGCGTTGGCGCGGTGCGACACCGAGTCGCAGCCAAACAGGTCGGCCATGAAAGACAGCTTATGCGAGGCCAGGCGCGGAAGCGCGATGCGCGACAGTGCCAGCGAATCGATCCAGATGTCACTGACGTTGACGCCGCCCTTGACCGACTCGATAAACGAACGGTCGAAGGTGGCGTTATGTGCGATCACCGGGCAGCCGCCGACAAAATCGGCGAGAGCGGCGACAGCCTCAACGGCCGACGGGGCATCTGCCACATCGGCGTTTGTAATGCTCGTGAGCTCGGTAATCTCGGCGGGAATCAGCTGCTTGGGATGCACGAAGGTATCGAAGCGATCGACAACCTCGCGGCCCGAAAGGCGAGCCGCCGATATCTCGATAAGCTCGTTGTCCTGCACCGAAAGACCCGTGGTCTCGGTATCGAGGACGATAACATCCTCTTCGATGAGACCAAACGCTTGGGTTTTGGCGCGCTCGGCAAGCGTGGCATAAGAATCGATGACAAACTGCGGCGTTCCTGACGAAACCGCGTCCTCGATTAGCATGCAATGCCCGCTCGACGAAGGCCCATACGGATCAGGCTGTCACAGACCTGCGGGAACGTCATGTCGTCGGTGTGGCGGATCTCATCCGGATACAGCGACGTATCGGTCATGCCGGGAATGGTGTTGGTCTCGAGAATGACGGGGCCGTCTTCACTCACGATAAAGTCACTGCGCGAAATGCCCAGACAGCCGAGGGCCTTGTGGGCAGCGCAAGCAAGCTCCTGGGCGCGGGCATAGTTTTCAGGCGAAATCTGCGCCGGAATACGGTGGATATCCGTAGGGTCGACGTACTTAACGTCCAAGTCGTAGAACTCACAGTCCTCAGGCTTGCGAATCTCGACGATCGGCAGGGCACGCACATCGTCCTCGCCGTAAACGCCTACCGTAATCTCGGTTCCCTCGATGCACTTCTCGACAAGCACTTTGTCACCATACTCGAACGCCTTCTTGATGGCAGCCGGCAGCTCGGAAGGCTCATGCACCAGTGAAATACCGTAGCTCGAACCATTAACAGCAGGCTTCACGAAGCAGCGTTCGCCACAGACTTCGACGATATGGTCGATATCGACCTCGTCACCCGTCTCGAGCGCCAGTCCGGGGGCGATGGGGATCCCCGCCTTGGCGTACAGGAGCTTGGACACCTCCTTGTCGGCACCGCAGGCGCTCGCGAGCACGCCCGAGGCCGTGTAGGGGATACCCAGGGTCTCCATGGCACCCTGCATGGCACCATCCTCACCGCCGGCACCGTGCATGGCGATAAATGCCACGTCGAAACCACCGGTCGCCATGGTTACCATAAAGTCATCGGCAGCCGTATCGAGCAGCTCCACCGAAGTGTAGCCGGCCTCCTTCAAGGCCGCCACGACGTTCTTTCCCGAATTGAGCGAGATCTCGCGCTCGGCGGAATGACCGCCTGCCAAGACCGCTACGTGCATGTTCTCTAGGCTTTTACCCGGCATGGGCAGACTCCTCCTCTATAATTTCTGCAGCTGATACCATATTGTAGCGATACCCTCTACGTTTCCCCAAAATCGAAAGGCTTCCATGAATCCCAGGACTAAATCTCAGGACATTCGCGACTTGAGCCAAAACGATATTCGCGAGCTCGTGGCCGAACTTGGCCAGCCCGCCTTCCGCGCGAAGCAGCTCATCGAATGGGTCTTTGAGAAGAACGTTTGTTCGTTTGACGATATGACCAACCTTCCCAAGGCTTTCCGTGAGCAGCTTAAAGAGGCTTTTGCCTTTGATACGCCGACCGAACTCACCAAGCAGGTTTCCAAAGATGGCTCGCGCAAGTATCTGCTCGAGTACCACGATGGCATTTCCGTCGAGACTGTCGGCATGCCCCGTCGTAACAAGCTTTCCGTCTGCGTTTCCACCCAAGCAGGCTGCGGCATGGGTTGTGCCTTTTGCGCTACCGGTCTCAACGGCCTCAAGCGCTCTCTGACCGCTCAAGAGATCGTCGACCAGGTGCTTCATGTATCCAACGACTTTGGAGAGCGTGCCACAAGCGTTGTCTTCATGGGCCAGGGCGAGCCGTTTGCCAACTACGACGAGGTTCTCAAGGCACTGCGTATCCTCAACGACCCCGATGGCATCGGTATCGGCGCTCGTCACCTCACCGTCTCTACCAGCGGCGTTATTCCCGGTATTCGCAAATTTGCCGATATCTCCGAGCAGTTCACTCTTGCCGTTTCCCTGCATTCCGCCATCCAGTCGACGCGCAATAAGCTCATGCCCGGTGTTAAGAAGTACACGTTGCTTCGCCTTCACGAAGCGCTTCAGCTCTACACCGAGAAGACTGGCCGCCGCCCGACCTATGAGTATGCCATGATCGAAGGCGTCAACGATACGAATCCCGAGATGCAGGCGCTCTGCGACTTCTGCGAGGGAACGCTGTGCCACGTTAACCTGATTCAGCTTAACGACATCGAGGGCAGCCCGCTCAAGCCGTCGCCGATTCATAAGGTTGAGGATCTTCAGCGTCGTCTTGAGTCCCGTGGCATCGAGACCACGATTCGTAACTCCCGTGGTAACGATATTGAAGCCGCTTGCGGACAGCTGAAACAGCGCTTCAAAGTTCAGAAGAACGCATAGGGGAGTCGCACTCCAAAACGTTTCATGTGAAACATCGAACGACCCCGGTTGCAGGATATGCAACCGAGGTCGTTTCATTTATTGACCTCAATTTTGGACCAGCTGCTACCTTTCCCATTATTTACGGACAAAATAAGGGGCCCTTGTCTCATGAATCAGACAAGGGCCCCTCAAAATATGCAGGGTAATTGTTAGGTACCTAATAGCCTACATTTTCCCATTGGTTGCTAACCCAACCTTGATTAATCTTAGGATTTTTCGTTACCTGAGCAGTGCGCATGGCAACATCTTCTGTCATAACATCCATTTTCTTCTTGGACGTATCAACGATATCTTGCGCGCCACGAAGCAAACGACCTCGAAGTTCATCGTCTGTCGCGATCTTATAGCCAGCAAAGGCACCAGCCGCGACAGTCGTCACCAATGCAATCGCAGTAAAAATCTTATTCCTCATCTTGGCCTCCTTGATCAAACTGAATCATTTCACCAAGAATACGAGAGAGCTCTTCCTCGTCTTTAAACTCAATCTCAATCTTATTCTTTCCGCGCGAGCTCTTCACACGCACGTTGGTATTAAATACCTGACGAAGTACACGTGCAGCCTTTTTAAAAGACTGAGGCGTTGCAGGCCGCGGCGCCCTTGTTGTCTCCCCGGCAGAAAACAATGGAGCAAGATTTTCTGTCGCTCTTACGGAAAGGCCCTCCGCAACAACCTTCTCTGCAAGTCGAATTCGAGCATCCTCATAGGGAACTGCAAGAATCGCACGTGCGTGACCAGCAGTAAGTTTACCCTCAAAAATCATCTGCTGAACTACTTCGGGGAGATCGAGAAGGCGCAGCGAGTTTGTAATTGCAGAGCGTGACTTGCTTACGGCCTTCGACAATGCCTCCTGGGTCATACCGCTAGCATCGATGAGCTGGCGATAGCCCTTAGCCTCTTCGACGGGATTCAGATCAGAACGTTGAAGGTTTTCGATAAGAGCAAGAGCCAGCATCTCTTCATCATTAACATCTTTAATGATGACAGGCAGTTCCTCAAGACCAGCAAGCTTTGACGCCTGGTAACGACGCTCACCAGCGATGATCTCATAGCCGTTTCCATGCTTGCGAACCAAGAGCGGCTGCAAAACGCCATGTTCTTGGATTGACTCGCTCAACTCGCGAAGTTCAGTTTCATTAAAGTGAATTCGCGGTTGATTAGGGTTGGGAACGATATCCTCAATAGGTAGTTTTGTTTCAGATGCGGCATTTGAAGCAGATGCAGCAGAACCACCGGTCTCATACTCAGCCTCTGAGACCAAAGCATTGAGTCCACGCCCCAATCCGCCACGTTTCTTTGCACTAGGCACGCTTGATCACCTCTTTTGCAAGGTTCATATACGCTTTTGCACCCTTGTTTTGAGGTGCATAGGTAATTACCGGTTCTCCAAAAGACGGAGCTTCAGAGATTTTAACAGTACGGGGAATCAGCGTCTTAAACGCCTTATCACCAAAGTACGATTGAACTTCCTCAACAACCTGATTCGACAAAGAAGTACGTGAGTCATACATGGTCATAAGCACGCCATAGGTGTCTAAGCCCTTGTTCAGACGTGATTTGACCATCTTCATTGACTCAAGCAGCTTCGTAACGCCCTCAAGTGCGTAATACTCACACTGGATTGGAATCAAAACGCTATCTGCTGCGGTCAAGGCATTGATAGTAAGCAGGCCGAGCGAAGGAGGACAGTCAATGAAAATAAAATCGAAGTCGTCCTGAATTGGCTCAAGCAAATCTTTGAGGCGGGTTTCACGAGCAATTGCGCTTACGAGCTCAATTTCGGCACCTGCAAGCTGAATCGTAGCTGGAATTACGAATACCTTTTTGCAATTTGTATCAAGAACAAGCGATTCTGCCGGCACATCATTCAACAATGCATCATAGATGCAGTGATCAAGGTCTTCTTTTTCAATTCCAAATCCACTGGTGCTGTTTCCCTGCGGATCAAAATCGACAATCAGTGTCTTACGACCCTGCTCACCCAGTGCTGCTGCAAGGTTTACAGCCGTCGTTGACTTACCGACGCCGCCTTTTTGATTGATGATTGCAATGATACGCGTGTCTTTTGCGCTCTTAGAACGCTTAACGTCGCGAAATCCCACGGTCCCTCCTGGTGTGTATTAAAGCTGTCAAACGGAGGATGTTTCACGTGAAACATTCCGATTCGATATCAACCGCCATGTTTCACGTGAAACACTGCAAGTTGTTAGTATCCATTATGTTTCACGTGAAACATCTAGGCAAGCGGATTCTTTTTTGCCATGCCATTTGCACGAGGCAATGAAACGGATGCTGGATGACTCTTTTTAAGAACAATGAACTCCCTGTGGCCCAAGCCCTCAGGCAAATCGATTGCGTCATTCAGAAGCAAAGTGAAGCCGCAAATCTTAGCTGCTGACATGCCGGAAGCAAGCTCCTCATCCGAAGGATTACCCTTGGTGATAACAAATAGCCCTCCATCCTTGAGGAACGGAGCTGCATACTCAACAAGAATCGGTAGAGGAGCCAGTGCGCGGGCGGTTACGACAGAGAACTGCTTCTTATGGCTTCGAGCATATTCTTCAAGACGATCATGGACCGCATGAGCATGTTTCAATCCAAGAGCATGAACAAAAGAATTGACAGCATCAACCTTCTTGCCAACAGAGTCAATATAAGTAGCTTTACGATGCGTGGTTATGGTTAAAGGAATACCAGGGAAGCCCGCACCTGTTCCCATATCGAGCAAAGCTCCCTCAGGAGCCTTATTGATATAAGGGAGCAAAACAAGAGAGTCGAGGATATGAAGAACCGCAGCATCTTCTATGTTAAGAATACGGGTGAGATTGGTTGTCTTATTTGTTTCCAGAACCAAATCCAAATGCTGAATACATTTCCTCAGCTCAACATCAGTTACGCTCAAGGAATACTCTTTGCAATAGGAAGTTAGACGACTCAACATCTCGTCAGCCTGCTGATCAGTAAGTACTAACAACGAAAGCTCCTTTCTGACAAAAATCAGTGTATCGAGAACTTTTGACAAAAAAAGGGGACGTGGAAACCACGTCCCCTTAGCATAAGCTCGAGTAGATTATCGAGCAACAATCACCACATGGCGATCGGGATCAGAACCCTCAGAATGAGTATCGACGGCGTCATTGCCACGAAGTGCAATGTGAACCAGTCGGCGCTCGTAGGCATTCATGGGCGGAAGCGAAACACTCTTATGAGTGCGGATGGCACGCTCGGCAGCAGACTGAGCCATGGAGGCAACCTTGTCCTGACGGCGGCTCTTGTATCCCTCGACGTCCACTACAACCGGATACCTAAAGCCGAGCTTGCGGCTCACCAGCAATGAGAACATAACCTGAAGGGCATCAAGGGTGCGACCATGACGGCCAATGAGAACAGCAAGGTCGGGAGCCGTTACATCCAAAATCAGCTCACCCTCGTCGCCCTCATACTCATCGATAGGAGAGTTGGCGGCATCGAAGTGCGAAAGGATGGAACGCAGGATGGAAATCGCAACATCGGCAATGGTGTCGAGCTCCTCGTCGGTCAGCTCTTCACCGGCCTTGTAGCGCTGTGCAATCTCGGGATAATCGCCCGCGACCTGCGGGGCAACCTCCTCAAGCATATCCTCGATGATCTCTTCAGACATAACGTACTCCAAAAGTTAGGTACCTAAATAAGATTGATATCCCACTACTTCTTCTTGTGCGGGCGCGGCTTCTTCTCGCGACGAGTGACCTCAACCTGCAGCGGCGCGTTCTTAAGACGCTCCTCCTCATCGGCCTTCGCCTTGTCGATGACCTTCTGCGTCACAAAAATCTGCTGGATAACCTGCCAAGCAGACGAGACGTCGTAGTACAGCAGAACACCAACGGGAAGGCTCCAGCCCATCCAAAGCATCATGACCGTCATGACAACGGCCATCATACGCATGCTCTGAGCCTGCTGGCCGGTCTGGTTGCGCGACATATAGAGCTGCGGAATCAGGGTCAGGACAGCGAACAGGATCAGGCAGACCAGCGCAGGCAGCGCGACCATAAAGCCATCGGCAAAGGAGGCACTCGGCGTGGTGGTCAGGTCGGGCAGAATATTAAAGAACGAGAACGTGCCGTCGTTAAAGTAGTCCGGCAGGTTACGCAGCAGCGTAAATAGGGCGAACAGGACAGGCATCTGAATCAACAGCGGCAGACAACCAGCCATCGGGTTGAACTTGTTCTCGCTGTAGAACTTCTGCATCTCCTCGGCCTGACGCTGGGGATCGTCGGCATAGCGCTCCTGGATCTCGAGCATCTTGGGCTGCAGCACCTGCATGCGTGCCGTCGACTTAGTCGACTTGAGCATAAGCGGCGTCAGCAGCAGACGGATGATGACCACCAGGATGATGATGGACAGGCCCCAGTCGACCGCAAAGGTCTGGATGAGCTTGAGCAGCTCGAAAAGGATGTTAACGATCCAATCCCACATGTAAGTTTTCCTCCGATAGCGAGTGCCCGCTAGGGCACAGGGTCATAACCGCCGACGTGCAGGGGATTGCAGCGAGCGATGCGCCTCACGGCAAGCCAGCAGCCTCTCAAAACACCGTACTTCTCAATCGCCTGGACGGCGTATTGCGAGCACGTTGGGTAATAAATGCAGGCGTCAGGCAATAAGGGCGAAATAACCTGTTGATATATGCGAATAGGAGCGATGGCAACACGTCGCAAAACGTGATTGCTCATCGCTCCTCCCCGGCAACGCCGGCGCGTTTCATAAGCGAACGCAATGCATTGTCCATCTCCTGAGGCGAAGAAACCCTCGTCTTAGGAGTTGCGAACAAGATGATGTCATAACCCGCAACGGGAAATCCACAGCTGCGGGCGGCCTCGCGCATCACACGCTTAGAACGGTTGCGCACGACAGCACAACCGAGCCGTTTAGCACCAACGAAGGCGACCCTTCCGGAGTCGCCTTCGCCAACCGATTCACATATGGTCATTCGAATCAGAGGGTGATTGAAACGACGCCCCTGACTGAACACATGCTCGAAATCTTGCCGAGACTTAATAGTCTTCATGCGAGATGTGTGTATCGCTGCTAGACAGTGAGACGCTTGCGGCCCTTGGCGCGACGACGGGCGAGCACGGCACGACCACCCTTAGTGGCCATACGGGCACGGAAGCCATGGGTCTTGGCACGCTTACGCTTATTAGGCTGATACGTACGCTTCATCTTAAGTTCCTCCTGCTGCATTTCGAGTGTCCGCGGGGGCGCGGACGCAGATATAGACACGTGAGCTTGAAGATTGTAGGGAAATCAATGTTCAAATGTCAAGAAATCAAAGGTAAAAGGTTGCGCAGTTCACACGGTTCCCCCATAAGCCGAGCTCGATTTAGCGGTGCATGGCAACTTTTCACGATATTTCATCGAGTTTTCAACAGGTCATGTTGGCAATGTTGAGAACTTTTCGTCCGTTTTCAAAAGTTTTCAACATGTTTTGAAAAGTTGTCGAAAGATGAGAAACATTGCACGGTGAGCTACTATTTGTTCGAAACCTTTTGAAAGATTGCGAGCGGCATGTCTGACGACTTTTACACCATGGTCGATTCCGGAGACCCGGCACCCGACAACGAGCACATCACCGGCGTGCGCGAAGAGCGTGAGGAAGGCGAGCAGACGACCACGCAGGCGCCAAAAGCCATGTACGCCGCGCGCATCGCCGTCTATGACGACATGCTGTCGACACCGCGTGTGATCGTCATTGATCCGCAAGATGTCCGCACGTATTTGGAAGAGACGACCAACACCGTCTACCAGTGCATGAAAGAACAGGGTGGCCATATCTCGCTCATGGTCATCCGCGAGATTGTCGAAAACTTTATCCACGCGCACTTTGCCGAGCCCATCATCTCGATTCTGGACGGCGGAGACACCATCCGCTTTGCCGATCAAGGACCCGGCATCGACGACAAGGAGCGCGCTTTCGACTTTGGCGTTACCAGCGCAAACAGCAAGATGAAGCGCTATATCCGTGGAACCGGAGCAGGGTTTCCCATGGTGCAGGAGTATTTGGAAAACGCCGGCGGGGCCGTGTCCATCGAGGACAACATGGGCAACGGCACCGTGGTTACGGTAAGCCTGGACCCTAAACGCGTGCAGGAAATAGAGCGTGCCGGCGGACGCGGTGCTGCCGTGCGGCCCGAGACGGAGCAGCCCACATATCCCCTGCCGGGAGCTTTTGCGCAGCAGCCCATGGCAACGCAACAGATGCAGCGCCCCGTGGGACAGATGCAGCAGCCCGGAATGCTTCCCACACAAGAGCCCCAGGCGGCATCGATGTCGATGCCGCCAAACGCGCCAGAGGCCATGCCGCTGGCGGATCAGGATGCAGCAGCAATGCAGCAGGCGACGGGGGCACCGGGTGGCCAGCAAATGGACTATCAGCCGTACCAACAGGGATATCCATATCAGCAGATGCCGCCACTGGGGTATGGCCAGCAGTTCCCACAGCAGTACCAGCAGGGATATCAGCAGCCGTACCAGCAGATGCTGCAGCAGCAGTACAACCCCTGGGCCCAGCAGATGCCTCCGCAGCCTTACCAACAGTGGCCTCAAAGTTTTCAACAGCAAATGCCGCCGATGCAGAGTTCTCAACAACCAGCAGCTCAAATGATGTATCCTAATGCAGCAAATCAGTATGCGCAGCCACAACCGGACGTGTTCGTAAGCGATCGCGGCAACGCCGCACTGGGCTATCTGGCACAAAATCAAGCGTGCGGTGCAACCGATCTGGCGAGGGCGTTTGGAAACTCGGCCCCCACTTGGTCACGCACGCTCAATGACTTGGCGCAGGCCGGCTTGGTCATCAAGCATGGCCAGAAATACCATCTGACCGAACTCGGCGCCGCTCGCGTGCGAGCTCAGAGCTAAAGAACGGGAGAGACAGTGGACGAGGAAGCAAGCATCATCCTGGGGGATGCCATCGCCTTTTGCCAGCGCGACGGCCAAGATGCACGCCTCATCAACATGCTGGGGCAATCGCGCGCCATAAGCCTGACCGAAGATACGCTCACGATCGAGGCCCCCTCGCGCTTTGCCATCGCGCAGCTCAAAAAGCATCAGCCGACCATTGAGGCCTATCTGGAAGAAATCGCCTTTGCACCGATCGCGCTCGACATCGTGGCACCGCAAGGCGCAACGGCCGAATCTGCTGCCGCGACGGCGCCCGCCACGGCTCCCGTTGCTTTCCCGGCGGTGCCGGCCTCCGCAGGCGACGTGCCGACAATCGAGCACCAGCACGGCGATGTTTCCCGTGAAACCATGGCACCGTTGCCGACCGCGGCGGCGACGTCAACGAACGCACCCGTCACGCACATGCCTATCGCTCACGACGCAGCGGCGGGCGCGGATTCGGGCATTGCAATCAAGAACACGCTCTCGGCCGATGATTTTCGTCGCATGATGAACCAGATGAAGGGCGGAGCGCCGACTAAGTCCACGCAAGCTGCGACCCCCGCTTCACCCATGCCAGCACCGACCGTACCGGCCGAGCAGAATACGGATGGAGCCCCGCTCGCCGCGAACTCAAAATTTACCTTTGAGAACTTTGTCTACGGCCCCGAGAACAGCCATGCCTATCGCTCGGCACTCAAGTTTGCCGCCCTCGCGGACGAGCGCGGCACGTGCACATCACTGTTCATCTACGGCAAATCGGGCCTGGGCAAGACGCACCTGCTGCTTGCCATCAAAAACGAGCTCGCCGAGAAGTCGCCCGAGATCAAGGTCAAGTATGCCAACTCCCAGGCATACCTGGACGACCTGATGACCGAGTTCGACCGCCAAAAGAAGAGCAACGCCCCCATCATGCAGGCATACCACGGCGTGGACGTGCTCATCATCGATGACATCCAAAACATCATCGGCAAGCGCGCGAGCGTGGACTACTTTTTCCAGCTCATGGACGAGTTCATCCGCAACAACAAGAAGGTCGTCATCGCGGCAGACCGCGCCCCCAAGGACCTGAGTATGGACGAGCGTCTGACCAGCCGCTTCAACGCCGGCATGCTCTGCCTGGTCGCAGAGCCCAGCTACGAGATGAAATACAAGATCTTGCAGCGCTATTACGAGAACACCATCGTCGCCGCTCCCGAGGCAGGCGACGACTCGCTGCTGGCGGCCTATGGGGGCGACGGCGGGCACCTGACCGACGAGCACTTTAAACACATGGCCGAGGTCTCGGGCACCAACATCCGCGAACTCGAGAGCTTTTGCGAGCGCTGCGCCGGCGAGGCGGGAGACCGCGAGCGCGAGGGCGGGGAGCTCACCTTTGACGATATCGACGCCATCGCCAGCCAGTACTTCGACACATCGGCCAAAAAGATCAACGTCCAGACGGTTCAGTCCGTCATCGAAGAGCAGTACGGCGTGACGCACGAGGAGCTCATCGGCCCGCGTCGCAACGCCAATATCGCCAAAGCACGCCATATCGCTATCTACCTGGCCATCGAGATGTGCGAGATGACGACCACGGCGGTGGGTGCCGAATTTGGCAACCGCAACCACTCGACCGTCAGCACGAGTTACAAAAAGGTCCAGAAGATGATCCAGGAAGACCGCACCGTCACCGAAGACCTCAAGTCGCTGCGCGATAAAATTACACTGCGCTCGTAGGGAAATAGAGACACCTGTTGAAAACTTGTCGAAACCACGGGCATAAGGTGTCTAAAACCCAACCCGCGGTGATGAAAAGTTTTGCGCAGGTTTTGAACGTGGAAAACCACCCCTGTTGCACACAGGTTACTGTCGATTCTCTTTCTGGGTCTGACCTGCGTCTTTGGGAGTAATCAACAGTTTCGTCAGTGCTATTACTATTATTAAGATATTTATATCTATAGAAAGGTATTAAAAGATGAAGTTCACCGTCAGCCAGAGCTCGCTTACACAAGCCATCGGCGTCGTTATGAAGGGTGTCGCTTCGGCATCCACCCTCCCCATCCTGTCGGGCGTGCTCGTTAAGGCCCAAGACGGCATCTTGGAATTCCAGACCTCTAACTACACCATCTCGATCCGTCATCGCATCGCGGCGCATGTCGAAGAAGAGGGCGAGATGGTTATTCCCTGTAAAATGCTCTCCAATATCACCAAGACCCTCCCCGATGCCCCGGTCACCTTTGAGCTGTCCGAGCGCCAGGTGCTGATTGGTTGCGAGAAGAGCTCTTTTAGGCTGAACACGCTCGATGCCAATGACTTCCCCGAGTTTCCGGCCTATGCCATCGAGAGTGCCGTGGAGCTGCCGACCGATGTCTTGTCCGAAATGGTCGGCCGCGTGTGGCGCGTCACCTCGACCGACAAGGCTCGCCCCATCCTGGGCGGCGTGCACATGAAGGTCGAGAACAACACCGTACGCCTGGTAGCGACCGATTCCTTCCGCTTGGCCGTGTGCGATACGCAGGTCGAGACCTCGACCCTCGAAGGCTCCTTTGAACTCAACGTTCCGGCTGACGCCTTTAACGACGCGCTGAACATCATGGCCAGCCAGGCGACCATCATGATCGGGGCTACCGACACCCAGGTCGTCTTCGAGGCCGGCAACACCACCTACGTGTCGCGCCGCATCGAGGGCGTGTATCCCAACTACAAGCAGCTCATCCCCGATTCGTGCGTGACGAGCGTCAAGATCGACGTCGCCGCCTTTAACGCCGCCCTCAAGCGCGTGGCCGTTATCGCGAGCGCCAACCCCGCCGTCAAGTTCGAGATCGATGTCGAGAACGGGCAGATGGGCCTGTCCTCCATTTCCAATGACCAGGACCTTGCGCAGGAGACGATCGATGTCGAGGCCGAGGGCGAGTCGGGTACCATCGCCTTCAACTACCATTACATCTTCGGCTGCCTCAATGCCCTGTCCAAGGAGAAGGAGATCACGCTGGAGCTCAAGAGCTACTCGCAGGCGGGCATCTTTAAGTCCTACGATAAGATCAACTACCTGTACCTGGTCATGCCGGTCCGCATCTAGCGCTGCGCCATGACCATGTTCGCCCGCGATCTTTCCGTCGCGCACTACCGCAGCTTCGATAGCTATCGCCTTGCCCTGGACGAGGGCGTGACGATACTTGCGGGACCCAACGCGGCGGGAAAGACCAATCTCATAGAGGCGCTGCAGCTGCTGACGAGCGGCGCCTCGTTTAGGCATCCGACCGCAGCCGAGCTCGTCCATGACGGCGTGGGCTCGTGCAAGATCGAGCTGAGGCTCGAGGGCGACGGCCGCGTGCTTGATATGGGATTGAGCGCGGAGGACGGTAAGCGCTCGTTTAGCCGCAACGGCAAGAGATGCTCTGCCGCCGGTGTGCGCGGGGTTCTGCCGAGCGTGCTGTTTTGCCCCGACCATCTGGACATGGTTAAGCGCGGCGCCAGTGTGCGCCGCGCCGCCCTCGATGACTTTGGCATGCAGCTGAGCGCACGCTATGCCGATCTTGCGAACACCTATGGGCGCTGCGTGACCCAGCGCAACGCCTTGCTCAAGGAGACCTGGTGCTGTCGCGAGATGCTCGGCGCGTGGAACGATTCGATTGCCCGCGCGGGTTCGGCCCTGCTCGTGCACCGGTTGGCCCTGCTCGACCGGCTGGCGGGCCATGTGCACACTGCCTACGGGCAAGTGGCGTCAGGTGAGGTCGCCAACGTGACCTATGCGTCCACGCTGGGGGATTTGCCCCAGGTCGAGGATCGCGAAGAGCTGAAGGGCTGGGCGTACGAGCGCATGCTAGCTGCCCTTGATGAGCACGCCGACGAGGAAATTCGCCGCGGCGTGACGTTGGTGGGACCGCATCGCGACGAGATTGAGTTCACCGTGGCGGGTCGCTCCGCCCGTTCATTTGCCAGCCAAGGACAGCAGCGTACGCTGGTGCTGTCCTGGAAGGTGGCCGAGGTTGCCGTGGCTCGCGATGTCCTGGGCACCGCCCCACTGCTGCTTCTGGACGACGTGATGAGCGAGCTCGACGGCGAGCGTCGCGGAGCTTTCCTGCGGCTGATCGGCGATGATATCCAGACGGTCATAACTACGACCAACCTGGGGTACTTTACCGATGACCTGCTTGATCGAGCCAAGGTGGTGAGCATGGGTGAGACGTGCTAATTACGAGCGCGAGAGCGAGACAGTCGCCTTCAGTGGATTTTTGAACGCAGAGCGCCAGCGCATCCTGGCGTCCGCGACCCCCGAGCGCCGTGCGCAGATGGAGGCTGCCGAGGAGTCGCGCACGGTCTATCGCGCATGGAACGCGGTGTGCTCGGGCACGCGCGAGGGACGGCATGTGACGGGACTGCGCTACCTGCCCGAGTCCAATGAGCTGCTGGTGTATCTCGACTCGCCCTCGTGGACGCAGGAAATGACGCTGTTGCGCGAGATCATCCGCGCGCGCATGGAGCGCGCCGGTGCGCATGTGGACGGCCTGGTGTTCAAAACTACCGCGCCCGGTCACACGCCGCCCGCCGCCAAGGAACGCCTGCGCCCGGCGACGACCGAGCGACCGCCGGCCCCGCACGCCGACCTAAGTGAGGCCGAGCGTACCGAGATCGAGCGCCAAGTGGCGCCCATCGAAGACCAAAAACTGCGCGAGGCCCTCGAGAATGCCATGAGAGCCAGTGCCGAGTGGGCCAAGGGCGTGCAAAGCAAAAAAGAGCCTTAAATCGCATCTGGTGGCCT
>CAKTVQ010000022.1 GCA_934630375.1 uncultured Collinsella sp.
GCGCGAGAGACGAAAGGGAAGACATGAGTCTGATTGATGATCTGGTCAAACTCGAGGAAGAGGCCAAGGAGCTCGTCGCCGGCGCCGACGACGCCGCCAAGCTCGAGGCCGCACGCATTGAGCTGCTCGGCCGCAAGGGTCGCATCACCGGCCTGATGCGCATGATGGGCAAGCTCGCCCCCGAGGATCGCCCCGTCATGGGCAAGCGCGCCAACGAGATGCGCCAGCTGATCGAGGGTATGCTCGACGAGCGCACGACCGAGATGAAGGCCGCTGCCCTCAAGCACGCGCTTGAGCACGAGGCCGTCGACATCACGCTGCCGGGCATCCGTCCGCAGATCGGTCACCAGCACCTGATCAAGCAGATCATCGAGGAGGCCGAGGACATCTTCTGCGGCATCGGCTACACCGTCGAATCCGGCCCCATGGTCGACACCTCCTACTACAACTTCACCGCGCTCAACGCGCCCATGGATCACCCGAGCCGCTCGGCCCGCGACACCTTCTACGTGGTCGACAACAATCCCGGCAGCGTCGCGCACCCCGAGGCACATGCCCATGGCGAGTCCGACGTGCTGCTGCGCACCCAGACCTCGGGCGTGCAGATTCACACCATGGAGACGCAGAAGCCGCCCATCTACATGATCTGCCCGGGCACCGTCTACCGTCCCGACACGGCCGATGCCTGCCACCTGCCGCAGTTCAACCAGATCGAGGGCCTGGTCGTCGACGAGGGCATCACCTTCGGCGACCTTAAGGGCACGCTCGACTACTTTGTTAAGTGCATGTTTGGCGAGGACCGCAAGACGCGTTACCGCCCGCACTTCTTCCCCTTCACCGAGCCCAGCTGCGAGGTGGACGTGAGCTGCCACGTGTGCGGCGGCAAGGGCTGCAACTTCTGCAAGCACAGCGGCTGGATCGAGATCCTGGGCTGCGGCATGGTCGATCCTAACGTCCTTATCAACTGCGGCATCGACCCCGAGAAGTACACCGGCTTCGCCTTTGGCATTGGCGCCGAGCGCGTCGCGGCCCTGCGCTACGACCTGCCCGACCTGCGCACGTTGATGACTGGTGATATGCGCTTCTTGAACCAGTTCTAGGCTGCGGCTTGCCCAAGCACGGCACCTCGGCGCTCATTCGTCGCTTGCGTACCAAAGTACGCGGCGCTCCTCTTTCGGGCCGATCTGCCGCACTTGGACAACCCTCGCTTTTGTAAGAAATGTTCACAAGGTTGAAGTTTCCACCTGCATCCTTCTGCAGGCTTTCAATATGAAAGGAGAGCTAGATGCGTGTCTCTTACGACTGGCTCAAGACCATGATCGATATTCCGGAGGATCCTAAGACCCTTTCGGACGAATATATCCGCACCGGCACCGAGGTCGAGGCGATCGACACCGTGGGCGAGTCTTTCGACCACGTGGTGACCGCCAAGGTGCTCACCAAGACCCCGCACCCCGATAGCGACCACATGTATGTGTGCTCGGTCGACGTGGGCGACAAGAACCTCGACGCCGACGGCAACCCCGCTCCGCTGCAGATTGTCTGCGGCGCGCAGAACTTTGAGGCCGGCGACCACATCGTCACGGCCATGATCGGCGCGGTCCTGCCCGGCGACGTCAAGATCAAGAAGAGCAAGCTTCGCGGTGTCGTGTCCATGGGCATGAACTGCTCCGCGCGCGAGCTCGGCCTGGGCGGCGACCACTCCGGCATCATGATCCTGCCCGAGGACACGCCCTGCGGCATGCCGTTTGCCGAGTACGTGGGCTCGAGCGACACCGTGCTCGACTGCGAGATCACGCCCAACCGCCCCGACTGCCTGTCCATGATCGGCATGGCCCGCGAGACCGGCGCCATCTTCGACCGCGATTTCCACGTTGAGCTGCCCGCCATCAAGGCCGAGTCCGGCCGCGCGACCGACGACGAGCTTTCCGTCGAGATTGCCGACGAGGGCCTGTGCGACCGCTACGTTGCCCGCATCGTGCGCAACGTGAAGGTCGGCCCGTCGCCCGACTGGATGGTCAAGCGCCTCAACGCCCTGGGCGTGCGCCCGCACAACAACATCGTCGACATCACCAACTACGTGATGATGCTCACCGGTCAGCCCCTGCACGCCTTTGACCTGGACACCTTTGCCGAGCGCGAGGGCAGGCGCCGCGTGGTGGTCCGCGCTGCCCAGCAGGACGAGAAGTTCACGACCCTCGACGGCGAGGAGCGCGTGCTCGACGCCGGCATGGGCCTGATCACCGACGGCGAGCGCCCCGTGGCGCTGGCCGGCGTTATGGGCGGCATGGATTCCGAGATCGAGGACGACACCGTCGACGTGATGGTCGAGAGCGCCTGCTTCAATGCCGGCCGCACTTCGCACACCAGCCGCGACCTGTCGCTGATCTCCGACGCCTCCATCCGCTTTGAGCGCCAGGTCGACGAGACCGGCTGCGTGGATGTCGCCAACGTCACCTGCGCGCTGATCGAGGAGATCGCCGGCGGCGAGGTCGCTCCCGGCTACATCGACGTGTTCCCCGCGCCCAAGACCATCGACTGCATCAAGCTGCGCCTGGCCCGCGTGCACGCCATCTGCGGCGCCGACATCGAGCCCGACTTTATCGAGCGCTCGCTCACCCGCTTGGGCTGCACCGTCGAGCGCGACGGCGAGAACTTTATGGTGACCCCGCCGAGCTTCCGTCCCGACCTGCCGCGCGAGATTGACCTGATCGAGGAGGTCCTGCGCCTGTGGGGCATGGGCCGCGTGACGGCGACCATTCCGGCTGCCAAGAACCACATCGGCGGCCTGACCCGCGAGCAGAAGCTCACCCGCAAGGTCGGCGAGATCCTGCGCGCCTGCGGCCTCAACGAGACCACGACCTTTGGCTTTGCCGCCCCGGGCGACCTGGAGAAGATCGGCATGTCCACCGAGGGTCGCGGTTGCCCCGTGGTGCTCATGAACCCGCTGGTGGCCGAGCAGACCGAGATGCGCCGCTCGCTGCTGCCGGGCCTGCTGCAGTCCGTGGCCTACAACGAGGCCCACGGCACGCCCAACGTGCACCTGTACGAGGTCGGCAGCCTGTTCCACGGCCGCGAGAACGCCAGCCTGCCCAAGGAGACCAAGTCCGTGGCGGGCGTGCTCTCGGGCCAGTGGAGCGAGCAGTCCTGGAACATGAAGTACCGCAAGCTGCGTTTCTTCTTTGGCAAGGGCATTGTCGAGGAGCTGCTCGCCCAGCTGCGCATCGAAAAGGTCCGCTTCCGTCCCGTCGAGGGCGAGGGCTACGCCTTCCTGCAGCCGGGTCGTGCGGCCGAGGTTCTGTCCGGCGGAACCGTGCTGGGCTGGGTCGGCGAGATTCACCCCGAGGCGCGCGAGGCGATGGGCATCGATGAGGTCGTCGTTGCCTTTGAGCTCGACTTGGACAAGCTGATTAAGGGCGCCCGCAACCAGGAGAACTATCGCGAGTTCTCGCAGTACCCGGCTGTTGAGCATGACCTTGCCATTGTGGTCGACAACACTGTGACCTGCGAGGATCTTGAGCGTCGCATTACCAGTGCCGGCGGCAAGCTGCTCGAGGGCGTGCGCCTGTTCGATGTCTACCGCGATCCGGTCCGCATCGGTGCGGGCAAGAAGTCCATGGCCTTTGCGCTCACGTATCGCTCGGATGACCACACGCTTACCAGCGAAGAGGTCGAGAAGGCGCACCAGAAGATCGTCACCAAGGTGTGCAAGGGCGTAAACGGCGAGGTTCGCTCGTAATCTTTGCCGTTCGGAACCCGCCCCCTGCGGGGTTTTCACGGCAACGTCCTCGCCGCTTCGCGGCTGCGGGATGTTGCCTTAGAAAACCCCTCTCGGGGGCGGGTTCCTGCGTTAACCTTGTTGCGAGCGGACCGCACCTTCTTCCGGGTGACCGGAAAGTTGGGAGTGCATGGGCCTTTATTGGACGGTGCGTGGACCTGGGTTAATAACGTACGTATTGCAAGGGCGTGCTGCGTTGTGGGCGGTGCGCCTTTTTGTTAGTATGCAGAGTCGGTGTTACGGATTGTTGGAAACGTAACACGCAACGTTCTGATTGAGAGGGCTCATGCACATTCCAGATAATTATCTGTCCCCGCAGACCGATGCCGTTATGGCGGTGGCGATGGTGCCCGTTTGGGTCCATTGCATCAAAAAGGTACGCGCCACGCTCGATCGCGAGCACACTGCGTTCCTGGGCATTTGCGCCGCATTCTCCTTTTTGCTCATGATGTTTAACGTTCCGCTGCCCGGCGGCACCACAGGCCACGCCGTCGGCGGCGCACTCATCGCGCTGCTGCTGGGCCCCGAGGCCGCGGCTATCGCTGTCTCGGTCGCGCTGGCGCTGCAGGCGCTGCTGTTTGGCGACGGCGGCGTTCTGTCCTTTGGCGCCAACTGCTTTAACATGGCCTTTGTGCTGCCGTTTACCGCTGCTATCGTGTTCCGTGCACTCAACAGCCGTCTGCACGACAAGAGCTGGGGCACCTCGGCTTCTGCCATCGTGAGCGGTTGGGTCGGGCTGTGCGTAGCGGCCCTGTGCGCGGCGATCGAGTTCGGTATTCAGCCGATGCTCTTCACCAACGCCTCGGGCGCTCCGCTTTACTGCCCCTTCCCGCTGTCCGTGGCTATTCCGGCCATGTTGATTCCGCATATGCTGGTTGCCGGCGTGATCGAGGGCGTGGCGACGGCCGCCATCTACGGCTTTATCAAGAAGACGGCGCCGAGCATTATCGTCGGGCCCGAGGCCGTCGATGGCCAGCTTGCTGCCGAGGGCGCTGCTGCCAAGAAGACCTCGCTGGTCCCCACGCTCATCCTGGTTGCCGTGCTTGTCGTGGCCACGCCGCTTGGCCTGCTGGCCACGGGTGACGCCTGGGGCGAGTGGGACGCCGAGGGCGCCGCGACCGCCGTTCAGGAGGCTGGCGACGACAGCCTGCAGGCTTCGGTCGGTCTCGATACCCCGACCTTTGCCGACGCTCTACCTACGGGTGATTACCTGCAGGCCTATTCCGAGGAGCAGGGCCTTGGCTTTGCCGGCCAGGCCGCGATGTATATTCTTTCGGGCGTGATTGGCGTGGCGGTGCTCACCATCGCATTCCGCCTGTTCTCGCTGACGGTCAAGGAAAGCGGTGCTCATGGCAATAGCCGAGCTGCCTAGCTGGCTTGCGGCTGAGGAGCGATACGAGCCCGCGGGGGCTCGGCATCGTGTGATGCAAAAGAATGTCCTGCACCTGGCGAGCCTGCTTGAGCGGGTTCGCCTGGGTGGAGGCGCACACGAGGGCGGGTCGATGGTCGACCGCGCCCTTTCTTGCGTTTCGGCTCCGGTGCGCCTGGTGGGGATGTTCGTTTGCGTCCTGTGCGTGTGTCTGACACAGAGCCCGCTGTACCTCATGTCGATGGCGGCTATCGCGCTGGTGCTCGTTGCCGTGCGCCCCGTACGCGGGCTGCGGGCAACCTTTGTGCCGGCGCTTGGCGCTGCGGGGCTCGCGGTGGTTCTGGCGCTGCCCGCCTTGCTGCTGGACGCTTCTGCCGCGGGCGCCATGCTCAAGATTGCGCTCAAGACCTTCATTAATGTGTCGCTGGTGCTGGGCGTTTCGTGGACCCTCACGTGGAGCCGCATGTCGGCGGCGCTCAAGATACTGCATCTACCCGACGAAGTTATCTTTACGTTTGATATGGCGCTCAAGCACATCGAGGTACTGGGTCGCACGGCGCACGATCTGACCGAATCGGTCATGCTGCGCAGCGTTGGCCGTACGCCTGAGGGATTTTCGCGAACCGATTCAATCGCGGGTATCATGGGCATGACCTTTATCAAGGCGATGGAATGCAGCCACGCGATGGACGAGGCTATGCTTTGCCGCGGCTTTGCCGGTGCGTATCCGGCGCCCGCGCGCGCCGGGTTTGGCTGGCGAGATGCGGTCTATGCGGCCGGCATGGCGCTGCTGGCAGTGTTGTGCGCCGTGCTGTAGGCGCTGCTGGTTCTGGCTGGGGATGCAAATAGGGAAGGGCGACGTTTTGACGATCGATATGAATAGCGCGGCGGGCACGAACGGTGCGGGCGGCGCCGAGGTCGCGCCGCTCATCGAGCTGCGCGACGTGGTGTTCTCCTATACGGGGCATACGGTTGTCGATGGCGTGTCGCTGCAGGTCGATCGTGGTGAACTCGTTGCCTTGCTCGGTCCCAACGGCTGCGGTAAGACGACGATTATGCGCCTTATCAACGGCCTTGAGCTCGCGGACGCGGGTGCGTACCTGTTTGACGGGCACGTGATCGATGCGGCATATCTCAAGGATTCCGCAGCCGCTCATCGTTTTCATCAGCGCGTGGGCTTTGTGTTCCAGAATGCCGACGCCCAGCTGTTCTGCGCTACGGTGGGCGAGGAAGTTGCTTTTGGCCCCGCGCAGATGGGGCTGCCGACAGACGAGCTCGAGCGCCGCGTCCGCGATGCCATGGAGCTGTTCCAGGTTGCCGATCTGGTCGATGCCTCGCCCTATCAGCTTTCGGGCGGGCAAAAGAAGCGCGTTGCGCTGGCTGCGGTGGTGTCGATGAACCCGGATATCTTGGTCCTCGACGAACCTACCAATGGGCTCGACGAGGATTCATGCGACATCGTGGTCAACTTCTTGCTGGCTTACGTCGCGGCGGGTAAGACGGTTTTGATGAGTACGCACCATCAAGATTTGGTGCGCCGCCTGGGGGCCCGTGCCATCTATATCGATCGATATCACCATGTGGTCGAGGCGCCCGTGCCGTCGTATGGAACCGAAAGCGATGCTACGGACTAGTTGCTGCGTAGAGGATGCGTAGCCGCCCGCGCGGCTTTGCCGTGATGGTATAGTTATCCAGGTTTTTTATGGGGGTGGCTATGCCAAGCTGGAACATTCATATCGCTCAGACGGAGCGTTTGCTGGAGCGCACCGGTGCGCTTGCCGATAGCGTGCGCGACCGCAATGCCTTTTTGTTTGGCTGCGTGGTTCCGGACATCTTTGTGGGCTATATGGTCCCTGGCATCGCCGATCCCATCCCGTACCGCATTACGCACTTTGCCAAGCCTGAGCCCATCCCTAAGCCTCGTGAGCATGAGTTCTGGGATACCTATGTGGCACCGTTGCTTAAAAGTTCGCCCATCGGTGCGCCAGCCGCGGCGACCTCGATTATCGAGGAACGCGAGCGACTGAACCGCGTGCACTATCCCCAGCGCTACAAGGATGCCGGGCCGGTTGCCGGTCCCGGCGCCTGTGAGTTCTCGCTTGCGTCCGAAGATGTGGCGCAGTCGTTGCTCGATTTGACACTGGGTGTCTGGTCGCATCTGGTGGCCGATACCGTATGGAATACGCGCGTGAATCAGTACCTGGAGGCGCACGGCGGCAAGCCGTGCGAGGAATTCCGCATTAAAAAGCAAGGTGACTTTGACTGGTTTGGTAAGACGCTCGGCATTGTTTCGATTCCGCGCGCGACCGATCGCCTGTATACTGCGGCGACGCGTTTTGGGCAGTATCCCATCCATAAGGAGTATGTGCTTAAGACCATCGGCGTTATGCACGAGATTGTGCGCGAAAACCCCGGTGAGCCCGATCATCCGCCATACCGCCTGCTAACTGAGGAGTTTTTCGATGCAACGTTTACCGAGGTCATCGAGCTGACCGAGGTGGGCTTTGCGGCTCGCGTTGCCGCTTCTGACGTCCCCGCAGTCCCTCTGATCACTAGCTGCTAGCTGGCCGGCTTGACGGCGAACAGCTCATCCCAATCGACCAATAGCTCCCGTCGCAGGGCGTAAACACGGCAAACGAGCTGCACATTTCGTAGCATGCCATAAGCAGCTGGTTGCGTGTCATGCTATACAGTAGGCATCGGCGCACAGAAAAAGGGCCCGGAAGGCAAAGCCTTCCGGGCCCTTTGCAATGCAAGCGTGCTTGCAAGTGCGTTTTAGCGCACCTGAGCGACGTAAGCGACGTTGGTCGAGGAGACCTTATCCTCGAGCTGAACGCTCATGCGGGGATCGCCGGCGGTAGCGACGGTCAGATCGCCGGCCTCGACGTAGCCGAGCTCCTTAGCGGTCTCGATCGCCTTGACGATCGTGCCGTTGACGGTGCCCTGGGTAATCTCGGCCTGGTGCGGGATAACGCCCCAGTACATGATCATCTGCTGGACGGCCCACTCGTGGCGGGAGAACGCGCAGATCGGCATGTTGGGACGGAAGTGCGAAATCAGGCGAGCGGTACGACCGGTGGTCGTCGGCACGGTGATGCACTTGGCGCCAACGGTGGTAGCCATGTTTACAGCGGACATACCCACAACGTTGTTGACGACGCGGGTGCCGTGAGCATCTGCCGGAACCTCGAGCGGAGCGTGGGCCGGGAGATACTTCTCGGTCTCGAGAGCAATGCTGGCCTGCATCTTAACGGCCTCAACCGGGTACTTACCGGCAGCGGACTCGCCGGACAGCATGACGGCATCGGTGCCGTCGTAGATGGCGTTAGCAACGTCGGCAACCTCGGCGCGCGTCGGGCGCGGGTTCTGCTGCATGGAGTCGAGCATCTGCGTAGCGGTGATAACGGGCTTGTAGGCCGCGTTGCACTTGGCGATGATCTCCTTCTGGATGTGGGGAACGAGCTCGGGCTTGATCTCGATGCCCAGGTCGCCACGGGCGACCATGATGCCGTCGGAAGCCTCGAGAATCTCATCGAAGTTCTCGACGCCCAGGGCGCACTCGATCTTCGGGAAGATCGTCACGTGCTCGCCGCCGTTCTCGCGGCAAAGCTTGCGGATGCCGCGGACGGACTCGCCGTCACGGATGAAGGAAGCGGCGATGTAGTCGATGTTCTCGGTCAGGCCAAAGAGGATGTCCTGACGATCGCGCTCGGTGATGGCAGGCAGCGAGATGTTGACGTTGGGCATGTTGACGCCCTTGCGCTCGCCGATCAGGCCGTCGTTCTTGACGACGCAGGTCATGTCCTGGCCGCTGACGGACTCGACCTCGAGGGCAACCAGGCCGTCATCGATCAGGATGAGGGAGCCCTTCTCGACCTCGGAGGGCAGAGCCAGGTAGTCGAGGGAGATGTGCTCGGCGGTGCCGTGGAAATCCTCGGACGTGGGCTGAGCAGTGACGACGATCTTGTCGCCGGTCTTGACGGCAACCTTCTTGCCGTCGACCAGAAGGCCGGTGCGGACCTCGGGGCCCTTGGTGTCGAGCAGGATGCCGACAGGCAGACCGAGCTCCTTGGAAATACGACGGACGCGCTCGATGCGACCGTGGTGCTCGTCGTAGGAGCCGTGCGAGAAGTTAAAACGGGCGACGTTCATGCCCGCCTTGATCATCTCGCGGATGGTCTCGTCGCTATCGCAGGCGGGACCCATGGTGCATACAATCTTAGTGCGCTTGTACATTCAGACCTCCATCTGACATCGTCTTGCGCTGATAGATAAACCATAAGAAATAAAATCGAGTTGATTATAACGAAATACCGACCGAATACCCCAAAAAAACGACCGTATGCCGATTAAGAAGTTCATTTTTTGCGGGAAAAACGGTATATGCAAAAATTTTACCAACTGCTCTTACCGCTGCTATCTGGGCGATATTTCAGTTTGACGAAGTGCCGAAGAAAAAACGTTTTACCAACATTGAGCATCACACGGTCTGCACCGTTGCACTCGAGCCGTGTTTCCAATTGGAATGTTTTGGCTAGACGCGCCGCTTTGGGGTACCATAGCTCCACTATCAACTGCCGCTCAGCACGGCAGCCTTGATGAGCCCTTGCCCTTCTCCTGGGAATTATGATCGGGCATCAATCTGCTGAGTGGCCCGAATCCCAGGAGGGGACTCTATATGCAAAAGGAATACCTGTCCGCCGCGGCGGAGGTGCTCAGCGACCAGGGTGTCGATGAGAACCTCGGCCTGAGCACCGGCGAGGCGTCGTCGCGCCTCGCCAAGACAGGCCCTAACAAGCTTGAGGAAGCCGAGAAGACGCCGTTGTGGAAGCGCTTCTTTGAGCAGATGGCCGACCCCATGGTCATCATGCTGATCGTTGCTGCCGTCATCAGTGCACTCACGGGCATGGTCAAGGGCGAGCCCGACTTTGCCGATGTCTTCATCATCATGTTCGTCGTTATCGTCAACTCGGTGCTGGGCGTGGTCCAGGAGGCTAAAAGCGAGGAGGCCCTCGAGGCCCTGCAGGAGATGAGCGCGGCGCAGTCCAAGGTGCTGCGCGACGGCAAGCTCGTGCATCTGCCGAGCGCCGAGCTCGTGCCCGGTGACGTGATCATGCTCGAGGCGGGCGACTCGGTCCCGGCCGATTGCCGCGTGCTCGAGAGCGCCACGATGAAGATCGAAGAGGCTGCGCTGACCGGCGAGTCCGTGCCGGTCGAGAAGCACGCCAACGTGATCGAGCTCGCCGCGGGCACCGAGGACGTGCCGCTCGGCGACCGTAAGAACATGTGCTACATGGGTTCCACCGTGGTGTACGGTCGCGGTCGCGCCGTCGTGGTCGGCACCGGTATGAACACCGAGATGGGCAAGATTGCCGGCGCTCTTGCCGAGGCCAAGGAAGAGCTCACACCGTTGCAGGTGAAGCTCGCCGAGCTCAGCCGCATCCTTACCATTATGGTTATCGTCATCTGCGTCGTGATCTTTGGCGTCGACATCCTGCGCCACGGCGTGGGCAACGTTCTCACCGACCCGACTGCCCTGCTCGACACCTTTATGGTTGCCGTCTCGCTCGCCGTCGCCGCCATCCCCGAGGGCCTGGTCGCCGTCGTGACCATCGTGCTGTCGCTTGGCGTGACCAAGATGGCCAAGCGCCAGGCGATTATCCGCAAGCTCTCTGCTGTCGAGACCCTTGGCTGCACGCAGACCATCTGCTCCGACAAGACCGGCACCCTTACCCAAAACAAGATGACCGTTGTCAAGCACGAGCTCGCTGCGCCCAAGGAGAAGTTCCTGGCCGGTATGGCTCTGTGCTCCGACGCCCAGTGGGATGAGGAGCTGGGCGAGGCCGTGGGTGAGCCGACTGAGTGCGCGCTCGTCAACGACGCCGGCAAGGCGGGGCTCACCGGCCTGACCGCCGAGCATCCGCGTGTGGGTGAGGCCCCGTTTGACTCGGGCCGCAAGATGATGTCCGTGGTCGTCGAGACCCTGGACGGCGAGTATGAGCAGTACACCAAGGGCGCGCCCGATGTGGTGATCGGCCTGTGCACCCATATCTACGACGGCGACAAGGTCGTTCCACTGACCGAGGAGCGTCGTGCCGAGCTCGTGGCCGCCAACAAGGCCATGGCCGACGAGGCCCTGCGCGTGCTGGCGCTGGCAAGCCGCACCTACACCGAGGTCCCGGCCGACTGCAGCCCCGCCGCGCTCGAGCACGACCTGGTCTTTTGCGGCCTGTCCGGCATGATTGACCCGGTCCGCCCCGAGGTCGCCGACGCCATCCGCGAGGCGCACGACGCCGGTATCCGCACCGTCATGATCACGGGCGACCACATCGACACCGCCGTGGCCATCGCCAAGCAGCTGGGCATCGTCGCCGATCGCAGCCAGGCCATCACCGGTGCCGACCTCGATCGCATGAGCGACGAGGAGCTCGACGCGCACATCGAGGATTACGGCGTGTACGCCCGCGTCCAGCCCGAGCACAAGACCCGCATCGTCGAGGCTTGGAAGTCGCGCGACCAGATCGTGGCCATGACGGGCGACGGCGTCAACGACGCTCCGTCCATCAAGCGCGCCGACATCGGCGTGGGCATGGGCATCACCGGTACCGATGTCACCAAGAACGTCGCCGACATGGTGCTCGCCGACGACAACTTCGCCACCATCATCGGTGCCTGCGAAGAGGGCCGTCGCATCTACGACAACATCCGCAAGGTCATCCAGTTCCTGCTTTCGGCCAACCTTGCCGAGGTGTTCTCGGTGTTTATCGCCACGCTCATCGGCTTTACCATCTTCCAGCCGGTGCAGCTGCTGTGGGTGAACCTGGTTACCGACTGCTTCCCCGCGCTCGCGTTGGGCATGGAGGATGCCGAGGGCGACATCATGAAGCGCAAGCCGCGCAACGCCAAGGACGGCGTCTTTGCCGGCAATATGGGCCTGGACTGTGTGGTCCAGGGCCTAATCATCACCGTGCTGGTGCTGGCGAGCTTCTTTGTGGGCGTGTACTTTGACATGGGCTACATCCACATCGCCGATATGATCGCCGGCAATGCCGACGAGGAAGGCGTGATGATGGCGTTCATCACGCTCAACATGGTCGAGATTTTCCACTGCTTCAATATGCGCAGCCGTCGTGCGTCGCTGTTCACCATGAAGAAGCAGAACAAGTGGCTGTGGGCTTCCGCCGCGCTGGCGCTGGTGCTGACGGTGATCGTAACCGTGCAGCCGACGCTTGCCGAGATGTTCTTTGGCCCCGTGACGCTTGAGCTCAAGGGCGTTGTCGCTGCCCTGGGCCTGGCCTTCCTGATCATCCCGCTGATGGAGATCTACAAGGCGATCATGCGCGCGGTGGAGAAAGAGTAACGTACCTGTCCGGGCCCGCCCGCCTGCGGGGTTTCCACGGGCACGTCCTCGCCGCGTTGCGGCTGCGGGATGTGCCCTTTGGAAACCCCTCTCGGCGGGCGGGCCCTGCGGTGACTTTGCTGGCTTTTCTCTCGTGCGGATGAAAAGGGCTGAGGGAAAGTGTGTGAGCCGGTCGAGCGTTTGCTCGACCGACTCTTTTTTGTGGGTAAAATACCTGCTCAGTTGTGTGGTTTTGTGCTGGGAGGCATCTGTGGGCAAGGCTAAGGCTAAAGCGAAGAAAAAGACGACGGGGGCGCGGGCTAAGCGCGATCGTCGTCGGAAGCTCGCGACCGAGGCTCCCGCATCTGCTGAGGAGCTGCTGGCAAGCGTGCCGGGACTCGACGCGCTGCAGGACGTTCCGGCGTTTGATGACCTGCCGGTCGATGAAGCTCAGCAGACTGCCTTTGATGATTTCTGCGCACATGCCGAGGAGCCCGAGCAGATGCAGCTTGGCGCCGTGGTGCGCTTGGATCGCGGGTTTCCGCTGGTGGCGACTGCCGACGATACCTTCCGCGCCGAGCATGCCGTGGGGTTTGCCAAGTCGCGCGGTGAGGACGAGGTCCTGCTGCCTGCCGTGGGCGATCGTGTGGCGGTGCGCCGCGCTCCCGGGCACGATATGGGCGTGATTGAGTGCGTGCTGCCGCGCCGTACGAGCTTTGAGCGTTGGCGCGGCCGTGCCCGCGGAGAGCGCCAGGTGCTCTGCTCCAACGTGGATAGCGTGCTAATCGTGCAGGCGCTCGGTGCCGGTGAGGTGCTGCTCGACCGCGTGGCGCGCTCGCTGGTGTTGGCGCTCGACTGCGATGCCGAACCGGTGGTGGTACTCACCAAAGCTGACCGTTGCGATACCGAGGAGCTCGAGCGCGATCTGGACCGCGTGCGCCGCCTGGTGGGTCCGGACGTGCGCGTGATCGTGACGTCCTCTGCCGAGGGCCGCGGCCTGGACGAGGTCCGTGCCTGCGTGCCTGTCGGGAGCTGCGCCATGATTCTGGGCGAGTCGGGTGCCGGCAAGTCGACGCTGCTCAATGCACTGCTGGGCCACGATACGTTGGCGACCGGCGGTGTGCGCGAACGCGACGATCAGGGCCGTCACACTACCGTCGCGCGCGTGATGGTGGCACTGCCGGGCGACGCCGGCGTGATCGCCGATGCCCCGGGCCTGCGCAGCCTGCCGCTCGTGGGTCACGAGCGGGGTCTGGCGCGCGCTTTCCCCGAGATTGTCGAGGCATCGCGCGCGTGCCGGTTTGGCGATTGCACGCATACCCATGAGCCGGGCTGCGCCGTTCGCGAGGCCGAGGACGCCGGGCAGATCGACAGCCTGCGTCTGGAAACGTTCCAAAACTTGGCGTCATCCATGCGCGTGAGCGCTCAAATGCTCGATCCCGATGTCCATCTGTAATTGATTATTCCTATGACAGCCGTCTCCCAACTGTTCGGGAGACGGCTTTTTGCTGCGGAAAAGCCTCGAAACATGCAGTTTGCTGACGTGCCGACCAAAACCTTGCCACGAGCTTGACGGGCTGGTCAGCTTTTGGTCAGCGATTGGTTTGACATCGAAAACCAAGATCGCGATTGCGCCGCTTTGCGCTCTGACCGCCCAGACAATGGTGGTACGGGCATTCGCCCGGCACTGCCATGAGAGGAGCGGCCGTGAACAAGAACAAGCGCATCGCTATCAGTCTGGTCGCGGGCGTGCTCGCTGCTCTGCTCTGCATGGTTTACGGTTCATCGATCCGCTCGCAAGCCGAACAGGTCCAGGCTGAGACCTTGGCCAAGTACGGTGGCGATCGCGTCGAGGTATGCGTCGCGGCGCGCGATATCGATGTGGGCGAGACCCTCGATGAGACCAATGTCATAACCCAGGAATGGCTGACGAGTCTGCTGCCGCGTGACGCGGCGACCGAGCTGCGCCAGGTGCGCGGCGACGTGACGACTTCGCGTATTCCCAAAAACGCCGTGATCTGCAATGTCTACACCAAGGCCGAGAGCCACACACTCGAGGTGCCTAAGGGTAAGGTCGCCGTTTCGGTGGCGGTCGATGCCGAGCACTCGGTCGGCGGTGCTACGGGCGTGGGCAGCTACGTGGATGTGTATGTGCAAAAAGACGGCGTAACCGATCGGCTGTGCGGCGCGTACGTGATCGATACCAGTGAGGATTCCGGTGCCACGCGCGAGGGCAAGATCGAATGGGTGACGCTGGCGGCTGACCCCGAAGACGTCAAGGAACTGCTGGGAGCCTCGGGCAAGGGAACGGTCAGCTTGACGATTCCCGCCACGGCGCGCGGCAAAAAGAGCGGAGGCGACGAGTGATGAAGGCGATCTGGCTTGCGTGCTGCGCGTGCGGCGATTACGGGCTGTTGCAGCGGGAAGTCGAGGGCCGTGATGCGGGCGCACAGGTGCTTCGCGTGGGTGACCTGGACGGGCTGATTTCCATGGCTCGGGCGTTTCCGTCGCGCCGCGGGGCTGCCATCATCGCGGCGTCTCTGTTTGATACCGAAGATGTGCGCAAGACTGTTGCGCGCCTGACGGCCGAAGGCCGCGTGAGTCGCGTGGTCGTGTTGATAGAAGCGCTCGATCCGTCGGATATCGAGGGGCTGTTTCGCGCGGGGGCGACCGAGGTCATCGCTGCACACAGTATATGCGGCAACGGGCGCGCGGGCGAGGGAGCGGTTGATTCCGATCGGCGCATGACGATTGAGCCCGATGCTTTTGTTGATAGGGAACCCGGGGCGCCTCGCGCTACAAGAGGCCCGCGTGTTGATGATTATGGAAAAGCGGAAGCCGAGCATGGTCGGCGCCCCCGGAACCCTCTTGTATACGATGACGCTGGAGGGCCGGCGCAGCATGCTGGCGATTCCCCGGCTGTAGATATGGGATACGTGCACGGCGTGAATCTGGCGGATGAACTCGATGAAGTTGAGGGCTTTGCCGGGTGCGGCGAGTTGTCGCTGATGCAGCATGAGCAGATTGCACAGAACGAGCCTGCCTCGCAGACCGAACAAGCTGCCATGCCGGCTTGGACGCAGCGTGTGGTTGCGGCGGGGGAGACGGGGACGCTGTCACCGACGCCCGCCCCGCCGCCTCCGATGCCGCCGGCAGACGCTGTCGCTTCGCCGCATCGAGCTCCGGTCATCTGCGCCATTTCGGGTTCGGGCGGTTGCGGCAAGTCGACGATCGTTGCCACCATGGCACACACATCGTCGCTGTTGGGCTTGCGTGCCGCCGTGCTCGACCTGGACCTGATGTTTGGAAACCTTTACGACTTGTTAGGCGTCGATGCTCCGCGCGATATGGCGGCACTTATCGAGCCGTCGGCGGCGGGCACGCTCACCGAGCCGGATATCGTAGCCACATCGATGCGCGTGGCACCGGGCGTTACGCTCTGGGGTCCCGTCGCGGCGCCCGAGCAAGCCGAGCTCATGGCACGTCCGGTGGAGCTACTGCTTGATGTTCTGCGTCGCGAATCCGACGTGGTCTTTATCGATACCTCGGTCTTTTGGGGCGACGCCGTGGCGGCTGCGGTGGCGGCGAGCGACCGTTGCCTGGTCGTTGGCGATGCGGCGGTGTCGTCCGCGGCATCGGCATCGCGCGTCATTGAACTGGCAGGTCGGGTAGGTGTGCCGCGAACGCGCATGAGCGCCGTGTTCAACCGGTTCGGTGCGCGCGGGGCAGACGAGGACGTCGCCATGCGCTTTGAGATTGCCTGTGCGTTGAGCTCCAAGATTCGTATCGCCGATGGCGGGCAGGATCTCGCCGCGCTCATGGCGTTTGGGCGCGCTGACGAGGCAGTGGGGCAGACCAGCGCTTTTGCGACTAGCGTGCGCGAGGCCACGCGCGAGATGCTCGTGGAACTGGGGTGCGCCGTCGGCCCTTGGAGCGATATGGTCGCCGACCGTGCAACGCGCGCCGAACGCCCGCGTATCCGCCTTCCCTGGTCGCGCGAGGGTGATCAGCGATGAGCCTGCAAACGAGGATTAAGGCTGCCGGCGCTGCGGCGGCGGCAGCGCCTGTAGATGCGGGGCGTCGCCGCGCCGTGAAACGACGCACCAAGCGCGCCGTGATGGACCGCATGGGTTACGACGAAGTGGCGCGTATCAGCGCCTATATCGACCCGGCACTTGCCCGCTCGGAATTGCGTCCTGCGGTGGAGGCGGCGCTCAATGTTGAGGAGCCGACCGATCTCGCGACGCCCGAGCGCGAGACCATCATCGACGAGATTTTGGATGACGTGGTGGGCTTGGGGCCGTTGCAGCCACTCATCGAGGACGACACCGTTACCGAGATCATGATCAACGGCTGCCGCTCGGCTTTCTTTGAACGCGGCGGCGTCTTGTACCCCATCGAGCATGCGTTTGAGGATGATGAGCAGATCCGTGTGCTTATCGACCGCATTATCTCGCCACTTGGCCGCCGTATCGACGAGCGCAGCCCCATCGTCAACGCCCGCCTCAAAACGGGCTATCGCGTCAACGCGGTGATTCCGCCTGTGGCGATTGACGGACCGATTCTCACCATCCGAAAGTTCTCGGACCGTATCTGCTCGCTGGACGAGCTCGTGGGGTTGGGATCGCTGCCGCTTTGGTATGCGCAGCTGCTGTCGTGCGCGGTGTCGCTGCGACAGGACCTGGCGGTTGCGGGAGGCACGGGATCTGGTAAGACCACCCTGCTCAACGCGTTGTCATGTGAGATTTCCACCGGCGAGCGCATCGTGACGATCGAGGACTCTGCCGAGCTCAAGTTTGCGCATCATCCGCACGTGGTGCGCCTAGAGGCGCGCGAGGCTTCAATTGAGGGCGAGGGCGCGGTGACGATCCGCGACCTGGTGACCAATGCCCTGCGCATGCGCCCCGACCGCATCGTGGTGGGCGAGGTGCGCGGTGCCGAGTGCTGCGACATGTTGCAGGCCATGAACACGGGCCACGACGGGTCGCTCACCACACTTCATGCGGGCTCAGAACAGGAGACCGTGGTGCGTCTGACGTTGCTTGCACGTTATGGCATCGATCTGCCGAGCGAGCTCATCGAGGAGCAGATTGCCATGGCGCTCGACGGCATCGTGATGTCCGAGCGCCACGCCGATGGCAGGCGTTTTGTCTCCTCGTATTCGGGGGTGCGACGCGCCGCATCGGGCGGCGTAGAGCTCGAGCGCTATGTGACGTTCGATGCCGCCGAGCGCACCTGGACGCTTGACCGCGAGCCGCCGTTTATCGCAGAAGGCCTGCGGTCGGGGACGCTCACACAAGAGGAGGTGGACGAATGGAGATCACTGTGCCCCTCGTCGTAGGGGGCTTGGCAGGGCTTTCTGTCGCGACGGCGTGCGGGGCGGAACCTCGTGTGCCGCAGGTACCGCCGGCGGAGCTGGCACGTCAGGCGCTCGAGACGGTGGCAGAGAAGCTGCCGCGTGAGCTGGTGGAAAACGATCTGCTGAAAAAGATCGCCCGTTCGTGGGCATCGCTGGCTCCGGCGCATCGCCTTGGCCTCGTGATCGAAGATGCTTCGGGACGTTTGGCGTTTCTGCTGCTATCGAGCGGTGTCTGCTGCGTTTTACTAACGATGGTGTCGTTATCGCCCCTCGGATTTGCCTTGGGATTTGTTGCTCCGTTTGCCGTTGGCGCCGCTCGGGATGGCTTTGAGAGCCGGCGCGAGCAACACGATGCAGAAGAGGCAATGCCCGAGGCGTTTACCGCACTTTCCATGTCGCTTGCCTCGGGACATTCGCTGGCCCAGGGCATGCGCTTTGTGGGCGCTCATGCGCAAGAGCCAGTGCATACCGAGTTTTTGCGGGTGGCGGCGGCGATCGATTGCGGCATCTCGGCGACCGACGCGCTCGATGACTTGCTCGTGCGTATCGACGCCCCCGGTCTTTCGCTTGTGACCTTGGCGCTTAAGGTGTCTCAGCGCACCGGCGCTCCGCTTGCCGACTTACTGTCCGAGGCGTCGAGCATGGTGGGGGAGCGCATTGAGCTCAAGCGCCGCCTGGATGTTAAGACGTCGCAGGCTCGCATGTCTGCGCATATGGTCGCGGCGATGCCGGCGGGCATGTGCGCGGTGTTGGCGCTGCTTTCGGCAGATTTTCGTCGCGGTCTTGCGACGCCTGCCGGCGCGGGCGCTGTGGTGCTGGGTCTTGCCCTCAACGCCGTTGCCCTGGTGGTTATCCGGCGCATTATGCGGGTGGAGCTATGAGCGCCCCGGTTGCAGTTGCGGCTTGCCTGTGCGCCCTGAGTGTATTTGTCGCGACGGGTTTGGATCGGGCGGATGCACGCAAGGTCGCAGGGGCCTGCAAGCGCGAGGCGGTGCTGGTCGCTGCCGCGGGTCGCTCGGTGGTCGATGCTCTGACCGCGCGAGTGAAGGGCGCGGTTGGAGCGGGCGGCCCGGCGCGAGTGTCGCTCGGCGAAGTGTCCGAGATGTTCGATGTTGTGCGCTTGGGTCTTTCGGCCGGTCTTTCGTTTGATGCGGCGCTTGAGATTTTCTGCGCCAACCGCCGGTCAGTGCTGGCTCTTCGCCTTGAGCGCGCCTGCATGGCGTGGCAGGTGGGCGTGGGCACGCGTGAGGACGAGTTGTTGGCCGCCGCGCGCGACCTGGACGTGCGAGCGCTCGAGACCTTTGCCATCACGGTGGGGCAGGCGCTCGCCCTGGGTGCCCCACTTGCCGAGACGCTGGCCGCTCAAAGTCGCGAGATCCGTGCGGCTCATCGCGCCGCAGTCGAGCGCGAGATCGAGCGTGCACCCGTCAAGCTGCTGATTCCCACCGGCACGCTCATCTTGCCGGCGTTGCTTCTGTCCATATTGGGCCCGCTGCTGGGAGCAGGCGGGATGATGTAGGGAGGAATACATGAACACGATGACTGACGCTGCTGGCAAGGTCCAGGGCTGGGCGTTTTGCCGGGCGGCACATGTTCGTCAGCGCGCCAAGGAACTATTGCAGGAGGAGAGTGCACAGGGTACCACCGAGTATGCCATCTTGGTCGGCGTGCTCGTGGTGATCGCGATTATCGCCATCGTCGCATTTAAGGGCAAGGTCCAAGATCTATGGAACGCTATCAGCGAGGGCATCAACAGCCTGTAGAGGGCGAGCGCCCCATCGGGGTGCTGCTGGTGTTTGCTTGCCTGACCGTGGCGATAGCGGCGGCGCTTTGGGGGCTTAACGCCGTGCGGCAGCAGCGTCCTGGGACCGCCTCCGATTTGGGCTCAGATTCGGCGGTGGCGTCTCAAAAAGATGAGATGCGAGATGCGGACGATTCGGATGTCGCTGTCACGGCGCAAACCTTTCTGCGGACGCTCGACAAGCGGTCTGGCACTGCGACGGATTCGCCTGAGGGCAATGCGATTGCGGTCCGGCTTGCATGGTCTGAGGACCGACCGATGACCGAAGCGGCGGCGGATATGCTGCGTGCCTATCGCGAGGTACCCACGGCGCAACTTGCTCTGAGCGGCTATCTCGACATCAAGGGAAACGTGTGGGGCGCCATCGTGCGCGACGGACGCGGCTGGGTCGATATGGTGACAATTGCCGCGGATGCTGGCGATGCTTCGTGTCGTCTGCGCGCCGTGCGCCTGAGCCCGCAGGCAACGGACTCAAAGGAGGGATCGTGAGATGCATGATGTCCTGCGTGAGGAATCTGCCCAGGCGACGGTCGAATACGCCATTGTCACGGTGGCGCTGTTATCGATCGTGCTGGCGATCGCGGGACTTTGGCGTGCCGGCACCGATGGGCGCTTGGCGGCGCTGGTTGAGCGGACGACATCCCATGGCGTCGCCTCGACGTCGGTTATCGACGCCGCTGCGGCCGCTAAGGACATCGCGTTGTATTGATGCCGCGCGCGAGGACCGGGCGCAGTCTACGGTCGAGGCCGCTTTTTTGCTGCCGACGTTTCTGACACTCATCCTTCTCGCGCTGCAACCGGTGTGCCTGCTCTATACGCGCGCGGTCATGGAGTCTGCCGCCGCCGAGACCGCGCGGCTCATGACCACAACGACGGCGGAGGACGACGATCTTAAGGAGTTCACCCGCCGCCGACTTGCTGCAGTGCCCAACGTTTCGATCTTTCATGCCGGCGGGCCGTTGTCGTGGGATATCGAGCTTGGCCGGGCCGGTGCGGGTGGCGTCTCGTCCGTGTCCGTTTCCGGCGAGGTCAAGCCGTTGCCTGTGATCGGTGCGTTTGCGCAGGCTATGGGTGGTACCGCCGAGGGCGGCTACGTTGAGCTCAAGGTCGATGTCTCGTATCAATCGCGTCCCGAATGGCTGGAGGGAGATTATGATTCGTGGATTGCTGCATGGGATTAAGTGTTTCTGGTCTAGACGCGTTTTGACGCACCGTCCGAGCTGCCATCACAAGCGAGGTGGCTTTATGGGTCGAGCCGGTGTCGATCTGTTTATCGAAGACGGTGCCTATACCACGCTTTCTTCTGCCGTGGTCATCCTAGTGGTGCTCACATTGTTGTTTTCGTCGACCGCGGCGATATGGAGCATGTCGCGTGCCGGGGATACCCAGGTGGCGGCTGATAGCGGCGCGCTGGCGGGTGCCAACGTAGTGTCGTCCTATCACACGGCTGCCACGGTGGTTGATGCGAGCATCTTGAGTCTGGGGCTGGCGGGGTTTGCCACGATCGGGACGGGCCTGGTCGCCATCCTCATCCCGGGTGCCGAGCCGGTTGCCGGCAATATGGTCGACACCGGGATTGAGATCATTAAAACGCGCAACAAGTTTGCCAAAAGCGCATCGGAAGGCTTACAGAAAATCGAGACGGCTCTGCCGTATCTAATCGCCGCGCATGCCACGCAGGCGGTGTCGGCGCAGGATACCGATAGTGTGACCTATACCGGTACGGCGCTTGCCGTGCCCAGGACATCCGAGTCTGACTTCGCTGCGCTCAAAGGATCAGAGATCTCGACCGATACCATTAAAGAAACATCAGATGATTTAGAGTGTGCGGCCGAGGAGCTGCGGAAGGCTTCTGAGGACACGGCGAAGGCTAAAGAGCGTGCTTGGCTGGCGGATTGTGGTGGGTCTGACAAGGGCTCGGTCGGCAGCTGTTCTTGCATGTGGGAGCGTGCGAAAAGCCTAACGGATCTCTCCGGTGTTCAAAATCCGCATTACTCATCGAGCGTTACGTGGGAGCCCCAAGTTGCCCTTGATCGCGCGAAGGACTACTACCATTGGCGTCTGACAAATGAGAAGCCCCACGGCTCGAGTGTCGAGATGAAGGCAGAGTCTGCGGCGCGTAAGGCGTTTTATACCTATGCGAGTGCGGAGGTCGATCGGGCACATATAACCGAGAACGGAGACAGGGTTTCCTCCTATATTCCGCTGCTGCCGCGCAACTCTGATGAGGTTCGGGCGACGGAACTCTATACCGATGCGGTGTGGCCGACTAGCGTGAACGATGACAAGACGTATCTGCATTACGGGACGACCTGCCCTAACTATAAGAAAGGGACGCCGAGCGGATTTGCTTCGGTTGCCGATTACGATGGACAGGATAAATGCAGCAAATGCCATTTTGGCGTTTTGTCGCTTGGTGCTGTTGCGGCGCCTTCAACCTCTATCGAAAACGGCTTCGAATATCACTTCGACGAGTTCAAAAAGGCCTTGGAGGAATACGTCAAATGTCGGAACAAAGAGCTTGAGCTCATGCGTCAGACCGAGGATGAGGCCGACCGTGCGGGCAATGCGTTTGACCAGGCCATTAAAGCGCTTTCGGGCGAGCGTCCGCGTATTGCTCCGCCCGGTCGCAACGGCGTGGTTGCCTTTGCGGTTTCGGGTGCCATCTCGAGCCCCGATGAGCTCAACTCTTCGTTTAACACGGCAGTCAGGCTTGGCGATCGCGGTGCCATCTCTGCCGCGGTGCTGGCGCCCGATGAGGCGACGGCGCAAAACAACGTGCTTTCGCGATTTTTCTCGACATTGAAGGAGCGCTCGGGTGGCGTTGCCGGCGTACTCGATGGCGTCATGGATGTCTGGGGACGGCTGCTTGTGGGATACGGAGACATCCAAGGTTCGGCCGACGAACTTATGGACGAGATGATTAAAGGCCTAGGAGGGGGCAGCGACGCGTTGGGCTCCATTGCCTCGTGGCTCGGTGATACCGTTTCGGCGTCCGTGGCGGCGCTGGGTTTGGAACCGTGCGACTTGCGCCTGCGAAAGCCGGTGCTGACCGATTCCGCCAACGTCATTAAGAGCCCGGGGTCTGACATTGCCGGTCTCTCTCAAGCGCAAGACAAACTGCGAAGTATTCCGTTGGGCGTGACCGATCCCAAGGCGCTTTGCGAGGCGTTGGAATATCAAGTCGAACGCACCATCAGCGGTACGGTGTTCACGCTTGCGGAGATTCCTCTGCCCGGCGGCGGCTCCATCCCGCTCACCGTCGATGTCGCCACGCTGGTTGGCGCTCTGGGCGGTGGGTCGTAATGAGTATCCGCGTGCGTCTGCGCGAGGAGCGCGCCCAAGCGACGGTGGAGATGGCAGTGGTTACGCCCGTTTTGCTGGTGCTGGCACTCATCGTGTACAACGTCATGATCTTTGCCAGCGCTGTCGCGCGCTTCGACCGCGTGGTGCCCGACATCGTGTTGGCGCACGCCGTGGCGTCGGAGGGGGAGGGCGACGAAAGCTCTGTCGATGCCTCGGCGACGGTCCAGACTCAAATTCTGAATGCTATGGAAGGCTATGACTTGCAGATCGAAGTGTCGAGCGAGCAAGGCGCGGAGGCATCGGATGGTGGTCTGCTCTCCCTATCCGGTACGTTTAGGACCTACACCTGTACCATGCACTATGAGCCGTGGCCGACTTCTCTCAGCATCGCTGGCGTTCCGCTGGGGGCGCCGACAACGTTGTCGCACGAGCGCGCGGTGACGGTCGATCCATGGCGTCCGGGGGTGGTCATGTGACCGCGGTCTCGTCCTACATCGCCTACGCGCGGGCACTCAATAGGCTGGGCTGGACGCCGGCCGAGTTTGCGGTGGCGGAGTCGTTTGCCGTGCGCCTGCGCGGCATGCTGGGACGGTGTCCGGTTGCCGCCAACGGTCTGCCGCTCGTCATGGCATTTCCACGCTGCTCTTCGGTCCATACGTGTTTTATGGCCTATCCCATCGACATCGCCTTCATCGATCGCGACGGCAATATCCTCGCGCGCTACGAAAACGTACGTCCCTGGCGTATGTGCTCCTGCCCCGGCGCCTGGGCCGCACTAGAGCGCCCTTCAATCATTGTTTCGACCCCTGCTCTCCAACGCGTGCCGGCTTAAGAATTGGCGACAGCGGACTTTCGTCATACGAAATTGGGTAAGATGGAGGAGAAGATGCATGGATGTTGAGATCCATCTCAACGCTAAAAAGCACCTGACGGAAGGGGCCGATGATGGGCAAGACGTATACGGCCGCTAATGGTCAGGTTGTAACGGATGAAATGATTGACGCGTGGTGCGAGTCGTACGAGCGCGGAGAGTTTCCGGATGGCGAACACACCGTTGGTGGGATCGTGCATGGACGGCCCCCACTCTCAGGTGAGGGGACGGCAACGCTGTCGGTCAAGATTCCTCTGGGAATGAAGGAGGCCATTCGTCGACGGGCGGCTGCCGAGGGGATGACGCCAAGTGAGTTTGCCCGTGCGGCTCTGAGCGAAAAACTTCTTGCTGCCGGCTGATGCCTCTGACGTGCCGATTTAAAGAACCGAGGCTGTGCTCAAAAACTTTTTTGAAATTCTCGGTTGACCGGAACGCGTCCTTGGTTATACTAATCAAGCCTTGAAACAAGGCACACCTCAAATGGCTGGGTAGCTCAGTTGGTAGAGCAGAGGACTGAAAATCCTCGTGTCAGG
>CAKTVQ010000023.1 GCA_934630375.1 uncultured Collinsella sp.
GCGGGAGTAGTGTTTTCCGGTGACTTTTTCACCATTTGTGTCTCCTTGCGATCGGAGATTTACCCTACGCCTTGCATAATAGCAATAAATAATTCGGTGAGTGGTAAGATTCCCGTAAAAGGCACACTAAAACGCTTCAATAAACTGAAGCGTTTTAACTAAAACCACCTGTTCGCATGGCCGCTCATTGGGGACAGACTTACATGAGTATTTCAATGGGAAAACGGGGAGAACGGGCCGCCTGTTTGATAATCGCTATTCGCGGGTCGCGGTCGAGTCGGACACGCAGGCGGTCCAGTTGCTCGATTATATCCATCTCAATCCTGTGAAAGGCGCGCTCGACTCGCTCGATGCGTACCGCTGGTCAAGCTTCAAGGCATATCAGCTGGGCTACGATCCCTTTGACATCTGCAAACACTCATGTAAGTCTGTCTCCAATGAGTGCAAAAAGGCGCCCTCTACATGAAAGGACGCCTTTGGTAAGTTCTATGTGAACGCGAGGTCTTTGACCCGGAGAGTCCGAGGTACTTGTTGGTAAGACCTTATTTAGGAGCGCGCAACCTTGCCGGACTTGAGGCAGGTGGAGCAAACGTTCATCTTGCGACGGTGACCATCGACGACGACGTAGACGCGCTGGATGTTGGGGCGGAACTTACGGTTGGTGACGCGGTGAGAGTGGCTGATGGAGCGACCGGCAACGGGGTGCTTACCGCAAACTTCGCAAACTTTGGACATAACTGACCCTCCTTGGGCGACAAACGAACATGTCGCGTTAACAAACAAGCCTGAACTATAGCACAGAAGCAGCTCCCTGTGCGTAATCTACACAGAGATATTCCTCTTTTGGCGATAGTGCCCACGCCACGGCCCTGGACGTAGATCCGATTTGCGTGCAGCAGAGGGGATTATGCCAGCTCGTGCGTGCGTTTTCAAGCTCGTCCCACAAATATATAGGTTTATGGAGCATTGGACTCCGTTTACGGATTGCTCTGTATTTATACTCGCAATTACGCTCTAGGTTGGCTACACTATCCCTTGACCATTAAAGGGGTACGAGATACCCACATGGAATTACATAGCTGCCAAAGAGTAGCCTTTCCTGTGGGTGTCTGGTCCGCTTTGAGCGGTCGGGCATCTATTTTTTTGACTGTGTCAGCAGTCAAGACATGTGAGGAAGGAGATCGATGGGCACGACTTCCCCCAAGGCGGTCATCATGGACGAGACCGCCGTCAATCGAGCGATGACCCGCATCGCGCACGAGATTCTCGAGCGCAACGAGGGCTGTGAAGACCTCGCTCTGGTCGGCATCGTCACGCGCGGCGACCTTCTGGCGAAGAAGCTCGCCGAGACGATCAAGGAGATCGAGGGTGTCGACGTTCCGCTCGGCAGCCTGGACATCAGCTTCTATCGCGATGACTATGCGACCAATTTCGCTCCCGCGATCCACGCTACCAACATTCCCTTCAGCGTCGACGGCAAGCGCGTCGTGCTGGTGGACGACATCCTGTACACGGGTCGTACCATCCGCGCCGCTCTCGATGCCGTCATGGACCTGGGCCGTCCGAGCCGCATCGAGCTGGCTGTTCTCGTTGACCGCGGTCACCGCGAGCTCCCCATCTCGCCGGACTTTGTCGGCAAGAACGTTCCCTCGTCTCACGAGGAGAACGTGCACCTATATATGAAGGAAGTCGACGGCCGCACCGCTGTCGAGATCAACGACGTCGCGCCGGGTTCCCACGTGGGCTCCGCGCCGCTGGGAGGTGAGTAGTACCGTGGCGTTCAACCATAAGCACCTGATCGACATTACCGAGTACTCCGAAGAGGACATCAAGCTCATCCTCGAGACCGCCAAGGCGTTCTCCGAGGTTAACGAGCGTGCCATCAAGAAGGTCCCCACGCTCAAGGGTAAGACCATCGTCAACATGTTCAACGAGCCCTCGACGCGTACCCGCAGCTCCTTCGAGCTCGCCGAGAAGCGCCTTTCGGCCGACAGCCTTAACTTCGGCGGCTCCTCGACCTCCACGGTCAAGGGCGAGAGCCTCGTCGACACCGTCGAGACCCTCAACGCCTACAAGATCGACTGCATCGTCGTGCGCGACAAGCACGCCGGCGCCCCCTATATCGTCACGCAGAACTCGCCCGCGAGCGTCATCTGCGCCGGTGACGGCAAACACAACCACCCCACGCAGGCCCTGCTGGACCTGTACACCATCTGGGAGCACAAGGGTGACTTCCACGGTCTGAAGGTCGCCGTCGTCGGCGACATCGCCCACTCCCGCGTCTGCGGCTCGCTGATCCCCGCCCTTAAGATCATGGGCTGCGAGACCTACGCCGTCGCTCCCGGCACGCTGCTTCCGCCGGCGCCCGAGGTCCTGGGCTGCGACCACGTGACGAGCGACCTCGATTCCGTCCTGCCCGAGCTGGACGTCGTCTACATGCTGCGCGTGCAGCAGGAGCGCCTCGAGGGCGCTCCGTTCCCCACGATTCGCGAGTACCACAAGTTCTTCGGCCTGACCAAGGACCGCGAGAAGCTCATGAAGCCCGATGCGATCATCTGCCACCCGGGCCCCATCAACCGCGGCGTCGAGTTCGACTCCTATATGGCCGACCACCCGCAACGCTCCGTCATCCTGGAGCAGGTCTACGCCGGTATCTGCGTGCGTATGGCTATCCTGTATCTGCTGCTTGGAGGTGCCGATAATGGCCTTGCTTCTTAAGAATGCCCACGTCGTCGACCCGTCCGTCGAGCTTGACGGTGTCGTTGACGTCCTGATTGACGGCGACAAGATCGCCGAGGTCGGCGAGAATCTCGCCGTCGAGGGAGCCGAGGTCCGCGACCTTTCCGGCAAGTACCTCGTCCCCGGTCTGGTGGATATGCACGTCCATCTGCGTGAGCCCGGCTATGAGGTCAAAGAGGACATCGAGAGCGGCACCCGCGCTGCTGCCAAGGGCGGCTTCACCGGCGTGTGCTCCATGCCCAACACCGACCCCGTCACCGATAACGGCACCGTCGTGGAGTTCGTCAAGTCCCGCGCTGCCGAGGTCGGCCACTGCCGCGTCTATCCGTCGGGCGCCATGACCCGCGGTCTTAAGGGCGAGGCCATGTCCGAGATGGGCGATATGGTCGCCCACGGCGCCGTCGCCTTCACCGACGACGGTCGCGGCGTGCAGGGTGCGGGTATGCTCCGTCGCTGCATGGACTACGGCAAGATGTTCGGCAAGGTCTTTATGAGCCACTGCCAGGACGAGGACCTGGTCGGCCACGGCCAGATCAACGAGGGCAAGGTCTCTACCCGTTTGGCTCTCGAGGGCTGGCCGGCTGCCGGCGAGGAGCTCCAGATCGCCCGCGACATCGAGATCGCCAAGCTGACCGGTGCCAAGCTGCACATCCAGCACATCTCCACCGCCCATGGCCTGGAGATCGTGCGTGCCGGTAAGGCCGCTGGCGTTCAGGTTACCTGCGAGGCCACCCCGCACCACATGTTCCTGACCGAGAACGACCTGGACGAGACCTACAACACCTCGCTCAAGGTCAATCCGCCGCTGCGTACCGAGGAGGATGCCGAGGCCATCCGCCAGGGTGTCATCGACGGTACCGTCGACGCTATCGTCACCGATCATGCTCCCCACACCCCGTGGGAGAAGGCCCGCGAGTTCGAGCTTGCGCCCTTTGGCATGATCGGCCTCGAGACCTCGCTGTCGCTTGTGCTCACCGAGCTGGTCAACACGGGCAAGATGAGCATGGGCCGCATGGTCGAGCTCATGGCCATCAAGCCGCGTGAGATCCTGGGCCTCGACCAGGTTCAGGTCAAGGCGGGCTCCGTTGCCGACCTGACCGTCTTCGACGCGTCTGCCACCTGGACGGTCGGCGAGGACGGCTACGAGTCGCGCGCCGAGAACTCCGGTTTTGCCGGCCGCACGCTCACCGGTCGTGCCACCGATGTGTTTGTCGGCGGCAAGCAGACGCTCGCCGACGGCTGCATCTGCTAGCATAGCCTTATCGCTTTTGTGCGCGGTGCCCTTGCGGTGCCGCGCTTTCTGTTCGCCTGAACCATGCAACCGCATGGGGGATTGGAGCGTCTATGCCCACACCTTCCACTGCACGCATGCACGACTTCGAGGTCGTCTCGAACCAGGAGATCGCCGACGGCATCTTCTCGCTCGTTATCTCGGCCCCCAAGCTTGCAAGTGTGCTCAAGCCCGGCCAGTTTGTGAACATTGCCGTGCCCGGCGATGCGTCCTCGCTGCTTCGCGTGCCCCTGAGCTTCTATCGCGCCGACGCCCAGGCCGGCACCGTCGAGCTGTGGTACGCCGTCGTGGGCGACGACACCCGTCGTCTGTCGCAGATGGCCCCCGGCTCCACCTCCAACCTGCTGGGCCCTGGCGGTCGCGGCTGGCTCGTGCCCGAGGGCACCAGGAAGGCGCTGCTTGTCGCCGGCGGCATTGGCGTTCCGCCCGTGCTGTGCCTGGCCGGTATGCTTGCCGAGCAGGGCGTGGACGTCGACGTGTGCCTGGGCTTTGGCACCGCTTCCAAGGCCGTGGGAGTCGATGAGTTCCGCGCGCTGGGCGCCACGGTTAACGTGTGCACCGATGATGGCACGCTGGGCGTGCACGGTTTTTGCACCGACCCGGCAGCCGAGCTGCTCGGCGAGGGCGGCTACGACTATGTGGCCAGCTGCGGCCCCGCTGTCATGATGAAGAAAGTCGCCGCCGCTGCCGCCGAGGCCGGTGCGTACTGCGAGGTGTCGCTTGAGCGCATGATGAGCTGTGGCTTTGGCGCCTGCAACACCTGCAATGTCGAGACGGTCGACGGTATGAAGGGCGCCTGCATGTGCGGCCCCGTGTTTGATGCTTCCAAGGTGGTGGTCTTCTAGTGGGTACCGTGAACATGGCCGTCGATTTCGGCGGCGTCAAGATGCAGAACCCCATCAATACCGCAGCCGGTACCTTTGGCTACGGTTGGCAGTTCCAGAACTTCTTCGATGTGTCCCAGCTGGGTGCCATCACCACCAAGGGTTGCGCTGCCGAGCCCTGGCCCGGCAACCCTGCGCCCCGCATGGCCGAGATCCCCGGCGGCATGATCAACTCCGTGGGTCTGCAGAACCCCGGCGTCGCCGCCTTCGCCCGTGAGTCCGGTCCGTGGCTCGAGCAGCTGTCCAAGGACGGCTGCCAGGTCATCTGCCAGGTTGCCGGCCACTCCGTTGACGAGTTTGTCCGTGCTCTCGAGATGTATGTCGAGCTGTGCCCATGGGCTGCCGGCTACGAGATCAACGTGAGCTGCCCCAACATCGCCGCCGGCGGTGCCGCCATGGGCTCCACGCCCGAGGGCGCCTCTTCCGTTATGGCTGCCTGCCGCAAGGTGACCGATAAGCCGCTGTTCGTAAAGATGGCGCCGGTCAACGTCGCCGAGATCGCCAAGGCCCTCGAGGCTGCCGGTGCCGACGGCCTTTCAGTCATCAACTCCATCCAGGGCATGGCCATCGACGTCCATACCCGCAAGTCCCGCGTGGCCAAGCCCAAGGGCGGCCTCTCGGGCCCGCTGTGCCACCACATCGCCGTGCGCATGGTCTGGGAGGTCGCCCAGGCCGTCGATATTCCCATCAATGGTGTCGGCGGTGTCATGACCGGCGAGGATGCGGCTGAGTTTATCCTGGCCGGCGCCACCTGCGTGTCGGTCGGCATGGCCAACTTCGTCGATCCGTGTGCTTCGCTTAAGATCGCGCATGAGCTCGAGGCCTGGGCCGAGTCCCAGGGCGTAAAGGACATCAACGAGCTGGTGGGTGCTTTCGAATGCTAGAGAATGATGCCCGCGACCGTGTTATCGTCGCCCTCGACTGCGACCGTGAGCGCGCGCTCGAGCTCGCCCACGAGCTTTCGGGCCATGCCGCCTGGCTCAAGGTTGGCATGACGCTCTATTACGCTGAGGGTCCCCAGATCGTCAAGACCTTTAAGGACCTTGGCTTTAAGGTCTTCCTCGACCTTAAGTTCCATGACATTCCGCATCAGGTGCGCGGCGCTGCCCGCTCGGCCTCGCTTGCCGGTGCCGACCTGCTTTCGGTCCACGGCCTGGGCTCGGGCGCTATGCTCGCTGCCTGCCGTGAGGGTGCCGAGGAGGCGCGCGAGGACCGCGCCAAGCTCGTCGCCATCACCGTGCTCACGAGCATGAATCAGGATGCCTTGAGCGAGATCGGCGTCGAGTCGCCCGTGGCCGAGGAGGCCGCCCGCTTGGCAAAGCTCGCTCAGGCCAACGGCATCGATGGCATCGTGTGCTCGCCGATGGAGGCTCACGACATGCGTGAGCTGCTGGGTCCTGATGCCCTGATCGTGACTCCGGGTGTGCGTCCGGTGGGTGCCGCCCTTGGTGACCAGTCCCGCGTGGCGACGCCTTCTCAGGCTATCGAGCGTGGCGCAAGCCACATTGTGGTGGGCCGTCCCATCACCGGTGCCGACGATCCGGTTGCCGCCTTTGACGCCATCGTCGCCGAGCTGGTCGAAAACGTCGCGTAAAAGATTCCCCTAAGTCACCACTTTTGGGTCTCATTAGCACAAAATAGCCCCTGTGCCTGCGTAAACTTTCCCATCCTTTGTGTGGAATCGCAGGTCAGGGGCTTAACTTTGGGCGCAGTATATTGCACTTTTTGCGGGTATCGTCTAACCTATGGAGCCGCGATTAGGCATTTTGTACGTTCTACGTGCTAAAATGCCAATTATTGAATCAGATATAACCCAACTATTTGGAGGTACGAATGGCACTCCCTCAGCTTACCGACGAGCAGCGCAAGCAGGCTCTTGAGAAGGCTGCTGCCGCACGTCACGCCCGCGCTGAGCTTCGCGAGCAGATCAAGAAGGGCGAGAAGTCCCTCGAGTCCGTGCTCAACTCCGATGACCCCATCGCTTCCCGCATGAAGGTTTCCACTCTCATCGAGTCTCTCCCCGGTTATGGCAAGGCCAAGGCCGCCAAGATCATGGAGGAGCTCGGTATCTCCGCTACTCGTCGCGTCCAGGGCCTCGGCGTCCGTCAGCGCGAGCAGCTCCTCGAGCAGCTGACCAAATAAGTGAGCGCTCAGGATTCCAAGCTCTTTGTGATTTCTGGACCGTCAGGCGCAGGCAAGGGTACGCTCGTCACTCGTGTGCGCGAGCGCCGCTCGAACCTGGGCCTGACGGTTTCGGCTACCACGCGAGCACCACGCAAAGGTGAGGTCGACGGCGTCAACTACTTTTTTCTGACGCGCGAGGAGTTCGACCGCCGCGTGGCAAACGGTGAGTTTGTTGAGTGGGCCGAGGTCCACGGTAACTGCTACGGCACGTTGGTGAGCGAGGTCACATCCAAGCTCGCCTCGGGCGCGTCTCTGATTTTGGAGATCGATGTCCAGGGCGCTCTGCAGGTGAAGGAGCGTTTCCCCGAGGCCGTGCTGATCTTTATCAAGCCGCCTTCGCTTGAGGTGCTCCGCGAGCGTCTAGTCGGTCGCGGTACCGAGACGCCCGAGACGATTGAGCTGCGTATGGCAAACGCCGCCGATGAGCTTGCCCTTGCCGACCGCTACGACGACGTCGTGGTGAATGACGATCTCGACCGCGCGACCGATGAGCTCGTTCGCGTTCTCGATATGCATGAAAGGATCTGAGGTCCGTGTCCGTTGTAAAGCCTTGCATTGACGATCTTCTGGAGAAGACCGATCACAACCGCTTCCTGCTCGCTTCGCTTGCCTCCAAGCGCGCCTGCGACATCAATAGCATGCTGCGTGGCCAGCACAACCGCGTGCTTGCCGTCCAGGATGTCGATGACATCACCATCGGGCTTTCCGGTGCCGATACCATCTCGATGGCTATGGACGAGATTGTCGACGGCGACATCTCTTACGACGAGGCCCGTTACGAGAAGGCGCTCGGCCACAAGGTTGCTGAAGCCTAAATGGCAGCTCGCGTCTGCCTGGTCCACTATCACGAGGTTGGACTGAAGGGCAAGAACCGCGCACATTTTGAGCATATCCTCATGGATAACATCAAGGCGGCCTTGGCCGCCTTTTCCGTGAACGCCGTGTCTCGAATTTCCGGTTATATCCTCGTGACCTTTAACGAGCATCAGGCCGACGAGGCGGCGCGTGTCATCCGCACCGTCCCCGGCGTTGCCCGTGTGTCTTTGGCGTATCACACCAACCGCGACCCGCAGGAGTACTGCGCCGCCGCCGTGAAGGCGCTGCGCGAGTTTGGTTCCTTCGATTCGTTTAAGGTGCACGCCAAGCGCTCCAATACTGACTATGAGCTCACCTCGATCGATATCAATCGTCAGGTGGGCGAGGTGCTGTGTGAGGCCTTTCCCGATAAAAAGGTTCAAATGCACGACCCCGATGCGATGGTGCACGTACTGGTGGTCCAGGGTAGCGTTTATGTGTACGCGCGCTCCGAGCGCGGCGTGGGCGGTCTGCCGGTGGGTTCTGCCGGCAAGGTCGTGACGCTGCTGTCGTCGGGTATCGATTCTCCGGTGGCGACCTGGATGCTCGCGCGCCGCGGCGCGGTGTGCGTGCCGGTACATTTCTCCGGTCGTCCGCAGACGCCCGATACGAGTGAGTATTTGGTGCAGGACATCATCCGTGCGCTTGAGCCGGGTGTCCAGATCGGCCGCCTGTACGTGGTGCCGTTTGGCGACTGCCAGCGTGAGATTTCGGTCACCTGTCCCAGCAACCTGCGCGTGATCATGTATCGCCGCATTATGTATTCGGTTGCTGAGCGCATTGCACACATCGAGGGTGCCAAGGCCATCGTTACGGGCGAATCGCTTGGGCAGGTTGCCTCCCAGACGCTTGAGAACATCATGGCCGTTAACGAGGCCGTGAAGATCCCCGTGTTCCGTCCTCTCATCGGTTCGGACAAGCAGGAGATCATCGCACGCGCCGAGGAGATTGGTACCTTCGATATCTCGACTGAGGCCGCTCCCGACTGCTGCACGCTGTTTATGCCGCGCCGTCCCGAGACGCACGCTAAACTCGATGCCGTGCATGAGGCCTGGGAGTTGTTCGATCACGAGGAGATGATTGAGCGCCTGCTCAAGCAGACCGAGTACATCGACTTCGAGAGCAACACATATAAGGCCCCTAAGACCTTAAAACGCAAACATTCGGAGCTTGCTCCGCGTGAGATTTACCAAGATCACGAGTAAATTTGTGCATAGACCGACGATGCGCCTGCATCGTCGGTCTTTTGATATCTGGGCATTTTGCGGCTAAGTGTTCATTTGCTGACGTGCGCCTGAATAAATGGACATTATTTCGCAAGGTTTTGGTCAGCTTTTGGTTTGACTGCGAAAACTGGTTTTGGGGCGTGGCTGCTGCGGAACTTCTTTCCTGACACGATGGTGTTGGGAGGTTTTGCTATGGCGCAGCGCGAACAACACGAACGAGTCAAAAAGATGGACCGCTGGGCGGGCAAACTGCTCGGTCATAAGGCAGTGGTGATGGCGATACTGGTCGTCATTGCGATGGCGAGTGGACTGGCAATGGCGAGCTTTGGTGACCGCTCCGGCAATGTTTCGTTTGGGCTCGTTGAGGACTCGGGTCCATCGGCGGAGCCGGGGTCCGGCGATCTTTCGGACGATGCATCCGATGGGTCTTCGTCTAAGGCGTCTGCCGAAACGGAGGTGTACGTCGATGTAGATGGTGCCGTTGCATCCCCGGGCGTGTACCGGCTTCAAGATGGAGCGCGGGTATCCCAGGCGATTGATGCTGCCGGAGGGCTAACGGCAGAGGCGGATGTGACGGGGCTTAACCGTGCTTCGAAAGTCACGGATGGACAAAAGATCTATGTGCCGACAGTGGGGGAGCAGCAGGCGGCTTTGGCGGCTGGTGGGGCCGATGGCGGCGCCGCTGCGGCATCGGGCAGGGGCGCTTCGTCGGGGCTTGTGAACATCAATACGGCAAGTGCGGCAGAATTGCAGACGCTTTCGGGCATCGGTCCCTCTATGGCCCAGTCGATTATCGACGAGCGGACCCAAAACGGCGCTTTTGCCTCGGTCGACGACCTGATGCGTGTGTCGGGAATCGGCGAGAAGAAACTCGCCAAAATCAAAGATTGCATCTGCGTATGAGTGCGACCGAGCGTGAGCACGTGATGCCTCCACGGCCATTGTTGCCGTGGACGATGGCCCTTTGTGCCGGCTTGTGTGCGAGTTGCGGCTTGGTGCTTAACGTGACGGCTGATGCGCTACTGGGAGAAGGACTGACTTCCGTCACGTTACTCTGGGGCATTCCCGTTGTGGCTGTGGCGTTCGTCGTATTGGCTCGGTCTTGCATGCGTCTTGTGCGATGGAAGCGATGTCTGTATGCCGCGGCGGTCGGACTCGTGGCGGGAGCGATCGTGTCCGCGGGGTGGGCGATAGGTGCCCTCCGAGCTTCCAACGCTCTGGATGGACGGGCTGCAAGCAGTCTTGAGTTTGTGGTGCAGGGCGATCCGTCTATCAACGATGATGCGTATTCCTATACCTGTGACGCGATCGCGGACGGTTGGCGCGTGGGTGCCGTTCGATTATCGAGCGATCGCGAGCTCAGTGCTGGGTCGCGCGTGCGTGTCATTGGCCGCGTTTCGCGCTTCGAGAATGATGCGTATGGGCGTTCGCGCGTGCTTCGGGGTGAGCTACGCAAGGTTAAGGCTGTCCGGATTGTGTCGATCGATGGGGGCTCTCCAGGGCCGTTGCTTCGGCTGCGAAATGAGCTGCTTGCCGCCATTGCTCCCGCGACCGATCCGGCGCGCTCGCTCATTGCCGGCGTTGTCTGCGGACGTTCGTCCGAGCTGCGCGCCCAGCCGGCGGGCGAATGGTTTTCGGTGACGGGAACGGCGCATCTCATTGCCGTCTCGGGCAGTCATCTTGCCGTCGTAGGGTTTGTGATCGAGGGCGCCCTGCAAAAGACGCGCTACTCGCGTGGGCTGCAGCGGGCGCTTTTGGCGGTAACGCTTGTGGCCTACGCCGCCTTTACAGGTGCATCACCCTCGGCTGTTCGTGCGTGCTGCATGGTGTTCGCGACGCTTGTCGCCAACGGTGCCGGGCGTCGCCGCCACGGCATCTCTGCGCTCTTTGTGACCATGTCGATTTTTGTGCTACTCCGTCCAACGGTGCTGTTCGAGATGGGCTTTCAGCTTTCGTGTGCCAGCGTCTTTGCCATCTTGTGCTTTTGCCCGTATGCCACCTACGCTTTGGGTGAGTTGGGCGTGCCGGCGGGCATTGCCAGCATGCTTTCCGTCACGTTGTGCTCGCAGCTGGCGACGCTCCCCATTACTATCCCTGCGTTCGGGACATTTTCGCTTATCGCCCCGCTTGCGAATGCGGTTATCGGCCCGGTGGTGAGCGTGCTGCTTGCAGTTTCGGTTGTGCTGGTACCCTGCTCGATTGTTCCCCTGTTTCGGCCCTGGGTGCTGATGGTGTCCGTGCTTGCCGCCCGTTGCGCGCTGTTCTTCGAGCAGCTTTTTGCCGCCATTCCGGGCGCGTCCGTGAGCGTGCCGCCCGATTCCATCTGGATATACCTCGTGCCGTTTGGTTTGGCGGTCCTCTTGGTATGGTGGCCGCGACCGCATGCGCGTCCCATGGCTGCGGGACTGCTGTGCTTGGTTTTCGCGGCGGTTGTCCCGTGCGTCTACTGGGATCGATTCGCTCCGCCCTCGGTAACGATTCTCGATGTGGGTCAGGCCGATGCCATTCTTATCCGTCAGGGCGATACCGTGGCGCTCGTCGACTGCGGGCTTGACGAGCGTGTGGTAAGCGCGCTGGTGCGCAATAACGTTCACCATATCGATGCCGTGTTTGTGACGCATTGGGATGAGGACCATTGGGGTGGCTTGCCCGCAGTACTGGAGCAGTTCCCGGTCGGAACGATCGCTGTGGCGGCGGATGCGCTGGAGGATGCCCCTGCCGAGGTTGTGGGGCGACCAGGTGTTTCGTATCGGCAGGTGACCTGTGGCGATGTCGTCGACATCGGTGCGTTTCGCGGCCGCGTGATGTGGCCGTTCGAATCGGTAGATGGCGAGGGCAACGAAGACTCGCTTGTCCTGCTGCTCACCTACGCACAAGAGGGCAAGCGCTTACGCATGCTTCTGACGGGTGATGCCGAACTCGATCAAGAGCGTAAGTTTGCACAGGAAGTGGGGGACATCGATGTCCTCAAGCTCGGACATCACGGCTCTAAGGTCTCGGTCGACGGCGAGCTGCTGGATGTCTTAAAGCCCGAACTCTCCATTGCGAGCGCCGGCGAGGGCAACCGCTACGGTCATCCGTCGGATGCCTGCGTCGATGCCGTGGGGGAGGCAGGCGGCGCTTTCGCGTGTACGATCGAGCGCGGTGACATTACCATCACACCGACCGCGAAGGGCTTTGCCATGCGATGCCAGCGACCATAACGACGTCGTTGGCGCACCGTAGGTCCCTGGGCTAGAATGACACGGTACGAACACGAGGGCCTGTGAGAGGGGAGCGCGATGTCTGAAAACGGTCTGCTGCCGGCATATCTGATCGTCGGTACCGACGGAGTCAAGCGCGACCACGCCGTCTCGCGTATGAAAGCTCGCTTGGAAAAGTCGGGCATGGTCGAGTTCAACCTCGACGAGCGCGACATGTCCAAGGACCCCGATATCGAGTCAATCATCGGCTCGCTCAATACCTTTCCCATGGGTAGCGAGTTTCGTCTGGTAATCCTCGACGGCTGTTCAAAGCTCGCCAAGTCGGTTTCAGAGCCGCTCGTCGAATACCTCGCAAGTCCCAGTCCTACGACGGTCTGCCTCATCATCGCCGACTCACTTGCCAAGAACACTCGCCTGTATAAGGCGGTCGCAAAGCTCGATAAGAAGGCCGTGATCGATTGCTCGGGCACCAAGCGCTGGGAGCTGCCGCGCCGCGTGCAGCAGATGGCGACGCAGCGCGGCAAGTCTATCTCCACGGCCGCGGCTGAGGAGCTCGTCTCGCGTTCGGGCGAAAACACCCGCATGCTCGATAACGACCTGGCAAAGCTCGCTCAGATGGTCGAGGCGCCCCAGATTGAGCTTGCTGATGTGGAACGTTGGATCGTGCGCACGGCCGAGGTTCAGCCCTGGGACTTCCTCAACGCCGTCTCGGCCCGCGACATGCGCCGTTCGCTCGAGCTCTTTAAACTGCTGCCCTCCAAGAGCTACGTGTGGACCTACACGCTGCTGTGCGGGCGCATCCGCGAGCTGATCGTCGCCAAGGCACTCGATGCACGCGGACAGGGGCGTGAGCTTGCTGCAACGCTCAAGCTCCAGTCTTGGCAGGTCAAGAACCACCTGACCTGGGCGCGCCGGTTTTCGATGGCTGAACTCGTCGCGGCCCTCGAAGGTGCCGTTGATGTGGAGCTCGCACTCAAGGGCTCGGCCGATTCGGAGACCGCACTTTTGCTCTGGATTACGAACATCTTGAGAAAATCGTGATGATACCTGCCTATTTGACAAATTCGTTCTATCCCTTTGAGGGGGAGCGTGCTATAGTAGGCGCTTGCATGACCTCACCGTGTCTCAGAGGTGTCATACATTTTTTGCAAGGAACTCGAAAGGAACTCCAGAAGTGGCAAACATCAAGTCTCAGAAGAAGCGTATCCGCACCAATGAGGCAGCTCGCATGCGTAACAAGGCTGTCAAGTCCGAGCTCAAGACGCTGACCAAGCACGTTCAGTCCGCCGTCGCCGAGGGCGACGCCGAGAAGGCCCAGGCTGCCCTCAAGACCGTCACCAAGCGTCTCGACATGGCTGCCGCCAAGCATGTTATCCACAAGAACCAGGCTTCCAACCGCAAGTCCGGTCTTGCTAAGCTCGTGAACAGCATCAACGCCTAAGTTGTAAATTTCACACCACACAGATTACGCGCATAAATGGAGCCTGTTTTATGGAACAGGCTCCATTTTTTGTACGGCTCGGGTAAGATAGTCCGCATGAATACTTCAATTGACATTTCCCACATCCGCAACTTCTCGATCGTTGCGCACATCGACCATGGCAAGTCCACGATCAGTGACCGCATCCTCGAGCTCACCCATACCGTCGACGAGCGCGACATGGAGTCGCAGCTGCTCGACACCATGGATATCGAGCGCGAGCGCGGCATCACGATCAAGTCCAATGCCGTCCGCGTCTCCTATGACGCCGATGATGGCGAGACGTATCAGTTCAACCTGATCGATACGCCGGGCCACGTGGACTTTACCTACGAGGTCTCGCGTTCGCTGGCCGCTTGCGAGGGCGCGGTGCTCGTCGTCGACGCCACCCAGGGTGTCGAGGCGCAGACCGTTTCCAACGCGACGCTCGCCATGAACGCCAATCTGGACATCGTGCCTGCCATCAACAAGATCGACCTGCCCTCGGCACACCCCGACGAGGTTAAGACCGAGATTGAGGACGACCTGGCAATTCCCGCCGACGATGCCGTATGCGTGTCGGGTAAGACCGGCGAGGGCATCCATGACCTGTTGGAGTCCATCGTCTTTTTGATCTCGCCTCCCAAGGGCGATGCCTCGGCGCCGCTCAAGGCACTCATTCTTGACTCGTATTTTGACGAGTACCGCGGCGTCGTCGCTACGGTGCGCGTCTTTGACGGTTCCATCAAAAAGGGCGACACTCTGCGCATGATGCAGGCCAAGGGCGACTTTTTGGTCGACGGCGTGGGCGTCAAGCGTCCCGCCGAGACCCCGGTCGATGCACTGACCGTCGGCGAGGTCGGCTATGTGGTCACAGGTCTGAAGGACCCCGAGGCCGTGCGCGTGGGCGACACCCTTACCTGGGCGTCAAATCCCTGCCCCGAGCCGCTGCCGGGCTATCGCGAGGCCAAGCCCATGGTCTACACGGGCTTGTTCCCCATCGACAATAAAGATTACGAGAACCTCCGCGACGCCCTCGACAAGCTGCACGTCAACGACCCCTCGTTGGTGTGGGAGCCCGAGACATCGGTGGCGCTGGGCTTTGGCTTCCGCGTGGGCTTCTTGGGCCTGCTGCACATGGAGGTCGTCAAGGAGCGCTTGGAGCGCGAGTTTAACCTGGACCTCATTGCCACGAGCCCCTCGGTGGACTATCACGTCTACAAGACCGATGGCGAGATGATTGACGTTCGCAGCCCGCAGGATCTTCCCGAGGCCACGCGCATCGAGCGTATCGAGGAGCCCTATCTCAAGGCCAAGATCATTTGCCCGCCCGAGTACACGGGTGCCGTCATGCAGCTCGCTATCGAGCATCGCGGCATCACGACCGATATGATCCATCTGACGAGCAAATCGGTCGAGATGCGCTTTGACATGCCACTCGCCGAGCTCATCCTGGACTTCTTCGATCAGCTCAAGAGTCGCACCAAGGGCTATGCCTCGCTCGACTACGAGTTCAACGAGTACCGTCCCTCTGAGCTCGTCAAGCTCGACATCCTGCTTTCGGGCGACGAGGTGGACGCGCTGTCGTTTATCGTGCACAAGGACAAGGCCTATGGCCTGGCCCGCGGTTTGTGCGACAAGCTTAAGGAGATCATCCCGCGCCAGCTGTTCGAGGTACCTATCCAGGGCGCCATCGGCAACAAAATCATTGCCCGCTCCACTGTCAAGGCTCGTCGCAAGGACGTTCTGGCCAAGTGCTACGGCGGCGATATCTCGCGTAAGCGCAAGCTGCTCGAGAAGCAGAAAGAGGGCAAGAAGCGCATGAAGGCCATCGGCTCGGTTGAGGTCCCGCAGGAGGCCTTTATGGCGATCCTCAAGGTGGACGAGTAGGTCCATGGCGCTTTCCGAATACAGCAAGCGGCTGCTGGGCGCCTATGCCGAGCAGCCGTTCCTTATGGCCCCCATGGCGGGCGTGACCGACCCCGCCTATCGCATCATGTGTCGTCGCCGCGGTGCCAATCTTGCCTACAGCGAGATGGTGAGCGTGGCGGGCCTTGCCTATGCCAGTAACAAGACATGGCGTCTGGTGCTGCCGGCCGACGAGGAGCAGCAGATTTGCGTGCAGCTCTTTGGCTCCAAGCCCGAGCAGTTTGCGAGTGCCGTCGCTGCCGTCGAGGAGCGCGTGGGTGATCGCCTGTCGCTCATTGATATCAACATGGCCTGCCCGGCTCGCAAGGTCGTCACCAAGGGCGAGGGCTCGGCGCTTATGCGCACGCCCGACCTGGCCGAGAAGATTGTCCAAGCTGCGGTGAGTGCGGCACACGTGCCCGTGACGGTAAAGATCCGCAAAGGCTTTTACGCCGAAGATCGCAATGCCGCGACGTTCGCCCAGATGCTCGAAGGTGCCGGTGCCGCCGCGGTGGCGGTGCATGGCCGTTGCGCCACGCAGCTCTACACGGGCCAGGCCGATTGGTCGGTCGTCGATGAGGTGGCGGACGCCGTCGAGATTCCCGTGATCGGTTCGGGCGACGTGTTCTGCGCCGAGGACGCAGCGGAGCATCTACGCAACTCGGGCGCCAGCGCGGTGTTTATCGCACGCGGCATCTACGGCAATCCGTGGGTGTTCGGCGATGCACGTGCTCTTGCGCTCGATGGTACTCCGGTGCCGTCTCGCTCGTCGGTCGAGCGCCTGGACGCCCTGCGTGAGCACCTGACGCTAACGCACGAGCTTCTGCCGCTCATGTCGCGTGCCCGTACGTATGCGAGCTGGTACTTAAAGGGCATGCCCCATGCTGCCGCCTGGCGCGCCCAGGTGGTGCGCTGCTCCACGTACGAGGAGTTCATGGCGCTGGTCGATGAGATTGAGCGCGATGTCGTTGCCTGCGAGGCGGCGCTTGCCGCCGGTGAGTCGGTGCCCGCGCATCCGCTGGAGGCCTAGGGGTGGCCGTTACCGCGCTGTATGTGCACGTGCCGTTTTGCGCTCAAAAGTGCCGCTACTGCGACTTTGACTCACGCAGCTTTGCTTTATGCGACCTGAATGCCGCGCTCGATGCCTATTTTGAGCAGCTGTATGCGCGGCTCGATGCTTTTGGCAGGGCAGGGACGCTCGAGCACATCCGCACGGTCTACGTAGGCGGTGGCACGCCATCATTGGCGGGGGAGCGCCTGGTGGAGCTCGCCCGGCGCATCCGCTTGTGGTGCGAACCCGTTGAGTTTACTTGCGAGGCCAACCCCGAGTCGCTGACCGCCGAGCTTGTCATAGCGCTTGCCGTGGCGGGTGTTACGCGCATTTCGTTGGGCGTGCAAACGCTCGATAACGATGAACTTGTCGCCATTGGCCGTATCCACGATGCCGATCGGGCCCTCAGGGCCCTTGCGACGGTCAAAGACGTTGGGCTTGACGTGTCGTGCGACCTTATGTGCGGGCTTCCCGGACAGACGGCGGCGAGTTGGGGACGCACGCTCGACGGCATACTTGGTGCGGCTCCCCACCATGTGTCGGTCTATCCGCTTACGCTCGAGGAGGGCACACCCCTCTACCGTATGGCGCGCCGAGACGAGTCTCTGGAGCCCGACGAGGATTTTCAGGCCGCCTGCATGGCTGTTGCCCGCGATCGTCTGAGCGCGGCTGGCTATCACCCTTACGAGGTGGCGAGCTATGCCCTCGACGGGCACGAATGCGCCCACAACATCGCTTACTGGACCGGCAAGGGCTATTTGGGCCTTGGCCGCTCTGCCGCCGGCATGCTCGATGCCGAGGATTTCGATCGCTTGGCTGGGCTGTTTCCCGGCGTGCCGCCCCGTGGTGACGCGCATCGTGTGCGTCTGGTGCAGCGAGACGATGCCGCGACGTCGTTTGAGGCGGAATATCTTTCGCAGCGCGAAGCGGCGGCCGAGGATCTGATGCTTGCCTGTCGTATGACGCGCGGCGTGGGGTCCGATCTGCTGGTTTGCGCAGGCCGTGTGATCCCAGCGGGCGAGCTGACGTCGGCTTGCGACCGCGCCCTTGAGCTTGGGCTTGCCGTTTGGGTTCCCGAGGTAGGCGATGCCCGCGAGGGGTCCATCGCCTCTGCCGACGTCATCGCGGGTCGCATCCGTGCCCGTCTGGTGCCGACCCATTTGGGCTGGCTCGATGGAAATGTTCTGTTCGAGCTGTTTTGGGATCTAGCTTAGGCCGCTCGGGTAGAATTACCGCAACATATACGCTGCTGTGAGCAGGAGGTTGCCGCGCATGGCGACGATGAACGAAAAAGATTACTACGAGATTCTGGGTGTCTCCAAGGACGCCACCTCGCGTGATATTCAAAAGGCCTTCCAGCAAAAGGCCCGCAAACTGCATCCGGACGTTAATAAAGAGCCAGATGCCGAGGAAAAGTTTAAAGAGGTTTCCGAGGCCTATGCTGTGCTCTCGGATGAGCAAAAGCGTGCGCGCTATGACGCGATGCGCTCGGGCAATCCCTTTGCCGGAGCTCCTACGGCCTCGCCCTATGGTGGCGGCTATGCCGGCAACACCGGTTATGGCAATCCCTTTGAGGGCGGTTTTCCCTTCGGCGGCGCCTGGGGCCAGCCGCGTCGCGGCCAGGCTGCCTACAACCCCGAGAGCGGTGCGAACGTGGTCGTCGACATCAAGCTCGACGCCAAGGAGGCCAAGGGCGGTGCCAGCAAGACCATCCGCTACACGCGCTTCGATACCTGTGGCCATTGCGGCGGTTCGGGCTCCGTTTCGTCCGAGCACGCCCACACCTGCCCCAGCTGCGGCGGTCGCGGCCATATCGACGTCGACCTGTCTTTCCTGTTTGGCGCGGGCACGTTCCAGTCGGTTTGCCCCGAGTGCGGCGGCTCCGGCAAGGTCGTAGCCGATCCGTGCCCCGATTGCGGGGGCAGCGGTCGTATCCGCGTGACGACCGAGCAGACGATCGAGTTTCCTGCCGGTACGCACGACGGTGACGAGGTACGCATTCCCAACATGGGTCATGCCGGCACCAATGGTGCCTCGGGCGGCGATCTGGTCGGTCGTGCCCACGTGGAGGCCGAGCGCCTGGAGGGCAAGGCACGCACCGGCTTCTACCTTATGGGCATTATCGCGCCGTTTTTGGTTCTGTCGGCCATCTCGGGCGTGTTCTCGGCCTTTGCCGTGATGTGCTTTATCCCGTTTGCCATGGGCCTTTTCATGGTGCTCTCGGATGGCGTGCTCCATCGCAGCCTGCTGTGGTGGAAGCGCGGCGCGATGCAGTTTGCCAACGGTTTTGCCAACGGCTTCATGTTCGCGCTCGTGTCGGTTTGGTTTGCCAGCTGCTCGCAGCGTGCCATGCTTTCGCCGTACCAAATGCAATAACATCAAACGCTCTGTTTGCGGCCTGCCCAGCTTGGGTATAGGACGCACTGTGACAATAATGAAAGTCGGAAGGATTCGGTCGTGTCGGAAAATAGGGATTACTACGAGGTACTTGGCGTCGATAGGGATGCCGACGCGCGGACCATTAAGCGCGCGTTTCTAAAGAAAGCCCGTACGGTACACCCGGATGTTTCGGACGACCCCGAGGCCGAGGCTAAGTTCAAAGAGCTTAACGAGGCCTATTCTGTTCTTTCCGATGAGCAGAAGCGTGCTAACTACGACCGCTATGGCACGGCTGACGGCCCCGGTGGCTCGGGTTATGTCGACATCAACGATATCTTTGGCGGCATGGGCATGGACGACCTGTTCTCGTCGTTCTTTGGCGGTGGCGCCGGCGGCGGCGCCCGCAGCCGTCGTGAGCGCCGTCGCGGTCGCGATATGGCCATCTCGCTTTCGGTGACGCTCGAGGAAGCGGCGCTCGGCTGCAAAAAGACGATCAGCTATGACCGTCTGGCTCCCTGCGATGACTGCAACGGCACCGGCAAGGCTGTGGGCGCGACCGAAAAGCAGTGCAGCCGCTGCCACGGCACGGGTTACGTGACGACGGTCCAGCGTTCTTTCCTGGGCCAGGTCCAGTCCTCCTCGCCCTGTCCTGACTGTCACGGTGAGGGCACGGTCATCGACCACCCCTGCGAGACCTGCGACGGCCAGGGCCGCACCCCTTCGCACGAAAAGCTCGATATCGATATTCCCGCCGGTGTGTCCACGGGCCGTCAGTTGCGCGTGAGCGGCTATGGCGAGGCAGGCCTTCGCGGTGAGCCCTCGGGCGACCTGATCGTCAACGTGCGTGTTGCCGACCACGATCGCTTTAAGCGCAACGGCGATGACCTGTACCTCGTGAGCGATATCTCGATTGCACAGGCCGCGCTCGGTTGCGAGATTGAGGTCGAGGGCATTATGCCCGACGAGGTCGTCAAGGTGACGGTTCCCGCTGGTACGCAGTATGGCGATACCGTGAGCGTCAACAACTTTGGCATGCCGCGCATCGGCGGTGGCGGCTCGCGCGGTCGCCTGGTCGTGCAGCTGCGCGTGGTCGTCCCCACCAATCTCTCCAACAAGCAGCGCGAGTTGCTCCGCGCCTTTGCCGACGAGATGGGCGACGATGTCGCATCCGGCAAGAAGTCGGTGACCGATCGTATCAAGAGTGCCCTCGACGATATTCTCGATTAAGGAGCGCGCGTGCTCGCACCCCATATTTCCGTTGTCAACCTCGGTTGCCGCGTCAACCGGGTTGAGTCTGACCGTATCACTGCCGATCTTATGCGCCTGGGCTTTGCGATGGTGGAGCCCCAGGACGCCGACCTGATCGTTATCAATACCTGCGCTGTCACGGGCGAGGCCGAGGCAAAGACCCGAAAAGCCGTGCGTCACGCGCTTGCCTATCCGGGCGAGCCCTACGTCGTCGTGACCGGCTGCGTGGTCAATCTGCATCCCGAGGAGCTGTTGGAGCTCTCGGATCGCGTGGTCGCCGAACCCTCTAAGATCGATGTCGCCCAGCGTGTCTGCGAAGTGCTGGGCGTGGAGTCCGATAGCGTTGCCGCCTGCAGCGATGAGGATGTCGTCGATGCACTGGGCCGTTCGCGTCTGGGCGTCAAGATTCAGGACGGCTGCAACCACCGTTGCACCTATTGCATCGTGTGGAAGGCCCGCGGCCCCGAGCGCTCTGTGTCCGTGGAGGCCGTGCTCGAGCAAGTACTCGAGGCCCAGGAGGCCGGTGTGCCCGAGGTGGTGCTGACCGGTGTGAACCTGGGCGCCTATGACGGCAAGAGCGCGACCGACGAGCATGTCGAGATCGACGAGCTGCTCGAGGCCATCATGGAGAGCACCGCGATTCCGCATGTGCGTATTTCTTCGGTGGAGCCCATGGACATCTCTGAGCGCCTGCTCCGCGTCATGGCGCGCTACCCGCAGCGTATCGCCCCGTTTTTGCATCTGCCCGTGCAGTCGGGGTGCACGGCGACCCTGCATCGCATGGGCCGCCCCTATAGTGCGGAGGCCTTTGAGGATACGGTGCGTATGATTCGCGCCAACTTGCCCCAGGCGTCTCTTTCGTGCGATGTCATCGTCGGTTTTCCTGGTGAGACGGACGAGGAGTTCGAGGAGTCGCTGGCGCTGTGCCGCCGTGTGGGTTTCTCGCGTATGCACGTGTTCCGCTACAGCAAGCGTCCCGGTACCCTTGCTGCCGACATGCCCGGCCAGGTGCCGCCCGAGGTTATGGCCGAGCGCAGCCGTCGTATGCGAGACACGGCGCAGGAGCTCGCTATTGCCGATGCTCGTCGTCGCGTGGGCACCGTCGAGCGCGCCGTGCTTGAGTACGGTGACAACCTGACGCTCGGCTCGTTCCATCATGCCCGTCTTGATGATACCTGTGGACTCACAGCCCCGTGCCTGCTCGATGTTGCTATCATCGGAGTCGATGATTCCGGCTTGGTCCATGCGCGCAGGGAGGTCCATGGAAGCCTCGAAGATTAGACTTACCGTTCCCGAGGGAATTGATCCCTCGCGCGTTTTGGGCGCCGGCGACGGCGTCCTTCGTGCACTCGAGAGTTTGGTTAGTGCTCACGTGGTCGCCCGTGGCGATAGCATCGCCGTGAGCGGTGACCCGGACGAGGTCGAAATCGTGGCGCGTTTTTTCGAACATGCTTTCCGCGAGGCGGCCGCCGGGCGCACGCTGTCTGCCGACGATGTTTCTCGCTGCCTGGCCGTCTTGCGCGACGGCGAGCACGAGGCTACGTCGCTTCGCGATGACGTGCTGCTTTCGTATCGCGGCCGCGTCATTCGCCCCAAGACGCTCGGGCAAAAGCGCTATGTGGATGCCATCCGCTCGCATACCATCACGTTTGGCCTGGGTCCAGCCGGTACTGGTAAGACTTATCTGGCCATGGCGCTCGCCGTTGCCGCGCTCAAGCGCCATGAGGTGGGCCGTTTGATCTTGACGCGTCCGGTTGTCGAGGCGGGGGAGAACCTGGGCTTTTTGCCCGGCACCCTCGAGGAAAAGATCGATCCGTACATGCGCCCGCTCTACGATGCTCTTTTTGACATGATGGATCGTGAGCGCACCGATGAGCTTATGGAGCGCGGCGTGATCGAGATCGCCCCGCTCGCCTACATGCGCGGTCGTACGCTGAGCGATGCTTTCGTGGTGCTCGACGAGGCGCAAAATACCACGCCCGAGCAGATGAAGATGTTCCTGACACGCCTTGGATTCAACTCCAAGTTCGTGATTACCGGCGACCTGAGCCAGCGCGACCTGGTGGGTCGTCGTGGTGGCTTGGCGGATGTCGAGAAGATTTTGGGCCGTGTCGACGATGTGGCGTTTGCACACCTGGAGCGCGCCGATGTGGTGCGCCATGCCCTGGTGGGTCGTATCGTCGAGGCATACGATGCTTATGATGACGTGCGTGAGCAGCGCTCGCGCGACCGAAAGGAGTCCCGTTGAGTGTATTGATCAGCAACGATGCCGAGCTCGATACGCTGCTCGACGCGCAGGAAGTGGAGCACATCTGCGAGGTTGTGCTTGCCGCCGAGGGCGTTGAACGTGAAGTCGAGATTTCCCTTTCGTATGTCGACGAGGACGAGATGCACGAGCTCAACCACGAGTGGCGTGGCATCGACCGCACCACCGATGTGCTCTCGTTTGAATGCGACTCGGCCTTTGACGAGGACATTCCCGCCGACGAGACGCTCGAGCTCGGCGATATCATCTTGGCCCCGCAGGTCATTGTCCGTCAGGCCCCCGGCTTTGGCAATAGCCCTGCCGACGAGTGCCGCCTGATGCTCGTACACGGCATGCTGCACCTGCTGGGGTATGACCATATCGAGGACGACGAGGCCGAGGTCATGGAGGCCCGCGAGGACGCTATCCTGCGCGATCTTGCGCTCGAGCGCGGCGAGGACCCCAAACTCGTTCACGTCGGCCCCATCACCAATCATGCCCACGACTAGGAGCCGTTTATGATTCCCGGATCGAACAAGGACCATCCGTCCTTTTTAAAGTCGTTCTCCTACGCCATGGAGGGCTTCGTCACCGCCGTCAAGACCGAGCGCAACATTAAGGTCATGCTCGTAGCGGGCGTGTGCACCGTCATTGCCGGCTGCATCGTGGGGCTCGACATTGCCGAGTGGGCCACGGTCATCATCTGCTGCGG
>CAKTVQ010000024.1 GCA_934630375.1 uncultured Collinsella sp.
GCCGAGATCGTCGACGAATAGCCGGATGTGACAAAGGAGCGGTCCCTTTGTCACATCCGCCGGTGGTGCCCCTTCTTTTTTGACTATAATCCTAAATCTCTGCATTTCATCCGATTTTAGGTTCTAAAAACTCTGCATTTCATCGATAATCAAGCATATAAACTTTGCATTTCATTTGATGACACTGAGGGGAGAGCCTATGCTGCGTAGGAAAATAGCGGCAGAGCTGGAGCGTTGGCTGAAGTCTGCCGAGCAAAAGGCCTTATTCATCACGGGTTCTCGCCAAATCGGCAAAAGCTATTCGATTCGCGCATTTGGCAAAGCCAGCCATGCAACCTACATCGAGCTCAACCTCATGGAAAATCGCCAGGCAAAAGATGCTCTTCTCGAGGCGCGAGATGCCGATGATTTCATCAGCAGGGTGACGCTTCTTTCGGGAAAGCCGATAGCGCCAGGCAAAACGCTCGTGTTTATCGATGAGGTCCAAGAGGCCCCCGACATCATGACGATGGCAAAGTTCCTTGTTGAGGACGGGAGGTGCCGCTGGGCGTTTTCGGGGTCAATGCTCGGGACCCAGTTCAAGGGCGTTAGGTCCTATCCCGTGGGATATGTTCACGAGCTTAGGATGTTCCCGCTCGATTTTGAGGAGTTTTGCTGGGCGATCGGGGTGAGCGAGGGAGCTCACCAAACGATCCGCGACGCGTGTGTCAGCGAGAAGCCCATTCCTGATTACATTCATGACGCGATGATGGCAAACTTCAGGACCTATACCGTTGTCGGCGGAATGCCAGAGGTCGTGCAGCGTTTCCTTGACACGCGGGGAGACCTTGCCTCTGTTCGTCAGCTACAGTCAGAGCTCAACGAACAGTACCGGCGGGATATTTCCAAGTATGCAAGCGGGCGAGCCCTTCAGGTGCAGAGCATTTACGATCAGCTCCCTATTATGCTCGAGGGCGAAAACAAGCGTTTCGTGCTCAATTCTATTGACCCCAAGGCGCATTACGAGAAGTACCAGCGAGATTTTGTCTGGCTTGTCGATGCTGGCGTTGCTCTCAAGGCCGATATCGTAACCGAGCCAAAATCGCCCCTGCTCAAGACGGCGCGGCCATCGCAGTTCAAGCTATACCAATCGGATACGGGCATGTTGATGGCGCGCTACCCCGTTGGAGTCGCCCAAGCGGCGTATCTTGATAGCAAGGAGCCCAATCTGGGCGGCATTTACGAAAACGTGGTGGCCCAGCAGCTGGCTGCCCAAAATCGCCAGCTTTACTACTATCAGACAAAAAAGCGCGGCGAAGTGGACTTTGTGGTCGACGGACCGCATGGGACGGCTGTTCCGATCGAGGTTAAATCGGGTTCCTATTACCACGCGCACGCTGCGCTCGGTCATGTGCTTGATACGGCCGAATATGGCGTAAGGCTCGGGATTGTTTTCTCGAGAGGCAACGTTGAGCGCAGCGGAGCTGTTCTTTATTTGCCGCTATATGCGACCTGGGCCCTTTCGGATGTTTTGGGCGACTCCTGTGCCGAGGGGATAAAGCTGGAGATCAAGCCGGTCTAGGGTCAGTCCCGAATGTGACAAAGGGGCAGTGCCTTTGTCACATCCGCTATCCCGAGATAATGAACGTGGATTTTCTCCCGTTTAGAGCGCACTTGAACGCTCAAAGTAGGAGAAAATCCACGCTCATTTTTCATGCGGGAGATTATCCACGCTCGTTTCGCGCCGAAGGCGTGGCCTGCGACCTCGCTTGCCTACAGCTGTTCGAGCATAGCGGTGCAACCGGCGAGCACGTCGCGGTAGGTGGCATCGAAATTGCCGGTGTACCAGGGATCGGCCACGTCGCCGGGGCGTCCGGTCCAATCGAGCAAGCGCGTAATCTTGCCGTCGGGGTCGTCGCCAAAGATGCGACGCAGGCCACACGCGTTCTCAGCATCCATATAGACAATGTGGTCCCAGTTGCCATACTCTGCGCGACGCACCTGGCGGGCACGGTGCGCAACGACGGGAATCCTGACTTCATGCAGCTTGGCAACGGTACCGTGGTGTGGCGGGTTGCCGATCTCCTCGGTCGAGGTCGCAGCTGAGTCAATGACAAACTCCGCCTCGCGCCCAGCGCGGCGTACGAGCTCGGTAAACACCGACTCAGCCATTGTCGAGCGGCAGATATTTCCATGGCATACGAACATTATTTTTATCATTCTCCAAAACCTCTCAAATATCAGTATTTCCGCAGGTGAAACACATCGTTTTGCATTTTGTCATGTAAGCGGAATTGGGTATCGTTTCGTTTATGAGCCGATTTTTTCCGCTGAAGAAGTTGTACGAAAAGTTGTAAATCGCTCAAATTTACAACTTCGTACAACCTAATCCTATGCGACATCGTCTGTCATGCGCAGCATTTCTTCCCGCACATCATCGAAGCCAAGATGAGTGTATGTATTGTAGGTCACGTCAATGTCGGAATGCCCCATGATGTACTTGAGCTTTGCGGGATTCATCCCCTTGCGTGCCATTTTGGAGCAGAACGTGTGACGACAGACGTGCGGAGTAATTTTCGGCAGCTCATGCTTATAGATGTCGTTATGTTTTTGCAGAGCGTGCTGAAAGTACTTCTCCCAGTGCATGGCAACCATGGGCAGGTTGTTCTTGTCGAGGAACAGAAATCCGCTTACGCCGTCCACAAGAGGTTCAACTGAAGGACGAATGCGCCTTTGAAGAATCGCCTCGAAACACTCCCTGACTTTATCGGTCATAGGCACGTATCGTACGCCGCTCTTGGTTTTTGGACGCTCGATGTAGTACTCCATACCGCTTGTTCTTTGGAGTTGTTTATCAACCCGTATGCACCCATTCTCAAAATTGAGGTCATCTTCGGTAAGCCCGCAGAACTCGGAGATGCGCAGCCCCGTATTGAAGAGGATGTAGAATGCCTCATAGTAGCGGGAGAAATGATCATCGTGCTTCACGAACTCAAGAAATCTGCGCTCATCTGTCGCCGTCAGGGCTTCTCGGGGGATAGAATCATTGACAAGCACAGAGGCAAGCTCGAAGTTGAATGGGTTTCGCCTGATGAGATCGTCCTCCTCGGCAAGCTGGAAGGCAGGACGAAGCACGCCCCTGATGGAGTGGATAGAGCTGTAGCTCTTTCCGAGGCTTTTTTGCAGATAGATGAGCCAACTCTTTGCATCAAGCGTCGTAACCGCATCAATGAGCCTGCTCCCGAATTCATCTTTGGCTAGAAAGTTCAGCACAGTTTTATAACCCGCTTTGGTGGTCTGCCTCACCGCCGTTTTAGTTGAGACGTAGTTTTCAACGAGTTGGAGAACGGTCATCTTCTCTGGTGCAACGCGGTCAAACAGATCGCGCTGCACTTGCTTCTCGATTTCACGGAGGCACTTATCTGCTTTCTTGCCCTTGGGCGGAAAGTCGTGCGCCGTCAGCGTCCAAGAGTACTTGAACCTCGTCTTGTCCTTAGCGTCTTTGTACTTGAAGTAGTACTGTCCGTTAGGACGTTGCCCTTCACCTCGGCGCAGGATGCGCCCCTTGCTGTCTTTTCTCGTGGGCATTCTACTCACCTCCTCTCCTTATGGATGCGCCCCGATGCCGCTTCTTTGGCGCATCAGGGCGCAAAATTGCTTGTACTACGCGCTGCGCGGGATTGCTTTCGAGAACCCTAGCGACGATTCGTGTTCCAATACAGCAGATCGCTTACAAAGTAATAGCGATGAGATGAGTCATAGCAGTGACGAAGATGCGCAGGCCCGATGCCATCACCGCTGTCTACCATCAACTGCAAAAGCCTGGTTGCCCCAAGAAACTTCTTTGCCTCCTCTTCGTCAACGACCAACATGGCATTTTCGAGCATGCTGTACACAGGGTTCCCAGACGCATCCCGAACACTTGTCTCCTTGCTCATTCGAGCCTCCTTTTCAATCGGCGTTGCTTGCAACGCAATTTCAATTCGACCCGAGAGTACCCGCACCGTTGCGCATCAGCAAATCGAGAAAACCCTGATAAATCAGTATTTTTGTTTGCATCCGTTCATAAATGAGGAGAAAAAAGTCAGTGCTATATTTCGAGATTCACGGGGTCTCCATACGCATGTCCTTCGCCCGTGCGCATCTCGCTTCGCTCGATGCTCGTGGGTTTATTTGTATGAAGTACGCGGGCGTTGGGCATGGGACTGTCGGCTATGCCGACCGCAGCGCACGCTGCGTCAGTCCCCCTTATGCCCTTTTGCCTTTTTTGCCCCCGAAGCGTATAGCGGAGGGAGCCAAGGCGATTTCTCCTGATATATGGCGTGAAACGCTGTAGAAAACAAGGCATGTTTTAGGGGCTGGATCTGTCGAAGATTGCGACAGTTGTAGAAAGCGCTTTGGAAAGCCCCATAAACGGGGCGATCTTCTCGGAGGATTTTCTACAAGTTCAGGCGTAAAGTGACGACGTGTAGAAAGCGCGTCTTGAGTGCGCGCGGAGCAAAAAATAAAGGGCGCAGCGATTGTTTTCGCTGCGCCCTTCGGCGTCGTTTCAGTCGTAGATTATCGGAGCGGGCACGAGCCGCCAAGCTGTGCCTAGATGATTTACCCCAAGGACGTACAGGTCAAGCTCCTCGTCGTAGAACACCGGCTCGCCCGTGTGATCCATGACAAACGACGGGTCCTGTATGATGTACCACTGGAAAATCTCCTCCCATGGCGCCCAGTCTCCGCTCACAAGCTCAAGCGGGCGTTTTGCCATCTCGTTTGCGAGCACCATGTCCCCGCACGTCTCGGCGAGGTCGGCGTAGGTCTTGATGCCGTAGTCACTCATCGCCCTTCCCCTCCGCTTCCCGCTCCTCGGTTCGCTTGAGACATTCAGCCACGCAGTAGCGCATGGTGCGCAGGGCCTCGCAGTCGATGCTCTCCGCGAGGATGTCCCCGTCGAGTACGACCTCGCCCAGAGCGTTCACGAACCGCCACTCCATCACGTTGTCGATGCGCTTGAGCACGTCCTTCAGGGTGCTGCTGTCGCGCATGGGGGCGTTCCCGTCCACCTTCGCCATGCGCTCAAGCTCCTTGGCCTTCGCCGAGCAGATGCGGGCGGTGCGCCTGAGCACCTGCGCCCTCCACATGGCCTCCTCCTGGGGGCTGTTGGGTTCAAGACGCTCCTTGTCCATCGTGTACCTCCTTATCTTCGTTTCAGAGGCACCCGACGCCGCAGGCGTCTTTCACGCATGCCCATCCAAAGCCCGCCGAAAGATCTCGAAAAGCCCTTCAAAGGTCGGTGCGCCGTCGCTGATCCTGTTTCGCGGTATTCCGGAGCATCTGGGCAAAAACAAAGGGGAGCACCCGTTATACGGATGCTCCCCTTGTTTGGGAAACGGACACCTGCACGCGACCGGAGGGAGCGCGCGGGTCTGTGAGGGCTATGCCCGAACACAGTACGTGCCGTTATGGTTTCGTCGTTACTGACGAGCACCGCACGAACTGCAATACACGTAGTCCACGTAGTCCTCGTAGTAACCGTGGTCTTCCTGATGGGAACCGACCTGAACCTGCACGGTCTTTTTGATGTTCTGGTAGCTGGAGTAATCCACGCCGTTGTACAGGCCGTTCTCGTCGGCGTTACGCAGGGCGTTGACGATGATGGCATTGAGGTCGTCCCGCGTGAATCCGTTCTCGAACCAGTACTCCGGTCCTTTTGCGATGTATTGGCCGGGAGTGCCGGTTGGGACATAGAAACGCGCTCCGTAGACTGTCTGCGTCTCGTAGTCGGGGACCGTCACCATGTTGGATACCCACCTCTGTGCGGTGTGCTGTGTCCACGAATGCTGGTGGGCAGGCGTGCTCGGCTTGTGGGAACCGCCGGCGTTTCCAGAGTTGGAGTTTCCGGTGTTGGAGCCGGAAGCGTTGGCGTTTCCGCCGGAAGGCTTGTCGGCGGGCTTGCCGATGGTGTCGGCGGGCTTGCCGTCGATATCGACACCCTCCTCGGCCTTGGATGCGTTCTCCTTCGTCTCGTCGGAGACGTTCGGGTTGGCGCTCACGTTACCGTCGAGCTTGTCGAGGATGCCAGTGCCCGCATCGCCCTTCAAGGTCACGTCGCCGTTCTTGATGGCGTCCTTGGTCTTGTTGACGATGTCCGCGAGCATATCGTCGGTGACCTTGTCAGCGGGAATCTGCGCCATAGGGCAGTTGATGGCAGGTGCGGTCTTCGCGTCGGCGTCGACGGTGATGTCGACGGGAGCGCCCGTGTCGTAGATGTCGAATGCGGAACCGTCGGAGTTGACGGGGCTGACGAAGCTCACGGTGTAGTCGCCCTCGGCGAGTTCGACCGTGGAAGTGCCCTTGTTGCCATCGGCATCGGGGGTCACCGCGTGGTAGAAGTCCACGTCGTTGCTCTCGATATGGGCGATGGCGGGCGTGGAGTTCTCGTCCCAACCGTTGTCGGCCGTGACGTTGAGGGTCACATCGACAGTTCTTGACTCCTGCTGCTCTGGTTGTTGCTCGGACGTTGCGAACGCTCCACTTGCCACGGCTATCGCAACAACGATCGCAACAACGATCGCAACGGCTATCGCTGCGACATGGGGCTTATGCGAGCGCGCCCACTGGGATAATCCGTTCATTATCCATCCCCCTTTCTTTCATGGTGGTTTCGAGTTACCTCGTTATGTCAACCGCGTCATTACTTAGCGCTTTCCCATCGCGCGAGCCATCCAGTCGAGGTTGCCGCTCGCGCTGGCGGTGTTCGCGTTAATCTGCTGAGCCTGATTGAGAATCTGCCCCTGCATGAACAGGTTGCCTATTTGCAGCATGTTGCCGATGCGCTGCTGGTTGAGAATCTGCTGCTGGCCCGCTTCCATGCGGCGCTGGTGCATCTCGGTCTCGTAGAGGTTGACCATCTCCTGTACGGTGGTGGCGCGATGGTTGCGCACGGCAGCAAGGAAGAAATCCACGGCTTCGATGCTGTCGTAATCCATGGGGTACCACGGGGCGACCTGCGAAGCCCATTGCTGCTGTACGGCGAAAATCTCCTGCTTGGTTTGCTCGATGCTCTGGGCCAGGGCCTGGTTGTTGGCTTCAACTTGTTGGTTGCTTTGGTCAATCGCGGCATTTTTCTGGGAGCGGCTTTTGTCCGCCGTCTTCGCTATGACCTTGTATAGAATCGCACCGATGATAGCTGAGACGATGAGGTTCACGATATTCCAGACCGCCAATTGAAGCTCCGAGCCTCCCATCGAGAAGAGCGGAAGGGTGGGGAGAAACGTTATCACCTTAAGTGGCGTGCTCGTGATAAGCGTGAACGCGATAAGGAAGCCCCCGATTGCGTAGAGGACGGGGTGCCTTTTAGTCTTCTTTTCCGTCTTGGTGGCAAACTGAGTGGTGAGCTGGTTGATGCGTTGCTGAAGGTCAACCACCCTATGCATCAAATCGTGCGCCGTGGCAACGCCTGGCAACAGACTTGCCTGTTCCTCCATGTTCGCTCCTTTCTATTTCACGGATATAGCCCGAGCTGCAATCGGGCTATATCCGTGCGTATCGATTGCCTAGTCCACCTCTATCCCTTCGGTATCGGGGGTGTCCCACGTGAAGCCCGAAAATCCCTCATTCACCACGGTCACCAAGCCCGCATATCCCGCGAAAGTGGTGTTGTAGACGGTCGCGGTGGTCGCAGAACCGAGTTCGATATCGTCGTCGTAGGTTTCGATGGCGCTCTTGGGGATCTCGACATTGTTTTTCATGACGTTGTATGCGGTGATGTCGCTGCATACGAAGCTCCTCGCTTTGAAGCGGAGCTTCTCGCTTGCCGTCGAATTGCCCGACTCATCGGTTTCAAGCTCAAGCGTGTAGGGGTGTGCTTTGGGCTTCGAATATTGAGCAGCTTCCTCAAACGCGAGGACCTGCTTGGCAAGTTCTAAGGTTTCGGCGAACGAGGAATCCAGATTTTGATAATTCTCGACATCCTCGTTCGCGTTCTCGATGGCATGTTTCTTTTCGGCTTCGAACCTAGCTTTGTCCTGCTTCGTGGCAAACTTGACGATCTCCTCGCCGGAAAGCCCCTTCAGGTCGCGGAACCTGGCGTCTGCGGGTAAGTAGGTGGTGACGTTGCCCTTCCCGTCAAAGAAGAGGAATCTATATATCGATACATCCTTTCCGATTCCGTCCTCCGGGCTGTTGTACTCCAGCCAAACACTCGCTTGAGCGAATGCCCGAGACGCCGGCATGGGCTCGCTCGACTTCTGAGCGCCGCCGCCCGTGCCTTCGCCTAAGCCGTTGCAGCCGGTCAGCCCAAGGCCCGCGACGGCAACCGTCCCGATACCGAATAGCTTGAGCGCCTCTCTCCTCGTGTACTGCTTCATGGTTGTTTTCTCCTTTTGCGTTCGCTTGCTTTGTCGATTTAGCTTGTTGCTCGATGCTTTCCCGTCGGCTTTGATGGGAAGGGGGCAAGTCGAACGACTGCCCCGGTAAAGATTCCGGAGCCGTTCGGCTTGCCCCTATGCAACTTATTGTTGTTGTTGGCTTTCCTGCTGTGCCTTGAGCCACTCTCTCGCGTTGAGCTGATCCTGGAATTGGGAGTTCGTCATGCCGTCGCCGCGGACGGAGTTGGGATCGTTCGGGTCCCATGACTTGGTGAGCCCGATCGTCAGATACTTCTCCAGGCCGTCTCCCGCCCCGTTGCCGACATATACGTTCAGTCCGGTGCCGGTCGCGCCGAGTTCCTGCGTGCCGTATACCGGCCACGGGTTATCTTTCGCAACGGCGATGCAGATTGCGCCGCCGTAGTCGTTGGCCGGTTTGTGCGAAATTTGCCACGTGTGGTCGTCTAGCTGGGTCACGCTCCACTCGTTCTGCTTCCAATCGGACGGCACGTCCACGTAGAAGTAGTCGGTCGTGAACGAATGGCCACCGCTGGACGTCTGGTCGCTCGAGGTCTGGCTATTTTCGGCTGCGCTCGCCTCGGCGTCCTTCTTCTCTTCCTCGGCCTTCTTGGCCGCCACGGCATCGTCCCGACGCTTCTGTGCCTTCTCCTTGAGCTTGTCGAGCTTGGAGGAGCTTATGCCGCTGTCCTTCGCCGCTTTGTACGCCGCATCGATCTGCTCGTCCGTCACCGATTCGGCCGGAATGGGCTCGATGGTGACCTCCTTCTTGACGCTGGTTTTGCCGTCCTTGGTGATGCTCACCTTTGTGGTCGCGCCCTTGGTGGTGTATATGGTCCCGTCCTGCGCGATGGGCGATGCCTCGATTGCAAGGCGGTAATCCCCCGGCCTAAGCTTGATGGAGGAACCCGACCCCGCATAGAACACGGTGTCCACGTCGTTGCCCGCGGAATCCTTTCCCGTGGCGCGGACGGGGATCTTCGTTCCCTTGTCTGTGTCGAGCCCCTCGGCGTTCACGACGAGCGGGACGCCGTAGGTCTTGGACGCCTGTGCCGAGAGGTAAAGATACGCGCCGCCGCAGCAGAGCGCGACCGCCGTCACGACGCCTATCGCGATCCAGAGGACCGTTCGCTTCTTCTTGCCTGATTGTTCGGTCATTTCGTTCCCCGTTTCCTTCTCCCCGTGATACTCAATGCGACCCTTGCGGGCTCATCGCGTGATACCCGGGTGCTTCGCGATGACGCCGGCTGAGATACAGAGCAGGGACAGCGCGAGGGGCACGAGGAATACGGGCGCGTCGTCGCCCGTCTTGGGCAGCTCGCCGCCCTTCGCCGCGGGCTTCGCGGCCGAATCATTCGAGCCGCTGGCCTGTTTCTTCTTCTGCTCCGTCGACGTTCCGAGGGCCGCGATGGCCTCGGTCTTGGTCGCGCCGCACTTGGTGCAGGTGTAGGTGCGCACGCCCTCCTTCGTCGCGGTGGGCTCGGTAGTCACGGTGCCCTTGTCCCATGTGTGGCCGGTCGCCGCGATCTCGCGCGTCTGGACGGCCCCGCAGATATCGCATGTCAGCTGCTCCTGCCCGGGCGCGGTGCAGGTCGCGGGGGTCGTGACCTTCCAAGTACCTTCGTGCGCGTCGCCGTCGATGGCATGGAACTCAACAGTGTTCACGCCGACCTCCTGACGCGACTTCGCATAGCGCTCCGCCTCGGTCCCCTTGTAGCCGATGATGCGGCAGTTGAGAATGGGCGTCGAATGGATGGCCGTGACGGATTTGGGGATCCAGACATTCTTGAGGCTGTCGCATTGGTTGAGGAACTGGTCGGGGATCTCGGTCACGCCCTCCTCGACATGCACGTTCTCAAGGCTGGTGCAGCCGTAGAACTGCGCGTTGCCGCCGCCGCCCCATGTGGAACCGGAGGGAATGGTCACCGAGGTGAGCTTCTTGCAGTAGACGAAGACATCGGAATGCCAGTCGACGTTTGCGGGCAGCTTGATCTCGGTGAATCCCGCATTCTGGAACGCGCAGTTCCACACGTGCTCCAGCCCATCGTTCAGATGGACCTCGGTGAGGCTAGGGTTGTCCGCGAATGCGGAGACCCTGATGGTCTTCACCGTGGAGGACAGCGTCACCTTATGCAGGTTGCTGTACTGGACGCTACCGTACGAGGCGAACGCGGTGCCGGGGATTTCCGTGACGCCCTCGGCAACCTTGACCTCTGTGATCTGCGAGGCGTACTGCGTCCAGTCGTAGGTGTTTGCCGTGGCGACGTCTTTCGTCAACGTGAGCACCCCGCCGTCGAGCGTCCAGCCGTCACCCGCGGTCTCCTCGGCATATGCGGTGTGGACACCGCCGCCAAAAAGAAGCGCCGCACACAGGGCGAGTGCGCCTGCGAGGGCCACCAGCCCCCTTTTTCGTATCGATGTTTCCATTATCCCTTCCCCTTTCTTTATGAGTTTTGAGCTCCGAGGAGCCGATGGGTCGCGCTTCCCTTTTGCGGATTAGCTTTATCGTGCTCATCGCAGCCATGCTGAAAACTGCTTCATATTAAACTGCATAAGCAGTAAATCGCCTACACAGTTTATTATATTGATAGAGAAATGCCCATACGATTCAAGCCACGTTGATTCGTATGGGCGGTGTTTGCATGAAGTACTTCGAGATTGGCCAACGCATACGGCGGTACCGCAAGGCTTGCGGTATGTCGCAAGAAGCGCTGGCGGGAAAGGTCGGCATCTCCGTCACGCATATGAGCCATATCGAGACCGGAAACACGAAGCTGAGCCTGCCCGTGCTGTCGAAGATCGCCGACGAGCTCTCGGTCGGCGCGGATGCGCTGTTGTCCGATGGGCCGAAGCCTGATAAGTCGGCGCTCTCGTCCGAGGTACAGGAGATTCTCGATTCATTTGAGGCTGATGAGCTGCCCGTGGCCATCGAGGTGCTTCGGGCGCTGAGGGACGCCATGGCGAAGAGGCGCAGCTAAAGGCGGGTTCTTGTGCTCAAAAAGTTGTAAAAAAGTTGCATGGCAGCTAAAAGAGAGGGGCGAGCCGCTCGTTTACGAGGCGGTTTACCCCTCTTGTCAAATATTCCCATGGCAGATAAAAAGAATGCGTTGCATAGGACGATACCTTTCATATAGAAGGCTGCTAAAGAGTCGAACCCGAGCGCATGCCAAGTTTTATTTCTTGGCCAGTTTGAAGTAGCGCTCAAATATCAATTCGAAAACGTAATAGAACATCAATCGACTGTCGAGGTCCATGCTGCCCAAGCGGATTTCTTTTTGCACGGTGTAGATGGGGTAGTCGGCTAGTTTCGAGAGAGAGTTTCGAGAAAAGCCGGTGAGCGTGACAACCTTACATCCGCGCGTTTTGGCTATCGATGTGGCGTCAATGGACACCTGCGTCTCGCCGCTTACGGAAACGCTGAAGACCAGGTCGTTTTTGCCGAGGAGCTCTGCGTAATGCCTCATGACATGGCGTTCACTGAGCGTATCGGTGTTCTTGCCCATTATTTTGAGCTTTTCAGCCATCTCGAGGCACGGGTATTTCGAAAAGCCCGAGCAGAAGAATACGATATGCGAGGCGTCCTGGATAAGACTCACAACCGAATCGATGACCCGGTCGTTAAGCAGATCTTTGGTCTGTACGAGCTGGGTATCAAGAGGAAGCGTCTCGATAGTGAATCGATTGCGGTCGAGCGAGGCGGAATACGATTGTTTGAGCTCCGTAAACCCCGAGAAGCCAAGCTTATGGGCAAGCCTGACGATTGTATTGGGAGCGACGAAGAACCGTTCAGCAACGCTCTTAAGCGTGACATCGTCAATATCATCACGCAGCTCGATGATGTAACGCATGATCTCGCTTTCGAGATCGTTGAGCTTGCTCTCGCCAGCTCGCACATGATCATAAAAAGATTCTTGATCTTTCATAAGATGTTTCAGCCCCTCGCACCTCGTCGTACATATGGTATCGCTTTGTGTAGCCAGGTGAGAAATCGGTAGTCGGTCAAGATTGCCTATTGCCCATGAACTGGGCAAACGCGCGTGTTTGCCTACACATATCTGTGTCGTGAGCGAAATCATGTGTCCCCGTTTCGCATTGGCCCACACGGGGACTCGCAAATGACCTTATGTCGCAAAATATCAATCGAAACGAAGCAAGCCGAGGACAACCGCGGAGCCCAAGGTCTTCGAGAACACCGATCAGCCAACCCTGGAGGGACGGAACATGAAGGATAAGCTCAATATTGTGATCGTTGGCGGCGGCTCCACGTGGTGCCCTGGCATTCTTAAAGCCCTGACCAAGCACATGGACATTCTGCCGCTGAACCGCGTGATGCTCTATGACATCGATGCCGAGCGTCAGCGCCCGATTGGCGAGTTTGGCAAGATCCTCTTCGCCGAGGAAGAGCCTGGTGTGGAGTTTGGTTACACCACCGATAAGGACGAGGCTTACACCGACGTCGACTTTGTGCTCTGCCAGATTCGTACCGGCGGCTACGAGATGCGTAGCAAGGACGAGAAGATTCCGCTGCATATGGGAATCATCGGCCAGGAAACGGTGGGCCCTGGCGGCATGGCTTACGGTATGCGCTCCATGCATGACATGGTTGAGATCGTCAACGACGTTCGCGCTCATAGCCCGGAGGCGTGGATTATCAACTACACCAACCCGGCTGCTATTGTGGCATATGGTCTCGAGCGCGTCCTGCCCAACGAGCATCGCGTCCTCAACATTTGCGACCAGCCTGTCAACCTCATGCGCTCTTACGGTCGCCTGCTCGGTCGCGATATGAGCAAGACGGAGCCCGTGTACTTCGGCCTCAATCACTTCGGTTGGTTCAAGCACATCTACGATGAAGAGGGACATGACCTCGTCCCGCAGATTAAGGAGTACACGGAGAAGAACGGCTTCCTTCCTGCCGATGCCGAGCAGCGTGACCAGTCCTGGCTTGATACCTACGCCATGGTCAAGGACATGCTCGAGGACTTCCCCGACTATCTGCCCAACACTTATCTGCAGTACTATCTGTATCCCGAGTACAAGGTCGCTCACCTCGACCCCGACTACACTCGCTCCGACGAGGTTATCAACGGTCGTGAGAAGCGCGTGTTCGCCGAGTGCGAGCGTGTTGCCAAAGTCGGCACCGCAAAGAACTCCTCGGTTGTGCAGAACGATGCTCATGGCGATATGATCGTGGAAATCACCTCGGCCATTTATCGCAACACCAACAAGACCTTCATTGTCATCGTGCCCAACAACGGCATTATCGAGGGCATGCCCGATGACGCCATGGTCGAGGTCGCGGCAAGCGTGGGCGCCAATGGCCCGCAGCCCTATGCTGTTGGCAAGATCGGTACCTTCTATCGCGGCCTTATGGAGAACCAGTACGCCTATGAGCGCCTGACCGTTGAGGCTTGGATGGAGGGTTCCTACGAGAAGGCTCTGCAGGCACTCACGCTTAATCGTCTGGTCGGTGACGCAAAGAAGGCTCGCAAAGTGCTCGACAAGCTCATCGAGGCCAATAAGGATTACTGGCCGGAGCTTAAGTAGCTAGTTCCATAGCGCTTGATAATTGTTATGGGGCGTGTGGGCTGTAGAGCTGCACGCCCCGTTTCTTTAAGAGGGGTATCCCATGAACAAAGATGAGCTGCTGGCAAAGTTCCAGCGCCTGGGCAAAGTCCTCATGACGCCTGTCTTGATCCTGCCAATCGCCGGCATTCTTCAGGGCTTTGGCAATGCCTTTACCAGCCCCACCCTTACGGCAGCTGTTCCCTGGCTTGCTGCTCCGGGCTTTGCGATCTTCTTTTCGATTCTCAAGGCCGCAGCCGGCATCGTTATGAACAACATCCCGGTTATCTTCTCGATTTGTCTCGCCTATGGCTTCGCCAAGTCCGAGAAGGCTACCGCGGCGCTTTGTGGCTTTTTGGGCTACATGTGCATGAATTCCGTGATGGGCACGTTCCTTACGGCGACTGGCGTTATCGATCCCGCGAATCTTACGACGGGCCAGAGCACGATCCTCGGTATCACCACGCTCGACACTGGCGTTATCGGCGGTCTTCTGGTGGGCGCAATTGTTGCATGGCTGCATAATCGCTATTACAAGATTGAACTGCCTGCCGTGTTCTCCATCTTCAACGGTACGCGCTTTATCCCGGCGGTGACGCTGCTCTCATGCAGCATCCTCGCATTGGTCATGTCCTTTGTTTTCCCGTTTATTCAGAACGCTCTCGGTGCGCTGTCCGAGTTCATCAAGACTACGGGTGCCTTTGGAGCATTTGTCTATGGCGCCGGCGAGCGCATGCTCCTGCCTTTTGGCCTGCATCACTTTGTCTATTTGCCGTTCTTCTTCACGTCGCTCGGTGGCGTCGAGACCATCGACGGCCAGACTGTTCAGGGCGCTATCAATATCTACAACGCGATTCTGGGCTCTCCCAGCACGCCGTTTAACATCGAGGTCAGCCGTTTTGTCATGAACGGCAAGGTTATCTTCGCCATGTTCGGCCTGCCCGGCGCTGCACTCGCCTTCTACAAGACGGCACTTCCCAAGAACAAGAAGAAGACCGCAGCGCTCATGATCGCCATCGTGGTGCCTTGCATCCTCTCCGGCATTACCGAGCCGCTCGAGTACTCCTTCCTGTTTATCGCGCCCATCCTCTACGTGTTCCACGCTCTCATGGCTGGTCTTGCCTATGCGCTGACCTATATCTTGCAGTTCAACGTGGCCGGTTCCGCGTCCTTCGGCGGCCCTCTCCTGTCGTTGATCTTTAACGGCATCATGGGCGCCGCAAAGGGTTCCAACTGGCAGGTTATCCTGTTCCTCGGCCCCATCTACTTCGTGGTGTACTACTTCGTCTTCAAGTTCATCATTCTTAAGAAGGACCTAAAGACCCCTGGCCGTGAGGAAGAGTCTGACGATGAGGCCGCAAAGGCTCCCAAGACTGTGATCAGCGATCTCATTCCCGCCATCGTTGAGGCAGTGGGCGGCGACAACAATATTAAGTCTGTCGAGGCCTGCTTCACCCGTCTGCGAATCCAGCTCAATGACTGTGACAAGGTGGTTGACGACGCCGAGTTTACCGAAAAGCTCGAAGCGCGTGGCATCGTGCATGTTAACGGCGGCGTGCAGATTGTCTACGGTAACATGGCTTCTAACTACGCAACCCAGATGCGCGAGCTGCTGGGTATGGAGTAAACGACTCAAACACACAATCAAGATTAATACAGGTTGGCGTCCGATCCTTCAATCGGGCGCCAACCTGTGCTGTTTTGGGGTGAATGGGCAAGTGCATGACGTGCTCGCTGCTCTCTTTTGGCGCTGCCTATCGTGTATTCGGACGCCTTGCGACGGTGAGGTGCGTTCTTTTCGGTTCTAGCGTGTTTGCGGCTAGCGCTGCGCCCGAAGTCGATTTGCACAGCTGATATACAGAGCGTTAACCGCGCTTTGTAGGCTCATGCCCTCAACCAAGGCGGTCGAGTACTCGCTGAGTGACTCCGCGCTCACGGGTAGCAAGAGCTCGCGCGCCCCGTTGTTATCGAATGCCATGTTGCTCGATATCCAAATAACGCGGCAACCTCGCCGCTTGGCCTCAACGTAAAGATTGAAGATGTGGCTCGTCTTCCCTGAGAACGATACAAAGATGGTTAGATCGTCGGGTTGGAGCAGACAGAGCGACGTCTCCTGTCCCTTGACGGAGCCAAATGAGAAGCACAGTCGGTTTACGCGGCTCAGCTTTTCGCAGAGTGAGCGGGCGGCGAGATTGGAGAATGAGCTTCCGTATACGTAGACATTTTGCGCATCGAGAAGCCAGTCAACGGCCTGCTCGAGTCGATCCTCGGTGAGCAGGCGTTTTGTTTCAAGCAAAGAGGTCTCTACGATATCGAAATACCAGGGTATATCGATTTGCTTATGCGCCCTTGCCTCGGTTGTCTCACGCTGGAGCCAAGCGTTGAAGTCGTCAACTTGCTCTTTGAACGATCGAAAGCTCGAGCCGTTTACGCGCCTGCAGAAGCGCGAGATGGTCGCGGGCGATGTATTGCACGCGCGGGCAAGTTCTTCTATTGAGAGCTCTGGGATCTCGTCGTGATGGGAAAGGGCGTAGAGTGCGATGTGGGCGTCAAGGCTGCCGCCCTTCTCGACGTCTTCGATACAAGACCTGAGGTTCGAATAGACCTCGTACATCGACATTCAAATCACTCCAAACAATAATGCCCCGGAGCGGATATGCCATCTCCGGAGCATTGTGGTGAAGCTATGGGACGGATTTATTCCATGCCCAAGTATTCTCTCATTTCGACTTTGTAGACAGAAGCTTTATTGCCGTAAACGATCTGAACACCGCCGCCAACGTGCACGATGGCGCTGGCGCCGAGGTCTTTGGTGAAGACACTATCGTCCTTGACCAGGGCGGTGTCTTTGAGGCTGAGCCTCAGGCGAGTGAAGCAGGCGTTGACACCCGAGATGTTATCGGCGCCGCCCACGGCTTCCACGATCTGCGGGATGAGCTCGCTTACCTGAACAGATGCTTTGGAGTCGATGGCCGACGTGTCATCCGCTGCCTGCGTGTCATCATCCTCGCGGCCTGGGGTTTTGAGGTCAAATTTCTGGATAAAAGTGCGGAACAGCACGTAATAGATCCCGAAGTAAGCGATGCCGAGCGGAATAAGCCAGAACCAGTTGGAGCCTTTATCGGCGTTCATGATGCCGTTGAAGATCCACGAGAGGAGCGGTCCGCCGAAGGCGGAAGGCCCGGGCACATTGAACTGTACCAGGTAGGTGAGTACATACGCGATGCCGCACAGCAGGGCGTGGACCACATAGAGTACGGGCGCTACAAAGAGGAAGGAGTACTCGAGCGGTTCGGTTATGCCCATGATGGCGGCCGGGATAACGGCGGCGATCATGAGGGAGCCGACCTTCTTTTTATTCTCGGGACGGGCACAGTGGTAGATGGCGAGCGCCGCCGCGGGCAGGCCGCACATGGCGAACAGCACCTTGCCGTTCATGACGTATTTTGAGATGTCGATGTCGTACATCATGCCGGGCGTGTTGAGCATGGCGTTGTAGATGTTGACAGCACCCTCGACGGTCTGGCCGTCAACCTGGATGCTACCGCCCAGAGAAGTGAAGAAAAACGGCAGGTAGATGAAATGATGCAGGCCGAAGGGCAGAAGCATGCGCTCGGAGAAGCCATAGATGAACGCGCCAAACACCCCGGTGGAATCGATGAGTGTCGAGGCGGCCTTTAGGCCGGTTTGCACAAACGGAAACACGAAGGCGAGCGCAACGCCCACTAGGCTTGCGAAAACGACGGTGAGGGCGGGGACGCAGCGCGTGCCGTTGAAGATACCGAGCACCGGCGGAAGCTGCACCTTATAGAATCGGTTGTGGATCCACGCGACTACCAAGCCGATGATGATGCCGCCGAATACGCCGGTGTCGAGTGTGGTTACGCCCAGGATGGCGTTCTGACCGGTCTGCAGGTTGGCGGGATCGATGGTGCCCAGCAGGATAAGCAGCTGACCCATGATCGTGTTCATGGTCATGTAGCCGATGAAGCCTGAGAGTGCGGCGGTCGCCTTCTCGGCCTTGGCGTAACCGTAGGCGATGCAGATCGCAAAGAGAACCGAGATGTTACCATTGATAACGTTGCCGGCTGCTTTGATGAGCGTGCTAAAGATCACCATCGGCTCGGTGCCCAAAAGCGGGCAGAGCGAGATGAGGTTAGCATTGGAAAGGGCGGAGCCCAGGCCGACCAAAATGCCGGAAACGGGCAGGAGGAGGACCGGCGCCATGAGCACCTTGCCGAGTCTCTGGAACTCGCTGTAGAGCTTGCTTTCTTTCATGATGTTCCTTCGATGCGCGGGGAGTTAGGACAGGGTCGGCCAATAATCGCCGTTCGCTTCGATCAGGTCGTCGAGGATTTGGCGCGCGACGGTAGTCGAAGGGACGGTCTTGTTGATTGCGATGGCTTCGAGCGCCTTCTGGTAGGAATGCTCGTAATATGCGTCGACGGCGAGCTTCTCACTGGCATTCTGCTCTTCGATAAGCCCCTTGTAAAAGGTGGGGATAGCAGGCTGGCTGATGGGTTCGGGGCCCCAAGAGCGCAGGTAAGCGGGGACCTCGACCATGGCGTCGTCGGGCAGATTGGGGATGGCGCCGTTATTCTCGACGATTACGAGATAACGTTCGCACTTGTTGTAGGCGATAGAGGCGGCTGCGTCGACGATAAAGTCGCCAAAGACCGTGAAGCTCTGTACGGGGCTCTTGTAATTGGCGGGATCTGCCAGGTACTTGTCGTGCTCGGCAAACATCTCCTTCTCGCGTCCGTTGATGACGTTGTCGGCGCGCGTCCAGTTGGGGTCCATGTCATCTGCCATGTCTTTGGAGTACAGGTAGTACTGCAGGTAGCTGTTGGGCAGATACTCGGGATAGTCTTGCACAATCTTGACGTATTGACCCCAGGTGTGCATCCAGTCCTTGTCCTTGTGATGCTTGTCGCTCACGGCCATGCCGTGCTCGAGAATCATCTGACGGAGTTCCGGCAGACGATCGCGCCCCTGCTTGTCGTAAATTTTGGTAAACCAGCCAAAGTGATTGAGCCCAAAATACATGGGGTCGATATCGCGCCAGCTGGGAAGTCCGAGCATCTTAGAGTACGAGAGCAAGATAGCCGTGGGCATATCGCAGATGTTAAGGATATGGTCGTTGCCAAACTCGCGACGTGTGGCCTCGGCGACAACTGCGGCGGGGTTGGAATAGTTGAGGATCCAGGCGTCTGGACTATATTTCTTGGTGTAGCGCACGAGGTCGAAGACGCCGGGGATGGACCTGATGCCATAGGAGATCGAACCGCCGGCGCCGCAGGTTTCCTGTCCCACGCAACCGTACTTGAGAGGGATGCGCTCGTCCTGGCGACGCATCTGAAGGCCACCCTGGCGGATTTGCGCGAAGACGAAGTCGACATCGGTGAATGCCTTTTCGGGATCGGTCGTCACGACAACTTCGATGTCAGGAGCTTCCTGCTCGATGAACTGCTTCATGATGTCGTAGACGAGATGCATGCGCTTCTCGTCGATGTCGTACAGGGCGAGTTTGCGCAGCGGTAATTCGTTTTTCTTCTGCAACAGGCTCTGGATGATGCCGGGAGTGTGGGTGCTGCCGGCTCCGGCGATTACAACTGCTTTCTTGTCCATGTGGTAAACCCCTTTCGTGTGGATTGACCATTTCAGACTACGAAAGCTTTACCTGCGATTCTATCGATTTTCAAATTGCGAAAAACGATAGCGATAATCTTAACAGGATGCGTTTTGCGTGGTTAAATAGCGCCGGGAAAGATGCTGACCTGGGCGGCAGACGACGTGTTGCATGGTTGCAGGAGCGAACGCCAGGCGGTCAAAAGATGGTGGGCGGTGCTGTGGCTTTTGGCTGCAATTACGCTACCCGCGGTGGCGCTCCCAACGTGCCAGCTTAATCGTCACCAGCGTAAGCGCCCAGGCCACAAGCGAGAACGCGGCTCCCACGGCGCCCACGTAGGCAATGCCAACGCTGCTTACCACGGCGCCGCCCACCGCGGTGCCAAACGAAATGCCGA
>CAKTVQ010000025.1 GCA_934630375.1 uncultured Collinsella sp.
GGTCGCGTTATCTCGGGCGAGGTGGCCTTGTCTGCCGCGGCCTTTGCCTCTTCGTATGCCTTGCAGGCGTCGTCATAGGCTATTTGCGCTTTTTTCAAATCGCCGAGGAGCGCTTCCCGCTTGGCTGTTTCTCCGTCGACGTGGGTTTTGGCCTCCGCCGCCGCACTCTCGAAATACTGAACGTGTCCTTTCTGACTTTCGAGGCGGTTTCGGTAGTGGGCAAGCTCATATTCGCAAGAACGTTCTCGCGAATCCGCCATCATGATCTCCGAACGCAACTGTTGAGCGGCTGCGTAATCTCCGTTGTCGTATGCCTTTTTTAATTCTGCTTGAAGCTCGCTTACCCGGTTGTGGGCCTCATCGTATTTGGCTTGGGCTGCATCGACGTCCGCTTGCATGGTGGGAAGGGGTTTTCTCCATTCGGCGGCTTGCGCCGCCATCTTGTCGTAGAGCTCTTGAAAATAGGCAATGTCCTCATTGATTTCCGCAATTTTCTCGGAACTTGCGGCGTCTTTTGCGGCTTCGAGGTTTTTGAGCGCTTCCTGCATGGCTGCATACGCTTTTTCTTTTTCGGCTGCCGCATCTTTCGTCTGCAAGGCAACTGCATCGACGGGGGAGCTCGTTTCTGCCGCGATCGCCGTTGCGGGGGCGATTCCCGCGGCAAGCGCCACAGAAAGGGCGATGCCCATGGCTGCTCGTCTTGCTCTTCTTGCGAGAATGTCGTTCATCTCGGCACCTCATTTCAAGGGTCGGAGGCTATTTTGAGTTCTTGATGCGGCGTGTGGCTGTGGCGGTTAGTCCGAGGCCTGCTGCGGCGATTCCTGCTAGCGCGATTGCGCTCGGCGCTGCGTCGCCTGTGTTTGCGAGCTTGTCGGCGGTCGTAGTTGCTTGCTTGCCGTTGCTCGAGTTCGTTTGCTTGGTGGAGCTCGGTGCGGCGTCTTTGCCGGTCGCGGGTGAGCTGGCGGGCTGTGCCGTCTCGGTCGGTTGTGCCGAGCCGGAGGGAGGCGTCGTCTCGGTCGGTCGCGTTATCTCGGGCGAGGTGGCCTTGTCTGCCGCGGCCTTTGCCTCTTCGTATGCCTTGCAGGCGTCGTCATAAGCCGTTTGCGCTTTTTTCAAATTGTCGAGGAGCGCATCTCGCCAGGCTATGAACTGGTCGGTATGGGCTTTATATTTCTCTGCAGAACGTTCACAGTCATTAACTCGTCCTTCCTGACTTTTGAGGCGCCACCGGAACTCGCGGAGCTCCGTTTCGCAATGGCCTACATACGCTTTTGCCCCTACCATCTCATTTTGCAACTGCCTTATTTGCTGTTTAGTAGTTTCGACAAACTCCTCGTAGCCGAGTGCTTCGAGTGTCTTAAGCATCTCAAGTTTTTTGTCTAATTCTGCCTGGAGCTCGCTTACCCGGTTGATGGCCCCGTCGTATTTGGCTTGGGCAGCATCGACGTCCGATTGCATGGTGGGAAGGAGTTCCCTCTCTTCGGCGGCTTGCGCCACCATCTTTTCGCGGAACTCTTGAAAACGGGCAATGTCATTATTGAATCTCGCAATTTTCTCGGAACTTGCGGCGTCTTTTGCGGCTTCGAGGTTTTTGAGCGCTTCCTGCATGGCTGCATACGCTTTGTCTTTTGCGGCGGCCGCATCTTCCGTCTGCAAGGCAACTGCACCGATGGGGGAGCTCGTTTCTGCCGCGATCGCCGTTGAGGGGGCGATTCCCGCGGCAAGGGCCACGGAGAGGGCGATGCCCATGGTTGCTCGTCTTGCTCTTCTTGCGAGAATGTCGTTCATCTCGGCACCTCATTTCAAGGGTTGGCGACTCACTTGGTAGCACTAATGTAAGTATATCAGGCGATTAACCTGCTCTTGAATCTCGCCAGAAATGACTCGTTGTTTACGCATGCTCTAGGGCGACAGTACTATCATGATTCGAATTGAGTGTGAATGATGATAGGGAGCGCCTTTTTATGATTGAGTTGCTCAGGCGTTTTGGCGGTAAGTTTCGCCGGTATATGGTGATCGGTCCTGCGTGCAAGCTGATCGAAGTGGTGTTCGACCTACTTACGCCGCTGGTGATTGCGCAGATGATCGACAAGGGCATCGGCGCGCACGATGTGAACGCTGTCGTCCACTACGGCATGCTGCTTGGCGCCATGGCTGTGATCGGCATCTCATTTACGCTCGTCTGCCAAAAGATGGCGGCGCTGACCTCACAGGGCATGGGTACCGACATTCGCGGCGCGCTCTATGAGCACATCAACAAGCTGAGCTATGCCGAGCTCGATCGCTTTGGCACGCCGTCACTCATCACGCGCATCACCAACGACGTCAACCAGGTGCAGCTGGCCGTGGCGCTGGGCGTGCGCATGCTTATCCGCTGGCCCTTCCTGGCGGTGGGCTCCATGGTCGCGGCCCTCGCCATCGACCTTAAGCTTGGCATCATCTTTTTGATTTGTACGCCCGCCATCGGCATCGTGTTTTGGCTGGTTATGGCGCGCTGCATCCCGTACTACAAGCAGCTGCAGGCAAAGCTCGACCGCATCGCGCTTATCTGCCGCGAGGGGCTTTCGGGCGCTCGCGTGGTCCGTGCGTTTGTGCGCGAAGACCACGAGCGTGAGCGCTTTGCGCAGGCCGCCGACGATCAGGCACATGTCGCCATCGCGGTGGGCAAGCTCTCGTCGATCCTCAACCCCGTCACGTTTTTGGTCATGAACCTGGGCGTGTGCGCCATCCTGTGGGTGGGCGGCATTCAGGTAAACGTGGGCGAGCTCACGCAGGGTCAGGTCATGGCGTTTGTGAACTACATGACGCAGACTCTCACCTCCATTGTCTACGTCGCCAACCTGGTCGTGGTCTTTACCAAGGCAAGCGCCAGCGCGTCGCGTATCAACGAGGTGCTCAATTGCGTGCCGAGCATTACCGACGAGGGCAACGAGGCGGTCGCCCTGCCCAAGCCGAGCGCGATGGGCAACGCCGCTTCGGTCCCCGCGCTGAGCTTGAGCCATGCGAGCTTCTCCTTTGGCGCGGGCGCGGCCAGCGCCGTAACCGATGTGACTCTGGAGCTGCCGCTGGGCAAAACGCTCGGCATTATCGGCGGCACGGGCAGCGGTAAGTCGACGCTCGTCTCGCTTATCCCGCGCCTGTACGATGCGGGCATCGGCAGCGTGAATGTGATGGGTACCGACGTGCGCGCCTGGCCGCTCGACCAGCTGCGCCATGTGGTCGCGACCGTTCCGCAGCGCGCGTCGCTCGTGAGCGGCACCATCCGCAGCAATCTGACCTGGCGCGACGAGTCCGCGACCGACGAGGAGCTGTGGGCGGCGCTCGATATGGCGCAGGCCAGCGAGTTCGTGCGCAACAAGCCGCAGGGCTTGGATGCCCCGGTCGAGGCGGGCGGCAAGAATTTCAGCGGCGGTCAGCGTCAGCGCCTGACCATCGCGCGCGCCCTGGTCGGTTCGCCGCAGATCCTGATTATGGACGATTCCGCCTCGGCGCTCGACTTTAAGACCGACGCAGCACTTCGCCACGCCATTCGCGAGCGCAGCGCGCGCGGTGCCGCCGAGGGCGGGCTGCCGCTGACCACGGTCATCGTGAGCCAGCGCGTCTCGACCGTGCGCGATGCCGACATGATCTGCGTGCTCGACCACGGCTCGGTCGCGGGCCTGGGTGCGCACGACGAGCTGTACGCAAACTGCCAGCTCTACCGCGAGATCTGCCAGTCGCAGCTTCGCCGCGAGGAGCTCGAGGGCCAGCAGGGGAGCGCGACGCCCGCTTCGGGCTCCGCTCCCACGTCCGTCTGCGCAAAGGAGGGCTGCTAGATGAATCCGTATACTTCTTCCGGCTCGGTCGCCACGATGACGGCCAATGTGTCCGGCAACGATAAGCTCAACGACCTGGGCGACGGCCCGCGCCAGCCCGGCGACCCTGAGCGCTATCCCGTGGGCGCGGTGACCCGTCGCCTGATGGGCTACGTGCGTCCGCACCGCATTTCGTTTGCGGCGTCGTTTGTGAGCGCCGCCATCTCGGTGATCTTGCAGCTCTATACGCCCATCCTCATCGGCGAGGGCATCGACCTCATCGTTGCCGCCGGACGGGTGGACTTTGACGCGCTGCTCCCGCTCGTCACCAAACTCGCGATTGTCGTGGTTGGTGCCGCGGCCTTCCAGTGGCTGCAGGGCTATTGCGTCAACCGCCTGTCCTACGAGACGGTGCGCGACATGCGCGTGGAGGCCAGCGACAAGCTCAGCCGCATGCCGCTCAGCTTTATCGACAGCCATGCCCACGGCGACCTTATGAGCCGCGTGGTCAACGACGTCGACCAGGTGGGCGACGGCCTGCTGCAGGGCTTTACCCAGCTCTTTACCGGCGTCATCACTATCGTGGGCACGCTCGCGTTTATGCTGTCCATCAACCTGACCATGACGCTCGTGGTGGTGCTCGTCACGCCGCTCTCCATCTTTGCGGCCGGCGCCATCGCCAAGCTCTCCAACAAGAGCTTTACGGCTCAGCAGCGTATTCAGGGCCAGCTGGGCGGTCATATCGAGGAGTATGTGGGCGAGCAAAAGCTTGTGGACGCCTTCGTCTATGGCTCGCGCGCCCAGCAGCGCTTCGATGCCCTCAACGCCGAGCTCTACACGGCGGGCGAGCGCGCGCAGTTTATGGGTTCGCTCTCTAACCCCGGCACGCGCTTTATCAACAACATCATCTACGCTGTGGTCGCCGTGATCGGCTGCGTGGGCGTGATCACGGGCGTGCCCGCGGCGCTCACGGTGGGCGGCGTGCAGATCTTCCTGTCTTACGCCAACCAGTACACCAAGCCGTTCAACGAGGTCACCAACGTCATCACGCAGATCCAGACGGCCTATGCCTCGGCCCGTCGCATGTTCGCGCTGCTCGATGCACGCGAGCAGGAGCCCGACGCTGTGGATGCCATTGAGCTCACCGCTCCGAAGGGCGAGGTCGCCTTTGAGCATGTGGACTTTAGCTACGTGCCCGACCGCAAGCTGCTGCAGGACATCTGCATCGATGCCAAACCCGGCATGCGCTTTGCCCTGGTCGGTCCCACGGGCTGCGGCAAGACGACGCTCATCAACCTGCTGCTGCGCTTTTACGATATCGATGCTGGGCGCATCGCGGTCGATGGCCGCTCCTCGCGTGACTACACGCGTGCGAGCCTGCGCCGCGCCTTTGGCATGGTGCTGCAGGACACTTGGCTGTTCGAGGGCACGGTGGCCCAGAACATTGCCTACGGTTGCCCCGACGCCACGCGCGAGCAGATTATCGAGGCGGCCAAGCGCGCGCACGCGCACAAGTTTATCGTGCAGCTGCCGCAGGGCTACGACACGGTGATCGGCGAGGACGGCGGCACGTTTAGCCAGGGCCAAAAGCAGCTGCTGTGCATCGCGCGCGTCATGCTCACCGACCCGGCGATTCTGCTGCTGGACGAGGCAACCTCGAGCATCGATACCCGCACCGAGCTACAGGTGCAGGCGGCATTTGACGAGCTCATGGCCGGCCGCACGAGCTTTGTCGTGGCGCACCGCCTCTCGACGATCCGAAACGCCGACTGCATCCTGGTCATGCGAGACGGCGAGATTATCGAGCGCGGCACGCACGACGAGCTGCTCGCGGCAGGCGGCTTCTACGCCGAGCTCTACCGCAGCCAGTTTGCCCAGTGAGCAAGCCCGTGGGGCTAATTAATCAATCGACAGACGGTGGTTTACATCTGTCACGTTAGTACTAAGATATTCATCTAATAAATTGCATTAGTGGCTTTAGTTTTGGGGGAAACGAGGCAACGTGACTATGACGTGCTCTTTGGTGGTTAACAGCAAGAGCGGTAATACCAGGATGGTATCGGGCGCGATCAAGCGCGCTCTGCAGGCTGCGGGCGTTGAGTTTGTCCACGCCGCGGCGTTGAGCGACGATGCGGACGCAGATCAGGTTGCGCTCGAGGCGCAGGGCGCCTGCGCGGCCGACACGGTGCTCGTCGGTTTTTGGTGCGACAAGGGCGCGTGCACGCCTTCGGTCGCGGCGTTGCTCTCCGCCTTGCACGGTAAGCGCGTCTTCCTGTTTGGCACCTGCGGCTTTGGCGCCGACCAGAGCTATTACCAGCAGATTATCGATCGCGTGACCTCCAATTTGGCCAATGATGCCGAGCTTGCGGGCTGGGCGATGTGCCAGGGCAAGATGGGCCCTGCGGTCAAGCAGCGCTACGAGGCCATGCTCGAGCAAGATCCCGACAACGCCCGATTTAAGATGCTGCTCGACAACTGGGTTGCCGCAAAGGATCACCCCACCAAGGAAGATCTGGATAACATGGCTGCAGCCGCCAAAAAGGCCGTGCTGGGGGAGTAGCTCCCATCGCTGACGGCGGTCGGTCCATCTTTCTAAATGAAACGTCCTCCCGGGCGTCGGGGCACGAAGTTCCCTGCTCTACAGTCCTGCGCAAGACGAAGGCCACATTAAGTGGCCTTCTTTGCGTGCGGAACTCGCGATGAACTTCGTGCCCCGCCGTCCGGGAGGACGCCTCTTTATTGATGGGAGGCCTGATAGGTCGATGGTTCCGTGCCCGGATGCGTCCAAAGTGGGACGGGCTTTCCGGATGGGCAGGCTTTCGAAAAATGCGTCCCGGAATTTGCCTTTGGAATGGGACGTAGTTTCCCGTTGAGGTGCTTTGCGGAAAGTGCATCCCACTCTGGGCGGTCGAAGTGGGACACACTTTCCCAAAGGCGCTCCAACGGGAAATTGCGTCCCATTATTCGGTCAAGAAACGGGATGCATTTTCCCAATGAGAGCAAAACCGGAAAATGCATCCCACAATCAGCCCTCAAAGTGGGACGCCGTTTCCCAATGAGGCTCAAGCGGAAAATGCATCCCGGAATTTGCGCTCAAAGTGGGATGCGGTTTCCGGTTGAGGGTCTAAGGGGAAAGTGCGTCCCAGAATCGACGCTTGAAATGGGATGCAGTTTCCCGATGAGGCACTCGACGGAAAATACATCCCAGAAATGGCCTTTGAGCTGGATAAGATTTCCGCGGCATCTCGGATTCTCAAAAATGAGACACGCCGTTGGCGAAAATGAGACACGTGATATCGGGCATCGGACGTATCATTTGCAAAAAGGAGTCCACTCCACTCGAATAAAGCGAGGTCCCTCATGTACGTTCCACACCCCCGTATCCGTAGGCTGTCGAAAATCCCGCTTGTTGGGACGGCGGCGCTTGCTGCGTTGATCGCCACGAGCGTCGCCTGCTTCACGGCCACGCCCCAGGTTGCCCAGGCGGCAGACGCGCCCGCAATCACCGATATGACCGAGCAGGATTATCAAGCCCTGGGTCTGGGCACGAGCGAGGACATTCCGGCCGATACCGTTGGCCCCTATTCCACTGATACCCCCACGACGTTTGCCACGCGCAGCGAGGTCTATATGGCAGCTAACGGTAGCCATGGCAATCGCTACACTCTGCGCGACAAGCTCGAGAACGTCGAGCGCGGTGACATTGGCGGCAGCAGCAAACTCACCGATGGCTATGGAAGTGTGTGGGGCGCCGCAAAGTTCTGGCAAAACGTCAACAACTTCGATACGAACAGCGATCTCTACAAGCATAGCGACTACGGTGGCGGCACCTGGTCGTACCTAAGCAACAATGAGTCCTCAACAGTACTCGCCAACGACAACAACGGTTTCTCGGGCATTCACGCCACGAGCGTTGAGTTCTGCGGCGATGCCAGCACAGGCAAAAAGAGCCGCGTTGCCGAGCTTCGTGCCTACGGCGACAGTTCTTCTACCACGATCGGCGGCAAGTCGTACGCCGGAAAGGTTGAGCTGGTCCTCTATTCGTTTAGCAACGGGCGCACACGCACTCTCGATACACGCCTGCCGGTGACGGTCAACACCAATATGATGGACGGAGGCCGTTTTAAGTATCTGAACGCCGGTTACCTGCAAGAGCACGACGCCGTCTTTGATGTCGAGGCGGGCGATGTCGATGGCGACGGTGTGGATGAGCTTTTTGTCTACGCGGGCTGCTATGTCGACGAGAACGGCGTGCGTAAGGCCATAGTCGACATGTACGACCTGGAGGGCGGCAACTGGAAGCAGAGTGTCGTTAAAATCGACGCCGGTAACGCCGCGGACTACACCACGCACAACAAGGGCGGGAACGACTCCTGGACGCAGCTTCAGTCAGCTCCTGTCGTTTCGCTAGCGGCCGGCGACCTCGACCGCGATTTTTGCGATGACCTCGCCATCGTGGTCTCGGCACCCTACGGCAAGAAGAATATTGATAAGTCGACGCATTGCGAGCTGTTTTCGTGGGATGCATCCAAGGGTGCGCTCGTCCATGTCGATGCTCTGGGCGACGCGGGCGCAATCTCTCTCTCCGCGAACGGCAAGACCATGGTCGCTGCGAATGCGACGTTCGGCACGTTTGCCGCCTACGATGAAGAAGGAAAGAAGACGGGTGAAACCGTCACGGGCCTTATTCTTGCGGGCTATGACTGGCAACGCAGCGCTTTTGATTACGGCGCTTCTGACGGCAGCAAGGGGCTGTACGGCGCGCTGTACCGCTACGCGTATTTTGACTCGGAGTCTGGCGAGTTCAAGCTTTCCGATTGCAAGGAATACAGAGACGGGCTCTTCGCCTCCTATGGGCTGATGCATGTGCCCAACAGCGCATGGAAGGATAGCGCTCAGGATAAGCGCTATCCGTGCACCTTGGCGCCTATTGCCCTTGCCACTGCCAACCTTGACGGCCTGTCCGAGCAGCTGGCGGTCGACGAGGTGCTCGTGGGCGGCGATGTGTTCCGTGACTTTGCCTGCAACACGGCACAGAGCGGGGCTCAGGGCTTGGGGTCCATGGTCGGAACCATGAGCATGAGCGGTCAGCAATACAACAGCAGCAACAAGAATGACCACAAGGGTATAGAGCAGGTGTGGATCAGCGACGTCAAGGCGGGCAGCGTCTCGGGTTCGGACCGCTATAACGAGAGCTTTATCGCCGTGGTGGGCAAGCACCGCGACGAGGACCTGCGCAAGAACGATGACTACTATTGGATGACCGCCTCGCATCTTTCGCTCGACGAGAACGGAAGGGTGCGCCGCGGCGAGGAGCAGGTGATTAGCGAGAGCAACCGTCGCGGCACTACCTATGGCACATTTATCTCGCTCGCGCTGCCCGATGTCGACAACGACAGCGTCAAGATCACGTACAAGGACCGCTACAAGGTCTATACCAACCCGCGCGTGCTTGCCGTGCTGCAGGATGCGCCCTATGTTGAGGATCTGGAGCAGGCATACGGCTATCTGGTGTTGGGCGGCACGTCATACGGAGAGGAAAAGGGCACGGGGACATCCCAGGGCTATACCATTGGCGCCGAGTTGGGCGTTGCCGTCGAGGTGCAGACCGGTCCGCCCCTGGTCGCGATGAATGCTTCAGTCGATTTTGCCGCCGAGGGATGCTATGACTACCGGAGCGAGCGCACGGTCAGCGCAAGCGTAAGCTATGAGTCGCATGCCGGCGAGGGTGACAAGGCCGTGCTCTACACGATTCCGATGGTCTATTACGAGTATGAGATCGAAAATGAGGAAACTGGTGGCAAGGGCGTGATGGCGGCGCCCGTGTCGCTCGGCGCGCAGACCTCGGTCGTTAATGTCGAGGCCTATGACCGCATTGCCAAACAGCACAATATGACGCCGCTCAGCTACTTTTTGACCAACCGGTCGGGAGAACCCGGAACCTATCAAACGACGCTCAACGGCGAGACTCCCGTTGGGGATTCCTTTGGCCTGGGCAAGCCTGGCGTAACGCGCGCCTACACGCACGATGGGTTTAACGGCGCCGCCGCGCAGTCGGGGGCGAGCATTGAGCAGACCATCGAAGTCGAGGAGGGCAAGGAGCAGGAGCTCGAGCTCGGCTTGACGCTGAACGGCAGCGTTGTCATGGGCGCGAAGCTCGCAAAGCACGAGTTGTTTGGCGGCCTGTGCTTTGGTGCCAACGCCGGCTTTACTACGGGTAACTCCTCGAGTGAATCGACCGAATACGGCGGCACCGTCGACAACCTGCCCGAGGCCGCGCAGGGCAAGTACGGTTTTGTGTGGCGCCTGGGCGTCAACGCGGTGGATGTCGACAAGTTCGAGGCAGACTCGGGCGACAAGCTCGGCACCAAGGACACCGACCAGTTCTGGATCGTGGGCTATGACGTTAAGGACGTCGAGATGCCCGACGCGCCGGCCGTGACGGGCTTTACGGCAAACGCCGTCGATTCGACCAGCGTTACGTTTAGCTGGGACGATGTACTCGCAAACAAGAGTGGCTTTAGCTACGGCGTGGGCATGCTGCAGAGCAATGCGGCGGATGCGGTCGTCAATAGCTGGAAGATTGCCGACAACACGCAGACCTCGCTCAAGTGGGATGGGCTGCAGCCCAATACGGAGTATCGATTCGCCATCGCCGCCGTTAAGAATGGATCCACGACCGAAACAGGTATTCGCTCGGCAATCATCACGGTCAAGACCATGCCCGATGGCATGACGATGACCGTGAGCGGACCTGCGGCGGATGCTGCGGAGGGGTCGGATCCTGGATACGACTCTTCGGTTGAGCGCACGGCGGGAAGCCACCTGACGCTCTCGGCGATTGGCCATGTGAAGCAACTCGGTGCCGACGATAGCGAAACAGGGCTGGCACCGACCTATATGTGGTACCGCAAGGGCCGCGGCGAGACAGAGTTTAAGCTCGTGGGTGCCGATGGCAACCTCGCGGCTGGAACGGCCTCAAAGCTCGAGATTGACCTGACCGCAGACGATGACGGTGCGCAGTATTACTGCCACGCGGGATACAACGACGTGGGCCTCGACACCGGCACGACGCTCGTGAATATCGAGGCCGAGGAGACGGCGCCCACAACGGTGAACGCCACCCCGATCCGCACGCGCCGCCTGTTCTCACAGGCAAGTGCGGGCGCCAAGAAGTTCCTGGACCATACGCTGGTAAACACCGCCGGTCCAACCGATTCCGAAGGCTCAAAGGACCCCGAGACTCCTGAGACCCCGACGAACCCGGACAAGCCCAAGTCCGACAACGGAGCTAAGACCGACACCAAGGTCAAGACTACGACCACAGCGAAGAACCTCGCAAACACCGGCGACCAAACATTCGCCCTAGTCGCCACCGCAGCAGCAGCAGGCATCATCCTAGTGGCAATAGCCCTCGTCATGTTGGCTAAACGCCGCAAGAACCACTAGCCATCAGCAGGGGGCAACGGCAAACCAAAAACCCGGGTAGCCAACCACCAGGCTACCCGGGTTTTCTATCGAGCAAAGACTCGGCAACCGGAAACCGCATCCCAGAATCAGCCCCCAAAGTGGGACGCACTTTCCCAACAGACCCTCAACCGGAAACTACATCCCATTCCAACGTCAGATTCCGGGACGCGCTTTCCGCAAACAAAGAAGGCCACACAACGTGGCCTTCAACTCATCTATATCTATATATGTTGCAGATACTCCCAAGACAAGCCACGTCCCAACAACAAGGCGTCTGCCCGGCGGCGCGGAATGTAAGGTTCATCGCGAGTTCCGCACGAGCCGGAGAGCACTTAATGTGCTCTCCGTGCGAGCAGGACTGCCCGAGCAGGGAACCTAACATTCCGCGCCGCCGGGCAGACGAACCAGGTCGAAGGACCCGCTACTTGATCTTAGTAGTACCCGGCGCCAGGTTGGGGTCGGTTTCGTTGGCCTCGGTCTGGAAGTGCTCGGTATACACGTTCTTGCCGTCGCGGAACATCTCGTAGTACTGCATCTTGGCGTAATCCTCGCGCGCCTTGGTGGCGGCTGCGGCAGCGGCGTCGTCACCGGTGACGTTGGAGGAGAGCGCCCAGCGCAGGCTGGCGTCCTCGTAGCCCACCGAGTTGATAGCGGGCAGCGACTCGCGCAGCGTCATATGCGCCTTCTGGTAGTCGGTCAGCGGTGCGCCGATCAGCTGCATGAGCTGCGTGGACAGGTAGTTGGTGGACAGGTCGTCGACCTCGCTCGTCTGGTCGCAGCCGGCAACGTCGTAGTTAGCCCAGATGATGTAGTCGGTCTGCCACAGACGTTCCTGGTGCGTGGCATCATCCTCGCCGGTAAACCACTTGTCGTTGAACTTGGACGGGAAGAACGGCTGATGGTCGCCCCAGAACACCACGACCACCTTGCGGTCGAGCTTGCTCAAGGCGTTGAGGAAGTAGCGCAGCGCCTGGTCGGACTGCTCGATGCACGAGACATACTCGTCGACATCGGAGAGCGTGCCGTCCTCGACGGTCTTGGCGTCCAGGTCGGTCGTGTCGATGTTCAGGTGCATTTGCTTGTCGACCGGCAGCAGGCCCGTGTCGTAGCCCGAGTGGTTCTGCATGGTCACGTCGAAGATAAACTGCGGATCGGCGTTCTGGTCGAGCAGCTCAAGAATCTTGTCGTAGGTCGCCTGGTCGGTCACCATGCCGCGCAGGGTATCGGCGCCCTGGAAATCGTTGATGGACAGGAACTGGTCAAAGCCAAAGTCCTTGTAGACGTTCTCGCGGTTCCAGTTGGTCGCGTGGTTGGGGTGCATGGCCGTGGTGGAATATCCGAGCGACTTGAACTGCTCTGCTAGGTTCCCAGTCGTTTCCATGTTGTAGATGGTGTAGGGGTACACGCCCGAGCCCAGGTTGGCCATGGAGTTGCCGGTCATAAACTCAAACTCGGTATTGGCAGTGCCGCCGCCGTAGGCGCTCACATAGAGCTTGCCGCGGCTGAGGCAGTTGGACAGGCTCTTAAAGTACTGCGGACCCTCGTAGCCGGCGCGCATCTCCTGATAGATCGAAAGATCCGAGAAGGTCTCGTTCATGATGGCGATGACCGTGGGCTTCTCGCTGTCGAACTGCTCCTTTGCGGCGGCGCGCTCGTCGCTCTTGGCCGCGTCGGACTTGTCGTAGGCCTTGGCGTACTTTTTGAGCGTGGCTTTGGCATCGTCGACAGAGTAGTCGGCGGGTTTGGGCGGCTTGATGGACTGCGCTGCGCTAATGAAAGCAGGCAGATAGCCCTCGCGCCAGTAGCTCTCGAGCGGACGCCAGGTGTAGACGGTGATGCCGAGGGTATTGTAGTAGTCGATGAGCGTGACATGCGCGGTCACGCCGCCCAGGCACAGCACCGCCACGAGCAGGTTGGTGAGCAGCATGCGCTTGGCGTTGGCGGCGCCCTTCTGACGGTGCGGCGCGACCAGGCCGGCGTACTCGCACAGCAGCATGGCGATGGCGGTAAAGCCCATGGATAGCACGCAGAACAGCGAGATCGAGAAGGTGTAGCCGGTGCCGGCGACTGCGGCGGCGGTGGAGATGGCCGAAAGGTCGCCCGGCTGGATGGGCATGGATTTAAACGTGATGACAAAGAACTCGGCAATGCCCAGGACAAAGAGGGCAAAGGCCAGGACCGCGGGAGCTGCGCCGTGGCGCTGGAATAGGAAGAACAAGCCGGTCATGAGCACGGTGATAATGGCCCATTCGAGCAGGATGCACAGGGGGTAGACCCAGGTAAAGTCGTGGTTGGACGAGACCTCCATGCCCAGCAGCGCAAAGACGCCGGCGAGCAGCAGGCACAGGACGGCGGCGACGAGCGGTTTGCCCACAAAGGCGCCGCGCAGGCGGGCGAGCTTGCCGGTGGGGGCGGGGGCATCGGTGGCAGCGAACGCAAAGACACGCGGGGCGATGCGGTCGCGGGCGATGCTGGCCCAAGCGCAACCGGTGAGGATGGCGTTGGTCAGGATGAGCATCACAAAGGCGAGCGGCTCGTTTTGGGCGACGAGGCCAATAGCGCCCCAGACGGTCAAAAAGAGCTGGAACAGGCCGAAGGCGACGCTCCACCCAAGAGCGCCTTTGGCAACGGTGCCCGACTGTGCGCGAATGGCCTTGGCCTCGCGCAAGACAAGGTAGACGGTCGCCGCAAGACCGACGAGCGAGATGGCGGCAGCGAACATGCTGAGACTCCTCACAAACTTAAAACCTACGAAAGCGGGGGTTTACCCGATTGTTACCAAGATATGCGCTGCAATTGGTGGCTGCGCACAACAACCAGCCATATTAACGCGCATGTGTGGCGGTGTGGCGCAATGTAGTGTCGACCTGCGCGATAATGGACGGGAATTACACGGAAACGTAAAGGCTTCTTAAAGAAATGGCGAGGGTAGGGCGATGAGCGAGCAGGTTTGCAAGGCGGACATGGGCGGCGACGGAGCTGCGGTCGTGGATACGTGCGGCTATCCGGTCGAGACTACGGGCAACGCAGTGCTGGACATCTTGGAGCACCGTTCCTCTACGCGTGCCTTTGCGCGCGATGACAGTGACCGTCCCGTAGCGGTGACCGACGAACAGCGGGCGGCGATCCTGCATGCGGCGAGTCGCGCGCCGTCGGCGGGCGCCATGATGATGTATTCCATCGTGAGCATTCGCGAGCAGGCTACGCTGGACCGTCTGGCCGACTTGTGCGACCACCAGCCCATGATCGCCAAGGCGCCCTGGGCACTTATATTTGTGGTCGATTATGCCAAGTGGATCGATCTGTTTGAGCACGTGGGCTGCTTTGAGCCCGAGTTTGTCGAGCGCACGGGCAAGGCGCCCCGCCGCGCGCCGGGTTTGGGCGACTTTGCCATCGCGGCCCAGGACGCCGTGATCGCCGCGCAAAACGCCGTGGTTGCCGCCGAGGCCCTGGGGCTGGGGAGCTGCTATATCGGTGATATCGTCGAGAATGCCGAGGAAGTTGCCGAGCTGCTCGATCTGCCGCCCTATACCATGCCGTTGTCGATGCTCATCATCGGCACGCCCCGTAAGGAGCGCCCGGCGATTGCGCATCCCGTGGTGAACCTGGTGCACGAGGAGCGCTATCGCCGCGCCGATACCGCGACCATGGATGCGCAGGTGGCCGAGATGGACGCGATGTTTCGCCCGCACGCTCGCGAGATGGGCGAGCGCGTGGTGGATATCTACACCCGCAAACACACGAGCCCCTTTATGGCCGAGATGAGCCGCTCCATGGAGTGGTGGTTCAAAAATTGGCTCGGAAAATGACAGATGCGGCAAAGGGACAGTCCCTTTGCCGCATTCCATATCGCCGTGGTGGCCTAAAGGCCGTATAAATGTTTATCTAGCTGGGAAAACAGTGCCATTCAAACATGGGCCGATTACCTATAATCCCTTCGAACATTAAAGTTGGGAGGAAACCGGCTTATGGAACAAAAGGCCAAGGAGGCAGCCTCGCACGCTGCGATTCCTGTGAGCATCTCGGCGATGCTCGTCACGCTGGGCGTGGTGTACGGCGATATCGGCACCAGCCCTATGTATGTAACCAAGGCGCTCGTTGCCGGCAACGGCGGCATCGGAAGCGTCACGGAGGAGTTCGTGCTTGGCGCGCTCTCCCTTGTCGTGTGGACGGTCACGCTGCTGACGACCATCAAGTACGTGCTGATCTCGCTGCGTGCCGATAACCATGGTGAGGGCGGCATCTTTGCCCTGTACAGCCTGGTCAAGCGCTGCGGCAAGTGGCTTATCATCCCCGCCATGCTGGGTGGAGCGGCGCTCCTCGCCGACGGCATCCTGACGCCGGCCGTTACCGTTACCACAGCCATCGAGGGCCTGCGCACCATCCCGGCGGTCCATACCGTGCTGGGCGATGACCAGGGCCGCGTCGTCGCCATTACGCTCGCCATTATCATCGTGCTCTTCTTGGTACAGCGCATCGGTACGGCCAAGATCGGTCACGCCTTTGGCCCCATCATGACGCTGTGGTTCCTGTTCCTGGGCGGCACGGGTCTGTTCTTTGTCTTCCAGCACCCCGCCGTGCTGCTGTGCCTCAACCCGGTGCGCGGCATAGCCTTTTTGCTGAGCCCCAACAACCACGCGGGCATCATGATTCTGGGCAGCTGCTTCCTCGCCACCACCGGTGCCGAGGCGCTCTACTCCGACATGGGCCACGTCGGCCGCGGCAACATCTATGCCACCTGGCCGTTCGTTAAGTGCTGTCTGCTGCTTTCCTATATGGGCCAGGGCGCTTGGCTTATCAACAACGCTGCCAACCCCGAGCTTATGGGCATTGCCGACCTCAACCCGTTCTATCAGATGCTCGCCCCGGGCCTGCGTCCGTTTGCCGTTGGCCTTTCAACCGTCGCGGCCATCATTGCCTCGCAGGCGCTCATTACCGGCGCGTTCTCGCTGGTGTCCGAGGCCAGCCGTCTGGACCTCATGCCGCACATGCAGGTCTTCTATCCGGCCGAGACCAAGGGCCAGCTCTACATCCCCATGGTCAACAACGTCATGCTTGTCGGCTGCGTCATCGTGGTGCTGCTGTTCCAGAACTCGGCGCATATGGAAGCCGCCTACGGCCTTGCCATTACGCTGACTATGATGTGCACCACGCTGCTGCTCTTCTTCTACCTGCACGAGGAGCGCAAGCTCAAGGTTGCTCCGTGGATCTTCGCGGCCTTCTTCCTTTTGCTCGAAGGTTTTTTCTTCGTGAGCTCGCTCACCAAGTTCTTCCACGGCGGCTACTTCACCATCCTCATGGCTGCACTCATCATGGGCATTATGGTGTGCTGGTACAACGGCACGGCGGTCGAGCAGCGCCAGTTTACGCTGCTGCCGCTGCGCAGCTACCTGCCGCAGCTCAAGCGCCTGCGCGATGACGATCGCTACGAGCGCCTGAGCGACAACATCGTGTACCTGACCAAGGACACCCATACCGACTACATCGACCGTGATATCGTCTACTCGATCTTGGACAAGCATCCCAAGCGCGCTCGCGCCTGGTGGTTCGTGAATGTCGAGACCATGGACGAGCCGCATACCTTTGCCTATTCGGTCGAGACGTTCGGCACCGACTACGTGTTCCGCGTGCATCTGTACCTGGGCTACAAGATCAACCAGCGCGTCAATGCCTACCTGCGTCAGGTCGTTCAGGACCTGGCCGCCACCGGCGAGCTGCCGGCGCAGACGCATGACTACTCGGTCTACAAGGATCCGGGCAACATCGGCACGTTCAAGTTCGTCATGATCCGCAAGCTTCTGGCACCCGAAAGCGACGTGGAGCCGAGCGAGCGTACGGCCATTACGCTCAAGTACATCATCCGCCGCGCCGCCGGCACGCCGGCGCGCTGGTACGGTCTGGAGAACTCCAACGTGAGCTTTGAGTATGTGCCGCTGTTCACCAAGTTTAAGGCCGTGAGCAAGATGCAGCGCCTGGCCCCCAACGAGCGCCCGTAGGTGCCGACGGGTTGCATGGAGTTGGTTTTTGATGGACAAGATTGGGGCCGGGGAGGCAAACATGGATGCAAGGATGCTTGATGGCCGCGAGGTGGTTGCCGAGATGGTGCGTGAGGCACGCGCCGACGCCGCCGAAGATCGGTTCTTTACGAATCGTGCCAACATGGACATGGCTGATCGCGTGATTTCGATCGTGGCACTGGTATTTGGGGCGGTGTGCGTGTGTGCCCTGCTCGCGCACGTGCTGTTTGTCTAGCGGCTGTCGGTCGTAGAAGGCTTTACACTTAGAACCACCACAAGGGAAAACCACCACAAAGGTGCCTGTCCCCTTTGTGGTGGTTTTTGTTTTTGAGAGAGGGGCGGGGCGCTGATGGACGTTCGTACGGACGGCGATTTTGCCGATAGCTTTTGGTGGCGGCGCACAACGCTGACGCGCCGCACTCCTCTGTATGACGCCTGCGTATCGGTGGGGCTGCTGGTCGCGGCGACGATTGTGGGCACGCTGCTCGACCATCCGGGTCTCGCGCCGAGCATCATGATCGTCTATGTGTTCGCCGTTCAGCTGTGCGCATTCTTTACCTGGAGTCGCCTGTATTGCTTGCTGAGCTCAGCGGCTGCCGTGGCGCTCTACAACCTCTTATTTGTCGACCCGCGCTACTCGCTGTCGTTTATCGACCGCGTCTATCCCGGCATGTTCTTCATTATGTTTGCGGTCTCGCTCGTGTCGAGCTCGATTGCGTTGGCCCTGCGCCGTGCCTTGGCGCAGGCCGCTGCCAGCGACCGCCGCACGCAGATGGTGCTCGAGACCAACCGCATGCTGCAGCGGTGCGCCGATCAGCAGCAGATTGTCCATGCCATGGCAACGCAGCTGGCGCGTCTTTCGGGCCGTCCGGTCGTGTGGTACGGCGCCGACGCCGAGGGCGATGACCTGCTGCCGCGTGCGACATACACGTCCGTGGGCGATGCCGCGCCGGTGCACGAGCTGGCGCCGCAGATGCCGCCGCGGCTCTCGGCGTCCGCCTATGTGGGAACGCCGCTCGATGCCACCTATGGCGGCTCGGCGTTTTATGGCATCTACCTGACGGTTCGCGCGGGCGACGGCTTCGTGCGCTCGGGCGACCCCGCCTCGGTGGTGGGCGTGCTGGCTATCGTTGCCGAGCCCGACGTGCTGACGCATGAGGAGCGGGCACTTGCCGATGCCATCGTGAGCGAAGGCGAGCTGGCACTCGATCGCGCCCGCGCCATGGAGGCCCGCGAGGAGGCGGCGGTGCTCGCCAAAAACGAGCAGCTGCGCGCCAACCTGCTACGCTCCATCTCACACGATCTGCGTACGCCGCTCACCAGTATTTCGGGCAATGCCGACGTGCTGCTCGATCAGGGCTCGACCGGCACCGCGGTGCTCGATGCCCAGACGCGCCGCGGCCTGCTTTTATCCATTCGCTCGGATGCGCTGTGGCTCAACGCCACCGTCGAGAACCTGCTTGCCATCACCAAGCTCGAGGGCGGCGGCATGCATCTGTCGACTACGCTCGAGCTCATGGACGATATCGTCGAGGAGGCGCTGCGCCACGTAAGTCCGGCCGTGCGCGAGCACGACCTTAAGGTGGTGGCGTGCGATGAACCGGCGCTCGTTAACGTCGACGCGCGTCTGATGGTACAGCTCGTGGTGAACCTGGTGAACAATGCCATCACCTATACGCCCGCAGGCTCGCATATCGTGATTTCGATTGGCGTCGACGAGGGGCACGTGGCGTGCTCGGTGGCCGATGACGGGCCTGGCATTGCGCCCGAGGACCGTGAGCGCATCTTTGAGTCGTTCTACACCGCCAACCATGGCCTGGCCGACAGCCACCGCAGCGTGGGTCTGGGGCTTTCGCTCTGCCGCTCCATTGCGCTGGCACATGGCGGTAGCATAGAGGTTGCCGCGGCGGACCCGCACGGCTCGGTCTTTACGATCGAGCTTCCCGTCGCCGACGTTTCGTTTGATAAGGAGTAGCGCCGTGCCGAACTCTGCCGTAAAACCGCTCATCTTGGTTGTCGAGGACGATCCCGCCGTTCGCAACCTCATCGTTGCCGCGCTCGAGGCGCACGGCCTGCGCCATATGGCTGTGGAGACCGCCCATGCCGCTATCGCTGCTGCCTCGTCGCAGGCACCGAGCATTGTGCTGCTCGATCTGGGCCTGCCCGATATGGATGGCGTCAAGGTGGTGGAGTCGGTGCGCGCATGGTCGGGCATGCCGATCATTGTGGTCTCGGCGCGCAGCGAGGATGCGGACAAGATTCGCGCACTCGATGCCGGTGCCGACGACTACCTGACCAAGCCGTTTTCGGTCGAGGAGCTGCTCGCGCGCATTCGCACGACGCTCAGGCGTCTTTCGTATGCGCAGGTTGGCATGGGTGCGTCCGAGGGCACATTCGATACCGGTGAGCTGCATATCGACTTTGACGCCGGCATCGCCACGATGGA
>CAKTVQ010000026.1 GCA_934630375.1 uncultured Collinsella sp.
CGAGGCACTGATGGCGTTTTTGGCCGACGACCTCAACAACGGTTTGACTCCGGCAGGGTACGAACGCTCGGCCGAGGTCGTGGCCCTTTCAGTCGAAATCGACCACGAGGACGCTCGGGAAGCGGCGTGCCGAACATTTAAAGACGCAGCGCTGGACCTCAAAGTCTCCGCTCCGCGGATTACCGCGCTGGTCAAAGCCGGAAAGCTCGATGTTGAACTCGTCGACGGCCGTCGGATGATAACGATAGACAGCATCGAGCGCTACGCCGCCCAAGAACGCCACGCCGGCAGGCCAAAGAAGTTCGTCGCAGTCCAATAACCCCCTCACTTTCACCGACTACTAGAGCCGCTCACCAAACCAACATGCGCTCTGGGCAAATAGGTTGAACGTTTCGTGCGAGAATGCCCCACAGTAAACAAACTTGCACCAGAGCGTAAGGGGCTGGCATACACATGCAGACGGTCTATCGGGTATACGAGGGAACGCGCGAGCCGCATCGGCTTGCCGTCGAGCGCACGGCCGAGGTGCTCGGCCGCGGCGGCCTGGCTTTGATCCCGACCGAGACCGTCTACGGTGTCGCCGTGGCAGTCAACGCCTTCTCGGACGCCGTGCCCCAAGATACAAGCGAATTCCCATCGTGGCCGCGCGATCCGCAGGCTGCCGTCAACGGCGCCGCGGTCCCCGCACTCGGTACCGGCTATCGTCGTATCTTTACCCTCAAGCAGCGCGAGCTCACCCAAACGGTTGCCTGGCTGGTCGATGATGCCGAGGCACTCGACCGCTATGGCGTGGATATCCCTAACGGGGCCCGCGTGCTCGCCCGACGATGCTGGCCGGGAGCCCTGACTATCGTGGTCAAGGCAGCCCCCTGCGTGCCGACCTTTATGCGCGCCGCCGACGACACGGTGGCACTTCGCGCTTCGGCCTCGCCCGTGGTGCAGGCGCTCATTCGCGCCTGTGGCAGCCCCCTTGCCTGCACGAGCGCCAACACGCATGGCGCGCCCGCGCCGGCAAGTTTTATCACGGTGGAGGGTCGCATCCTGGAGGGGGTCGATGTTGCCGTCGACGCCGGTGAGACCCCGTGTCGCGACGCCTCGACCATCGTGTCGTTTCAGCACGGCGAGCTCCAGATCCTGCGCCAAGGCGCACTTCCCGCATCAGAGATCGAACGGGTCCTGTCCGACCCGATGCAATAGAAAGGTTTAAGCGATGTCGTTGAATCTGGGCAGCCTGGGCATGGAAGATGCCTCGTTTGACTTTGGTGGTTCCTACATCATGGCGCTCGACTGCGGCACCACCTCGGTACTTGCGACCATCGTCGACGAGTACGGCTGCATCGTCGCGCAGGCACGTCGCAGCGTCAAAACCAGCTTCCCGCGTCCCGGTTGGGTAGAGCAAGACCCCATGGCGGTCCTTGCCAGCCAGATCGCGGTCATGATGGAAGTCCAGTTTAAGAGCGGTATCCACTCCGACCGCATTGCCGCCATCGGCATCTCCAACCAGCGCGAGACCACGGTGGTCTGGGACCGTGTGAGCGGTCAGCCGATCTATAACGCCATCGTATGGCAGTGCCGCCGTACCGCACCGCTGATCGACGAGCTTGTCGAGCAGGGCGCAGAAGGGCTGGTGCGCTCCCGCACGGGACTCACGCTCGACCCGTATTTCTCGGCCTCCAAGGTGCAGTGGATTCTCGACAACGTCGACGGCGCACGCGAAAGCGCGGCGGCGGGCGACCTCATGTTTGGCACCATCGACACCTGGCTCATCTACAACCTCACCGGCGGCCAGGTCTTTGCCACCGACTACACCAATGCCAGCCGCACGGCACTCTTTAATATCCATACGCTCGATTGGGACGACGACCTGCTGGCACTCTTTGACGTTCCACGTTCCATGATGCCCGAGGTTCGCTGGAGCTCGGGCGACTACGGCCGCGTCGCGAGCGACATCATGACCAACATGCCGCCCATCATGGGCGTGGCGGGTGACCAACAGGCGTCGCTGTTCGGCCACTGCTGTTTCCGTCCCGGCCAGACCAAAAACACCTATGGCACGGGTTGCTTTATGCTCATGAACACCGGCGACGAGATCGTCGAATCCAAGAATGGCCTGGTCTCCACCATCGGTATCGCTGCGGACGGCAAAGTCAGCTATGCGCTCGAGGGCTCTATTTTTGCCGCCGGCTCAACGATGAACTGGCTTCGCAACAACATGGGCATCATCTCGAGCGTGAGCGAGTCGGCACAACTCGCCGCTTCGATTAGCGACAACGAGGGCTGCTACTTCGTTCCCGCCTTTGCGGGTTTGGGTGCTCCCTGGTGGGACCCGCATGCTCGCGGTATCGTGTGCGGTCTGACCGGCGCCTCGAGCCGTGCGACCATCGTGCGCGCCGCCTGCGAATCCATGGCATATCAGAGCTACGACGTGCTGCGCGCCATGGAGCAGGACGTGGGGCTTTCGATTGAGCGCCTGTCTGTCGATGGCGGTGCCTCGCGCAACGAGTTCATCATGCAATTCCAGGCCGACCTGCTGGATATCCCCGTGCTGCAATGCGAGACGGTGGAGACCACGGCAATCGGTGCCGCGTACTTGGCGGGTCTTGCCGTCGGCTATTGGGAAGACCTGGAAGAGCTGGAGCAAAATGCCCAGATCGTTAGGACCTTCCTTCCCCACATGTCCGCCGAGCGCCGCGAGCAAAACCTTGCAGGCTGGCGTGATGCAGTCAGGCGCTCGCTCAGCACCGCACAGTAGGGCTGCGATGGGCTGCTTGATACAACAAACCGCTAAACTAATGCATGGCGTGCGGCGGCAACATTGCTGCACGCCTTGTCAGCAAGGCCGTTTTGCGGCCGCAACGAAAGGGGCAATCAATCCATGACCGTCACCTACGATGCGTCCCGTGTGACGCTTGTCGATCACCCGCTCGTCCAGCACAAGCTGTCGATCCTGCGCGACAAAAACACCGGCACCAACCAGTTCCGTCAGCTCGTGCGCGAACTCGCACTTTTTGACGGCTACGAGGCCATGCGCGACCTGCCTATGGAAGACGTCGAGGTCGAGACCCCCATCACTACCGCCACGTTCAAACAGCTCGCCGGCAAGAAACTCGCCATCGTGCCCATCCTGCGTGCGGGCCTTGGCATGGTCGACGGCATCCTCGACCTGGTGCCCTCCGCTCGCGTGGGTCACATCGGCATGGAGCGCGACGAGGTCACCCACGAGCCGCACGAGTATTACTGCAAGATGCCCAAGGATATCGACCAGCGCATCTGCCTGGTCGTCGACCCCATGCTCGCCACGGGCGGTTCGGCCGAGATGGCCATCAGCTACCTGCGCGAGCGCGGTGTCAAGGACATCCGCATGCTGTGCATCGTCGCGGCCCCCGAGGGTCTCAAGTCGCTGACCGAGAAGGACCCAGATGTGCATATCTATACCTGCGCCATCGACGACCATCTCAACGAGGCCGCCTACATCGTTCCCGGCCTGGGCGACGCCGGCGACCGCATCTACGGCACGCTCTAGTCGTCGGGCTAAGACGGCCGCGGCTGCAAATACGAAGAAACGGTGCGCGCGGACGAACAAAAGGCGACCGCGCGCACTCCCGTTAACGGACGTTTTGCCCTGCAGGGTTCGAGAAAAACGTATTACCTACCTGCGGCATAAAGAAGGTCTTAAGAAAACGAACAGGTGCGTATTAACCGATGCTTTTTCGGTTGTACTTTAGCGATTGGCTCGTACAATAGTCACCAATGTTTGGCGGGAACTGTTCTGGGAAGCGTTAAAGAAGGAAAGTGAGGACGCCAGTGTTTCAGATAGCCGATCTGCTCGCTATCGTTGCAGGCGTCATCGCGGGCGCGGTCGCCTTTCTTCCCTTTGTTTTTACGCTCAAGCCGGTTCTTGACGATAAGCAGAATGCGGACATGCTCAAGGGCATGGTGAGTCTGGCGGTCTCGGCAATCGCCCTGCTCGTCTTTACCTTGGTTGTGTTTGTGTTGTTCGGAGAGGCATTTCGCATGTTCCTCCTGGGCGAGGCGATCGGCTTCGTGGCCTTTATGGCTGCCTGCACGGTTCGTGTCGTCAAGGCGCTGCGAGATCCTCATGAGGTCGAAAGGTAAGTCGTGGAAATTTTTGAAAAGCTGCCTGATGAGATTAATCATCTGGTCAGCGAGTTCAGCTCCACCCCTGTCGTGGGCGATCTGAGCTGCGGCATCACGCAGTACTCGTTTTGGCTGATCGTCTCCACGATCGTGCTCCTGATCGTCCTGGCCGTGTTCAAGAAGAAGCAGACCCTGGTTCCCAAGGGCTTCTTCGTCAACGGTTTCGAGTACATCATCGAGTACGTCGAGAACGATATCGGCAAGGGTGTCGTGGGTGAGAACTGGAAGAAGCACTTCCCGTTCCTGTGCTCGCTTTTCCTGTTCATCCTGATCAATAACATGATCGGCCTGATCCCGGGAATGAAGCCCGGCACCGGCGCAATCGGCTCCACCGCCGCACTCGCCATTTTCGCCTTCGTGTACTTCATCTACTACGGATGCAAGGCTCACGGCGTGATCGGCTACATCAAGAGCCTCGCCCCGCAGGGCGTGAGCTTCCCGATGAACGTGCTCGTGTGGGTCGTCGAGCTTTTCTCGACCTTCCTGCGCCTCATCACGCTCGCCGTCCGTCTGTTCTGCAACATGTTCGCAGGACACGTGGTCATGGGCTCGTTCGCCATCATGGCGAGCATGTTCATGCAGCCGCTGCTTCAGCAGGTTTCCGCGGCGCACGCCGTCGGCGCCCTGCCTTCGCTGGCCTGGCTTGCCATCCTCATCCTGATCTATGCGATCGAGCTTGTGGTCGGCGCCATCCAGGCTTACGTCTTCACGGTCCTTACCGCCGTGTATGTCTCCGAGGCAGAGGAGGTCGTGGAGGAGGAGTAGCCTTCCGTTCGCGCCTTAAAGGTAAGGCAATTCGTTAAACCGCCGGTGCCCGTACCCATGGAGCCCGGCAGTTATAAAAAGGTTATCCTGCGTGAAATAAGACACGCACGACAAAGGAGGAATCGTGGGAGTTATCGGTTACGGTCTCGGTGTTATCGGCGCTGGTCTTGCTATCGGCCTGTCTGCTCTGGGTGCTACGGGTGCTATGGCCCGTCAGCCTGAGGTCCAGGGCCGCGTGTTCACCGTCTTCATCATGGGCTCCGCCTTCGGCGAGGCTCTGGCTCTGATCGGCTTCGTTGTCGCGCTGATCGTTAAATAGCACGGAGCGTCAAGTATGAATCTTTCATCCCAGAAGAGCGCGATCGCACTCTCCGCGTCCGCGGCCGCGCTGCTCATGCCGGTTTCCGCGTTCGCCGAGGACGGCGCTGCCGGTGCGGACATCCTCATCCCTAAGATGGCGGAGTTCATCCCGGCGCTTATCGCCTTCCTGATTATCTGGATCGTGCTGGCCAAGGTCGCCCTGCCGGGCATCATGAAAACCATGGAGGAGCGCGGCAAGAAGATCGAGGAGAGCCTTGACGAGGCCGAGAAGACCAAGCAGGAGGCTATCGCCAAGCGCGCTGAGTCCGACTCGATCGTCACCGACGCCCGTCGTCAGGCTGCCGACATTGTTCTCGAAGCCCGTAAGGACGCCGAGTCCGAGCGCGCCCGTATCATCGAGGCTGCTCACAAGGAGGCCGAGGAGATCATCGCCAAGGCCCATACGACCGTCGAGGACGAGCGCAAGTCCATCTACGCCGGTGCCGCGAGCTCCATCGCCGACCTGTCCGTTGCCGTCGCCACCAAGATCGTGGGCGAGGCACTCGAGGACGAGGCCGAGCAGAAGAAGCTCATCGAGCGCTACATCCAGGAAGCAGGTAGCCTGAATGCCGACTAGCCGCTATCAGGACAAGGTGCTCGAGACCTACGCGCGCTCCCTTCTGGAAGCCGCTAAGGCCGAGAACCATGTGTTCGAGGACCTCGAGATGATCGAGCGCCTGGCTTCTGCCAGCCCCGAGATCATCGCCGTGCTCGACACCATGTCCAAGCGCGACCAGCTCGACCTTCTTCCCAAGGTGGCAGCTGCCTTTAAGTATGTTGCCGAGGAAGACGAGGATGTAGTGGGCGTGACCGTCACCACGGCGATCCCGCTCGACGACGAGCTGCGTCAAACCATCACTAAGAAATGCGAGCAGGACTTCGGCCGCAAGGTATTCCTTATCGAGCAGGTCGACCCGTCTATCGTGGGCGGCTTGGTGCTCGAGGCACGCGGCGAGCGTCGTGACATTTCCGTCAAGACGCAGCTGCGCGTCGCGCAGGAGACCCTCGCAAACTCTGCTAATTCGTACGGAGGTGAAGCCTAATGTCCGAAACCCTCAATGCCCAGGATATCGCCAAGAAACTGCAGGAGCAGCTCACGAGCCTCTCCGCGACGGTCGATACGCATGAGGTTTCAACGGTCGACGAGGTAGGCGACGGCATCGCGCGCGTCTCCGGCCTCAAGAGCGCCATGGCAGGCGAGCTTCTGGAGTTCAAGAGCTCCGATACCGGTGAGACCGTCTTCGGCCTTGCCCAGAACCTTGACCGTGACGAGGTCGGCGCCGTTCTGTTTGGTGCCGTCGACTCCATCAAGGAAGGCGACGAGTGCCGCACCACTGGCCGCATTATGGATATCCCCGTGAGCCGCGCCATGCTCGGCCGCGTCGTCAATCCGCTCGGCCAGCCTATCGACGGTTTGGGTGACATTGTCGCCACGCACCGTCGCCCCATCGAGTTCAAGGCCCCCGGCGTCATCGACCGTACCCCGGTGTGCGAGCCGGTTCAGACCGGTCTGCTCGCTATCGACTCCATGGTGCCTATCGGCCGCGGCCAGCGCGAGCTCATCATCGGCGACCGTAAGACCGGTAAGACCGCCATTGCCATCGACGCTATCCTCAATCAGCGCGGCAAGGGCATGGTCTGCATCTATGTCGCCATCGGCCAGAAGGCCTCCACGGTTGCCAACATCCGCGAGACCCTCGCTCAGCACGGTGCGCTCGACTACACCATCATCGTTTCGGCCACCGCTGCCGATTCCGCCCCTATGCAGTACATCGCGCCTATGGCCGGTGCCGCTATCGGCGAGTTCTTCATGTACAACGGCGAGGACGGCAAGCCCGCCAGCGAGACCAACCCCGGCGGCCACGTGCTCGTCATCTACGACGACCTGTCCAAGCAGGCTGTGGCCTACCGTCAGATGTCGCTGACGCTGCATCGTCCGCCCGGACGCGAGGCCTATCCTGGCGACATCTTCTACCTGCACTCTCGTCTGCTCGAGCGTGCAGTCAAGATGTCCAAGAAGAACGGTTATGGCTCCATGACGGCTCTTCCGATCATCGAGACCCAGGACGGCGACGTCTCGGCCTACATTCCGACCAACGTCATTTCCATTACCGATGGTCAGATCTACCTGCAGTCCGAGCTCTTCTTCCAGGGCCAGCGCCCGGCAGTCGACGTGGGCATTTCCGTGTCCCGCGTCGGTGGCGACGCGCAGACTAAGGCTATGAAGCAGGTCGCCGGCAACCTCCGTCTGGACCTCGCTTCGTACCAGGAGCTCGCCGGCTTTACGCAGTTCGGCTCCGACCTCGACGAGGCCACGCAAAAGCAGCTTACCCACGGCGCTCGCATGACTGAGCTCCTTAAGCAGCCGCGTTACAAGCCGTTTGAGGTTGGCGAGCAGATCGTTACGCTGTTCGCTGGCAACGAGGGCTTCCTGGATGACCTGGAGATCGCCGACGTGCTGCCCTTCCGTGCCGAGCTCGTCGAGTACATGGACAATGGCTTTGGCTTGCTGCTCGACAAGGTTCGCGCCAAGAAGATCGATGATGACACCAAGGCTGAGCTCCTGCGCGTCATCGGCGACTTCAAGCAGCAGTTCATGGCCAAGCACCATTCGGATGTTTCTGGATCAGAGGAGAACTAAGCCCCATGGCCAACCTTCGCGACATTAAGAAGCGAATCTCCTCGGTTACTACGACCAAGCAGATCACGCGCACGATGGAGATGGTCTCTACGGCCAAGATCCGTCGTGCCCTCGATCGCTCCAAGCAGGCCGAGCCCTATAAGGAGGCGCTGACCGACGTCATGTTGACGGTCGCCGGCGACGCCTCCTGTTCGGGCACCGATCCCATGCTGCAGAAGCATGAGAGCGTCAAGCATGGTCTGATTGTCGTTATTGCCTCGGACCGCGGCCTTGCCGGCGGTTTCAATACGACGGTGGAGCGCACGGCCGAAAAGCTCGCCGCTTCTTGGGCGAACGACGGCATCGAGTGCGAGATCATCGCGTGCGGACGCAAGCCGGCCACGTATTTCCGCGACCGCGCAAACGTCATCATGCACTTTGAGGGCAACTCTTCCGAGCCCGATTTCCATCAGGCCCGCATGATCTCCTCTCATATCTGCGATGCGTATCGTGCCGGTGAGCTTGACCGTGTCGAGCTTGTCTACCACCACGCCAAGAACCGCGTGGATCAGGAGCTTCGCGTCGAGCACTTGCTGCCGCTCGATCCCGAGATGATCGCTATGGCCCACGGTCCGCGTAAGAACGAGACCGACGCCCCTAAGCGCATCTCGTCCACGTTCGAGTTCGTGCCCTCTCCCGAGCATGTTCTCGGCAAGCTTGTACCGTCGTATATCCTGACGGTCATCTACCAGGCCCTGATCGATTCGGCGGCTGCCGAGCAGGGTGCACGCCGCAAGGCCATGCACTCCGCGACGGAAAATGCCACCGCGATCATCTCGACCCTTACCCGCACGTATAGTCGCGTGCGCCAGGCTTCGATCACGACCGAGATCAACGAGATCGTCGGCGGAGCCTCAGCATTGGAGGAACAGTAATGGCTAATAACACCGTAAAGCTTGCGGTCGAGGAAGCCACCAAGAAGACGACTGCCGGTGATGGTCGCATCGTGCGTATCATCGGCCCTGTCGTCGACGTCAAGTTTGACGGCGTGGTGCCCCCGATCTACAACGCGCTCACGGTCGAGGCCGAGACCCCGATCGGTCACCTGAGCACGATCCTCGAGGTTGAGAGCCAGCTTCCGGGCGGCGTCGTCCGCACGGTCGCCATGTCCTCGACCGACGGCCTGCAGCGCGGCCTCATCGCCACCGATACCGGTGAGCCCATGAAGATGCCCGTTGGCCCCAAGACGCTCGGCCGCATTTGGAACGTCATGGGCAAGCCCGTCGACGGCAAGCCCATGCCCGAGGTGGAGGAGTTCTACCCCATCCACCATGCAGCGCCCCGCTTCGACGAGCTCACTACCAAGACCGAGATCTTCGAGACCGGCATCAAGGCCGTCGACCTGCTTGAGCCCTACATCCGTGGCGGCAAGACGGGTCTGTTCGGCGGCGCCGGCGTCGGCAAGACCGTTCTGATTCAGGAGCTCATCAACAACCTCGCCCAGGAGCACGGCGGCACCTCGGTGTTCACCGGCGTCGGCGAGCGTACCCGTGAGGGTACCGACCTGTTCCTCGAGATGAGCGAGTCTGGCGTTATCGATAAGACCTGCTTGGTCTATGGTCAGATGAACGAGCCGCCCGGAGCGCGTCTGCGCATCGGTCTGGCCGGCCTTACCACCGCTGAGTACTTCCGCGATCGCGGCCAGGACGTTCTGCTGTTCATCGACAACATCTTCCGCTTCTCCCAGGCCGGTTCCGAGGTTTCCGCACTACTGGGCCGTATGCCGTCCGCCGTCGGTTACCAGCCTACGCTGGCTACCGAGATGGGCGACCTCCAGGAGCGCATTACCTCGACCAAGACGGGTTCCATTACCTCCGTCCAGGCTGTCTACGTCCCTGCAGACGACCTGACCGACCCGGCGCCTGCCACGACGTTTACGCACCTCGACGCCACCACGGTTCTTTCGCGTAGCATTTCGTCGCTCGGCCTGTTCCCGGCTATCGACCCGCTCGCGTCTTCCTCCGACGCTCTCGATCCCTCGATCGTCGGCGAGGAGCACTACCGTGTCGCCGTCAAGGTCCAGGAGCTTCTGCAGGAGTACTCCGACCTTCAGGACATCATCGCCATTCTGGGTATGGACGAGCTGTCCGAGGAGCAGCGCCTTACGGTCAACCGTGCCCGTAAGATTCAGCAGTTCCTCTCGCAGTCCTTCCACGTCGCCGAGAAGTTCACCGGCAACCCCGGCGTCTACGTCCGCGTCGAGGATACCGTCCGCTCCTTCGCCGAGATTGTCGATGGTAAGGCCGATGACCTGCCCGAGCAGGCTTTCCGCTATGCTTCCACGATTGAGGACGTGCGCGAGCGCGCCCGCAAGATGGGGGAGAAGTAGGTTATGCGTATCCGCATCGTGTGCCCCGTGAGCTGCGCCTATGAGGGCGACGCTGCGTTTGTGTCGATTCCGTCCACGGATGGCGAGTTTGGTGTTCTGCCTGCTCACTCCAGCGAGATCTGCACGATCGACCGCGGTTACGTTCGCGTTTCCGATAAGGCCATGGGCACTGTCGACCACACGTTTGCCGTGGCCGGCGGCTATGCCCAGGTTGCGGACGATGTCGTGACCGTTCTCGCCGAGCGCGCTTGCGATTTGGCGACCGTCGATGCCGACAAGCTTAAAGCTGATATTCAAGGTTTTGAAGAGAAGCTGGGTAATTTGTCGGAGGATGATGCACGCCGCGCCTACCTCTATAATGAAATCGCATGGTGTAAGCTCAAGCTTGCCCAATAGTCAAACGATTTAGCGTTCGACCATTTGCGAACACATCATGCCCGGGATGGCCCAGCCACCCCGGGCATGCTTTTTGAAAGGGTAGACCTTGGATATTATCCGCGTTGAGGGTGGCCACGCCATCGGAGGCTCCGTGCCCGTCTCGGGTGCCAAGAACTCCGCGCTCAAACTCATGGCGGCAACGCTTCTGGCGCCGGGCAAGACGACGCTGCAGAACGTGCCCGATATTTCCGATGTTCACGTGATGGGCAAGGTGCTCAAGGGCATGGGCGCTACGATCGATGTTCTCGACGAGCACACGCTCGAGATTGATACCTCTCAGGTCGATTCTTGGGAGGCCCCCTACGAGCTCGTTGCCAAGATGCGTGCTTCCACCGCCGTCATGGGACCCCTGCTGGGCCGCTTCCATCGCGCCAAGATTGCCATGCCGGGCGGCTGCAACCTGGGTGCTCGCAAGATCGATATGCACATTCTGGGTCTCGAGGCCCTGGGCGTTGAGTTCGATACCGCCCACGGTTACATCAACGCTAATGCGCCCCAAGGTCTGCGCGGTACCACCGTCACGCTCGAGTTCGCCAGCGTCGGTGCGACCGAGAACCTCATCATGGCCTCTGTGCGCGCACAGGGCACCACGGTTATCGACAATGCCGCCCGCGAGCCCGAGATCGTCGATCTCGCCAACATGCTCAACGAGATGGGCGCCAAGATTGTAGGCGCCGGTACGCCCGTCGTGACTATCGAAGGCGTGGAAGAGCTCCATCCCGTTACCCATCGCGTGGTGGGCGACCGCATCGAGGCCGGTACCTTTATCGTTGCCGGTGCGTTGATGGCCGACGATCGCGGTGTCGATGTCACGGGCTTTTGCCCCATTCACTTGGGCATGGTGCTCAAGAAGATGGAGCTCATGGGTATCGACTGCGAGCGCGTCGAGGATGGCGTCCATGTGAACCGTGCCGAGCGTATCAAGCCGGTCGACATCCAGACGCTTCCGTTCCCCGGCTTCCCGACGGACATGCAGGCGCAGATTATGGTACTCTCCGCCCTTGCCGATGGTAGCTCCGTTATCACCGAGAACATCTTCGAGAATCGCTTTATGTTTGCCTCTGAGCTGGTGCGCATGGGTGCCGACATTCGTATCGAGAGCCATCATGCCATGATTCATGGCGTCAAGGGCTTCTCGGGTGCACAGGTTACCTCGCCCGATCTGCGTGGCGGAGCGGCCCTCGTCGTAGCGGGCTTGATCGCCGACGGGACGACCGAGGTTTCGGCCATCCATCATATCAAGCGCGGCTACGAGCAGTTTGTCGAAAAGCTGCAGGCGCTCGGCGCGCATGTCGAGCATGCTACCGTCCCCGATCCCGTCATCTACTAATACAGGTTGCCTATGTTTAATAAAAAGCCCCTCGCGGATACCACCACCCGAAGACCCTCAACTGGTGCGCAGGCCAAGATCTATAGTCGCGATAACGTGGCTCGCTATTCCGAGCGCGCTCGTCAACGTCGTCGTAGCCACACGATTCGTCACGTCGCGCTCATTGTCGTGCTTGGCGTGCTGCTGAGTGCCACTACCGCTGCCGGCCTGTGGTTTGCCACCATTATGGGCAAGCTCGGCGATTCTAATGTCATTACCGACAATCTGCGTCGGGTTCTGGTTGACACCGATGAGGCAAAGGATCCGTTCTACGTGCTGCTTCTTGGCACCGACGGCCGTCCGGGCGAGGATACGTATCGTGCCGACTCGATTATCCTGGCACGCATCGACCCCACGCAAAAGCAGGCGACGCTCATTTCCGTTCCGCGCGACACCAAGGTCGAGTACAAGGGCGAGACCATGAAGATCAACGCCTGCCATACCGTTGGCGGCGCCGAGGCCATGGTCGAGGCGGTCAACGAGCTGTGCGGTGTTCAGATTTCCCACTATGCCGAGGTCAGCTTCGACGGTATGCAGGCACTGATTGATTCGGTTGGCGGTATCGACATTAACGCAACCGATGATGTTGACGACCCTGAGCACCTGGATATTAAGATTACCGCTGGCCAGCAGCATATGGACGGTGCCACCGCCCTTACCTATGCCCGCTGCCGCTACACCTATGCCGACGGCGATTACACGCGCATGCGCCACCAGCGTCAGGTGCTTGGCGCCCTTGCCAACCAGATTCTCAATAACTTCGATGCCACGAAGATTTTTGGCCTGGTTAATTCGCTGTCCGATATGCTCGTAACCGATATGAGCGTTCAGGATATCGTGGCTACGGTCAACGCCATGCGCGGTATGGATGTCGACGGTATCTACTCGGCCAACCTGCCCTCGTACGCCGACGACAGCACCATGATCGACGGTGTGAGCTACGTCTTTGTCTACGAGGACGAGCTCAAGGAAATGATGGAGCGCGTCGATGCTGGCAAGGATCCCAAGGGTCCCAACACCATGGGTCTTTCCGACGGTTCCAGCTCTACGATCGGCGACCTGAACAACAACACGTCTGACGATTACGCAAACGGTACCGCAACCTCATCGGTCAGCTCTGACGATTCCGATGACTCAAGCGATTCGAGCGATTCGGACTACTACGAAGAGCCCACCGGCGACGGCAACGGCTACGAAGCCAACTACTAAGTTACGCGGTTTTACCAAACCGCGTAACCGCTTGACGCTGCGCGGGCCGCATTTGGACAATCTGACGTTCAACTTCAAGGGCGCGACCAGAAGGTCAGCGCCCTTTCGTTTCACGTCACCTTGTCTCAAATGCGACCCGCTCGCTGCCCGTCCTCAACCTGCGACGTTAGTCATTGGGGACGTTCTTAAACGACTGGTCAAAGGGGACACTCTTGATGCACTTGGCACTTGGGGACGTTCCTTTTGTGCCGGCAGTTTGGGACACTCCTTGCGTAAAGAGGCTGGCGTGCGTCAACCTGTTCTCATTGCAGCAAAAAATCGCCCCGTTCTCGGTTGAGGACGGGGCGATTCGTCTTTTGGACTTGTGCAGCCAGGCTTATGCAAAGCGGGCGACGAGCTCCTGGAGCACGTCGGTCATCTTGACGAGCGAACTGACCGGGACGAACTCGTTGACGCCGTGGTAGCAATAGCCGCCGGTGGAAAGGTTGGGGCAGGGCAGACCGCGGAACGACAGCTGGGCGCCGTCGGTGCCGCCGCGAATCGGCAGCACTTGGGGCTCGACGCCGCAGGCAAGGTAGGCTTCCTTGGCAACATCAATAAGCTCGGGATAGTCACGAACGATCTCGGCCATATTTCGATACTGCTGCTTAATCTCGACCGTTACGCGCTCCTCGCCCAGTCGCTGGTTGAGCATCGAGGCGGCGGCATCAATAAGGTCGAGTTTCTGCTGGAACTTGGCGGCGTCATGGTCGCGGACGATATAGCGCGCTGTGGCGTGATCGACGGTCGCAGATACACCCTCAAGGTGATAAAAGCCCTCGTAGCCTTCCGTATACTCCGGGCGCTGCACGTAGGGGAGCAACGCGTTGAAGTCGCAGAACAGATTGCCTGCGTTGACCATACGGCCCTTAGCGTCGCCCGGGTGGATGGACTGGCCCTCAAAGCAGACGGTCGCCTCGGCGGCGTTAAAGCACTCCCACTCCAGTTCGCCGATGGGGCCGCCGTCGACCGTGTAGGCGTACTTGCAGCCAAAGGTATCGATATCCAACAGCTCGGCTCCGTGGCCGATCTCCTCGTCAGGGCAGAAGCAAATGCCGAGTGCGGGATGGGGCAGAGAAGGGTCCTGAGCGATACGCGCGACAAGCGACATGATCTCGGCGACGCCTGCCTTGTCGTCCGCGCCCAGCAGCGTGGTGCCATCGCTGCAGACCAGGTCCTCACCCGCGAGGTCATTCAGGGCGGGAAGCTTGGCGGTACTCATGGCAACGGGCTTACCGTCAACCGTGCCGCAGACCAGGTCGCCGCCTTCGTAGTGTACGATGTGCGGCTTCACGCCGGCGCCCGGTGCAACTTCGGTGGTGTCGAGATGGGCGATCAGGCCCAGGGCGGGCTTGTCCTTAGCGCCCGCACTTGCGGGGATATGCGCGCAGACATAGGCATGCTCGGTCACGTGGGCATCTTCCGCACCAAGCTCGCGCAGCTCTTCAGCCAGCGCGTTGGCAAGGTCAAACTGAACGGCGCTCGAGGGTACCTGGTCGCAGTTTGCATCCTCGGACTGCGTGTTGATCTGGACGTAGCGCAAAAAGCGTTCGAGGACATCGGGGCTCGTGGTGGTGTTTTCCATAAAGACCGCTCCAATCTTGGTCGTCGTGTGCAACAAGAACTCTAGCACGGTATGCCACGGCATACCACGACGCTTGGATGGGGTAGAATCAGCCATTGAATGCAGAAGGGACGGAAGATCATGGATACGACAAATAGCTCGCGCGAACTACATCTGACGGTGGCGAACGAAGACTACTTGGAGTGCATGGTTCGCATTGAAAGCGAAGAGGGGGAAACCAACGGCGTGCGATCGGTCGACATCGCGCAGCGCCTTGGCGTCTCCAAGGCATCGGTCAATAAAGCGGTTTCGGCGCTCAAGGCATCCGAGCTTGTCGAGCAATCGCACTACGGCAAGGTAGTCCTGACCGATCGCGGCCGCGAGGTTGGCACGGCTATCTGGTACCGTCATCGCCTCGTCCGCACGTTTTTGGTTCAGGAGCTCGGTGTCGAATTCGAGCGAGCCGATGCCGAGGCCTGCATGATGGAGCATGCGCTATCCGAGGACACGATGAACCGCTGGCTCGCCTATCTCGAAAAGCAGGGAATCAGCGTCGAGGAATAGCGGGATATATATGGATACGAGTTATTACAATCGCTTTGGTGCCGAGGAACTTACGCGCCGTTTGTCGAGCGAGACCTTGTTGGCGCAGGGCCCCATGGGCAGTGTTCTGTTGAGTGAGTACGATGCCGCCGATATTCCACCGGCGTTTTGGAATCTGGCAGAGCCGCAGACCGTTTCTCGTATCCATCGCTTGTATGTCGCCGCCGGCGCGCAGGTACTCATTACCAATACCTTTCAGGCATCAAGCTATGCCCTCAAGCACGACCAGATTGCGCCGTCCGTGGCGGAGGTCAATCGCGGGGCCGTCGACGATGCCCGCCAGGCGCACCCTCAGCTGCTGCTGGGCTCGATGGGTCCGATCGGTATTGAGTGGTTTGCCGAGGACTCTGCCGAGTTTCGTGAGATCCGAGGCATTGCGCGCGAACAGGCGCACGCCTTGCTCAATGCTGGTGTTGACGGTCTGCTGATCGAGACGGTGACGTCTATCCGTAATTTGCAGCCCATGCTTGCCGGCGCCCGAGATGCCGCCGACGGCATGCCTGTTCTGGTGAGTTTTGTCGTTGACGATAAGGGCGACCTGTTGGGCGATGGCCTCAACATCGAGGCAGCCGTTTTGTACGCCGAAAAACACGGCGCAAACTCGGTTGGTGTTAATTGCTGTTCGCTTGCGGCCGCGAACGCGGCGGTGCCCAGGATGGTTGCATCGGCGACTACTCCCGTCACGGTGCGTCCCAACGTGGGCAATCCGGTCCAGACTCAGGATGGCCCCGTATGGCACGAGAACCCCGAAGCTTTCGCGCGCGCATGCATCGAATGGAGGCATGCCGGTGCCGCAATGGTGGGCAGTTGCTGTGGAACCACGGCAATCACTACGGCAGCGATGGCCGAGGCGCTCGATATATAAAGGGCAAAACCGCTCCATACGGGGCGGTTTTTTCACTGCTTGCATGTCCTCGGCAGCATTTGCCCAAATGGTGAATGCTGGTGCCGGCAGGTTGCCGAGTGTGTATCGCGGGTATACCTCATGCGTACCATGATCCAAACACTGTGAGGTGTCTGCGCGTGTGCGCGATAATTCATTTTGGAACTGACGGTTGGCGCGCTCGCGTCGATGAGGACTTCACTGCCGATAACGTTGCCCGTATCGCCGATGCCGTCGGCGAGTTGTGGCAAAAGACCAATCCGGGCAAAACGGTATATATAGGGTTCGACACCCGGCCCCTGGCGCGCGAGTTCGCTGAGCTTGCGGCGGGTGTGCTAGCAGCGCACGGGCTGGACACCGTGCTCGCTTCGCGACCTGTTCCGACCCCTGCCCTTACGTGGGCGGCGGCTTATGACGGTGAGGCGTGCGGCGCGCTCATGGTGACGGGGTCCCATCATCCGCAGGGTTATCTGTGTCTCAAGATTCGCATGGGTGACGGCTCGACCGCCAACCAGGATGTCATCGAAGAGCTCGAAGAGACCATGGCTCCCGAGCCAATGGGGATCGAGGGGCAATATCGCACCGCGGATATCATTCCTGACTATATGCAAGCGGTGGCATCGTTTGTCGATGCCGAAGCCATCCGCGCCGCGCACCTGCGCGTGGTTGTTGACCCCATGGGCGGCGCAGCCCAGGGCTATCTAGCCGACTTGCTGCGCGAGCTTGGCGTTGAGGTGCACGAGATTCACGCCGGGCAGGCGCCTGACCAAGAAGATATCTGCCCCGATCCCGTTGAGCCGTGGGTGGACGCTTGCGAGCATACGGTTATCGAGGACGGAGCTTGCGCTGGCCTGGTGACCGACGGCGACGCCGACCGTATCGGCGCGGTTGACGAGCGCGGCAGATATATACATCCGCATCAGATCATGGCGCTCGTTTTGGGCGACTTGGTTCAATTTCGTAATTTGGAGGGGCGCGTCGTCGTCAATCTTTCGTGCTCGACGCTCGTGCGTCGCATTGCCGAGGCGCTTGGCTGCCGCGTGACCGTCAAACCAGTCGGTTTCAAATATATAGCGGCAGAGATGAAGAAGGGTGGCGTCCTCATAGGCGGCGAAGAAGCCGGTGGTATCGGCATCGCCGCGCATATGCCCGAGCGCGATGGAATCCTCGCCTGTCTGATTCTGTGTGAGCTTATGGCAAAGACGGACGCGCCTTTGGGCGTTCTGGTCGACCAACTCGAGGACAGATTTGGTAAGACGAGTTACGGTCGACGCGATTTGCGCCTTGAGGCTGAAGATGCCGAAACGTTACGAACCCTGCTGCCGGGCGTAAACCCCAAGTCGATTTGTGGCAAGGTGCCGCAAAACGTTAGTCATATGGATGGCTTGCGTTTAGCATTCGAGGATGACACGTGGCTGCTGGTCCGTCCTAGCGGGACCGAACCAGTGGTGCGCGTCTACGCCGAGGGGTTCTCAGTGGAAGAACGTGATGAGTTGCTCGATGCTGGCTGTGCTTTAGCTAGGGGAACGTATCCGCTTTAACCATGAGACTGCCTTATATAAAGAGATGCTCGGCGAGCGGTAGTTAACGGCTGGCAAACGTTAGTCGGATCCCAAATTGTGTAGGAAATGTGTATGCCCAGATTCCCGCCCACGGCGCCCCTCCGGTCTGGCAATATATCTCCTTGCCGCGCGGCCCGGTCGGACCGGATCAGCCGCCAGGCGTGCACC
>CAKTVQ010000027.1 GCA_934630375.1 uncultured Collinsella sp.
AGAACGTCATAGGTTCGAATCCTATACGCCGCACCAATTGAAATTGAAAGCCTCCGGCAACGGGGGCTTTTCTTTTACGTAAGCACCGCATGGATTCGAACCTCGGTCGAGGCGCGGGCGTCAAGAAAACGCGGAGCGTTTTTAGCCCGCGGGCGAGCACGCCGGCAGGCGGGCGAAGCCGGTGCGGATCCGCGCAGCGGATGCGCGGAATCCTATACGCCGCACCATTTGAGATTAAAGCTCCCGGCAACGGGGGCTTTTCTTTTGTGCTAGCTTGAGTGCTTTTGTCCAAAGGGACGATTTCCTGTCGACTCGTGTAAGATTCCGAGTAGATGTCGCGACTTATTCGCGACCACTCCTTCTCAAGCGACCGATCAGGGTGATATTTCGTGGCAGAGCGTCCGACATACAAGCTCAGGTTTCTCGATCCCAAGAAGCGCTTTCCGGTGATGCCCGAGCAGCCTGCGGGACGCTCATATGGCGTGGCCTGGAAACTCTTTGGCGAGGATCAGCATGAATCTTGTTATGTCGTCGAATTCGTTGGCAAAAGCCATGTGTCGCTTTTGGGCTACGTAAGCGTTTCGGGTGAGGTGTACAAGGTGGACCGTCCCGTTAGCGAGGCTCCGCTGCCCAACGATCCCGACATGGAACTGGTCCTTGACGACTCAGACTCCGGTATTGGTGAGATTATGGTGAGGGGAGCAAACGGTACGATGCGCGCGTGCGCGCGAACCGTCGGCTCTCCCGAAGGTACCATGCGCGAACAGTCCGATCACGAGACATGGAATTCGATCCGCTCCCTTCCTTACGGTGAGTTCATGGCATCGATGTTCCTGCGCTACGTGATATTCGCTGACTCCGAAAATACCATTGCGAGCACGGCGGACGCCGACGGACTCGACGAGGGTATGCAAAACGTTGTCGACAAGATCAAGCTCGTAAAGTTGCCCGAGCCGGTCGAGGTGTTTTTGGGCTTTAACACGACACCGCTACCTGACGCTATCGAGACGCTGCTCTACCGCGTTGACCATGCTGAGAATCCGAGCGGTATCGAGCGCTATGCCGCCACCCTTATGAGTGAAATTGACTTGCCCCGCTTGCGCACTATCGCCGCTAAGTCCGAGATGAGCCTGGCTCGCATCGATCGCTCAAAGCTTTTCTATCTCAATTTTGATCGCAGCCTGCTGGACCAGGACGAGATTGACATGCTGCTTGCCATCGAGTGCCGTCTTAACCGTCTCTCCGGCATCCTTGAGCACATCGGGGCCGGATTGGTCCCTGCGGCATCCTCGCCGAGCCTTGAGGGCTGCGCGCTCTTTGATGCGTGGCATATCGCCAAGACGACCAACGATGTTCCCCGACTGCTCGATACGGCCTCGAGCGATAACCCGTGGGGCAAACCGGGTACGGTGGCTTGTCAGCCGGGCGGTGAGTGGGATGTGCGTACCCGCTTCGCGCGTATTGTCGAGGCACTTAACGTGGTCACGCGGCTCGACTATACCTATCGGGCAAACGTTGCCGAGGGGATCATGCTCGTTCGGTTTGGGCAGTCTGTCGTTGATGCTATGCCACAACGTGAATACGACGCTCAAGATGACGCCTGGCGCGAGTTGGACGAGGACACGCGCGCGATCTGGGCCGTGGAGCACGATGCGCGCGTGGCACTCACGCTGGCGGCAGCGTGTTTTGCCGCAGGCACCTGCATCACGCGCTGCTATGTGCAGATTGCTGCTCCCGACAGTGAGCAGGGCGAGCGCGTTGTCGCAACGTATTTCTTTGGGCGCGCGGCCTATCTGGCCGATTGCGTGCCTGTCGCCAAGGATCTTGAGAGCATGGACATGGACGATATGCCGTGCAAGCGTGTGCTTGAGGCATATGAGTCAACCGCTCCGGAGACGATTGAGCCTGCGGAGGTTCATGCTCGTCCGCGTGATGACCATCGCACGCTGCCGCCGGCGCTGCGCGATCTGCTGCTTGCCGATACGGCTGACGAGTTGGAGGTCATGGAAGAGGACGACGACCCATACGTGGCCCGTGTTGTTGAATTGCGCGAGCAGGCAAAAGTCGACCGTACAGGTGCTTTTGAAGGTTTTTCCCGTCTTGTTGAGGAGTTGGAGGCCAAGTGCGCCGTCGCCGAGCTTTTGGCGACAGGTCCGGTTCAAACGCAGTTTTGCGATAACCAGCTGGTGCGCATGGTGCTACCGGTGTTGGAAGAAGACCTCTCTGTGCGAATCCTTCGTGCGCCCGATGCGCTGTACTTTGCCCAGCATGAGATCTGCAGCTTTTACGCCGAGCAAGAGGACTTTGAACGAGCACTGCCCGAGGTGCGCCATCTTTACGATCTGGCGCGCTCGTCCATGCAGTCGCACTTTGCGCTCATCAACGTGCTTGCGCGTCTGGAGCGCTTTGACGAGATTATCGAGGTGGCGCGCCACGGCCTACGTATTGCCAGCGATCGTTCTGCAATCGGCTACCTGTTCTATCGCTTGGCGTTTGCCTATTGGAATTGCGATCAGCTCGACCTGGCGCTGGCTTGTTACCGTCTGGTGCCGCGCGGCGAGGAGTCGGGCAGCAGCGCGCTGGAAGAAATGCAGGGCCTTATGAACGAGATGGGCGTCAGCGAGCCTCCGACGTTCGAGGAGGCGGTCGAGACCATCCACAAGGCTGGACTAGAGCTGCCGCCAGTGTCCGCCGTGACGAATCAGCTGGCAGATGCCGCTGTGCAACTGGTCGACAACGGCTTCTTTTTCCTGGCACGCGGTTGCATCTTTCAAATGTGGCGCACCATGGGCAACGACGAGCTCGGCTCCCTCAACCGCTCGCTGGGGTAGGCGAAGCTTTCAAGAAGGAAAGGCTGCTAGGCAATTAGAAAATTTCCTCTTGCCCATCCTTGGCTGTTTGGTTACTATAGAACGGCTGTTACGGAGAGCTGACCGAGAGGCCGAAGGTGCTCGCCTGCTAAGCGAGTATGCCCCAAAAGGGCATCTGGGGTTCGAATCCCCAGCTCTCCGCCAGTACGAATTTGAAGAAGGGTCCCATTTGGGGCCCTTTTTATTATCAAGAATGGCGGCTGGGGATTCGAACCCGAGAGGGCACGGGCGTTAAGCAAACGCGAAAGCGTTTGTAGCCCGTGGGCGAAAAGCCGTTAGGCTTTGAAGCCGGAGGGCATGCGTAGCATGCCCGGACATCCCCAGCTCTCCGCCAGTATGAATTGAAAGAAGGGCTCCATTCGGGGCCCTTTTTGCTATCAAGAACGTAAGCTGGGGATTCGAACCTCAAAAAAGGAGGCATCCTTTCGGACGCCTCCTTTCAGTGGGCTTATTATTCTTGCGCCCTACACCTCAGGAGCCTTGGCGACGGTCTCGCTTTCTGCCGTGAGCGGGCGGTTGTCGATGCGACGGCCCAAGCGATCGAGCTTCACGAGCAGCCATTCAATGGGATTCGGCCCTGCGCCTTCCTCGTCGGCAACCAGGTCCATGACGGCGATCTTGGTGCCGTCCTGCTTGAGCGTGACGCTACCCACCTTGTCGCCCACATGCACCGTGCCCGAAAGATCGTCGTAGCTAACCTTTTCGGTCACCTCGCCGGCAAGGGAAAACACGGTCGCTTGCGCCGTGGGATCGGCGAGTGTGGCGTCGATCGTCTTATCCGTCCAGTCGGTTTGGCCAATGCGCGCCATAAGCGGGTTGCCGTTGGCGGTCTTTTCCTGTGTGTTGGCGATTGCGACCGTCACCTTGTGGCCGTAGTACCAGTTGGCAAGGGTGGCGGTATCGGTAAAGCGCTGGTCGGTGGTGGTGGAGTTCAAAACGACGGTGTAGATCTCGTCGCCGTCGCGGTTGTAGGCGCTCGTGAAGCAGTAGCCCGCGTCGTCGGTGGTGCCGGTCTTGCCGCCAATGTTGCCATCTTGGCCCAGCAAATAGTTATGCGTGTCCATGGAATGCGAATGGTCGGTGCCGTCGGCGCCCGTGACCTCGATCCAGGAATCCTCGCTCGCTACGACCTCGCGGATCGTGTCGTTTTTCATGGCCTCCTGCATCATCAGCGCTACATCGTGTGCGGTTGAGTGCATATCGCCAGCCCACTCATCAAAGTCCAGACCATGCGGGTTTTCAAAAAGCGTACCGGTGCAGCCGAGCTTTTTGGCGCGCTCGTTCATGGCCTTCACAAAGGTTGCCTCGGCGTCTTTGGTCTTAGGCTCGATCTTCTTGCCCACATATTCGGCGAGCACGACGGCGGCGTCGTTGCCCGAGGGAATCATCAGGCCGCGCAGTGCCTGCTCCACGGTAAGCTCGTCGCCTTCGAGCAAGCCGGCGGTCGAATTACCCACGGTGGCTGCGGCGTTGCTCACCGTGACCTTCTCGTCCATCTTGCAATTCTCGACGGTTAGGATTGCGGTCATGACCTTGGTGATCGAGGCGATTTTGACCTGCTCATCGGCGCCGCGCCCGTAGTAGACGGTGCCGTCTTTGCCCATGACGAGCGCATTGGTCGAATCGATATCGGGCAGATTTTCGGCTGTGATGCCGCGCGCATCGGCGGTTTTGCCGCAAACATTGTCGGTCGTGAGTACTTGGGCGCCGGCGACGGTGGGCACGCCAGCGGCAAGGGCGATAGCGCAGACAAAGCCGGCGGCAAGCTGAGCTGAGCGCTTTGCAAAAGAGGTGAGGGACTTCACAGATTTCGCTTTCGACGGGATGGTCTCTTCTGGAACTAGAGTATATCGTTTGCCGGTGTCGGCGATCATCGCGTGCGTGCGTGGCCCACATCCGCGCCCGAACGGGCACAAGGGTGCTTAAGGCCGACTTAATCACCCACGCTTGTTGTGTGTGGCATGCGCCCCCTCGGGCATAATGGAGCGCGAGAGGAGCACGCATGAACGAGCGCATTTTGGTAGTTGATGACGAAAAGGCCATCGCCGACTTGGTTGGTATCTACCTTACAAAAGAAGGCTTTGACGTACAGGTCGCCTATAGCGGGGCCGATGCTGCCAAGGCAATCTTGGAGCAGGAGTTCGATCTGGCGCTGCTGGATGTCATGCTGCCCGATATCGATGGGCTTGAGTTGCTGCGTACGATCCGTTCCAGCCATACCTATCCCGTGATCATGCTGACGGCGCGCGATGCCCAGCAAGACAAGATCGAGGGCCTTTCGCTTGGCGCGGACGATTACGTGGTTAAGCCGTTCCGCCCGCTGGAGCTCATCGCGCGCGTGCACGCTCAGCTTCGTCGCTACACCAGCTACGGTAGCCGTGCACAGGCGGCTGAGTCGCCGACCATCCAGTTCGACGGCCTGGAGATCAACCGCGATGCCCGTTCCGTAACGGTGGACGGTGCGCCGGTTCGCCTCACGCCCATCGAGTATTCCATCTTGCTGTATCTGGTCGAGCATCGCGGCAGTGTGGTGGCCGTGGAGGATCTGTTCCGTGCGGTGTGGAACGAGGATTTTATGCCCGGCTCCAACAATACGGTGATGGTGCACATTCGCCACCTGCGCGAAAAGATCGGTGACGACGCTCAAAAGCCGCGCTTTATCAAAAACGTCTGGGGCGTCGGCTACATAATCGAATAACGCCTTTGATGGTGGGGAAGTGGATATGACAAAAGACGATAGGCAGGCATTCGAGGTGCCCGATCGACTCTTTGAATACGTGAGGTCGGTCGTCGACAACCGCGCGCTTGCAACGGTGCTGCTCTTTTTGCTGAGCCTGCTGCTGATTGGCATCGATAACATCGCTGGAATCTTGGCGGTGCTGCTTGTCGGCTTTTTGCTGATCGATCGATTTGAAATCGTACGCCGCTGCGTGGTGATTGGCGGTGCCGCGTGGGCCATGACGTTGGCGATTGGCGCCATGGCACTCGGCGGCATCGAAGGGCCGGTGCTGTTCGATGCCGGCTTTGTGTTCAACATGCTCGGCTTTGTGCTGGCACTTGCCGTGTGCGTCTTGTTCTTTTGCGGCCGCGCTCTGTACTACCAGGGCTATGAACAGGGGGAACAGCATGCCGACCGTGTGCTTGCCGCCCGTATCCAGGATCGCCTGATCGATCACCCCGACGCGTGGGACAACATCGACGGAGACTTTCTTGAGGTCGAGGGCGCACTCAACAGCGTGCGCGATAGCGAGCGCAAGGTCCAACAGGCTCTGCGCGACGAGTCGCATCGCAAGGACGATCTTGTCACTTACCTGGCCCATGACTTGCGCACGCCGCTTGCCAGCGTGGTGGGCTACCTTTCACTGCTGCAGGAGGCGCCCGAGCTTCCGGTTGAGCAACGTACTCGATTTACGGGCGTGGCGCTCGACAAAGCGCATCGGCTCGATGCGCTCATCGAGGAGTTCTTCGACATCACGCGCTTCGACTTCCACGACATCGTGCTCACGCGCGGTTACGTCGACTTGGGGTTGTTGCTGGCGCAGGTGGCCGATGAGTTCTATCCTATCCTCAACGAACAGCGCAAGGAGGCCCAAGTTGATATTTGCGAGGACCTGACGGTGCTCGTGGATGGCGACAAGATGGCCCGCGTGTTTAACAACATCATGAAAAACGCCGTCGCCTATAGCTATGAGGGCTCGACTATCACGATTGAGGCCAGGCGCCAAGACGATGGTGGCGTGCGCGTGCGCTTTATCAATCAGGGCGATCCTATCCCTGCGGCTAAGCTCAAGGTGATCTTTGAGAAGTTCTATCGCCTGGATGCGGCGCGTGCGACCAATCGCGGTGGTGCCGGTTTGGGCCTTGCTATTGCCAAGGAGATCATCGCGGCACACGGCGGTACCGTTGCATGTGAATCGACGCCCGAACACACGATATTCACCATCGAGCTGCCCGCCGCATAGCCAGCGTGCCCTTACAAACACTTGACAATGTGCTCACGTGCGTATGAGTCGCGATTCCTACTATCGATACTGCTGAATTGATATCGATATGGAGGTGTGCGGTATGACGGCTGCTGCGGCTGTGGAGCCCACGGAGCTTGAAGAACTCATGGAAGCGCAGGCCGAGGCCGCGCATGAGCGCGAGGTTGGGGATGCGACTCGCCCCACGGCAGAGGATCTTGCCGCCTCGCCGACGCGCATCGATGTCGAGGGCATCGACCTGTTCTATGGCGACCACCATGCGCTCAAGGACGTGAATATCAAGATCCGCGACAAGCAGATCACCTCGTTCATCGGGCCTTCGGGCTGCGGAAAGTCCACGTTGCTGCGCTGCTTTAACCGCATGAACGACGGCATCAAGGATTGCCGCATCGAGGGCAAGATTGCGCTCGATGGTCAAGATATCCTGGGCGATTGCGACGTCTGCCGTTTGCGCCAGCGCGTGGGCATGGTGTTCCAACGCCCCAACCCATTTCCCATGAGCATCTACGACAACGTCGCCTACGGTCCTCGCGGTATGGGTGTGCGCGACCGCGCCGTGCTCGATGAGCTGGTCGAGGACTCCCTGCGTCGCGCTGCCCTGTGGGACGAGGTCAAGGACAAGCTCAAAGAGTCGGGCCTGGGTCTTTCGGGTGGACAGCAGCAGCGCCTGTGCATCGCCCGCGCACTTGCCGTGCAGCCCGACATTCTGCTGATGGACGAGCCGACCTCGGCACTCGACCCTGTGTCGACGTTGGTGGTGGAGCAGCTGGCCTGCGAGCTCAAGGAGACCTGCACGCTGGTGGTCGTGACGCACAACATGCAGCAGGCCGCGCGTATTTCCGATTCGGTTGCGTTCTTTTTGCTGGGTGAGCTGGTGGAGCACGCGCCCACCGCGCAACTCTTCAAGAATCCGTCCGATCCGCGCACCGCGGATTATTTGACGGGGCGTTTTGGCTGACGCTGTCTTTTACAGGTGCCTTTAGGGTTAAGATGCGGTCATATCGGCCGCAAAGGGGTTCAACATGATCTATTACGTCGAGGACGATGACAACATCAGGGATTTGACAGTCTACGCGCTGCGCAAGCAGGGAATCGAGGCCGAGGGCTTTTCGTGTGATGGCGAGTTTAAAGCTGCCGTGGCGCGACGGGTGCCCGATGCTGTGCTGCTCGATATCATGCTGCCCGACACCGATGGCTTGGCGATTATGCGTCGTCTGCGTGCCGATCGCCTGACGGCGACGGTGCCCATCATGATGCTTACCGCCAAGGACACCGAGCTCGACAAGGTGATGGCGCTCGATGGCGGTGCCGACGATTACCTGACTAAGCCGTTTTCGCTCATGGAGCTTGCGAGCCGCTGCCGCGCACTGCTGCGTCGCGGCGGCATGGTCAAGCAGGCGAGCGATGTGCTCAGCGTGGGTGACATCGTGCTCTCGCCCAGCCATCGCGAGGTGACCGTTGCCGGCGAGCCGCTTAAGCTCACCCTGCGCGAGTTCGACCTGCTCGAGTACCTCATGCGCAAGCCCGGCGTGGTCTTTACCCGCGAGTCGTTGCTGCAGAGCGTGTGGGGCTGGGACTTCGACGGCGGTTCGCGCACCGTTGACGTGCACGTGCAGACGCTTCGCCAAAAACTGGGCGAGCATGCCAGCGCCATCGAGACCGTGCGCGGCGTGGGTTATCGCCTGGCCGAGCCTTCTGCCGGTGATGGTGCCGAAGGCGACGACACCGCGGCCACCGCATCGGAGGAGTAACTCGTGGTCTTCGCCCCCCAGGGAAAACATACGCTGTCGCACCGCGTTTTTGTGACGATCTTTGTCTGCGCCATGGCAGTTATCGTGGCGTTTACGGTGCTGGGTGCGTTCTTTGTGCAAAACACTTTGGCGGATGCCACGAGTGCCAATCTGGCGCAGGAAACCGAGCTCATTGCTGCCGCCCTCGACGAGCAGCAGGAGCCCATTCCGTTCTTGCGAAGCCTCGATCGCGAGGATCTTCGTATCACGCTGATCAATAAGGACGGATCTGTTGCCTACGACAACGAGGCGTCGCCTTCCACACTGCCCAACCATGGCGATCGCCCCGAGGTCATCGAGGCCTTTGAGAGTGGTTCGGGTTCCGCGGAGCGCGCAAGCTCTACACTCGACGAGATTATGCTGTATCGCGCCGTCACCCTTGATAACGGCCAGGTCGTTCGCTTGGCGCAGGCCCAGCCTGGCGTTGCGGCGATTTTGCTGTCGATGCTGGCGCCGATGCTGCTTATCGCAGCAGCGGGTGCAGTACTCTCGTTTTTTATGGCGCGCCGTGAGTCCCGTGCCATCATCGCGCCGTTGCAAGAGGTGGATTTGGATCACCCACGCCGTAGCTATGAGCACGCCTATGCCGAGATGGTCCCCATGCTTGAGCGTATCGAGTCGCAGCGCCAGGAACTCAAGCGCCAAATGGCGGTGCTAGCGGACAACGACCGTATGCGCCGTGAGTTCACGGCGAATATCACCCATGAGCTCAAGACGCCGCTTACGGCGATTTCGGGCTATGCCGAGCTCATCGCAAATGGCATGGTCGAGGGCGAGGACGACCTGCGCAACTTTGGCGGTCGCATCTATCGTGAGGCGGGCCGCTTGGCAGCGCTTGTCAACGACATCCTTACGCTGTCTAACTTGGACGAGGCCGAACGTGCAACTGAGGGCGAGGCGGTGCCCATTGGGTCCACGGAGCCTATTGAGCTCTCTCGTGCCATCTATGCGGTTGAGCAGCGTCTTGAACAGGTTGCCCGTCAGGCGAATGTGACGATAAGTCATGAGACCAAGCCTGTGGTCATCGAAGGCGTGTCGCGCTTGATCGACGAGCTCATCTATAATCTGGCAAGCAACGCCATCCGCTACAATCGACCCGGCGGTACGGTTACGTTGCAGTGCGGCACCAACGACGAAGGCCATCCGTTCCTCGCTGTCGCCGACACGGGAATCGGTATCGCGCCTGAAGAACAGGGCAAGGTATTTGAGCGGTTCTATCGCGTGGACAAGAGTAGGTCCAAGGCACGCGGCGGAACCGGCCTGGGGCTTGCCATTGTCAAGCATGCGGCCCTGTATCATCACGCCACGCTCGATCTGTCGAGCGAGTTGGGCGTGGGAACCACCATTACGGTGACGTTTCCCATACAGCAGGACGAGCCATTCGCATAGCGATACAACATAGATATTGATGTAGACGCCGCATTTGACTTTCGGGTGCGGCGTTGTTGTGCAATTTTACGATTGCTTCCGACATTTTTACAGGAGAGCCTGTTTCTTATGTATAGAGTTTGGTCTCGGTAAAAAGATGCGATAACATACGGACAGTTTTGTCAATCCGAACTGGGGAAATGAAAGGCAAGCTGCATGACCCTTCTCGAACTGTTCCAGCTGCTGAAGAAGCACCTCAAGCTGGTCATCACCCTTCCGGTGGTCTGCGCGATCGCCATGGGCATCGTGTCCTTCGTTGCGATGGACAACACCTATACCGCGACGACGAGCATGTACATTCTCGCCAAGACCGACGATAGCGGTCAGATGAGCTACAACGATCTCTCGGCGAGCCAGATGCTTTCCAACGATATCGCCACGCTGCTGGATAGCGATAGCGTTAAGAGCGGCGCCGCCAAAGAACTGGGCCTCACCGATCTGGATGACTACAAGGTGTCTGTTTCCTCCGAGACCACCACGCGTGTCATTACGCTTTCGGTTACCGGCACCGATGCCAAGGAGACGGCTGAGGTCGCAAAGGCCATTGCCAGCTCGGTGAGTACGGTCGCTCAGAACGTCGGTGCTGCCCAGAGCATCAACGTTATCGACGAGGCTAAGACCCCCGAAGCCCCCAGCGGCCCCAAGCGCACGCTGTATATTGCCGTCGCGTTCCTCGCCGGTATCTTTATCGCAGTTGCCTATGTCGTTTTGGCAGACATGCTCAATACCCGCATCCGCGGTGCCGAAGAGGCAGAAGAGCTCCTGGGTATTCCCGTTGTTGGCCGAATTCCGGCTATGAAAGGTGGTAAATAGGCATGGCTAAGGCAAAGAACACCGATAAGCTCGTTGTGCAGAATGCCGCCAAGACCCTTCTGGCCAACATCCGCTTTGCGAGCGTGGACGACCCCATTCGCACCATCACCGTTACCTCCTCGATTCCCAACGAGGGCAAGTCTACGGTTTCCATTAATCTTGCTCAGGCAATCGCCACGAGCGGCAAGTCCGTGCTCCTGGTCGAGGCCGATATGCGCCGCAGGTCCCTTTCCGATATGCTTGGCGTTCGTTCGCGCGGCGGACTCTATGCGGTCCTTTCCGAGCAGATTTCCATTGACCAGGCAATTGTCGAGACGGGTCAGAAGAACTTCTACTTCCTCGATGCCGAGCCGCACATTCCCAATCCTGCCGACATCATCGTCTCTCACCGCTTTGCCAAGCTGGTAAAGGCACTGTCCGCCAAGTTCCAGTACGTCATCTTCGATGCTCCTCCGGTCGGCACCTTCATCGATGCTGCCGAGATTGCCAGCCTGACCGACGGCACGCTGTTCGTGGTGCGCGAGGACTTTACCAAGCGCGAAGAGGCGCTCAACGCCATCGGTCAGCTTAAGAAGTCCGAGAAGGTCAAGCTCATCGGTACCGTTATGAACTACTGCGAGACCGAGACCAGCGAGTACTACTATTCTTACTACACCAAGGACGGTAAGAAGGTTAAGAAGGGCTCCGACGATCAGGGCACTTCCAAAAAGGGCATCTTCACCAACCGAGCAAACGTTTAGTTGATTGAGGCCGACCTATGCGTGACATTCATTGCCATATCTTGCCGGGTGTAGACGACGGCGCCGCCGATCTCGAAGAGAGCTTGGCGATGCTCGAGGCTGCCAAGCGGGCCGGTGTAACCAGAATCGTTTGCACTCCTCACTGCCGTGATCCCTATTTTGATTACGACAAGATGTGGGATGCCTTTGAGCTGTTGCGCGATAACGCTGACGGTTTTCCGCTCCAGATGGGCTTCGAGGTCAACCATCGAAAGCTCGTTGAGCTTGGTATCGATGCCGCGGATCACTTGCATTTCGATGGGACCAACGAGTTTCTGCTCGAGCTTTCGACTCATGCCGATGCGTATGCGTTTAGAGAGTACGAGAACACGATTTACGATTTGCAGTGCCGTGGCTACCAGGTGATCATCGCTCATCCTGAGCGCTATCGTGCGGTTCAAAAGGATGTAAGCGTGGCGGAGCGCCTGGTCGATATGGGCTGCAAGCTGCAGGCTTCGGCGGACTTTATTGCCGGCGGTCGCTTTGGTCGCGAGAAAAAGCCGGCACAGCGCCTGTTCGATCAGAACCTGTACAGCTTCATCGCGAGCGATGCCCATAACGTGGGTCATTACGACTGCCTGGCGAAGGCTCGCGCGAAGTTTAGCGTGCGCGGAGCTCATTTTCGCTAAAATCTGTCCCTAACGTTCGCATTGAATGAAAGGGCAGCCATGGATATCCAACTTAAGACGGGATGCTTTGATGACGCGGCGTTGGTGCGCCGCGTCGTTTTTATGGACGAGCAGGGCTACGAGAACGAGTTCGACCAGATCGATGAGGCTTCTGACTGCATTCATGTGACGCTCTATGTAGACGGCGAGCTTGCCGGTTGCTCGCGCGTGTTTCCCGAAGAGCTTGAGCGCGCGACTGACGCAGAGGCTCCGGTGTTGCCGGCGTGCGACTTAGACGAAGGCGTCGCGGCGGGGGAGACCTACATTATGGGGCGCGTGGCCGTGTTGCCGAGCATGCGCCGTCGCGGCCTGGCGAGCAAGATTGTCGAGGCCAGTGATACGTGCGCGCGTGATGCCGGCGCCAAGCTCATTAAGCTGCATGCTCAGGAATACGTGCTGCCGCTCTATGTCAAGGCGGGCTACACGCAGATTGCCCCGGTGGACTACGAAGACGAGGGCCAGCCCCATGCTTGGATGGCCAAGCGCGTAGATGGCAGATAGGGACGTTCCTTTTCTGCCGGCAGTTTGGGACATTCCTTGGCAATCGGCGCATCAGAGCGTTTGGACATACAGTTTTTCGATACCGTGTGTATATATGCGCGCTAATGGGTTATAAAATCTAAGTCTGAACATAGCAGGTCTGCGATGCGGCTCGGGCAACCGGGCCGTTTTTGCGGACGGGGGTAGCGCGAAAGGACTGCACATGCGTCAATTTAAGACCGAGAGCAAAAAATTGCTCGACCTCATGATCAACTCCATCTATACCAATAAGGAAATCTTCCTGCGCGAGCTTATCTCCAACGCGAGCGATGCCGTCGACAAGCTCAACTTTAAGAGCCTGCAGGACCCGAGCGTCAAGATCGATCAGGGCGACCTGGCCATTCGCGTCTCCTTCGATAAGGATGCCCGCACCATCACGATTTCGGATAACGGCATCGGCATGACCGCCGAGGAGCTCGAGCGCAATCTGGGCACCATCGCCCATTCCGGCTCCGAGGAGTTTAAGACCGAGAACGCCGAGCAACAGGGCTCCGATGTCGACATCATCGGCCAGTTTGGCGTGGGCTTCTACTCTGCCTTTATGGTTGCCAGCCACGTAAAGGTTGTCAGCCGCGCCTATGGCGAGGACACCGCTCACGTGTGGGAGTCTGATGGTCTTGAGGGTTACACCATCGAAGACGGCGAGCGCGCCGAGCACGGCACCGATGTCATCCTGACGCTGCGCGAGAACGAGAAGCTCGACGCCGACGGCGAGGCCGAGACCTACGATCGTTTCCTGACCGAGTGGGGCCTCAAGAGCCTGATTCAGCAGTACAGCAACTATGTGCGTTACCCGATCCAGATGATGGTGTCCAAGAGCCGCCAGAAGCCCAAGCCCGAGGATGCTGGCGACGATTACAAGCCCGAGTACGAGGACTACCAGGAGCTCGAGACCGTCAATTCCATGACGCCGATCTGGAAGAAGCGCAGCTCCGATGTTGAGCAGAAGGACTATGACGAGTTCTACAAGTCTACGTTCCACGACTTTGACGATCCGGCGCGCACCATCAGCTTCCACGCCGAGGGTACGCTCGAGTACGATGCCCTGCTGTTTGTGCCGGGCCGCGCCCCGTTCGATCTGTACAGCAAGGACTACGAGAAGGGCCTGGCGCTTTACAGCTCCAACGTCCTGATCATGGAGAAGTGCGACGACCTGCTGCCCGACTACTACAACTTTGTCCGCGGCGTCGTGGATTCCGCCGACGTGTCGCTCAACATCTCGCGCGAGACGCTGCAGCAGAACCGTCAGCTCAAGGCCATCGCCAAGCGCGTGGAAAAGAAGATCACCGCCGACCTTGAGGATATGCGTGACAACGACCGCGAGGCCTACGAGAAGTTCTTTGAGAACTTTGGCCGCGGCCTTAAGTACGGCATCTACTCGAGCTACGGCATGAAGGCCGACGAGCTCGCCGACCTGCTGCTGTTCTGGTCTGCCAAGGAACAGAAGATGATTACCCTGGCCGAGTATGCCAAGGGCATGCCCGAGGGCCAGAAGGCAATCTACTATGCCGCCGGCGATTCGCGCGAGCGTCTGGCCAAGATGCCCGTGGTGAAGGGCGTGCTCGACCGCGGTTACGACGTGCTGCTTCTGACGCAGGACGTGGATGAGTTCACCTTCCAGGCTATGCGTGAGTACGTTGCCGCCGATATGCCTAAAATCTACGAGGACGACGCCGCCCGCGAGGCTGCCGAGAAGGCCGTTGCCGACGGTGCTGAGCCCGAGGTCGAGGATCGTCACCTGGAGCTCAAGAACGTCGCGACTGGCGATCTTGATCTGGCGACCGAGGACGAGAAGAAGGAGGCCGAGGACGCCACCAAGGAAAACGAGGACCTCTTTAGCGCTATGAAGGAGGCGCTCGGTGACAAGGTCGAGAAAGTTGCCGTCTCCGCGCGCCTGACCGATGCCCCCGCTTGCATCACCACCGAGGGTCCGCTTTCGCTCGAGATGGAGAAGGTGCTCCAGAAGGGACCCGAGGGCGCGCCCGACGGTATGCCCAAGAGCCAGCGCGTGCTCGAGCTCAACGCCAAGCACCCGGTCTTTGACAAGCTTGTCGCTGCCCAGAAGGCAGGCGACGCCGACAAGATTAAGCAGTACTCCGGTCTGCTCTATGACCAGGCTCTGCTGGTCGAGGGTATCCTCCCTGAGGACCCCGTTGCCTTTGCGGCGGCTGTCTGCGAGCTGATGTAACTTAGTTACGCCGTTCTACCGAACGGCGTAACGGCTCGACGCTGTAAGCCCGCCAGAGCGGCAATCTGCCTTTCAACTTCGGCGGCATGACCAGAAGGTCAATGCCGCCTCGTTTCAAGGCACCTTGCTCGCTCTGGCGGGCTTTCGCTGTCTGCGCCAAAACATCGGCGTTTTTGTTGTTGGTAGCCGTTGGCGATGCGGCAGTTAGGGACGTTCCTTTTCTGCCGGCACCTGGGGACACTCCTTAGTCGTTGGGGACGTTCTTGCTTGACTAGTCCGTTTAAGAATGTCCCCAATGACTATTTATTCGGACTGCTAATTTGTGCGGGCTGTGGTTTTGTGACCTGCTGATATTAAAGATACTGTACAACTGTACACTAACTCATCTTCGTAGTATATTGCTACCCGCAAAACTCAATACCATTGTGCTTCGAGACGCTAAAGCGCCTACGTACAATGGTTTTTGATAGTACGATTTGATTCAACGACAGGATGGATGGTCCAAGCGTGAGTCTCGGCAGCAAACTATCCAACGCAAAGGTCTCCTTTGCGATATTTAAGCGCGACATTAAGCGACTGCTTATGAACCCCGTCGCCCTGGTGGTTACCCTGGGCGTGTGCGTCATTCCCTCGCTGTATGCCTGGTACAACATCGTTGCCAACTGGGATCCGTACGGAAATACCCAGGGCATTAAAATCGCCATCGCCAACAACGATCAGGGCACCCAGAATGACTTGGTGGACGAGCTCAACGCAGGCGATAAGGTGGTCGACCAGCTCAAGGAAAACGATCAACTGGGCTGGACCTTCGTCGACTCGGCTGCCGAGGCCAAAGAGGGCGTCGAGAGCGGGGAATACTACGCGGCGATCGTAATCCCCAAGAACTTCTCCGACAATCTCGTTTCGATGCTCGATGGCAATTACCACCAGCCGAAGCTCACCTATTACGTTAACGAGAAAAAGAGCGCCATTGCGCCCAAGGTCACCGATACCGGTGCCAACACCATCGAGGAGCAGATCAACTCGGAGTTTGTCTCCACGGTGGGCGAGACCGTAGCGGGCATCGCCAAGGATGCCGGCATCGATTTTAAGGATAAGACCGCCCAGGTTCAGGATTCGCTGACGAGTTCGGTGTCCGAGGCATCCAGTACCCTGAGCGAGGTTCGCGATTCGATCAACGACATGAACACCGCTATCGACAAAACGAGCGGTGCTATCGCCTCGGCGGATGGGGCGCTGGCCGGTTTGCAGGGTCAGACGCCTTCGCTGACTCAAGCGATCTCCCAAGGCAACGACCTGTTGGGCGAAGCACGCACCACCGCGGGCAAATCGATCACCTCGCTCTCTAAGGCGCTTTCGGAGGGAAGTGTTGCACTGTCCAAGACGTCGGCTTCGGCGAACGCTGCGGTCGGAAAGATGACGGGCGCCTTGACGTCTACGACCACTCGCATCGACAACTCGCTCGAATCGCTTCAAACAACAATTGACCACAACAACGCGCTGATCGACCGCCTGCAGGAGTTGGCGGACAGCGCGCCGACGGGTTCGGAGGAAATCAACGCGCTCATCGCGTCGACGATCGATACGCTTCGAGGACAAAACGAAAGCCTCCAGGCCGTCAAGGACAATCTCTCGGCGCAGTCGAGTGCTATTGCGAATGACGCTTCGGCCGTTTCGAGCGCCAGCGACGCTATCAATACTGCAATTCAGACCGGCACGACCAACATTAGCCAGGCTCAGACGGATCTTGGTCAAAATGCGCTGCCGAAGGCTTCCAGCGCGCTTGACTCTTTCTCGGTTGTATCGGGCGACCTAACCGGTATCGTGTCGGGACTCACGCCTACAATCGCCAATGCGCGCGGTACGCTATCGCAGCTCGATGCCACGCTCAAGCAGGCCAAGACCACGCTGTCCCAGACCGATGCCTCGCTTGCCAAGGTCCAGGACAGGCTTGCAACCGCCGCTAACGACATCGCGGCGCTGCAGACCTCTGAGTCTATGGGCGAGCTGTCCGACCTGATGGGCGTCGACGTGGACGACGTGGCGGACTTTATGGCGTCCCCCGTTGAGCTGACGTCCAAGTCGATTTATCCGGTCAAAAGCTTTGGTTCGGGCATTGCCCCGTTCTATACCAACCTGGCACTTTGGGTGGGCGGCTACGTGCTCATCGCTATCTACAAGCTCGAGGTCGACCGCGAAGGCATCGGCAGCTTTACCGCGCGTCAGGGCTACTTTGGCCGCTGGCTGCTTCTGGTGATCCTGGGCGCGCTCCAGGCCATCATCGTTACGGTGGGAGATCTGGTCATTGGCGTACAGTGCGTCAACCCGCTCCTATTTGTGCTGGGTGGAATCGCCATCTCGTTTACGTACGTCAACATCATCTATGCGCTGTCCACTACGTTTAAGCATATCGGCAAGGCAATCGGCGTCATTCTGGTTATCGTGCAGATTCCGGGTTCGTCGGGCATGTATCCCATCGAGATGATGCCCGGCTTCTTCCAGTGGCTGCATCCGCTGCTGCCCTTTACCTACGGCATCAATCTGCTGCGCGAGACGGTCGGAGGCATGTACTCGTTCAACTACCTGTTTAACTTGTGCATTCTGGGCGTGTTCTTGATCGTGGCGCTCTTTATCGGTCTGCAGCTGCGTCCGCTGCTGCTCAACCTCAACCTGCTCTTTGATAAACAGCTTTCCACGACGGGTCTGATGATCTGCGAGTCCAATGACCTGCCACGTCAGCGCTATTCGCTGCGCACGGCCATGCGCGTCGTGCTCGATTCGGATTCGTACCGTCGCGAGGTGCTCGACCATGCGGTGACTTTTGAGCACCGTTACCCCTACTACATCAAGGGCGGTTTTGCCGCCGTGGT
>CAKTVQ010000028.1 GCA_934630375.1 uncultured Collinsella sp.
TGTCTGCCCGGATGCGACACTGAAGTAAGTGTCCATCCTCGCAGTATCCGGTTCTCAAGGTGCACGCCTGGCGGCTGGTCCGGTCCGACCGGGCCGCGCGGCAAGGAGATATATTGCCAGACCGCGAAGCCTTGTGGGACGTCAATTCCACTCTTCACAAGTCCTACACAACATATCGCTTTCTATAGGTAATAGAAAGACTGGTGCGGATCTTCCGCACGTATCAGATGATGACCCTTTGGTTCAGGAATATATAGAGATCGGTCACCTGTAAGTGTCTATCTACCCGCGCTTTTAGCAATGTAAACCGCGCTTCAGATAAAAAGAGGGAGCGCCGCGCACAACGCGACACTCCCCTAGCGATTCAAGAGAATCTATTAGGCCTCGAGAGCCTTCTTGGCGATGGTAGCCAGCTCGTTGAAGGACTCGATGTCCTCGTAAGCCATCTGAGCCAGGACCTTGCGGTCGAGCTCGATGCCGGCAACCTTCAGGCCGTGCATGAACTGAGAGTAAGAAATATCGTTCAGGCGAGCAGCAGCGTTGATACGAGTGATCCAGAGAGAACGAATCTCGCGCTTCTTGTTGCGGCGATCACGATACTGATACTGCAAGGAGTGCTGGACCTGCTCTTTAGCATGCTTGTAAGTACGCGAAGCGGCACCGTAGTAACCCTTCGCACGGTGCATAACGGTACGGCGCTTCTTCTTGGCGGCAACAGCGCGCTTAATACGTGCCATGTTCTATCAACTCCTAGATGGTAAAACGAAAACGGGAACGCGAACTTAGGCGAGACGCGACTTGATGACCTTGCGGTCGGCAGCGGCGATCTCGGTCTCCTGACGGAAGCCACGCTTACGCTTGGTGGACTTCTTGCTCAGGATGTGGCTCTTGAAAGCCTTGGCGCGCATAAGCTTGCCGGTACCAGTCTTGCGGAAACGCTTCTTGGTGCCGCTGTGGGACTTCATCTTAGGCATGAAATACTCCTTAATCGGTTACAGAACACTAGTTACTTGCTATCGCTTGCCGCTTTATCCTCATCGAAGGCGCCCTTAATCGGGGCGAGCAGCATAAGCATGTTACGGCCTTCCATCTTAGGCTTGGACTCGACCGTAGCGTAAGGCTTGAGATCCTCGGCGAGACGCTCGAGAACGTTAAGGCCCTGCTCCGGGTGAGCCATCTCACGGCCGCGGAACATGATGGTGATCTTAACGCGTGCGCCCTTCTTGAGGAAGCGCAGAACGTGACCCTTCTTGGTCTCGTAGTCGCCAACGTCGATCTTGGGTCGGAACTTCATTTCCTTGACCTCGACCTTGGACTGGTTCTTACGAGCAGCCTTGGCCTTCATGGCCTGCTGGTACTTGAACTTACCGTAGTCCATGACCTTGCAGACCGGCGGCTCCGCGTTGGGAGCGATCTCGACTAGGTCGAGACCCTGATCGTCGGCGACGCGCTGGGCATCGCGGATGGCGAACAGGCCGAGCTGAGAGCCATCGACGCCAATCAAACGACACGAAGATGCAGTGATCTCGTCGTTGATGCGGGTGTCATCAGACTTAGCTATTTTCCCTACCTCCATTCATAAAAAAATAACCCGGCGCTTCTCAGCAACCAGGTCGTACACATAGACTTCCTCGATTTGAGGAAGGGAATCTAAGTTGTATGACCAGTCAGCTGCTCATTGGCGCCAAAAGGTGGGAACCCTCAGGTTCCTCTTTAGGGCATTGCGGGAACAACGCCTTGCGAATAATAACACGTACAGCACGTTATCACATTACGTACACGAAAAAGGGGCCTTGACCCCCTTGAACACTCGCTTGTATGTATGGTGCCCGAGGCGAGACTCGAAGGGCCTTCGCTTCGCGAAGCTCCAGGCTTCGGGCGCGTGGCGCCCTCGCCACGCTCCGCTACAAACAGGCCACAAGCCTGTTTGCTTAACGCTTCGCGCGCTCACGCGAGTTCGGCACGAAAAAGGGGGCCGCAACCCCCTTGAACGCTCGCTTGCATGAATGGTGCCCGAGGCGAGACTCGAACTCGCACGTTGTTGCCAACGGTGGATTTTGAGTCCACTGCGTCTGCCAATTCCGCCACTCGGGCACGCAATGCGTGAGTTAGTTTATCACAGCTTTCTACCGATTAGTCCGAAAATGGAACTTCGAGCATTTCGATGAGTTCGACCGTGCAGAGCATCTCGCGCCGACGGCATCCGCGACCGTCAACCGAAGCCTCACCCATCTGGTTATCGTAAGGGTCCTCGCGCATGCCGTCGAAAGAGGGCTCAAACTCTGCCTGGAATCGATTGTTGGCCACCATACGCCACGGGTCGAGATTGCCAAAGTAGTGACGGCGGCGCCACTCCTCCCCCATCCTGCGAGCAGAAGATCCAAATGACACGTCGGCGTTGAGCCAACCGGTCTGCGGCGTATAGAACTCTGCCCAGTCGTGCGACCCCACCGAATCGGGCGCAACATACAGGCCGCTCTGCCAACGGGCAGGCACGCCCGCGATACGGCACATGGTGATAAACGTGAGCGCCATAACGCCGCAATCGCCGCGGAGCGAATGCGCGCAGTCATCGGCAATAGATCCCAAAAGCAAGTACGGCGGCTGATAGCGATAGTCGATATGCTGCGTCAGGTAATCATAGATAGCACGGGCGCGATCGAGCGGATCCTCGAGCCCGTCAATGACACGGGCTGTCAGCTGCTGTAGATACGGCGTGAATGCAATGTGCGGACGGTCCTCGGAAATATCCTCGGGCAGAGGCGCGTCCATACGCGGGTGAACCGGAAGTGTGCCACCGTAGACATCACAATAAGCAGCATCGATGTGATAACGATAGGTCACCGAAAAAAAGTGCTCACTCGAAGAAGACCACGAGGCGGTACGCGCCGAAGCATTCGCGGGGGCAACAGCACCCTCCGGCGTCATATCGAGAACCTCGATATGAGACTGTTGACGACAGGCAGCGGCAACGGGTAGCCACGCGCAAACAGTCTCTCCATCTAGAGCGCCGGGGACAGACACGGACGCTTTAAGCGTAATGACGCGAGCCAATCCGTTTTGTGACTCCATCTCCTTGAGCATCTCGTTGCGCAGCGCTATTCCGTCCGTAGAATCGGGCCGCATGCCGGGAACCTCTTTGGGATATACGCGAAGCGAATCGAGGAAGTTGTCGAGAACGAACAGTTCGCCATCGATAAAGCGCCAGTCAATACGCTTACGATTAATCAGGTCATCAAACTGCTCTTCGGTAAACTCTGGCCACTCCTCGCGAATCATCGCAATAGCTCGATCGCGCGACACCGAAAAATGAAGCGGCGTCTCGAGCATGCGATACCGCTCGGCACGAACACAAGCAGCCAGCGAAGGCTCGGAGTTCTGCTCCAAAAGGCGATCGCAGGCAGCAACAGCCTGCGTCAAATACCCGGCATCCTTAAGACGAAGAATCTCGGGCGGCAGTCCAACATCGAGATGACGAAAGTCATCACAGCAAACATCAACAGAGCAACCAACTGGACCCTCGTCAATAACCTTCCCATCCGAAGGCAGCACATTAATAACAGCCATACCAAAACTCCAAGTCACTAGAACGCTTGAAGCCCATTGTAGCGAGATAAAAAGAAAGCCCCAACAAGGGAGCCATCAACACCGCTGAACGGTAGTCAAATAAATAATTCAGCCTCGTAACCCTGCGGCGTTAAACGAAGGAAGCCCCGTCCCCCGGAACTGTTTCCTTGGCGCGACTTCTGGCAAAGCCAGTAGCCATCTTAATTCAGCCCAGTAACCCTGTAGCGAGTTAACGAAGGAGGCCCCGTTTCCCCGGAGCTGATTCCGTCGCGCGACTTCTGGCGAAGCCAGGTGAGCGCGAGGGAAACAGCGCAGGGGAAACGGGGCCTCCGGCGGGAAGTTAAACCGCTACTTACGCCTTGTTGACGGAGCCAAACTCCTCCATGAGCTCCTTGGTGCGGGCAACGATGTTGTCGCGACCAGGCTTGAGGAGCTTGCGGGGATCAAAGCCCTTGCCCTGCTGATCCTTGCCAGCCTCGATGTACTCGCGGACGCCCTTGGCGAAGACGAGCTGCAGGTCGGTGTTGACGTTGATCTTGGAGATGCCCAGGGAGATGGCCTTCTTGATCTGATCCTCGGGGATGCCGGTGCCACCGTGCAGGACGAGGGGCAGGTCACCGGTCTGGGCCTTGATCTCGCCCAGGCGCTCGAAGGAAAGGCCAGCCCAGTCGGCGGGGTACACGCCGTGGATGTTGCCGATGCCGCAGGCGAGGAAGTCGACGCCCAGGTCAGCGATCTGCTTGCACTCAGCAGGATCAGCGAGCTCGCCGCTGGAGGTCACGCCGTCCTCGGTACCGCCGATGCCGCCGACCTCGGCCTCGATGGACATGCCCTTGGAGTGGGCAAGCTCAACGAGCTCCTTGGTGCGGTCGAGGTTAAGCTGGAAGGTCTCCTCGTGAGAGCCGTCATACATGATGGACGTAAAGCCGGCCTCGATGCACTTAAAGCAGTCCTCGTAAGAACCGTGATCGAGGTGAAGGGCGACGGGAACGGTAACGCCCGTGGCCTCGACGGCAGCCTTGACCATGTCGGCGCAGACCTTGAAACCGCCCATCCACTTAGCGGCACCAGCGGTGCACTGAAGGATCAGCGGAGACTTGGCCTCCTCGGCGGCCTGGAGAATAGCCAGGGTCCACTCGAGGTTGTTGGTGTTGAAGGCACCGAGACCGTACTTGCCGGCCTCGGCCTTCTTGAGCATGTCTGCTGCGTTGACGAGCATAAAAGAAACCTCCTGTAAGGTTGCTCCGATAACGCCTGAGATTTTACCACGGCGCACCCGAGCATAAACGTTCGTTTGTTCACGAATATCGTCCAAACAGACTTTTTTGACCGTTTGCCCTACGGAATCGACCCGTTGGGGAAAAATAGCTTGACGTTTGGACGCTTCTCGTGCTTCAAAAGCCGACTATTAAGCTAAATCTGCATGAAAGGGTTCTGCATGAGCTCGCGTGCCATGGTGGTCGAATCGCCATGGCCGGTTAGGCAAACGGTATCGGGCGGGAGAAGCCGGGCGAGCTTGGAGAGCGAGCGCAGAATTGCCGCCTCGTCTCCTCCAGAAAGATCGGTGCGGCCGTGCCCACCCGGAAACAGGGTGTCGCCCACAAAGGCAATGTTCCCCTGCTCGGTGGCAGCAAACAAGACGATCCCGCCCGGCGTATGCCCTGGCGTCTCGATCACCTGCAGGTAGATATCGCCCACCTCGATAGCATCTCCCTCGGCGAGCAGGCGCGTCGGCTCCCCGGGGTCAGGCGTCTCAATGCCCCACATAGCTCGCTGTTCCTCGATGTTCGCATGCGGCACCGCCACATCCTTAGCACACAGCTCATACTGGCAGCCCTCGCCAACGGTGGTTCGCACGCCTGCAACGCCACCAACATGATCGGCATGGCCATGAGTGCATACGGCGCCAAACACGCGTACGCCGGGATGCTCGGCTTGAATATGCTCCACCAGGCGTTCGCCTTCCCATGCGGGATCGATAATCACGCACTCATTGTCCGAAATAACAGCATAGCTATTGGTCTGAATGGGACCGTTTACGAGCGTCTCGATCTCGACCGATCCCTTGGGAGTTAAATCCAAGGACACAGCACTCATGTCCCTCTCCTCTCCATAGAACTCGAGGCATCAAACGATGCCTCGAGTGCAGCGAATATCGATAATGTGACACGTTCGTCGCGACTAAACGCGGCGCTTAAGCTGGGCTCCACCCTCACCGGGCATCAGGCGGCGCGCGTCGTAGACCGAGTCAACGCTGCTGATGGAGGCCAGCAGCGGATCCAAACCACTCGCGTCCGAGATCTCGACCATAAAGCGCAGGGTTGCAATACCCTCGCGGTTGGTCGACGTGGCGGCAGAAAGGATATTGCCGCCCGCATCGCCAATGGCAATGGTGACATCCTTGAGAAGGCCCATGCGGTCCAGGCACTCGACCACGATCTCGACCTGGAAGAGGGTGTCGGCAGCGCCGTCCCACTCCACTTCGATCATGCGCTCGGGATGCTCCATAAGACCCTTGACGTTGGGACAGTTGGCGCGATGCACCGAAACGCCACGACCGCGCGTGATGAAGCCGACGATGTCGTCGCCCGTCACGGGGTTGCAGCAATGAGCCAGACGGACCAGTAGGCCGCTGTTGCTCTCGCCCTTGACGATAATGCCGTTACTGGCGCTCTTGCCGCGCTTTTGCGGCTTGCGGTTGGAGCCGCGAGCAGGCTGCTTCACGACCTCGGCGATAGCCTCGGCCTTGGTGAGCTGTTCCTCGGGCTTGGGGTCCAAGATTTGCTCGGCCTTATTGCCCACAGCGCGCGGGGCAACCTTGCCGGCGCCGACGGCGGCAAACAGGTCCTCGAGCTGCTTGAAGTTAAACTGCTCCGCCACGGCGTTGAGCGCACGCGTCGAACGCGGCGTAGAAATGCCATAGCCACGCTTACGCAGGTCCTTGGCCAGCATATCGCGACCAGCAGCAGCGTCGTCGTCCTTGGTCGCAGCGGCAAAATAGCGGCGGATCTTTGACTTGGCGGAAGGTGTCTTAACGATCTTGAGCCAATCACGCGACGGCTTGGAACTCTTGTTAGTCAGAATCTCGACACGGTCACCCGTCTTAATCTCGTGCGTGAGCGGAGCCACCGCACCGTTGATTTTGGCGCCGACGCAATGGTTTCCCACCTCGGTGTGAACGGCGTAGGCAAAGTCGAGCGGCGTGGAGCCGGCACGAAGCGCCATGACCTCGCCCTTGGGCGTAAAGACAAAGATCTCCTGATCGAAGAGGTCGACCTTCAGCGAATGCAGGTATTCCTTGGCGTCGGTAATCTCATCAGACGCCGCCCAATCGAGCGAATGTTTGAGCCAGTTAATCTGGTCGTCCAGACGCTGCGCATCGTTGGTCTTGGAGGCAGACGATCCGCCCGACTTCTTATATAGCCAGTGGGCGGCAATGCCGTACTCGGCCTGCTCATGCATCTCGTAGGTTCGAATCTGAATCTCGAGCGGGCGAGCCGTGGGGCCGATGACCGTCGTGTGGAGCGACTGGTAGTTATTGACCTTGGGCATGGCGATATAGTCTTTAAAGCGACCGGGCATGGGGTGCCACAGCGTATGCACCGCACCGAGCGTGGAGTAGCAATCGCGCACCGAATGGGTAATAACGCGCAGCGCCACCAGGTCGTAGATCTCGGAGAACTCCTTGCCCTTGCGCTTCATCTTTTGGTAGATGGACCAATAGTGCTTGGAGCGGCCATTAATCTGGAAGCCTTCCAGGCCAATGCGGTTGAGCTCGTCGGTGAGCGTCTTGATGGTCTCGGCCAGATAGCGCTCGCGAACCTCGCGTGACTCCGCCACCATACGCGCGATGCGCTGGTAGGCATCGGGCTCCAGGTAGAAGAAGGACAGGTCCTCGAGCTCCCACTTAATAGAGCTCATGCCCAGGCGGTCGGCCAAGGGCGCGTACACGTCCATGGTCTCGCGAGCCTTAAACAGGCGACGATCCTCGCGCAGGGCTGCCAGCGTTCGCATGTTGTGCAGACGATCGGCAAGTTTAACGATGATGACGCGAATGTCCTTGGACATGGCGAGGAACATCTTGCGCAGCGTGAGCGCCTGCTTCTCGTCCATGCTGTCGACTTCGATGTTGGTGAGCTTGGTCACGCCATCGACGAGCTCGGCCACCGTATCGCCAAACAGGCCGGAAACATCGGCGAGCGAGGTCTCAGTATCCTCGACGGTATCGTGCAGCAGCGCGGCGCACACCACATCGCAGTCCATCTTGAGATCGGCCAAAATGATGGCAACCTCGACGGGATGGTTAATGTACATCTCGCCCGAGCGGCGCTTTTGGTTGCAGTGCTTCTCGGCGGCAAAGCAGTAGGCCTGCTCAACCTTAGAAAAGTCGTCCTCATTCATATATTTGAGGCACAGGCGCTCCAGCTTGTCGTAGCTGTCCGCCATAATCTCGGGCGGCAGCTCATCGGCATGCTTATAGTGCTCCATCTCCGAAAACGGCTGGAGGGTGGAATCATGGGCGGTACGGGCTGCGGCATCCATCGAGGTCCCCTTCCCCTAGGCCCGCGGTACGATCGGGCGGTTAACTTTGGCTAGCATATCAGAAGCGCACGAATCGAGCGCCCAGCTCCGGAAAGCCGAAAACTCCATGCGCGAGCGCAAGCCCTCCAAATAGCGAATTGACCTGCTCAATTGCACGCGGCCGGGGTTTTCGGCCATCGCGATGCGACGAGTGTCGTCAAACCCCGAAACTCGACAGAAACCAAGCTCTTCGAAGATTCCCAGGCCGCTTTCCACCGAACGCTCGTCGACCGGCGTGCGAGCATCGATGGCAAGGCACATCTGCGCGATGTCGATATCGCTCGCGCTAAAGGAATCGTCCCCGGTTTTGCCGCGGTTGGAGCGCCACATGGTCTGCAGCGCGCGATAGAGCGTGACGAGCTCGTCGCGCTCGGGCGCATAGCAGTCGAGCAGGCGCTCGTTAATGCGGGCGTCGCGCGACGAATAGAGCAGATGGATCACGGCGGGCTGGCCATCGCGGCCGGCACGTCCGCTCATCTGGTTGAACTCGATGGCGCCAAACGGCATGTGGTAGAGCACGACATGGCGGATATCGGGCAGGTTGACACCCTCGCCAAAGGCGGAGGTCGAAACGATGCAGCTGAGGCTTCCGTCTCGGAATGCTTCCTCCACGCGACGGCGATCGGAACGCGCAAGCCCCGCGTTATAGAACGCGATATGGGTTGCGCAATCGGGCACACGCTTGCGCAACGTCTTGGCGAGCGCCACGGACTGGTCGCGCGAATTGACGTAAATGACGGTCTTCTCCCCCGTCGCCACGATCGACACCAAACGGTTCTCGCGGCTCGCAAGGTCGCGGTCGTCCTCGAGCTGCAGGTTCTCGCGCACCGTCTCGTCGACCACCGTGCGAGTGATCGGCAGCATGCGGGCAAGCTCGGCCACGACCGGAGCCGTCGCGGTGGCCGTCGCAGCCATAACAACCGGGTCGCCCAGGGCTTTGAGGATATCGGGCATGTCGAGATAGGCGCTGCGGTCGCCGCCCTTGGCAAGGCCGGCGTGGTGCGCCTCATCGATAACGACAAAGCCGATGCGGCCCGAACGCGCGAAGCGGTCACGGTGGATAGATAGGAACTCGGGCGTCGTGAGCACGATACCGGTGCGGCCCGAAGCTAGGCCGGCGAACACATCATCGCGTGCGGCCTCCACGGTCTCGCCGGTCAGCACGCCAACGCCAATGCCAAGCGCTGCCATCGTCGACGAGAGGTGATAGGCCTGGTCGGCAACAAGCGCGCGCAGCGGATAGACAAAGATGCTCGCACGTCCGCGAAGGACAGCCTCGCGCGCAGCATGTACATGGAAGATGAGAGACTTGCCGCGGCCCGTTCCCATAACGGCCAAGACGCTCTGGTGGTCGGCCAAGGCATCGAGCGCCTCAACCTGCGCGCGGTGCGGCTGGTTCGATCCGATAAAGCTATGGATAAGCGAGCGCGTGAGCTCGGTATAGGAAAGCTGGGCGAGCGTCTCGCGCTTACGCGACTCCAGGCGCAGGCCGGAATCCGCCGGCTGCACGCCACGACGAAGCTCGCATGCCGGATCATCGACGCTGGGCAGCGTGGTATCGCGAACCAGAACATCCTTGATCATGAGCTTGGGCTTCACACGCCCCTGCCAATGCTCGGCAACGGCCTCGAACACCAAGTCGACAGCGCTATCGCAGTTGATGAGCTTATCGATTTGCGGCACGCGGAACATAATGGCCGGCACACTCGCGGCGCCATCGGTCGCCACAAAGCGCATGTGCTCGCCGGTTTTGCCCACCACGGCGCGGTCGCACATCGTCACGCCCTCGGCAGCCAGCAGCGGCACCTTGTTGCCCTGGCCAAACGGCTCAAGACGGGAGATCTGCTCGATGGTCTCGATATTCAGCTCGGAAAGGTCGACGGTGGCGGCGACCTCGTCGGTGTCTTCAAAGTCCTCGGCGGAAAGCTCCGATAGCACGGCGGAAAGGCGGCGGCGGAACTCATCGAGCTTGGATGCCTCGATGGTCACACCCACCGCACCGGCATGTCCGCCGCGACGAATCAGCAGGTCGGAACAACGCTCGACGGCGTCAAACAGGTTAACTTTGCCCACCGAGCGACCAGAGCCGCGCGCGATACCGTCCTCGATCGAGAACAGCAGCGCCGGCACGTGATAGCGATTGGTCAAGCGGCTCGCCACGATGCCTTTGACGCCCTCGTGCCAGCCCTCGCCGCCCACGACGATTGCGCGCCCGCCGTCATAAGTCTCCTCGACCTTCGCCATGGCATCGCGCGTGAGCTCCGCCTCGATCTCACGGCGTTGGCGATTGATTTCCTCGAGCTCGGCTGCCAGTGCACTTGCTTCGATAGGATCACGGGCAAGCAGCAGGTCGAGCGCCAGCTTGGGATCAGCCATGCGGCCGGCAGCATTCAGACGAGGGATGAGCGAAAACGACAGGCCGTCGGCCGTAATGGTAGAAAGGTCGGCCTTGGCAAGTGCGGCAAGCGCGATATAGCCGGGACGGGCCGTCACGCGCATCTGCTGGATGCCCTCGGCGACCAGTGCGCGATTCTCGGGCGTGAGCGGCATCATGTCGGACACGGTGCCCAGCGCCGCGACCTCGATCAGCGAACGCCAATACGACGGCTTGCCCAAACGCTCGCCCAGGACCTGCACCAGCTTGAGTGCCACGCCGGCACCGGCAAGCTCGCGCGAGGGGCCCTCGTCCTCGAGCTTGGGGTCGGTCAGGGGCACGCCCTGCGGCACCTGGTCGGAGGGCTCGTGATGGTCCGTGACCACCAAATCGATCCCCAGGCTCTCCAGATAGGAGACTTCTTCCTTGGCGGCAATACCGTTATCGACGGTCACGATCAGCTGAGGGCGAGCGAGCTCGTTAACGCGGTCGAGCGCCGCGCGCGAAAGACCGTAGCCCTCGTCAAAGCGATGCGGAATAAACGGCGTGACATCGGCGCCAAACGTGCGCAGTGCCTCGGTCAACAGGCAGGTCGACGTAATACCGTCAACGTCAAAATCGCCAAAGACCGCAATGTGCTCGTGGTTGCAAATAGCACGCTCGACGCGGTCGGCAACGACCGACATGCCCGGGATAATGAGTGGGTCGGCCCAGTCGCGATCGAGCGAAGGCGTCAAAAACAGCTGACCTTCTTCGATGGATGTAATGCCGTGCGCGACCATAATACGCGCCACCAGCCCGGGAATGCCCAGGCCAGCCGAAAGCTCCTTTTCGAGCTCGGGGTTTTGCTGAGCGACCGCCCAGCGATGCGTCGTCTTAAGCGATGACATAGGCGCCCACCCCCGATAGGGGCAGGTCGCCGCGATACCTCTCACGGTTCATAGCGATGAGTCCTCTGTGTATGCCCGCTTCGGCAGGCAGATCTGTTGAACGGATTTATTATACCGTGCAGCGCGGACGCACAACGTCCAGCACGCCGTGGTTTCGATAAACGAGGGCGGTAATACCCTCGAAATAATCGAGCGTTTCTGCCACACGGACGCATGCGAGCGTCTAGCATATCCATTCAAAACGGGTTCACGAGCAAAGGGAGTCACAAGAGCATATGAAGCAATGGGTTGGACTGGGCAAGTTTCTCGCGGGGCACATGCAGGTCATCGTTCCGATTTGCGTGGCACTCGGCGTGCTCTTTCCCCAACAGATTGGCGTACTCAAGCCCATCGTTCCCACCTTGTTTGCCTTTATGACGTTTCAGGGTGCGCTCAGCAACACCTTTCACCAGGTAACCGAGGTGTTCCGCCGTCCGTTGCACCTAGTCTTGGCGCTGCTCGTCTCGGCGGTGCTTATTCCCATCGCGGCGTATGCCATGGGGTCACTCTTCTTTGGCTCCAACCCCAACCTTGTCTGCGGCATTGTGCTCGAATACAGCGTGCCCGTGGCCGTCACCGCTTTTATGTGGATCAGCATGTTCGGCGGCAACGGCCCGCTCGCGCTCACCATCATCCTGACGTCCTCGGTCATCTCACCTGTGACGATTCCGCTTACGCTCAAGCTCCTGCTGGGCGCCACCGTCTCGATCGACGTGCCGAGCATGATGCAGAACATGGCCTTTATGATCGCCATCCCCGCTGTGCTCGGTATTGCCATCAATGAACTCACGCGCGGCTGGGGCCACGAGAAACTCTCTCCCGTGCTCTCGCCCGCCTGCAAGTTCATGATGATGGGCGTCATCGCGTCCAACTCCACCGCTATGAGCGAGTACGTGCTGCACATAAACGCGGTGCGCCTGGAAGTCGCCCTCTTTATTTTGGTCTTCGCCATCAGCGGCTTTGTCGTCGGTTTTCTGGTCGCACGTGCGCTGCATCTGCCATATAGCGAGACGACTACCATGTGCTTTACCTGCGGCATGCGCAACATCTCTTCGGGTGCCGTCATCGCCACGCAGTACTTTCCGGGCGAGGTCGTGTTCCCCGTCATGTGCGGCACGCTGTTTCAGCAGGTGCTGGCCTCGATTATCGGGCATCTCTTTGAGTGCCTGACCTGCGAGGAGCGCACCAAACAGCGCAAGCGGGTCGAAGCCGGCCGCGACGCCATGGCGCGCTAGGCTGTCCGCATTACGCGGGTGTTAGTCTTGCTATACGAGCGTTTCCAGATGCGCACGCAGACGCTCAGCATCGATATCGAGCGTCGTCTCGGCATTGACTTGGGCCAAACGATAGCCGACAAAGTAGGGCGAAACCACCCAACGCGGCAGCGCCTTGGCAATGGTCCGACCGCCCAGGTGATAGAAGAACAAGTTGTACGACTCTGCGCGACCACCGTGGTGCTCGTTTAGGATATAGCGCAGAGCTACCTGGATCGCATCGGCAAAGAGATCCGCCTCGGCTTGGTCTCGTGCGTCATCGCTGGCGGCGATTCCCTGCGGGGCTGAAACGTTGATCTCAAAGAACCCCATGATCGGTTCGGTTGAGATATTGACCGAGATTCTCCCCTGTTGCCAGACATTGATGCCTTCGAAATTGGCAGAAGTCAGCGAAGTGTAGCCGTCTTCCTGCTCCAAACCCACAATCTGCATGTGCGGATGAACGAGACTACCGCCCGAGAGCGGACCCTTGTTCTTGTACATGAGAACGCTGCGATACTGCTGTGAATCGATCATCTGCTGCCAGCAACCCAGGGCAAACCGCATCACATGGTGGAGTTCATCCGGCTCATAGATCACCAGGTCGGCATCGTGATCGGCCGACTCGATCAGCACGGTTTGACGGGTGGCGCGCAGGGTCTTGAACTTATTCTCGAGCCAGATGCAGTCACCATCGCGCCGGATGATATCGGCAAGTTCCTCGGTATCGCAAAAGGGACACGCGGTGCCAGGGCGCCGGTTGTCGTCGGGCTTACCGTTCGCCTGCTGAACGTCAAATACCAGCGCCACGGGTTACGCCTCCAGCGGCACGATCTTGGTGCCATGGAGCTCGGAGACGCTCAATGCCGCCGCCACGGTATCGCGGTTGGCCGTAGAAATGCCGCCGCCGGGAAGGATGGTCAGGCGGTCGCCCGCATACTCGACAAGACGCGACAGGTGCTCCAGGTTGTCCTCGATCGGCGTTCCGGCAGCACCACCATGCGTCAGGATGCGCGTGATGCCGCAGTCGGCGAGTGTGTCAATGGCGTCCAGCTGAGCCTCGGGCGAGAGCTGGTCAAAGGCCATGTGGAAGGTGATATCGATGGCCCCGCGCTTGCACTCCTCGGTCGCGCAGCCCGTAGCCATCACGAGGGCGCCGAGGGTGAGCTCGTCGAGCGCCCAGCCGCCGGCACAGGGCTTGCAGCAGCCAAAGACCAGGCCGTCAACGCCGGCGCTCACGGCAAGACCCAAGTCCATCTCCATCATGCGCAGCTCGTCCTGGTTGTAGTGAAAGTCACCGCCACGCGGGCGAATCATGCACATCACTCGCGCGTCATGCTCGTGAGCATAGCTGACCGTAGTGCTGATAACGCCGGCCGAGGGCGTGGTACCACCGACGGCAAGGTTGTCGCACAACTCGATGCGCTTAGCACCGGCATCGATAGCCGCCGGCACACGCTCAAAGTTCTCGGCACAAAACTCGTACAGCATAGATAGCCCCCAGGAGACATTTCGATTTCCACACGGCATTGTCGCACGTTAAATAGCAACCCGCACGATGGAACAAAACCTTGACAAGGAGTGTCCCAAAGTGCCGGCACATAAGGAACGTCCCCAGGTGCCACCTTGAGCGATGGGTACTCATTTAAGTACGTCCCCAATGAGTACCCGCAGGGGACAGACAGACCGGACTCCCTATACGACAACTGTTGACATCATATACTATGTGTCATATAGTAGGTGTTACACAGTATGCTACGAAAGGAGGTGTGCGGATGGAGGCACAGATGAAGCGCGGCTTCCTCGAGGCCTGCGTGCTCGCGGCCGTCTCGGGCGAGGAATCCTACGGCTATCAGATCGTGAAGGACGTGCCCGCGAGTATGGGGCTCACGGAATCCACGCTCTATCCGTTGCTCAAGCGCCTGGAGAAGGCGGGCTGCATCACCGCGCGCTCCGCCGAGCACAACGGGCGGCTGCGGAGGTACTACCGCATCACGGACGCCGGGCGCGAGCGTATCGCCGAGTTCCTCGCCGAATGGCCATCCGTGCAGGAGATCTACCGTTACGTGGAGGGGGCGCACCATGACGCGCGATGAGTTCTTGAACCGGCTGGGCGAGCTTCTGGCCTGCCTGCCGGCAGATCAGGTAAAGGAAACGCAGGAGTTCTACGCGGAGGCCATCGCCGACCGTATGGAGGACGGCATGACGGAGGCCGAGGCTGTGGCCGCCATGGGCACGCCCGGTGAGGTCGCCGAGGCAACGCTCGACGAACTGCCCGCCGTGCCGCGCGCGATCGCGAGGACCAAGCGCAAGAGCACGGCACTTCTATGGGCGCTCGCCATCGTGGGCTCTCCGGTATGGATTCCGCTGCTGCTCGCGTTCGTCGCCGTTGCCGCTGCAGTCTACATCTGTATTTGGGTTCTTGCGCTCTGCGTGTGGATCGTGGCCGCGGCATTCGGGGGCGCGGGCCTGGTAGGGCTCCTGTTCGCCGTGGACGGCATCATTATCGGGCATGTTCCGTACGTTTTGGCCTCGATGGGAATGGGATTCGCTTCCATCGGTGTGGCGCTCCTCACGGGAGCCGGCGCCTGGACGGCGTCCAAGCAGATCGCGCGCCTCTCTGCCCTTTGGGCGAAGAAAGCCGTTTCGCCCTTCTGGAAAGATCGAGGCAATAAGAGCCGCATGGGCGCCGAAGCGGCGCCGCTCACGGCATAGGAAGGAGTGCAAACATGTCCAGCGTAAAAAGGATTTACCTTGCCGTAGCGGGTGGGCTTGTTGCCACGGGGCTCGTCCTGGCTGCTATCGGATTTGTGGCCTCCGGCTTTAACCTCGCTGTGCTCAACACGCAGATCGACCTGCGCGATGACACCATCATTCTGGGTGGTGTTGAAATAGACGACCCGACAGGGCTTCCACTCATCGAGCAGCTTGCCGAGGTCGGCGAGATCCATATTGGATCTGCAACGACTGGTTCGTCTTCTCCTCGCAAATGATCGAGCTCGTAGCAGCCGTCCCCCCCCCTTCGGGCGCACCACGACGGGCATGAGCACGCCGCGCTCGGAGCCTTTTTGCGAGACCTTCCGTCACGCTCTTCCTGCGTGGTGAACCGGTCATCGACCGACGAGAGGCTGATGGGAATCTCTCGACTTCGGGCCAATCCCGCTCACCGATCTGGTCTTCCTTCGTGATGCGCACATAAGCGAGCAGACACCGCGCAGTGCTTCAGCGCGGCCGCACTTCCACGTCTATGACGGAGGTGCCCGGCGGCGTCTTGGCAATCCCCTTGTTTGCAGGCGTTAGCGCGTGGGGATCGCCCACTCGGGGGTCGAGGCCGCCGAGGACGGCGGCGAACCTCGCGGTGTCATTCGACATCGCGAGGTTCCCGGACCATGACCACCTGGCCTCGTACCGCGGCATAGCCCCAAGGGTGAGGAGCTTCGGCACGTCGATCAGGGCGCCCGCGCAGCGTCGGCCGGTCCGCCGTTCGGCAGAACGGCGGAAGTCCCTAGCCGCCCAGGTAAGCCTTGCGGACGTTGTCGTCGTGCAGGAGCTCTTGGCCGGTGCCGGTCATGGTAATCTTGCCGGTCTCGAGCACGTAGCCGCGTGTGGCGATGGAAAGAGCCATCTGTGCGTTTTGCTCGACCAGAAGCACCGTGGTGCCGGCCTTATGCAGATCCTCGACAATCTGGAAGATCTGCTCAATCAGAATCGGCGCCAGGCCCATGGAAGGCTCGTCGAGCATGAGCAGCTT
>CAKTVQ010000029.1 GCA_934630375.1 uncultured Collinsella sp.
AAGCCGCGCGCTGTCGATATGGTCCCCGAGGAGCCCGACGCGATGGCGCCGGACGAGGAATACCAGCTCACGCCGGCGGGCCGTCGCGAGCGCATTGGACAGATCGTCCGCCTCGTCAAAAAATACCGCGTGTGGGATAACCTCACGCCGGTGCGCCTGCGCCGCCTGCTCGAGGAGCTCGGCCCCATGTTCGTCAAGATGGGGCAGATTTTGGCCAACCGCTCCGAGATTCTGCCGCAGCGCTTTTGCGACGAGCTCCGTCGTCTGCGCTCCGATGTAGAGCCGGTGCCGTACGAGGTGGTGCTTCGCTGCCTAGAGGAGGAATACGGCCTGCGCCTGGGGGAGATGTTCGACGCGATCGACCCCAACCCGCTTGGCAGCGCCTCGCTCGCGCAGGTGCATCGTGCTCGCCTGGTGACGGGCGAGGACGTGGCCGTCAAGGTGCAGCGCCCCGGTGCGCAACAGGTCATGGCGCAGGACATCGACATTATCCGTTCGGTGGTGCGCATCGTCTCCAAGTTCGTCAACACCGATCAGTTCGTTGACTTGCACGGCGTGGTCGAGGAGCTGTGGACCTCGTTTCGCGAGGAGACCAACTTTTTGGCCGAGGCCAAAAACCTCAACGACTTTTACGAGTTCCATAAGAGTGTGCGCGGCGTGTCGTGTCCCAAGTCCTACTTGGATCTGTGCACCGAGCACGTCGTGGTCATGGATTACATCGATGGCATCTCGATTGCCGACCCCGAGCGTCTGGTGGCCGAGGGTTACGACTTGGAGAAGATCGGCTCGACGATTGTCGAGGACTATTCGACGCAGGTGCTCGACGACGGCTTTTTCCATGCCGATCCGCATGCGGGAAACATTATTCTCAAGGACGGCATCGTCTACTTTATCGACTTGGGCATGGTCGGGCGCATGTCGAGCCACGACCGCGGCATCGTCAAGGACATGATTTTTGCCGTGGCCGAGGGCGACGTGCCCAAGCTCAAAGACTCGCTCATGCGCTTTGCCGTGACACGCGGCGATTCGGCTGAGCTCGATCACTCGGCATTTTTGTCCGATCTGGACTTTATCGTTGCCGACTTTGCGGGGCTCGATCTTAAGGACCTGGACATCGGCGAGTTCTTGACCTCGTTGCTGAACTTGGCGCGCAAGAACGATGTTGAGCTGCCGAGCGTGGTGACAATGTTCGCGCGCGGCATGGTGACGCTCGAGGGCCTGCTGACCGAGTACATGCCCAACGTCAACATGATCCAGATCATCCAGACGCATATCAAAAACGAGAAGAGCACCTATGCCCGCGTTCGCGAGATGGGCCGTGACTTTGCGGCGAGCAGCTACCGTGCGGCCAAGGGCTCACTCGAAGCGGCCGAGTACCTGGGTCTGGCATCGCGCATGCTCACGCGCGGCCAGCTTAAGTTGAATTTGCAGCTCATGAGCAGCGATAAGGCGCTGCGTCAGATAGGCGGCATTGTCGACCGCATGTCGATGGCTATCGTTATCGCCGGTCTGTTTATCGGTTCGTCGGTGGTGTACTACGCACGCATCGAGCCGGTTGTGTTTGGCATCCCAGTCATTGGCTTTATGGGCTACGTGAGCGCGCTGGTGCTGGCGCTCATGCTGGGCCGCAATATCTGGCTCAACAGTCACGGCGGCAAGCACTAGAGGCTGCGACCGTCACCGTATTTTCCTATCGCAAACAATAGCTTTTACCCTGGGCTTCGCCTGCGTGCGGGGCCCTTTTGCGTGATACCATATTGACGGTAATAATCAATGGCCTAGATGGTGGTGCGGAGACGCACGAATGCGTGGTTTTCCTGCGCATTTGGGAGAATCGGGGTGCGAATCCCCGGCTGTACCAGTAACCGTAATTCCTCTTGGCTCGGGATGCTCGCGTCGCAGATCGGACGACGTGCCCGAGCCGTTAAGGTTAAGTCGGATCGCCTCCCATCTTGCATGCGGCTGCGGCGTATGCCGCCGGTGTGCATAGGGCTCTGGAGGGAAGGGGGACCCCGATGGGGGAACTCGAGCGCAACATGCGCGATGTCGTGGGGCAGCCTCAAGGCAACGCTCCAAGTACAGACAGTAGGAGACAAATGGATATGTTTGTGGACGAGCGCCAGCGCGTCTCGCATCGCCGTGGCGCAATTGCGCGCGGCGTAGCCAAGCGCGGCCTGGTGGCATTCCTGGCCTTCGCGATGGCCTTTGGCACCACGCCGGCTCAGCTGTGGGCCGAGGGTGCCGAGGGCATTGCCGAGGCTGTGGCTCAGACGGCACCGCCTGCCGAGAACGGCTCTGGTGAGTCCGCGGCAAGCCCTGCTGCCGACCTCAATGCGAGCGGCGGGGTGGCGAATGGGGGCACTGCCGAGCAAGATGCCGCCGCGACAGCTTCGGGCCCTACCGGCAAGACTGAGGACGATGGCACCGCCGGCAATGAGACGCCGGCTGCATCGACGTCCGATGCCTCGAAGCAGGACGCCGCCGTTGTCTCTGCCGCTGGAGAGGCCAAGGCTCAGCCTGCCAAGGCCGAGAGCCAGGATGTCTCCGCCACGTGCTCCGTCGTCGGCACCGACGCCAAGGGCGCCCAGCAGACCTGGGCCGCCGCCCAGCAGATCACGCTGAAGGAGGGCTCGACCGCGGCCGACCTCTCCGAGCAGCTCTTCAAGCAGGCCGGCCTCAAAGCCGACTACGACCCCAACGGCTCCTGGGGCTGGGCGCTCAACTCGATCACGTCGCCCTTCGACGCGGGCCGCACGCTCGCCTACGACCCGGCGACCGGCGCGTACTGGCAGCTGTTCGTCAACGGCAGCGCCTCCGAGGTCGGCGCGGGCGGCTACACGCTCAAGGACGGCGACTCCGTCGTCTGGTGCTACTCGAAGTACGGTGACCCCGCGCCCGTCGCCAAGGTCTCTGCCACGTGCTCCGTCGTCGGCACCGACGCCGGGGGCGCCCAGCAGACCTGGGCCGCCGCGCAGCAGATCGCTCTGAAGGAGGGCTCGACCGCGGCCGACCTCTCCGAGCGGCTCTTCAAGCAGGCCGGCCTCAAAGCCGACTACGACCCCAACGGCTCCTGGGGCTGGGCGCTCAACTCGATCACGTCGCCCTTCGACGCGGGCCGCACGCTCGCCTACGACCCGGCGACCGGCGCGTACTGGCAGCTGTTCGTCAACGGCAGCGCCTCCGAGGTCGGCGCGGGCGGCTACACGCTCAAGGACGGCGACTCCGTCGTCTGGTGCTACTCGAAGTACGGTGACCCCGCGCCCGCCAATCAGATTTCCGTTAGCTGCACCGTTATCGGCCAGGACACCTCGGGTGCTCAGCAGACATGGGCGCAGCCCACGACAGCTTTGGTGGAAGAGGGCGCGACCGCTGCTGATCTTTCCGAGCAGGCCTTTAAAAAGGCTGGCATTGGCGCCAAAACGGGGAAAGGCACGTACGGCTGGTATCTCGAGTCGCTGACTTCACCGTTCAACAAGACCGTGACGCTTTCGAGCGAGAAAGTTAACGAAAACACTTGGAAATTCTGGCAGTTCTTCGTTAACGGTCAGGCGGCCAATGTCGGCGCGGGCAATTACACACTCAAGGCCGGGGACAAGGTTACCTGGGTCTATGGCTTTGATGGAACCATGCCCGGCCAGGTTTCCGTTTCAATGGAGATCATCGGTAAGAAGGATGAGAAGGCGCAGCGCTGGACCGATCCTTCGACGCAGGTGTTTGTCGAGGGCACGACGATCAAGGACGCTTCCGCTGCCTACTTCGATGCCATTGGCATTGAGTCCAAGATGTACGACCAATTTGGTTATTGGGGTGTTCATAGTCTTGTCTCTCCGCTTGATGGCACTGAGCTGTCGGGTGCATGGTCGTTCTTTGTCAACGGCGTTTCCGGGCCTCAGCTCGATAGCGATTACGTGCTCAAGTCGGGCGACAAAATCGTCTGGGCTTACGCCCCTGGCGACACCGTTCCTAATCCCGATGAAGTCGTAGTCGATCCGAGCGCTTCGCGCCCGACCGATTGGAAAGCCGACTGGAGTGGCAATTCCAATGCGGTGGTCAAGAACGTGTCCACGCCTACGGGCGCGCTGGCAAGCTCTTGGACGTTCGATTGGAGGGCCTACTCGGGTGCCACGTATCCCAATGCGAGCGAGCCTATTGTCGTGAACGACAACGTTTACCTTGCCGTGAACAAGCGTTTGCTTAAGATCGACGCCGAGTCGGGCAAGGTGCTTGCCGAGTCGAACCTTCAGACTGCGATTGGCTACACCACGCGTCCGATTTATACGAAAGGCTTGGTCATCGTCCCGCTTGACGGCGGTGCGGTCCAGGCTCTGACGGCCGATACGCTGACGACGGTTTGGGTCACTGACTCTGTGAGCAAATCTGCCCAGTCAAATTCCCAGTTGACGGTCGATGGCAACTATCTCTACGTTGGCACCGTTGATGTCGACTATGGAACGAGTACGTACAATAACGGTCATCTGACGCGTATTAATATACTGACCGGCGCTGTTTCTTGGCAGCATGTTAATGCTGATGAGGGCTACTACTGGACGAGCGCTACAGTGGGCGACGGCTATATTCTGGTTCCGACGAGTGCAGGTACCGTTGAGATGCTGAGCAAGTCGACGGGTGATGTGCTCAGCAGCGTTTCGGTTGGTGCCATCGTCAACTCCGGCTGTGTACTGTCCAAAGACGGCAAGCATGCCTATGTGATCTCGCGTGACGGCAAGCTCCACGTGCTGGCACTGTCGGACGCAAACGCAAGGGCCTCTTCGCGCATTTCCGAAGAACGCGTCATCGATCTTGCTCTTACGGGTTGTGCCTGCATGCCCACGCTGTATGGCAATAAGCTGATTGTCGGTGGCGAGGTTTCTGGCGGTTCGGCGCTGGCGATTGTCGACCTTGATAATGACTTTGCTACGACGTTGGTTTCGTCTGCCGATGGCTCTGTGCTTCCTGCCGGTGGCATCAAGGGCGCACCGCTCGTGAGTGTCCAGGCGGATGACACGTACGTTTATTTCACTGTCAACTATGGTGCGACTTCCGACTATGTGAACTACACCTCGGGCGGTGGCGTGTATCGCTACAAGATGGGTGACGCACAGGCGACCGGTGCGTTTAGCGCAGCGGGACACAACAATTACTGTGACTCGCCGATTGCCTGCGATGCCAAGGGTAACCTCTACTACATCAACGATTCCGGCACGCTTTTCAAGCTGAGCGGTGGCGTTAAGGTCTCGTTTGAGACTGGCGAGGGTTCTAAGGTCGACTTCCAGACTACGGCCGACGGCAAGCTGGTCAAGCCGGCCGATCCGACGCGCGATGGCTACACTTTCGGCGGTTGGTTCACCGATGAGGCTTGCACGCAGGCGTATGACTTCAGTACACCGGTGACGGCCGATCTGACGCTGTATGCCAAGTGGACCAAGAATGCCGTTAACCCTGGCGGCAATGGCGGTTCTGGCACTAATGGTGGCAACGGTGGCGCTGGCAACGGTTCTGGTACTGGTGCCGGCACTGGTTCCGGCTCTAAGGGCCAGCAGGCCGGCGGCGCTATCGCCCCGGGTCATAAGCCGACGACCAAGACGACGGTGTCGACCGAGACCGAGACCAAGGACAACAAGTCCGACAAGAAGGACACCGATAAGTCCGATAAGAAGGACGAGAAGAAGTCTGACAAGAAGGACAGCAAGTCCGACAAGAAGTCCGATTCCAAGTCCGATACGGGTGCTGCTTCCACGACCACTGCTAAGAAGTCCTCTAGTGCCTCCGAGCAGGAGGCTGGCACCAACCCGCTCGCCATTGTTGGCGTTGCCGCTGGCGTCATCGGTCTCGCCATCGTCGGCGTGTTCGTGTTCACCAAACGTCGGTAGGTGAGGGCTGTGTCCAATAAATCCAAGGACGCTGACCCCAAGCAACCAGATTCCTCGTTCATTCAGTTCGACGATGCAAAGCAAAAGGACGCCGCTTCGGCGGCGTCCGCCCCTCGCCGCAAGGCGCTCCTCGGCGTTCTGACTGCCGCGTGCACCATTCTGATCGTCGTCTCGCTGGGTTTCGTCCATCCTTCCGCAAGCGGTGCCTGGTCCATCGACTGGATCGTTCAGACCGTGACGGGGGAGAGCGTCGTCACCAAGGACACCAAGGTGTCTGGCTCGACTACGACTTCGGGCGAGGCCAGTTCCAAGGATTCCAAGTCATCGAATGACGAAAAAGATGAGTCCAAGCATTCTGATGAGTCCAAGTCCAAGGACGATTCCGAGTCTTCAAACAAGGAATCGGACAAGAACTCGGATAGCAGGAAGTCCGAGGACCAGGACGGCAAGAAGTCTGGTGACAAATCCGCTGCCCAAAATACGGGAGCCGGTGATACTTCCAATGCGTCTGGCGGTGCTTCTTCGGGCGGTGGCCAGTCGTCTGATGGAGCCTCATCCTCTAATGGAGGAAACGCCTCCTCGGGCGGCCAGAGCGGCTCGCAGGAGTCCAGCTACGTAACAGTGACGGTTTCGGTCACATCGAGCGCTGTGGGCAATCCTGTGTCTTCTGGTGGCACCTTTACCTTTAACGAAGGCGCTACCGTCTACGATGCCCTGTGCGCGCTGGGCCTTTCTGTCAACGCACATGGCTCGTCGTACGGCACGTATGTCTCCGCGATTGGTGGTTTGGCCGAGAAACAGTACGGCGGTACGAGCGGCTGGATGTACTCCGTCAACGGCACAACGCCCATGACGGCCTGCAGCAACTACGTTCTCTCCAACGGCGACAACGTGGTCTGGTATTACGTTACAGGCTAGAGGCCTCGACATAGCGCGCCAGACGGGCGGTTCGGACAAACATCCGGGCCGCCCGTTTTTCATGCGAATGGGATTGGGTCGCCGGGTCTCTCGGCAAACAAAAAACCGGTTGGAACGAGAATTCCAACCGGTTATACCTTTAAGCAAATGTCGAACAAACTACGACCGTGCGCCCTCGAGGAAGAAGCGGCGGCTGAAGTAGTTGTACCAGGTGACGAGGAACGTGGCGATGGCCTTCATGGCTTGGTAGCCGATGCTCAAAAACGTGACGCCCACAAACATGTACAGGTCGTTGAGGCCCAGACCGATCACCGACAGGATGGTGAAGATCGTGAACTCGCGCTTGCGGCTCATGCCCTCGCGATGGTCGAACACGTACTTCATGCTGAGCCAGTAGTTGACCACGACGGACGTGATGAACGAAACCGTGGTGCTCATCAAAAAGTCGAGGTGAAACAGCTCGACGAGCGCAATGAGCATACCCCAGTCGATGCCAAAGGAGATAAGACCCACGACGGCGAACTTGAGGAACTGCTTGGTATGAGGTTGTGCCAGTGCCTTGCGCACGTAATCACATCCAATGCGTTGGTGAATCGAGCAGAGGATACTTTAGAGCTTTTGCAAGGGAAACGTAAGGTCTTTGCCAAGAACTATACGAACTCGCCAAATTTTCAAGAGCTAATCCGCAAACGTTGAAAATTTGCCCGTAAACGAGCAAAGTCCACGAACAACACAGCGCTCGACGCGCGTCATCCGTGGGCATCGCAAAGCTGTAAGGTTGCGAGTTACTTGGTCTCGTCGCCTTCCAGGAAGATCTTGCGCGTTACAAAGTTGTAGACCATGACAAGCGCGGTGGCGCAGATCTTGGCGATATTGGCCTCGAATCCCAGGCCGGCGTTGAGTGTCAACACGATACCGTCGTTGAGTGCCAGGCCGATCACGGACAGCACGACAAAGATAATGAACTCGCGGCGGCGGCTCATGCCCTCCTTGTGTGCAAACACGTACTTCATGCTGGCGAGGTAGTTAAAGATGAGCGAGACGATAAAGCCGCTGGTGTTGGCGATTAGGATGTTGAGGCCCAGACCGTAGTGGAGCAGATTCATAATGCCAAAGTCGATGACCGTGGCAATGACGCCGACGACGCCAAACTTCATGATCTGCGCAAGGAGCTTTTGCATGGTACCTGCCTTAGGGTGGCGCCGGGACGCCGTGGGGATGACAAACTCAGCAAGTTTAGCCAATCCCCACGGGTGGAGCTAGGCGCGCTCCTCGATAGCACCGTTTCTATACGCATCGAGCAGCTGGCGCAGGTCCTGGATTTGGCTGCGAATCTTGGCGCCGGTATCGGTATCGCTGACCATGCGGCGGCGGTCGGCCTCGTCAAAGCGGTTGGTCTCGCTCTCGATATCCACGTTGCGCGTGAGCGCTTCGGCAACCGTGGTAAAGGCTTGGTGCGACTTAAGGCGACATCCGCGTGAGCTCGAGATAAGCGTGTAGCCGGCGATGCCCGTCTTGGGATGGTAGGCGCGGCAGAAGCCGCCATCGATGACCAGCAGCTTGCCCTCGGCTCGGATGGGCTGCTCGCCCTTGGTGGTTTTAACGGGCGTGTGGCCGTTGATGATGTGACCGGTCGGTGAACATGCCATGGGCGCGACGCCAAACTCGCGCATGATGTCGTCGCAGACCGAGGGCGACTTGGTAAGTGTAAAGTACGGGTCCATCGGCTCGACCCAGGTGCTCGTATCGGCGATATAGGCGCGCTCAAAGGTACGCACCAGGCGTCCGCTGGCGGGTGAGTTAAAGCCGATCCACAGGTACCACATCCAGTCGAGGGCGTCGCGGTCGCCCACGCGCCAGGCGCGGCGGGCGATGTGGTCGCAAAAATCGAGATAATCGCGGCCAGCGTGCCAGGTGCCCAGGCAGTTCATGCTGCTAAAGGTGCCGTCTTCGTTGAGCGGCACGCAGCCGTGGAACAGCAGGTTGCCGTTGGCGACCTTGTACATCGAGCCATGAGAATAGAGGAAATCGATATGGCGATGCAGGTGATCGGCGGTGACAAACTCGGACACGAGCTTGTCGATGATGTGCTGCTCCTCGGGCGTGAGCGTATAGGGGTCCGCCGGGTCGACGGTGGGGAAGTCGTTGGTCGTGAGCGGCCACACGCTGCCGTCGGCGAGCGTGACCGTGCCGGTGTCGTGATCGATCTTGTCGAGTAACAGGCGGTCGGTCATGTCGAACTCGGGGTGGCGCTGGATAATCTGGCCCTCGAGCTTAAAGAGCAGGACGTTGATGGCCTTGATCAGCGGGGTGATGGACTCACCGGCGGTGTAGGTGGCATCGGCAAAGGCGACAAGCTCACGCAGCGAGATGCCGTAGTCGTTCTCCAGGATCTCGTAGTTGTCGTAGCGTAGGTTGTTGCGCAGCACCGTGGCGATGCAGGCGGGCTCACCGGCCGCAGCGCCCATCCACAGCAGGTCGTGGTTGCCCCACTGGATGTCGAGTGAATGGTAGGTGAGCAGACGGTCCATAATCTTGGCCGCGCCGCCGCCGCGGTCGAAGATGTCGCCCACCAGGTGCAGGTGGTCGACGGCCAGGCGCTTGATGAGCGAGGCGAGCGACTCGATAAAGTCGTCGGCGCTGGCGGTCTCCAGAATGGACTCCACGATGCGCTCGTGATAACGCACGCGATAGTTGTTCTCGTCCGGATGCGTGTGCAGCAGCTCGTCGATGATGTAGGCGTAATCGCGTGGGATGGCCTTACGCACCTTGGAGCGCGTATAGCGGCTCGAAAGCGAGCGGGCGACCATGATGAGCTGGTCAAGCATCGTCTTGTACCAGGTGGGCGAGTCCTCGCGCCGGCTGCGGACTAGCTCGATCTTCTCGCGCGGGTAGTAGATGAGTGTGCACAGCTCGCCCTTCTCGTCAAAGGAGAGCGTGTCGCCAAAGATCTCGTCGACATGTTCGCGCACGACGCCCGAGCAGTTGTTGAGGATGTGCATAAAGGCTTCGTACTCGCCATGCACGTCGCTCATAAAATGCTCGGTGCCCTTTGGCAGGTTGAGGATGGCCGAGAGGTTGATGATCTCGGTAAACGCGGATTGCTCGGTGGGAAACTGTCTCGACAGCAGACGCAGATACTTGAAGTCTTGCGGATTGCGATCGAATGCGACCATGAAACACCTTCCGATAGGGCTGGTAAAACTGATAAACAGCGTCAAACGTTTATCAGTATGCGCCGCTTTTGTTTCGATTTTGCGCCAGCGGCTGAATTGTCGGCTGAACGGTTTGGTAAATCGATTTAGTGAAGGTAGATATGGCGGTTGGGTGGAGACGATAGAGGGTGTTTTCTCAGATATTTATGCGTGGGGTCGGTGGAAACAATGGTGGTAAAGATGTTCGCTATTTTTGGTTCGATTTGGTAAATAGTGGACATATGTACCGTATGTAGGCTCACTGTGCGATAATTTGCGCAGCAATGAGTAAGGAGCCCCATATGAGTGATTTTGTCCTGACCTGTGAATCCGCCGCCGATCGAACTCGGGAGTTCTTTGAATCGCGCAATATCCCTGTCGTGTGTTTTCATTACGAGCTCGACGATGTTGTCTATACGGACGATCTGTATCAGTCGATTACGCCGGACGAGTTTTTTGCCCAGATTGCCGCAGGCGCCATGCCCAAGACGTCTCAGGTGAGCGTGGGTGAGTACGAGGAGTTTTGGGAGCCGCTTGTTGCCGAGGGTAAAGACGTGCTGCACCTGACGTTGTCGTCGGGTATTTCGGGTACGTATGGCTCGGCTTGCGTTGCGGCGCAGATGCTTGCGGATCGCTATCCCCAGGGCGGCAAGGTGCGCGTCATCGATTCGCTGGCGGCGTCTTCGGGCTTTGGCCTGCTGGCGGAATGTGCCGCCGACGTGCGCGATAGCGGGGCTTCACTCGACGAGACGGCTGCCTGGATCGAGGAGCACAAGCTCAACCTGCACCACTGGTTCTTCTCGACCGATCTGTCGAGCTACCTGCGCGGCGGTCGCATTTCGGCTGCGAGCGCGATCATCGGCACGGCGCTTAAGATTTGCCCGCTTATGACGGTCGATTGCGAAGGTGGGCTGTCGCCACGTGAGAAGATTCGCACTAAGAAGCGCGCGATTTCCGAGATGGCTAAGACCATGATGGCACACGTGCAGGACGGTGCGGATTATTCGGGTAAGTGCGTCATGTCGCACTCGGCGTGCCGCGAGGATGCCGAGGCAGTTGCGGCGCTGATCGAGGAACAGATTCCGCAGCTTAAAGGCAAGATTGAGATCAATAACATCGGTACTCTGATTGGCTCGCATACCGGACCTGGTACGGTGGCGCTCTTCTTTATGGGCGACAAGCGCGTGGATTAGTTTGCCCCATCACATCGCTGCATGATTGCTCAAACGAAAACGGCCCGCCTCACGTTTGTGGGGCGGGCCTTGCTGTTGGGGTTAGCGTTTCTTTCCGCGGAAGAAGAAGCCGTGCAGTGACGGCTTGAGGCCGCGGTTGGCGCGATGCTCCTCGACGCGCTCGTGGATCGAAGCGACGCGCTCGATGACTTCGTCGGGAATCGGCACGTCGGGATTCATGTTCTCGACCTGGCTGACCTCGGCGGCGGAGACCTGGTCGATAATGGGCACATCGTCGTGCGAGATGACAGGTGTGGCGTCTTCCTTCATCTTGCGATAACGCTGCATCATGTCGGTCTGTAGCTGCTGGGCCGAAGGCGGCGTCCAGATGATGGCGTTGGCGCCGGCGGCGATGGTTTCACGGATGCTCTCGGGCGTCTTGCCGCCCGGCGCGATGAGCGGCAGGTTGGGATAGTGCTTGCGCAGCTCGCGTAGGACCTGGGGCGTGTTCTTGCCGGCGGCGATGTTGAGAATCTTGGCTCCAGCGCGCACCTTGGCGTGGGCATCGTCGTCGCAGCGAACGACCGTAGCGATGACGGGGATGTCGGCGATGTTGGTGATGTGCTCGACCATCTCGGCGGTGGCGGGGGAGTTGACCACACAGCCCGCCGCGCCCTGCATCTCGGAGACGGCTGCCATCTGAACGGAGCGCTTGCCGGTGGTGGTGCCACCGCCCACGCCTACGAAGACCGGGCACTCGGCGACGGTCAGCAGCGCCTGCGTAATGGCGGGCTGCGGCGTGAAGGGGTAAACGGCAAAGACGGCATCGGCGTTGGAGTTGCGGATGACCGCGACGTCGGTGGTGTAGATGAGCGATTTGATACGACGGCCGAAGAGCGTGAAGCCGCTGGCCTCCTCAATCTCGTCGGGCATGCGGAGGGCCGCCTTGCGCAGGCGTCCGTCGATGGGCAGGGGCTCCATAGGGAGCAGGCCGTTGGGCGTGACGGCTACCTGGGGTTCGGTGAACTCGTCTGCGAGCTCGACCTCGGAGAAATCGACCGAGGCGACAATGTCCTCGTGAACCTCGGCGGGCACATCGATGGGGGCTTGGTCGTTTGTCGCGGCAGGCGTGTCGAAAGAGCTGGTGCCGACGAAGGCGTCGACGCGCTCATTTAGATCGTTGAGGGTATCCATGGAAGCTCGATTCTATGTGATGACGGCCGGCGCGATGCAGCCGGAATTGCGAATGCTAAATCGTTTGACGAGTTGATTTTTCCCCGCCGCGCCATCCGTTAGACCGAAGGGCCGGCGAACGTGAAGGAGCTGTGGTGGCGGGTATTGAGGTGCTATCTTGAATGTCCCGTTTAAAAGAGAGGTGACGCGGTATGGAATTGACAGCAATGTTTAGCTCGATTGGCCTGTGCGTGGGCGCAATCGTTGCCGCCGCGGTCATCTACTTTGTGGTCACGGCCATTAAGGGCAAAAGGGCCGAACGCAAGGAGCGCGCGACGCTTAAACAGCATCGCGACCAGCAGAGCAAACGCGCACGGAGATAGCTTGTTGAGTTTTGGATCCGTGCGCTAGCTGCGTTTTCGGATCAGGGCAATGTAGAAGCCCTCAAAGTCGCGGCTAGGCGGAATGGTGAGCGTGCCGGACAGGCCGTTGGCGATGGCCGATACCTGACCCGCGGCAATGGCCTCGGTTAGGGCGTTGGACTCGATGCGCGGCTCCTCGCCAGCTTCCTGGGCGCGGCGTGCCTCACTTTCGCTTGGCGTGCCGTCGAGGGGGATGAGCTCGCAGTCCATATGCTTGTCGAGGGCCTCTTGCAGGGCGTCCTCGTTTTCCTGCGGCAAGATCGAACAAGTCGAATAGACGAGCGTGCCGCCCGGTTTGAGGGTTCCCATGGCGCGGTCCAGAAGCGCACGCTGCGAGCGGGCGCATTTGACGAGCAGCTGCTCGGTCAGGCCGCGCAGGGTTTTCTCGTTGCCGCTGATAACGGTGCCCGTGCCGGTGCAGGGAGCGTCGAGCAGGATGCGGTCAAAGCGGAAGAACTCGTCGAGCTCGCGTGCGTCGGTGCGCATGACGGGCACGTTTTTTGCGCCTTGGCGGTGGAGGTTGGCTTCGAGCTTCTCGGCGCGGGGAATGCTCATCTCGCAGGCGGTAAGGTGCGCCTGCCCCTGCGTGAGGGCGGCGATCTGCGTCGTCTTGCCGCCAGGGGCTGCGCACATGTCCAGGATGTCCTCGCCTACCTGAGCGCCCAGGACCAGCGGCGGCATCATGGACGACAGGCTCTGCAGGTAGATCTTGCCGTCGCGGTAGATGTCGAGATCCCACAGATCGGAAACCTGGGCCTCGGGCAGGATGAAGGCGTCTGGGTACCAGGTGACGGGGTTGTGAGCGATGCCGGCGGCATCGAGCGCCGCAGCGATGTCCTCGACGGTTGCCTTGAGCGTGTTGGCGCGCAGCGTGACCGGGCGTGTGGCCGCGGCGCCGAAGCCCTCGATCATGAGCTCGGCATCGGCGGGCGCATAGGCGCCGGCGACCGTGTCGACCATAAAGCGCGGCAGGTCGGCGGCGGAGTGTTGGGCGGCAAGCTGGTCGGAAAGCTCGGTAGCAGCAAACTGCCTGAGCTTGAGCTCGGCCTTGACCTGCTTTTTCTGCTTACGACGACGCGGCTTGGACATCCGTCTTTCCTTCCCATTCCATTACATGTCGAGTGTTTAGTACTGGCTCTCGTGCTTGCTGAAGAAGTCGAAGCGCGGGGGCAGTGGCTTTACGCGGTGCTCGCCGGGCTTCTCGCCCAGACTCTCCACAAATTCGTCCGTGGAGGCGAAGATGTTGTCCCAGCTAAAGAAGGCGACCGGGTCAACGTCGAAGTACTCGCAGATGAGCTCGCAGCCGGCAGGGACGATGCCGTGCATGAGCACGGTCGCCACGCGCAGCTCGGTAAAGGCGTCGACGAGGGCCTGCGTCATTGCGGCGTTTGCCTCGTTACCCTCGAGCTTGTTGGCGGCCTTGGAGGCATCGCTCCAGCGCTTGTTGGCGGCGCGCAGGTAGTCGTCGCACACGGCAAGCGCGCGGTGCGTCTCGAACTTGTACATAGCCTGCTCAAAGGCGAGAGCTGCCTGCTCGGCGGCTTCGACCACGGCGGCAGAGGCCGCACCGGCGGGGATGCAGCCGTTGCGATAGGGGCTCTCGTCGCCCTCCTTGACGGCGACGCCGTAGAAGCAGCTGCGGGCCAGGCGGTTGAACACGCCGGTCAGCAGCGCGCTCTCCTTAAGGGCCGGATCGATGACGCGCTTGTCGTCGCAGGCGCGCACCTCGTTGCCGTCCTTGTCCTTGCCGGTCACGCGGGTGTCGTATGCCTTGGGGCTAAAGCTCACCGGCTTTTCGGACAGGCCGAGCGACAGCCAGTGCGCGCGCATCTGCTCGCAGGTGTAGTGGTTGAGCAGGTCGTCTGCCGGCGGGGGAGGCGTCTGCGAGGACGAGCTGGCCTTTTTGCCCATGTAGAGCAGGTGGTAGCAGGCGCTGACGGTGCTCTGCGTGAGGTCCCAGCCCAGGGCCTCCCACATGGCGGTCTGCGCGATGCAGTAGAAGTAGATGTTGTCCTGACCGATAAACTGGTAGATCTGTGCGTCGTCCGAGCACCACCAGTCGCGCCAGTCGAGCGAGCTGTGCTGGTAGGTGGGCGCGGGCACCTGCGTGGAATCGGCGGCGGGCTCGCCCATGAGGGCGGCGTCCTGGGCGGCGACACCCTCGGTCACGCCGGCGGCCTTGGCGTCGCGCGCGAGCACGGTGCGGGTGTAGCTGATGGGCGCCCACAGGCTCTCGGGCCAGCACCAGCAGGTGACGTCGGAAACGCCGTCGACCTGGGGCACCGGGACGCCCCAGTCGATGTTGCCGGTGATGCGGAAGGGCACGAGCGCCTTGCCGCTGCGGAAGCGCACGCCGCCGTTGGCGAGTACCGCGTGGGCGTCGTCGCGCTCCTTCCAGCTGGGGAAGGTGACGGTGAAGCTGCTCTTGTTGCCCTCGGGCTCCAGCACGGTGTGCTCGGGGAGCTGATCCTCGACGGCGTCGAAGGCCTCGCGGAACTTGTTCTGAATGTAGAGCTGAGCCGGCAGCAGCCACTCCTCCATGGTCTTGGAGACCACGGAGCGAACCTGCGGGTTCTGGGCGAGCTTGGCGGTGTAGGTTTTCATAAAGTCGAGGTAGGCCGGCAGGTCGAAGTAGAGGTTGTCGACCGGGCGCAGCTCGGGCACCTCGCCAGTGAGCTGGCTCTTGGGCGCGATGAGCTCCTCGGGCTCAAACTGGTGGCCCAGGTCGCACTCGTCGGCATAGGCCTTCTCGGACTTGCAGCCCTGGATGGGGCAGCGGCCGATCACCTGGCGGCCGTTGAGGAACGTGCCGGCCTTGGCGTCGTAGAACTGCAGCGTGGAACGCTTGGAGATGGTGCCCTGCTCGTGCAGGCGCTTGATAATCTCGGCGGTTACCTCGTTGTGAATCTGGACGGCCGGCTCAAGGCCCGAGCCGCCGTAGATGTCGCAGCTGATGTTGTAGTTGTTGAGGGTCGCGGCCTGGCGGGAGTG
>CAKTVQ010000030.1 GCA_934630375.1 uncultured Collinsella sp.
TACCTGCGCGTGTAGGCATGCCTGGAATTCACCCCTTCCAACGGGTCGTCTCTTATGGGGCGGCCCGTTTTTTGATCCCTAGGGGACGGAAGAAAACGGGTCATTGTGGCGCTGGTCTATCTATGTGACCCGCAATCCTGCCGTTCCCTAGGGATCATTTGGGTAGACTCTTGGGATGTAAACGGCAATCGATAGCAAGGAGGCGCCATGGGGCGCAATAACAAGCATAAGCGCGGTGCTCGCAATAAGCGTGGGCCGGTGCGCAGCGAACGCCGTCCGAGCCTGACCGGGCGCGTGCAGCTCCATGAGCATGGCGCCTATGTCATAACCGAGAGCGGCGACTACAAGGTTATGGGCCGCGGTAAGCGCGAGATCATGGATGGCGATACCGTTGCCGTGAGCATTAAGAATAGCCCGCACGGTGAGCGGCGCGCCGTGATCGAAGGCGTGGTTGAGCGCGCAGCCATAAGCGTGGTGGGTACGTACCAGACCGCTGGTCCGCTCGGTGTGATCGAGCCGCTCGATTCGCGCCTGAAGGCCGACTTCTTCATTCTGCCCGAGGATACCTCGGCGGATCGTCTGGGCGTCCACCCGGGTGATGCCGTTGTCGCGCGCATTTTGACCTACCCGACGCGCCTGGAATCGGGCACCGTGACGATCGAACGCCGCATTGGCGGAGATGACGCGCCCGATTTGGGCGTTCAATACGTGATGGCGCGTTACGGCTATACCGATAGCTATCCCGAGGCCGCGCTGGACGAGGCCGAGGGGCTTTCGCTCGATGTGTCCGCGGCGCTTAAGGACCCGCTCCGCCGCGATCTGCGCGACCGCTTTGTCATCACGATCGACCCGGTCGACGCGCGCGACTTTGACGATGCCATTTCGCTTGAGCGCACGCCCGAGGGTGGCTACAAGCTGGGTGTGCATATCGCTGACGTTTCTCACTATGTGGCTTGGGACGGGCATATCGATCTTGAGGCTCGCCATCGTACGACATCGGTGTATCTGGCCGATCGCGTGCTTCCCATGCTGCCCGAACGCCTGTCCTGTGACCTATGCTCGCTTCGCCCTGACGAGGACCGTCTTGCGTTTACCGTTGACATTGAGCTCGATGCGCAGGGTCGCGTGCGGCATTACGATCCGTACCCCAGCGTGATTCGCTCGCGTGTGCGTATGGACTATGACGGCGCCGAGGCGCTGCTGGTGCGTGCCGACGCTGTTGAGTATTCGGTGCTGGAAGGCGCCGCTGAGGATGTTGCGGCTGCTGAGGCCTCGCGCGAGGAGGCGCTTGAGCGCGGTCTTGCGTGCGAGGAAACTGCTCGCGGCTATAACGTCGACCTCGGCGATTTCCTTGTCGCCGCCAACGAACTCGCTGAACTTCGCCGTCGTATTCGTCGTGCCCGCGGCTCAGTCGATTTTGACACGGCCGAGATTCGCGCTCTATTGGATGAGGACGGAGTGCCCGTGCAGATTGTGGCGCGCGAGCGTTCGTGTGCCACGTCGCTTATCGAGGAAGCCATGCTACTCGCCAACGAGTGCGTTGCAGAGTGGCTGGCAGACCGTGATATCGAGGCCTGCTATCGCGTGCATGAGGATCCGAGCCCCGATAGCCTGCACGGTGCCGCCGTTGCGCTGGCGCAGCTAGGCATCATCGACGATCGCCGTGCTGCCGGTATCGCCCTGGGGAGTCCCGATGAGCTACAGGCTGCAGTTGATGCTGCCGCCGGTACGGCCAACGCACCGCTCGTCAACACGCTGCTTCTGCGCAGCATGCAGCGCGCACTGTACAAGCCGCGCAACGAGGGCCACTTTGCGCTCGCCGCGCCGTGCTACTGTCACTTTACGAGTCCCATCCGTCGCTACCCCGATCTGGTGGTGCACCGCGTGCTCAAACTGCAGTTGGCCTATGAGCAGCTCGGCGGCAAGGACGCCCTGGTCCGTACGCCGCGGCTGATCGGCAAGGGGCGCGAGTCGCTGCCGCGCATTCTGCCGCAGATCTGCCGCGCATGCAGCGATGCCGAGCGCGCGGCAGATGCCGCTAGCCATGCGACGCAAAAGATCAAGATTGCCCAGTACTATGAGGACCGTCTGGGCGAGCGCTATGCCGGAACCGTCTCGTGGGTTAGCAGCATGGGCCTCTTTGTGCGCTTGGACCTGACGCAGGTCGAAGGCTTGGTTTCGATCAAGAGCCTGGGCAACGAGTGGTTCGAGTTCGACGAGGATGCGCTTACGCTGACGGGCGCCGACACGGGGACTCGCTATGAACTGGGCCAGCGCGTGATTATCGAGGTCTCGCGCGTCAATACCACGCGTGGGCACTTGGACTTTAAGCTTATCCATTAGCCAAATCTCGACTCATGGCGGGAGAGCGGAGGGCGGTCTTTCGGGGCCGCCCTCCGCATTTGGATCATGGCTACCTTGCCGTCTGCTCGGCCGCCCGCTTACCTGCTATTTGAGAGGTAAAACCTACCAAAATAAACCTGTCCCTTTTTGGCAGGTTTACAAGAAAGCGGGGATGAGATGGCGACGGTGTATGGTTATGCGCGGGTGAGTTCGCGCGATCAGAATCTTAATCGGCAGCTGGATGCGCTGGGCGCCTATGGCGTGGGCTCGGCGAATATTTATGCCGACCATGCGAGCGGCAAGGACTTCGACCGCCCGCGGTATCGCGAGCTGCTGCACGTCCTGGGAGACGGGGACGTGCTGGTGGTGCTTTCTATCGACCGACTTGGCCGTAATTACTCCGAGATTCTTGAGGAATGGCGACGCATTACCAAGGAGCTCGGGGTTGCCATTGTGGTGTTGGACATGCCATTGCTTGACACGCGCGTCAGGGCCAGCGGCGCGCCGGATGTGACCAACACCCTGATTGCCGATATTGTGCTGCAACTGCTGAGCTACGTGGCGCAGGTGGAGCGCGAGAATATCCATCGGCGCCAGGCGGAGGGAATTGCAGCGGCGCGGGCGCGAGGGGTCCGTTTCGGTCGACCTCGCAAGCCGTGCCCTCCTCAGTTTGAGCTGGTGCGCGATAGCTATGAGGCAGGCGATATTACCCGCAGCCAGGCAGCAAAGTGCCTGGGCGTGTGCGTGGGGACGTTCGATCGCTGGATGCGCGAGGCGGGGTAGGGGTTTACGTCGCTTTGTCGCTTCCTGTTGCGATTCAAATTTTGATACGGTGACGATGTCATTTGGGGCTACACTCGCTGATATTCAAAAAAGGAGGTAGGCCCTTGGCGCGCGTAAAACAAATAATCGGATGGACCGCGATCGTTCTGTTCGCTGCAACGCTGGCGGGCATCTGGGTGCTGACGGAGCAAAATGCGGTGGAGACGTCGTTGCTGAGCGAGTCCACCGCGCGTGTGGTGGAGGGTCAGGCTACGGGCGTACAGGCTGCCGATGCCACGGGTGAAGCTCAGACGGAGAACGGAATGACCGGGGGCACCGATTCGGCTGCCTCGAATGTCCGGTCTGGCCGGCTTGCTTCCATTCGCATGTGGGTGGGCACGAACGTCCGTCGCGTTGCCCATACCGTAGAGTTTTTCTTCGTCGGATTGTTCGCCTCGGTGGTCGTGGTTTGCTTTTCCAGGCGTCCGTGGAGCGTATGCTCCCGTTGCGTGCCCGTGTTGCTCTTTTGCGCCGTCTGCTCCGTTGGCGATCAGGTACATAAGATCTTTGTTCCCGGCAGGCATTTCGACGTTATCGATTTAGGATTCGATACTGCGGGCTATGTCACCGCGATGCTGTTGGTATTGCTGGCAGCGGCGTCGGTGCGCCATGCGACTCGGCCGATCGGCGCTCATGCGAGGCGCTAGCCGGTAACAAACCCGTTTCTGATAATGCGACCTTGTTGAATTATTTTGTGTCGCGCGTATTTCCGAGCGGTCGGATTTGAGGGGCGAGCGGTAGAACGCTCGCCCTTTGTGCGCCACGATGCGGCACAATGTACCGTAAAAGCTGTTTGTATCCGGTACGAATCGTTCGTTGGTCTTTAATTCTTCTCAACGGAGGTGTTTGGGATGGCAAACGGATTGCTTTTGCGGCTTCGCGAGCGTGAGCTCAGCGCGAGCCCGGCGGAACGCAATGTCATCGCATATGTAAGTGCTCATCCGCACGAGGTGGTCGGGCTGTCCGTCCGCGGTCTTGCCGATGCCACGTTCTCCTCGCCCTCGAGCATTTTGCGCTTTTGCAAGCGCTTGGGTTTTGCGGGCTACAAGGAGTTCCAGCGCGAACTGATTGCCGAGCTGGCACTCTTGGGTGACAAGAAAGACGTTGCCCTCGAGGACATCTCCATGGATGACAGCGTTGAACGTATCGTGGGGAAGGTGATGAAAAGCAACGTGCGCACGATCGAAGCGACGGCGCGAACGCTCGATTACACCGTCTTGGAGCGATGTGCGGCCTATCTTAAGCGGGCACGCGCAGTCAATCTGTTCGGTATCGGTGCCTCTCGTTTGGTCGCGCACGATCTGGCGCAAAAGCTCATGCGTGTCGACAAAGAGTGCCATCTGTACGACGACTGGCATGATCAGCTCTTGTGTGCCAAGAACATGCATGAGGGCGATATGGCAATCGCCTTTAGCTACTCGGGCTTGACGCAAGAGGTGCTGGACTGCACCGCCGAGGCCCAACGTCACAACTGTCCCGTTGTGGCCGTGACCAAAGTAGATGGATCATCCAAGCTTGCCACCATGGCCGATGCCGTGCTCGGCGTCGCTGCGAGTGAACCCTTGGTCCGCAGCGGTGCCATGGCTTCGCGTATGGCCCAGCTTATGGTTGTCGATGCCCTGTACGCTGCTTACGTTGCCAGCGACTACGAACGGGCGACGCATGTCATTAAGCAAAACTACATCGAGAAACAGGAAAGATGAGGTGAATGAAATGCTCGATTTAACAAAATTCACGACCGAGCAGCGTAATCAAAGGTCAATGTACCTCGATACGATGACATCGCTGCAGATCGTCACGACGATGAACGATGAGGATCTTCGTGCCGTCCAGTCGGTCACGAAAGTGTTGCCCCAGGTTGCCACGGCAATCGACTGGGCTGCTGAGGCACTCGAGCGCGGCGGGCGCGTCTTTTACATGGGCGCTGGCACCAGCGGTCGTCTGGGCGTACTCGACGCTTCGGAGTGTCCGCCCACGTTTGGCGTGTCACCCGATCTGATTGTCGGGCTCATTGCCGGAGGCGAGACGGCGTTTATCAAGGCTGTCGAAGGTGCCGAAGACAGTGAGGAGCTTGGCGCGAGCGACCTGCGGGGGCGTGGACTCTCGGACAAGGATCTTGTCGTTGGCCTGGCGGCAAGCGGTCGTACTCCCTATGTGGTGGGCGGCCTTGTGTACGCCAAGGCAACTGGGTGCAAGACCATTGCAATTGCCTGCAACCAAGGGTCGAAGATCGGGGAGAGCGCAGATCTTGCCATTGAACCCGTGCCCGGTCCCGAGGTGCTGACCGGCTCAACGAGGCTCAAGGCGGGAACGGTTCAAAAGCTCATCCTCAACATGATTTCAACCGGTGCCATGGTCAAGATCGGCAAGGTATACCAAAACCTGATGGTCGATGTGCAGCAGACGAACGAGAAGTTGGTGGTGCGCGGCCAGAACATCGTGATGGAGGCGACCGGCTGCACGCGCGAGCGCGCTATTCAGGCACTTGCAGATGCCGGCGGCCATGTAAAAACCGCTATTGTCTCGGTGCTGCTGGTCTGCGATGCCGAGCAGGCTGCGGTAGCTCTTGGGCGGGCGCGAGGCCATGTCCGTGCTGCGGTGAGTGGCCATGAGAAGAGCAATGCCGATGCCCAATAGGTGCGCGGCGTGATCTGATACGACATCCAAACGAGATACCCAATACAAGGAGGAGTTATGACGAACAAAGAGCTGGCTCAAAAGCTGCTGGACCTTTTGGGCGGTAAAGACAACGTGCTGGCAAACGCGGCGTGCATGACGCGCCTGCGCGTGACCGTCAAAGACGCGGGCAACGTCGACACGGAGGGCATTAAGGCACTCGACGGCGTGATGGGCCTGGTCGAGGACGACACGATGCAGATCGTGCTGGGGCCGGGCAAGGTGAATAAGGTGCTCGAGGAGTTCTCCAAGCTCACCGGCCTTGCGAAAGGCGTTGCTGACGAGAGCGTGGTTGACGCTGCGGCCACAAACAAGGCCGCGCAGAAGGCCAAGTACGAGTCCAAGCCGGTTCAGGCTTTCCTCAAGAAGATTTCCAATGTCTTCGTCGCCCTGCTTCCCGGCATCATTGCGGCTGGCCTCATCAACGGTATCTGCAACGTCATTAACGTCTCGACGGCAGGCGCGCTTGCGGGCGAGTGGTGGTACCAGGGCATTCGTTCCATGGGCTGGGCCCTGTTTGCCTATCTGCCCATCTTGGTGGGCTATAACGCGGCACGTGAGTTTGGTGGCTCCGCTGCGCTGGGCGGCATCGCCGGCATGATGTGTATCGCCAACAGTGCCATGCCCCTGCTTGCGCCTGGCGCGGCCGATCCTGCCACTGCCATTCTGCTGCCGCTCACCAATGCGCAGTATAACCCCGCAGCGGGCGGCATGATCGCGGCTCTTATCGCTGGCGCATTTTTTGCCTGGATGGAGCGTCAGATTCGCAAGGTTATGCCCAACGCACTCGACACGTTCTTGTCCCCGCTGCTGGTGCTCATCATCGGCGCCTTTGCTCTGATGCTCGTCATCCAGCCGGTTGGCGCATGGCTGACGACTGCCATCTTTAGCGTTTTGACCTTTATCTTCGAGAAGCTGGGCGTCCTGGGCGGCTATATCCTGTCGGCAGGCTTCTTGCCGCTGGTTTCCGTCGGCCTGCATCAGGCGCTCACGCCGATCCACGCTATGCTCAACGATCCCGACGGCGCTACCAAGGGCATCAATTACCTGCTCCCCATCCTTATGATGGCTGGCGGCGGTCAGGTCGGTGCCGGTCTGGCGCTGTACTTTAAGACCAAGAACGCCAAGCTCAAGAAGTACGTCGCAGAGTCCATTCCCGTTGGAATCCTCGGTGTGGGCGAGCCTCTGATGTATGCCGTTACGCTGCCGCTCGTTCGTCCGTTTGTGACGGCCTGTCTGGGTGCCGGATTTGGCGGCGCGCTCGCGGCGCTGCTTCACATCGGCACGGTTTCTCAGGGCGTTTCCGGTCTGTTTGGCCTGCTGATCGTCGTTCCTGGCCAGCAGCTCGGCTACGTTGCCGCTATGCTGCTTGCCTATGCCGCCGGCTTTGTCCTGACGTGGTTCTTTGGCGTCGACGAACAGAAGATCAACGAGTTCTTTGGCGAATAGTTTGATATCGCGAGCCGTGTTGCTCAGGGCTTGCGGCGCACGGCAGATTTCTTGATGCTATGGTTGTGCCGGCGGGGCTAACTGCTCCGCCGGCCTTTTTTAAAGGAGCGTTGAAACGTGAAAACGGGTATTTCGATTTATCTTTCCAGCCCTCTGCAGGATATTGAGCGGACGATTGAGCACGGTGCCGCGGCGGGTGCGCGCTATGCGTTTGCCTCACTGCATATTCCCGAGGATGGGGGAGCGGCGTATGCCGATAAGGTCCGTCATGTGCTGTCGCTGCTTTCCGCCCGCGGCATTGCGCTCATTGCCGATGTGGGACCGCGCACGTGCGATTTGCTCGGGCTTGAGCGCATCGAGGACCTGCGCGATCTGGGGTTGGAATACCTTCGTTTGGACTATGGCTTTAGCGCCCAGCGGGTCGCGGAGCTGTCCGGTGTATTTCGCATTGTGGTCAATGCATCGACGGTGAGTTCTGATGAAATCGCATCGTGGCGTGAGGCCGGTGCCGATGTGACTCGTTTTGCCGCCTGCCACAATTTTTACCCCAAGCCTTATACCGGTTTAGCTCTGGAGGACATTGCTCGGGTGAATCTTCGTCTTGCGGCGCTTGGATTCGAAATCATGGCTTTTGTGCCGGGCGATGCTAACGTTCGCGGGCCGGTATTCGAGGGACTGCCGACGGTCGAGACGCAGCGCGGTCGCGCGTCAAAGGTTGCTCTCAATATGCTTGAGCTTGCACATGGCGCCGATTGCGACATTGTGTTGGTCGGCGACCCCGATCTTTCCGATGCGGGCTGGACGCAGTTTGCTCAAGTTTCTGCCGGATACGTGGATTTGCAATGCGAGCTTGAGCCCGGTTATGCCTATGTGCGTGGGCAGATTCATCACGACCGACCCGATTCGAGCACCCTCATCTTTAGGTCTCAGGAGTCACGTATGACGCATAAGCCGGATTCCGTGCCGACGGATGCCGGAGCCGGCCTGCCGCGAAAGGCGGGGTCGATCGCTGTGAGCAATAGCGGATATGGGCGCTACGAAGGCGAGCTTGAGATTGCGCGGGTCGATCTTCCCGGTGACGAGCGCATGAACGTTGCGGGCCATATCACGCCCGAGGCAATGGAGCTGCTGCCGTTCATCAAACGCGGATTCGGGGTACGGTTCGTTTAGCGTGTGACCCGTGGGCTACAATTGGCCCATCATGCGAAGGCGCCTCGTGTGGCGTGTGCCTGCGTTGGCCGATCTATATTCGGAGGATTCCCATGACCGTACTGTTTGTTGAATATCCCAAGTGCTCGACCTGTAAGAAGGCCAAGGCATGGCTGGACGAACACGGGGTAGAGTATATCGACCGCGATATCGTTTTGGACAATCCCACGGCTGATGAGCTTGCGACCTGGATTGCTCGTTCGGGACTGCCGGTGCGGCGCTTCTTTAATTCGTCGGGCATGAAATATCGAGAGCTGGGCCTGAAGGCGCGTCTAGATGCGGGCATGACGGATCGGGAGTGCTACGAGCTGCTGGCGACCGACGGCATGCTGGTCAAGCGTCCGCTGTTGGTGGGCGACGACTTTGCGATTCCCGGCTTTAGGGAATCGGCTTGGGTCGAGGCGTTGCTGTAGCGGCTGCGGAAAGTGCGACCCGTTTTGAGTGCTCAGGGTGGGACGTGTTTTCTATCGGCGGGCTCGCTCGGCTCAATCCTTGAGCTGTGCCCATTCGTGCGGACCGTAGACCTTTACGTGCTTGTTGGGCTTGCCGCTCCAGTACTCCTCGTCCATAAAGGGCAGATATGCCTGAACGCCGGGGCAGATAAAGGGAATCCGCTGCTGTTGCAGTCGCTCGCGCTGGCGCTGCTCCAGGTGCGCCTCGGATATGACGGTCGGCATGCCGGACAGCTCGACGAGGCTTGCCTGGATTCGCTTAAGGTCGGGGAGTCCCGCGTGCCATGACATCCGCATGATCAAAAAGGATGCACGGCGGTATTTTGCCTGCATCACCGTGATGGCGGGGCGCAAAGTGGGATGGATTTTGTCCCGTTCGGGCCAAAGGTCAGCAGTGATCTCGAGGCCCAGGGTCTCCCATAGGTAATCAAGCTCTTCGTCCATGGCGCCTCGATATCCGTGCAATGATGACGGTTCGATTGTGCCATCAGCCGTGAGTGCTGCATTGTTGTAATCTACCAGCGGTAGATGCGGGATGTTTTACGGGCTTTGGCGCCGTACGTGTCGCTGGCGCTTCACAGGTCCTTCACGTGTCGGCCGTATTTGGCTGAATTTCAAAAAAGTCAAAATTGGGGCTTGCGTCACGGCCGGACTTCCCGTATATTTCTTTCTTGCGCAAAGGCACAGCCGAGCGCAGCGATGCAGTCATTGGGATGTCGTCTAATGGCAGGACAGCGGATTCTGGTTCCGTCAATGGGGGTTCGACTCCCTCCATCCCAGCCATTGCATTTGCTACATATGGCCCGTTCGTCTAGCGGTTTAGGACGCCGCCCTCTCAAGGCGGAGATCACCAGTTCGAATCTGGTACGGGCTACCAAAATTGAACGCCCGGGCCTCGTAAGAGACCCGGGTTTTGTGTATTGACCGATATTTAAGGCGCGCGTTGAGTCTGCCGCCCGGACCGAGGAGTTGTCATGGACCTGCCTATCAGCTTGGAAGACATCACGTATGCCGAGAACTATCTGGCGCAGGGCGACCTGGCTACGGCGACGCCGCTGCTGGAGCGTCTGGTGGAGCTTGCCGAGGAGTATATCGACGCTGAATGCAAGACGGAGGAGAAGCGCCAGTACTTTAGCTTCGACAGCAAGTTTGAGCGTCTGGCCTACCGCCGCGTGGAAAAGGATCCGCGCGAGCTGGTGCAGGTCGAGGTGCCCTTTGATCGCCTGTATTCCGACATGGCGTATGCCTACATTCGCCAGCAGGATTATGTGAGTGCTCGGAATGCCCTGATGCAGGCCGTGCGTTGGGATCCCATGAACTGCAACTATCGCTTGGACTTGGCCGAGCTGTTCCGCGCGCTCGAGGACAAGCAGGAGTGGGCATCGCTCTCGTTCTCGGTGCTGGAGCGCGCGAGCGACGGTAAGTGCGCCGCACGCGCCTACACCAATTTGGGTCAGTACTTCTTGGAGCCCGAGACCGAGAACATTTCGGCTGCCGTGGGCTGCGCGCGTCTGGCGCTGCGCCTGGCGCCCAATGATGCGCATACGACGCGCCTGCTCAACAAGATCCATACCACCTATCCGGATGCCGCGGACGAGAGTGACGACCATGTGATGGGTGAGCTCGCCCTGCAGGGCGTGCCGACCTCGCCTTCGGCCGAGATCGCCATCTGCCTGATCATGTGCGCGACCGATGCTGCAAGCGACGGCGACAAGCAGGAGGCTACGCGTCTGACGGTCCGTGCCCGCGACCTGGTGGGCGAGGAGGCATGCGCGGCGATTATCAAGCTGGTGCGCGAGAGCGATGCCGAGCTTAATGCCGAGCGCAGGGCAAAGCGCGAGGCTGCGGGTTCAAACGCCGATGGCGCCAAGGAGGCCGGCGATGCCCAGTAAGCGCGAGCGCAAGCTCATTTCCAAGAATCGCTCGGCACATCACGAGTACTTTATCGATGAGACGTTTGAGTGCGGTATTGAGCTGAGCGGTACCGAGGTCAAGTCGATTCGCGAGCGCGCGTGTCAGATTACCGATACCTTCGCGCTGATTCGTGGCGGGGAGTGTTGGCTCGTCGGCCTGCATATCCACCCTTATAGCCATGGCGGCGTTTGGAATCGCGATCCCGACCGTCGGCGCCGTCTGCTGCTGCACCGCAAGGAGATCGACTTTCTTGACGGCAAACTTCGCAACCGTGGTTATGCGCTGGTTCCGTTGGAGCTCTACTTTAATACCGACGGTCGCGTAAAACTGCTGCTGGGCCTGGGTCGCGGCAAGAAGCTCTACGACAAGCGCGAGGACATGGCCAAGCGTGATGTCCAACGCGAGATCGACCGCGCCCTCAAGGAACGCAACCGCTAGGCGCTCTGTATAAGTTGCGGTGGAATGCGGACTGTTTTGCCTGTTTGAGGGACTATTCAGTCCCTATTTCACCGCAACTGCGGGTGTCTCATCTTTCTTACTGTTCTGACACATATGTTTCAAAGGCAGCGTCCGCTATGGGCGCTGCCTTTTTTGTGGGTACATACATCCATGAGGTTCCAACCCGAGCTAGGGGAGTGATCGTTATGGACAAAACTGCGTTCTTTACCATGCCGAGCGGCCTGTACGTGGTGAGCGCCGCGGCAGACGGGCTGCGCGCCGGCTGCGTCATCAACACGGCGGTGCAGGTGACGTCCATGCCGCCGCGCATTTCGGTTGCCGTGAACAAGGACAACGTCACCTCGGGCGTCATCGCATCGGCCAAAGCGTTCGCGCTGACCGTGATCGATCAGACCGCCGACATGCTCTACATCGGTAACTTTGGGTTCCGCACCAGCAGCGATTATGACAAGTTTGCCAAATACGAGACCCGCGAGACGGCTCTGGGCATGCCCTATGTGCCCGAGCACGCGACGGCCCTGTTTAGCTGCCGTTTGATCGACACTGTGGATGTGGGCACGCATCTACTGTTTATTGGCGAGGTCGAGGATGCCGAGCGCCTGAGCGACGAGACGCCGCTCACCTACGATTACTACCATAAGGTCCTGAAGGGCAAGACGCCTCCGAAGGCGTCCTCGTATCAAGGCTAGAAATGTTTTAAAAATACTTGTATTATATTATTGAGAATATATACTAATAAGTAAGTACACCAGCAGTCACGTTCGAGAGGAGAACATCATGGCTGAGGAGAAGAAGACGTATAAGTTCGTGTGCATCGTTTGCGGTTACGAGGTTGAGGTCGACACGCCCGAGCTGCCCGAGGATTACGTGTGCCCGGTCTGCGGCGTCGGTCCCGATCAGTTTGAGCTCGTCGAGGAGTAGCTCGCAGACACACGGCTCGTATCAACGCATAGCTCTGTCCAAGGGCCTCGGTCGAATTCTCGGCCGGGGCCCTTTTCCTCCGTCCCCAAGGGATCACGGTTGCTGTTGGCCGATCCTGTCTGTTGTGAGTCCGGTCGACCTTTTGTCTTAATCTGTAACGTCTAACGGCTCAAAACGGGTCTTCCTGTTACAGATCGAGACAAACCAAAACCGTCCGGAAGAAGATCTCAATCTGTAACATCTAACGGTGGAAATTGGGTCCACTTGTTACAGATTGAGACAAACGGAGCTGTCCTTCGGAATGATCTCGATCTGTAACATCTAGACATCAAAAGAGGGTCTAGATGTTACAGATCGAGACGTTTGCCTGGGTAGGTGCCCCGTCCCATTACATCCCTGTCAACAACACGACATCGAGAATCGTCACGATGGCACCGATCCCTACGAGCAGCGCGTTGAGCGGGCGCGAGTTGGCGTATTTGCCCATGACGCGGGGCGAACTGGTGAGTCGTATGAGCACAAAGACCGTAATCGGCAGCTGAAGCGACAGCAGTGCCTGACTCCAAATGAGACCCTCAAAAGGATTCGGGACGACCAAGCACGCCGCCACTGCGCCGACGAAACAGGCCGCCACCCCGATCGAGGAATGTCGGTCGTGGATGTCGTATTCCTCGTCGAACATGCCCGCAGTGATGGTGCCTGCCGCCATGCCCGCCGTCACGCTACTCGAGAGGCCCGCGAACAGCAGCGCTACCGCAAAGATGGTCGAGCTCGCCGGGCCCAAGATGGGGGAGAGCGTGGCCGCTGCGACGGCGAGGTCGTCTACGACCATGCCGTGCGCAAAGAAGGTCGTTGCGGCAAGGATGACCATGGCCGAGTTGATTGCCCAGCCCACGCCCATCGAAAAGAGCGTGTCGAAGAGCTCGTAGTGCAGACGTTCTTCGATAACTTGCTCGCCTTGGCCTTCGAAGTGCATGGATTGGATGACCTCGGAGTGCAGAAATAGGTTGTGTGGCATAACGACCGCACCCAGGACACTCACGATAATCGTTGCCGAGTCGGCAGGCATGCTGGGGATGATCCAGCTTGCGGTTGCTTGCGGCCAGTCGACTTTGACCAGCGCGAGCTCTGCTAAAAACGAGAGTCCCACCACACCCACGAAGGCGATGATCCAGCGTTCGGCGCGCTTGTAGGAGCTCGTCATGAGCATCGCCATCGATACTGCCGCCACGATGACGCAGCCCGCGCGCACGGGCAGCCCAAAGAGCATTTGAAGGGCAATCGCGCCGCCCAGGACTTCGGCCATGGCGGTGGCGATGGTCGCGAGATAGGCGCTGGCGAGCACCGTACGCCCGACGAAGCGGGGGAGGTAACGTGTCGTGGCCTCGGCAAGGCAGGCGCCCGTGGCGATACCCAGGTGAGCCGCGTTGTGCTGCAGCACGATGAGCATAATCGTGGACAGCGTGACGATCCACAGCAGCGCGTAGCCAAACTGCGAGCCCGCGGCCATATTGGAGGCCCAGTTGCCCGGGTCGATAAAGCCGACGGTCACGAGCAGCCCGGGGCCGATATGCCGCGCAATGTCTAGGCCTCCGTGACCGCCGGTGCGCCGGGAACCAAAGTGTTGTTTGAGATGGTTGAGCATGGTGCGCTCCTGTGTATGGGCGGCGTGACGTCGCATCTGGGCCGTGCGGCGCCACGCGTCGGTTTTGGGTTGGGGCTACTTGTGTGCTTTGCCCTGATTGGCCACGGCGTCGATCTTGGCGGCGATGGTCGCCGGGTCGCCGATGTAGCGCTTGTCGAGGACGTTGAAATCGGTGTCGAAGGTGTAGACGAGCGGCACACCGGTGGGGATGTTGACCTTGAGGATCTCCTCGGGCGTGAGGTGCTCGAGCTTCATGACGAGTGAGCGCAGGGAGTTGCCGTGTGCGGCGATGAGTACGCGCTTGCCGGCGAGCATCTGGGGGCGAATCTCGTCTTCGAAATAGGGCCAGGCGCGGGCGATCGTGCCCTTGAGGCACTCGGTATAGGGCAGCTGATCGGGCGCGACGTCGCGGTATTGCTCCTGGGTGTGGGGGTCGCGCGCGTCGTCCGGCTCGAGTGCCGGCGGGCAGACATCGAAGGAGCGGCGCCAGATGAGCACCTGTTCGTCGCCGTGCTCCGCGGCGGCATCGGCCTTGTTGAGACCCTGCAACGCACCGTAGTGGCGCTCGTTGAGCTTCCAGGATTTGATGACGGGCAGCCACTCGCGATCCATTTGGCCGAGCACGATGTTGAGGGTGCGGATCGCGCGCTTGAGACGCGAAGTGTAGCAGACGTCAAAGTCGAAACCGGCTTCTTTGAGGGCGCGGCCGCCTGCCGCCGCCTCTTCGCGGCCCGTGTCGGTGAGCTCGACATCGGTCCAGCCGGTGAACAGGTTGAGCTTGTTCCACTCGGACTCTCCGTGACGGATAAGGACGAGTTGCATCGTCTGCTGGTCTGCTTGGTGCGCCATAGGGGCCTCCTTGATCTGGCACGGTGTGCGTGCCGTTTGCTTGACGCCGCAAAGGATACCCGTTTTAAGCTTAAAAGTTAACCAAGACTAACAAAATTGTTCTATTTGAATGGGATGGTGAAGGGGGCTGCCGAAATGTCTCGATCTGTAACAACTAGGGATGGAAATTGGGCCTAGGTGTTACAGATCGAGACAGGAAGAAATGGTCCTATGGAAAATCTCGATTTGTAACAGCTGGTCGCCAAAACCGGCCCTTCGTGTTACAGATCGAGACAAACCAAAACCGCTCCGCAGAAAATCTCAATCTGTAACATCTAGGCGCCAAAATCCGCTCTTCCTGTTACAGATTGAGATGTTTGAAGTGGTGAGCTAACAGGCTGAACTTGGGGCCTATGTTGTCGCCCTTGAGGTCGGCGGTGTCCGCTCGTAGGGCGTGCGTTACGCGATTGTTTCGAAACGGGCGGGAAACACAACGATGCCCCGATGCTCCTACTATGCCTATTCAACTGACTGTCTAAATATCTAGGGGAGGATCGCGATGCAGGCAGATTCCGCTCAGCAGCAGGGCCTTTATCGCCCCGAATTCGACCACGA
>CAKTVQ010000031.1 GCA_934630375.1 uncultured Collinsella sp.
GAGGCGGGGCCCTTTCGCTTCGGGAAGTGGAAGACGCGCTCTTACGGGAGTTCGCGCGCTAGGCGCTCGCCGCGCCTAGCGCGCCCTCCCGCCCGCGAGGAGGAGCGCCCCGAGCAAGCTCGACCCGTACAAGCCCGTCATCCATCAATAGCTCGAGGACAACGCCCAGAACTGGCGCAAACAGCCCTTCAATAAGTTGCGGTGAAATAGTGTCTGTTTTTGCTGCTAGATAGCATAGTCAGTCCTTAATTCACCGCAACTTGTTAGTGGTGGCTTACTGGTAGCGTAGGCACTCCACCGGGTTGAGCTTTGCCGCGCGGCGAGCGGGGTAGAAGCCAAAGATTACGCCGATGCCGACGGAGACGGCGAAGGCCAGCAGCACCGTGGCGATTGAAAAGCTCGGTGTGATTTGCCCGCTGGCACCGAGCTCGCTGAGAACCCCTGATCCTGCGGCAAACATCGCGAGGCCCCAGGCCAGCAGATAGCCAATCAGGACACCCAGCAGGCCACCGGTGATGCACAGTGCCGAGGACTCGGCCAAAAACTGCGCGGTGATATCGCGACGACTGGCGCCCAGGGCACGGCGAATACCGATCTCGCGGATTCGCTCGGTCACGTTGGTGAGCATCATATTCATAATGCCGATTCCGCCGACAAGCAGTGAGATACTGGCGACAGCGCCCATGATGAGCGAGAAGGCGCCCATAAACGAGTTGAGTGCATCGATGGCGCTTTTCATGGAGGTCGCCGATACGCTGTCGTACTCATCATCCTCCGAGATGCCCTTCATCGCGCGCACCTTAGACTCGATGGTCTTGCAGAGCTCGTCCATGTCCGTGCCCTCGGCAGCAAGTGCCGTCACGCTGGGGAATGAAGGATTCTCGTCGCCAAACAGGCCGGAGATGGTTTCGCGTGGCATATACAGCGTGAGCGAGCCCATGGAGTCGCTGCCGCCATCAATCACGCCTACAATCTGCACCTCGCCGTTGGACACCTTGATGGTTTTCCCCAGTGCGTCCTGTTCGTTGCCGTAAAGCTGATCGGCGCCGCCGCGGCTGATGAGCGCCACACGCGAGCCTGATTGGGACTCGGCCTGTGAATAGACGCGTCCCGCAACGAGCTTGCTGGCACCCACCGCGTCGAGCATGTCGCTGTCGACACCCTGTGCCATGACGGTATAGCTTTTATCGCCGGTCTTGTACTCGGTATAAGCGCTGTCGACAATGCCGATCTGCTCTATCTGCGGCACCAGTTTTTGAAGCTTCTGGACGTCCGAATCGGTGAGTTCTTGGGACGAATAGATCTGCACCATGCGGGCTGCGTTGAGGCCCAGGCTGTTTACCAAGCTGTTTTGGATGCCGCCGATAAGCGAGGTCATGGCGATGACCGATGCGATGCCAATGACGATGCCCAGGATGGTGAGCAGGCTGCGCCCCTTGTTGGCCTCGAGCGAGTGAAGTGCTTCTTGGATGAGGTCGCGCGTGCTCACACCATCACTCCTTTCTGCGGGATGGTCGGGTCGGAGATCGTGGGTAGGCTATCGACGGCGCTGCGCAGGGTCCGCGGTGTATGTGGAATATACGCGCCGTCGTGAATACGACCGTCGCGGATGGTCACGGCACGGTCGGCCTCGGCGGCGATGCCGGGGTCGTGCGTGATGAGTATGATGGTCTTGCCGCGCTCCTGGAGCTTATGGAAGGTTTCCATGACGAGCGCTCCGGTGGCGGAGTCCAGGTTTCCCGTCGGCTCGTCGGCCAGAATGATGGGCGGGTCATTGACGAGGGCACGTGCGATGGCGACACGCTGCATCTGGCCGCCCGAGAGCTCGGATATGCGGTGGTCCCAGTGGTCGACGGGCAGCGTGACGGCCTGCAGCGCGTGCACGGCGCGCATTTCGCGCTGGCTACGGGGTACGTTGGTGTAGGCCAGCGGCAGCATGACGTTTTCGATAACCGACAGGCGCGGCAGCAGGTTGAAGCTCTGAAAGACAAAGCCGATGCTCAGGGCGCGGACTTCGGTGAGCTCGTCATCATCGAGCTCGGCCACGTTGAGCCCTTGCAGGTAGTAGTCGCCCGCCGTCGGCTTATCTAGGCAGCCTAGGATGTTCATGAGCGTTGATTTGCCCGAGCCCGAGGGGCCAGTGATAGCGACGAACTCGCCGGGATCTACCGCCAGGCTCACGTTGTGCAGGATATGGGCGCAGCCGGCCTCGCTCTCAAAGATGCGGTGCACGTTGCGGATGTCGATGACGGGACGCATTACATACCCTCGTCGGCAGACGTACTGCCCGAATCCGCGCTGTAGCCGCCGTCAGCCGTTGCGTCCGCCCCGTTGTCCATGACGAGGGTGTCGCCATCGCGTAGCTTGGTAACCGGCACGTCAGGGTTGATTTCGTTGCCCTGGTCGTCGCGCTTGACCTGTGTCTTGCCGACTACGGCTTCGTTGTCGTTTTGCGTCACGACGGTCACCTTCACGCGACGGGTTTGCTTGCCCTCGTCATCAGTCGCCACGTTGACGTAATAGTGTTCGCCGTCTTCGGTCATGAGCGCCATCGTCGGCACCATCACCACGTCGTCGAGCTGCTCGGTCACCAACGATACCTCGGCCGTCATGCCCGGCTTCAGGCGCGCGTCGGGCGCCTCGATGAGAATGTCGACGTTAAAGGTCACGCTGCCGCCGCCGTTGTTGGAGTCGGAGTTTGCCACCGAGGCGATGGCGGTGACCGTTCCCTGGCTCACGATATCGGGAAACGCGGGATACGTGACGTTGGCGCTCTGCCCAACGGCGATCTTGGCGATGTCCTTTTCGCCCACCTGCACGGTCACCTTCATCTTGGATAGGTCGGCGATCTGCATGCACTGCTTGCCGCCACTCGTATCGCTTTCGCCCATGATCATGCCGCCTGTTACCGTGGCGCCCACCTTGGCGTTGAGCTCCACGATGCTGCCCGAGCTCGGGGCCGTGACCGTACGGCTGGCGGCCTTGGCGTTCGCCTGGTCGAGGTTTGCCTGGGCCGATGCGAGGCTGCGCTGCGCGGCCGATACGGCGTTCGTGTCCGCTGATGCGGCGGAGATGCCAGCCGCTGCGGAAGCTCCATCGACGTCCGTCGTTGGGGTGGCCTGCGCGGCAGCTGCGGCTTTCTGCGCGTTCGCAAGGTCTTCCTGAGCGGCTGCAACTGCACGCTGCGCCTCGGCAACGTTGCGATCGAGCTCGTCGTTTTTAATGGTCATGAGCACGTCGCCCTCGTTGACGGATTGGCCTGCCTGCACGTTGATCGAATCGACCGTGCCGTCAACAGAAGGGGAGACCACTGAGGACGAAATGGGTTTGAGCTGGCCTTTCGCCTCGACCGTTGTGGTAAACGTGCCCTCGGTCACCATGTCGGTTACAGGCCCGCTAGCGCCCTGAGGCTGCGCATTGATAACCAGGGTTGCGACAATGGCAATGAGCGCGATGGCACCCACGATGCCGGCGGCAATACCGCGTCGAATCAGCTTTTTGCGTCGACGTTCGGCACGTTTTGCCTTGAGCTTGGCATATGCCTCTTCATCGGATATCTCGGCCGCATCGTTCGTGCGTCCGCTCTGCTTGTCGGTGTGTGCGTTTGTAATCAGAGGAATCGTTTCGGTGGCACCTTCGGGCGTGTGCTCGGTATCATCCGGGCCCGGGGTGATGGTGGGGACATTCGGCATAGCGTCTCCTTTATAGAAAGAACCTCGATAATTATATGCGCCCACCGGTTGGGGTGGGCGCATAGAACGGTTTCTTTCGGAACTGTTAGATTGGTCGCAGCGGTTCCACGTTGTAGGAATGCGCGCGTTACACTATGAGTGGACAACCACGCACAGGCCGACTTTGATGCAGTCGTGAAGTGCCTTGGCGTCTGCCAGGCGCAGATTGATGCAACCGTGGCTGCCGCACCACTTGTAGGAGTTGGGGTCGTCAAAGCTCTTGTCGTTTTGCCACGTTGCATCGTGGAAGCCGACCATGTTTCCCTCAAACGGCATCCAATAGCTTACCGGGCTCTCGTATTTGGGCTTGCCGGTCTCGGGGTCCTTGGCACCGATGAGTTTGCTGGCGCCGTCGTTGCTGTTGATCTGCCAGACGCCCTCGGGCGTGGCGTCCTCGCCCGGCTTTCCCGAGATAAAGTTGGCCTCCCACACGATATTGCCGCTCTCGTCGTAGTAGCGCGCGTGCTGCTCGGACAGATCGACATCGACGTATGCCTTCCAGTCGGGCTCTCCCTTTGCGGTAAAGGTGTCGGCTTTCTGGGAGTATTTGATCTCGATTTCGCCGGTCTGCTTGTTGTTAATGGCATCCTCGACCTGCTTTGCGAGCGAGCTGCTGTCGATGGACCAACCAAAGTCGCCGCCTTCGACGGCGCACTGCTTGCCATCGGCGCGCGTCCACCAGCGAGTGGAGCCCACGGTATTGAAGCCGTTGGCGAGCTCGGCTGCCCAGCTGCTGATCTGCGACGTATCGAGCGTGGGGTTTGCGGGATCGGCAAAGCTGATCCACTGCAACACGGAGCTGCCATCAACCTTGCCGGCATCCTCGCCGTTGAGCTTGAGGGTCACGTTGACGCCCAGGAAGTTGTTGGCGGCATCGCATGCAGCCTGAATCTGATCATCGGTCAGCGTTCCATTGAGCGGCTCATAGGCATCGTTGCCGAGCTTGGAAAGATCTACGGTCTCGGCCAGCGAGGCAAGCTCGAGCTCGGCATACTTAATGACATGCTCGCGGTTGAGTTTTTCGTTGGAGCGCGCCTTTTCGACGGTAAACTTGCCGGCCTGCTCGTCATAGGAGCTATTGGCCTCGAACGCGCCCGAACGGCCCTCGTTAAACTCGTCGATGGCGGCACCCAGATCCTTCTCAAACTGCTTTTGGTCAAAGGTGTCGGAGAGCATGGACAGGTCGACGTCTTGATCAAGATCGACTTCGTTGGAGCTAGCGGTTGTTTTGGTCTTGCCGCTTAAGGATTCCACAAGGCGAACCGGCCATACAAAGGCTTCGTTGTGGCTGATGATCTCTTTTGCGGCAGCCTCTCCGTTGACGATGGGTTCATCGGACTCGGGTTGATAGGTCCAGCTAAAGTCATCGCCTGTCACGGTGAGCTTATAGTGCTTCCATGCCGAGTTGACCTTGGTGGCGGCAGACGAAGCGTTGGAGAACGAGACGTCGACGCCGGCAATGGTGGTGTTGGGGTAGGCTAGCTGCGAAAACGCTACGATGCCAACGATATAGATAATGACGATAAGACCTAGGACGACAAAGAGCGTCGTCTTTTTGCCTGACTTATTGTTCTTGGCGGGTTTGCGTGCGGGGCCGCGATCGCCTCGAGCGTGCGTGGGGGGCTGCTTGGGCGCATTGCCGTTTGCCTGGCGCTGCTGTCGCTGTTGGTTCGGGCGTTGGGAAGCGTTTGCCGCACCACGCTGCTGACCGTGGCTTGGCGCGATAGGACGCGGTGACTGAACGCCGCCGGTGTGCCTGCTCGGCTGCTGCGGATCGGGAATCAGTTGAGTTCGATCGTTTTGCGACATCGTATGCATATCCTTCGAATTTCGCCTTATGGCTCATCGTGTTTTTACTGGGCTTGCATTATAGCGATTGCCCTGCTGTTTGTGGTACGGAAACGGTGGCATTCAAAAGAGGTGGGACATTTGTCCCACCTTTGAGTCGTTCTTAGCCGTTATCCGCACACACCGCATTTTGCACAGGCTGAAAGTGCGGCCGGAGCCTGCGCGATGCCGCCCTTTGCCGTCTCGCGCAGCGTGGCCGGCAACGCATGGCCCACCGAGAGCATGACATGTGCCATCTGGTCAAACGGAACCAGGCTCTTAATTCCTGCGAGGGCGAGTTGTGCGGAGCTAAAGGCCGCTGCCACGCCGATGGCATTGCGGTTTTGGCAGGGCACCTCCACGAGGCCACCTACGGGGTCACAAACGAGGCCCAGCAGGTTACTCAGCGCGATGGAACTGGCGTCGAGCGCCTGCTCGGGCGTGCCGCCGAGCATCTGCACCAGCGCGGCGGCTGCCATGGCGGCCGCACTTCCGACCTCGGCCTGACAGCCGCCCTCGGCGCCGGCAACGCAGGCGCTTGTGGTGAGGTTGAGGCCGATGGCGGCTGCGCAGTAGAGCGCGTCCATGACCTGCTCGTCGTCGAGCTGGAGGTGGTCTGCGAGCGCCAGTACGCAGCCGGGTACGACGCCTGCGGAGCCTGCCGTGGGGGCAGCGACGATCACACCCATCGTGGCTGAGCGCTCGAGCACGGCCATGGCGCGGGCCACGGCGTCGGTCTGGACGGCGCCCATCAGGTTTGTGCTTAGATCGTTTCGGCTGCTGGCATCGACGAGCTTTGCCTCGCCGCCGATGAGGCCGCCGAGCGAGCGCTGCGGATTGGAAATGGGGGCAGTGGTCTCTTCGCGCATGACGTCGAGTACGCGGCGCATGGCGGCGATGGCGTGTGCCTCGCCGGTCAGACGTGCCTCGCGTACGGCCATGACGGCGCCGATGTTGAGCCCCAGTTCCTTGCATGCATCGAGCAGCTGCTCGCCGTCGTCGAAGATCTCCTTTGCCGAGACACCGGGGGAGAGCGACGAGGCAGAACCGGGGAGCTCGATAAAGGTCGCGTAATCGACATTGTCGAGCTTGCGTAACATGGGGATAACGGTGTCGTCGGGCGCGCCGTCGGTCTCAAAGACGGAATAGGCCTGGCCGCCCACTTCGGTGCGGTAGGTGCGGCAGAAGGCGATGTTCACATGAGCGTAGGCGAGCAGGTTGGTGAGCGCTGCGAGCACGCCGGGGACGTCCTGGTGCGCCACGAAGAGCGTGGAATACATGCCCGAGATGTCGACGCCGACGCCGTTGATGCGGCTGATGCGCATCTTGCCGCCGCCCAGGCTCTCGCCACGGACCTGCGCCGTGGCGCCCGTGGCGTCGACCATGTCGATGTCGACGGTGTTGGGGTGGATGGAGGCGTCGTCGCCCTTGATGTCAAAGTGATATTCGAGGCCCTGATCGCGTGCGAGGTCAAAGGCCTGCTTGATGTTTTCGTCATCGGTGTCGAGGCCCAGAATGCCCGCGACGAGCGCGCGGTCGGTGCCATGGCCGCGGTAGGTGTGGGCGAAGGAGTTCCACAGACCAAAGGTAACCTTGGTGATGCGGCCTTCCAGCAGGCTGGCGGCAACTTGGGCGCAGCGCAGGGCGCCGGCGGTGTGCGATGAACTGGGGCCGACCATGACGGGGCCCAAGATCTCGAATGCCGAGGTCGTAGCTAGTGTTTGCGGCTTGCCTGCCATGGCTGCTCCTTTAATCTATCCCGTCGTCCCGAGGGGCGGGGCATAAGGTCGCCTGCTCGGGCAGTCCTGCTCGCACGGAGAGCACATTAAGTGCTCTCCGGCTCGTGCGGAACTCGCGATCGACCTTATTCCCCGCCCCTCGGGACTAAGGATACATGGTTGGAGTTGGTAGATGGCAAAATTTATTAGCTGGGGACGCAGCGTAGGCTCATATCGAAACATCTTCACTACCGGATTAATAAAAAAGAAGTACCGCTTGGGGGCGGTACTTCTTTTGAAAGCGTGTACGTGTTGTGACCTTGGTGGTTCCCAATTACAGTCCGCAGGCTGCTTTGAGTTCTTCGACTCGGTCGGTATTCTCCCAGGTGAAGTCGGCGTCTTCGCGGCCGAAGTGGCCGTAGGCTGCTGTCTTCTCGTAGATCGGTCGACGCAGGTCCAGGTCGCGGATGATCGCGCCCGGGCGCAGATCGAAGGTCTTCTCTACGGCCTCGACGATCTTGTCCTCGGCAACATGTGCGGTGCCAAAGGTGTCGACCATGATCGACAGCGGCTTGGAAACGCCGATGGCGTAGGCAAGCTCGACTTCGCAGCGGTCGGCCAGGCCGGCGGCGACCACGTTCTTGGCGACCCAGCGCGCGGCATACGCGGCAGAGCGGTCGACCTTGGTGCAGTCCTTGCCGCTAAAGGCGCCACCGCCGTGACGGCCGTAGCCGCCGTAGGTGTCGACGATGATCTTGCGGCCGGTGAGGCCCGTGTCGCCCATGGGGCCGCCCACGACAAAGCGACCGGTGGGGTTCACGTAGATGTCCGCGTTGTCCCACGGCATGTTCTCAGCGGCCATGACCGGGGTGATGACGTGCTCGATGAGGTCGGCCTTGATCTTGCCCATGTCCTCGATCTCGGCGGCGTGCTGCGTGGAGATGACGATGGTCGTGACCTCGACGGGTTTGCCTTCCTCGTAGCGCACGGTGACCTGGGTCTTGCCGTCGGGACGCAGGTAGGGCAGGGTGCCGTCGTGACGCACGGCCGCCAGGCGCTCGGCCAGGCGGCTTGCCAGGTAGTGTGGCATGGGCATGAGGGTCTTGGTCTCGTTGGAGGCATAACCGAACATCATGCCCTGGTCGCCGGCACCGATCAGGTCGATCGGGTCGGTGGTGGCGCCGGTCTGGGTCTCGAAGGACTCGTCGACGCCCTGGGCGATATCGGGCGACTGCTCGTGGATGAGGCTCATAACGCCGCAGGTGTCGCAGTCAAAACCGAACTTGGCACGGTTGTAGCCAATGCGGCGGATAACGCCGCGGGCGATTTCCTGTACGTCGACGTAGGCCTGGGTGCGGATCTCGCCGGCGACGATGACGGTGCCGGTGGTCACGAGGGTCTCGCAGGCGCAGCGGACGTTCTCCACGTTGGCAGGCACGCCGTTGGGGGCGATGTAGCCCTGCTCCTGGAGCTCTATTTCTTTGGCGAGGATTGCGTCGAGGACGGCGTCGCTGATCTGGTCAGCGATCTTATCGGGATGACCTTCGGTCACCGACTCCGACGTAAAAACAAAGGACCCGTGTTGGGGTGGGATGGAACGATGTTCTTCTGACATGATTGTCCTTTCAAAAACGTGTCCCGGCGACCGTTACCATTCCGCCGGGCTCTCTATGCAGGGGCACATCATAGCGCGTAAATCAAACATTCACACCCTTTCCGCACCTAGTCATTGGGGACAGACTTAATTACTCATTGGGGACTGACTTAAATGACCAGTCTTAAACCAAGAATGTCCCCAATGACTACAACGACTGGTCATTTAAGTCTGTCCCCAATGAGTGGGTCGGTGCCCTTTGTGCGGAGGTTGCTTTGATGCTTTATACTGATGCGGTTAGACATCCATCCTGCAATCGAGGAGATTTCCATGGCATCAGACGTTCGCGTCCGCTTTGCACCCTCACCGACGGGCAAGCTGCACATCGGCGGCGCCCGCACCGCTATCTATAACTGGGCTTTCGCCCGTGCTAACGGCGGCACGTTCATCCTGCGCATCGACGACACCGACCCCACCCGCTCCACCGACGAGAACACGCAGATCATCCTGCGCGCCATGCGTTGGCTGGGCCTGGACTGGGACGAGGGTCCCGAGGTGGGCGGCGACTTTGGCCCCTACGCCCAGACCGAGCGCCTGGACCTGTACAAGCAGGCCGCCCAGAAGCTTTGGGACGAGGGCAAGGCCTATCCCTGCTTCTGCACCAAGGAGCAGCTCGACGCCGACCGCAAGGCCGCGCAGGAGCGCAAGGACCCCTTTCAGGGCTATCAGCGCCGCTGCCGCGATCTTGATCCCGAGGAGGCCCGCCGCCGCATCGAGGCAGGCGAGTCCTACGTCCTGCGCATCAAGGTTCCCGAGGACCGCGGCGACGTCGTCATCCACGATGCCGTCCACGGCGAGGTGACCTTCGACGCCAAGGAACTCGACGACTTCGTCATCTTCCGCTCCGACGGCACGCCCACGTACAACTTCGCGACCGTTGTCGACGACGCCATGATGAAGATCACCCACGTCATTCGCGGCGACGACCATCTGTCCAACACCCCGCGCCAGGTCATGGTCTACGAGGCCCTCGGCGCGCCCGTGCCCACGTTCGCCCATATCTCCATGATTCTGGGCGCCGACGGCAAGAAGCTCTCCAAACGCCACGGCGCCACCTCGGTGGAGGAGTACCGCGACGCCGGCTATCTGTCCGACGCTTTCGTTAACTACCTGGCGCTGCTCGGATGGTCGCTCGACGGCGAGACCACGATCATCCCGCGCGACGTCCTGGCCAGCAAGTTCTCCCTCGACCGCATCTCCAAGAACCCGGCGACCTTCGACCCCAAGAAGCTCGACTGGGTCAATGCCGAGTACATCAACGGCATGTCCGACGCTCAGTTTGCCGACGAGGTCATGATCCCCGAGCTGCATGAGGCGGGTCTGATCGAGGGCAATGTCGAGTACGGCGAGGACTGGATTGACGCGCTTGCTGCCATCGTCAAGCCGCGCACCAAGATGCCGGCCGATGCCGTGACCGTTGCCGCTCCCATCTTTGCTACGGCCGAGACGCTCGAGTATGACGAGAAGTCCGTCAACAAGGGCCTGGCCAAAGAGGGCATGGGTGCCATTCTGGACGCTGCCAAGGCCGCGCTCGAGGGCGTGGATGAGTGGACGGCCGCTAACATTGACGCCGCGCTTGAGCCGCTGCCCGAGCAGATGGACCTCAAGAAGCGCGTGGTGTTCCAGGCCGTGCGCGTCGCCGTCTGCGGCAACATGGTGAGCCCTCCGCTGGGCGAGACCATGGCGCTCGTCGGCCGCGACGACTGCCTGGCGCGCATCGACCGCGCCCGCGCGATGGCGCTGTAGCAGCTGCGCAAACGTATGTATCCGAGCCCCGTTCACCCGAGCGGGGCTCTTGTTTCTGTAGAAGTATGGGATGGGAGGTACAGGGACCATGGCCGAGCAACTGTCGCTGTTTGGTTTGCCGGAACCCGAGCAGACTCCTGTAGCGCCCGCTCGCACGCCCGAGCAGGTCAAGCCCGAGCCTGCGCCCGAGCCCGTCACCGCCTACGCAAGCGTGGTCCTCGACATCCCGACCCGTGCGCTATCCGAGCCGTTTGCCTACGGCATTCCGCAATCCCTTGCCGTCGAGGCTCAGATCGGCTCCACGGTCCTGGTCCATTTTGGCAACCGTGCGGCCGCCGGCTACATCGTCGACATCGCCCCTGAGCTGGGCGACCTGCAAGGCAACGACGCCCTTGATCCCGCGCGCATTAAGCCCATCGAGGCTATCCTCAGCAAGCCGCTCTTTACCGCCGAGGCTGCACGCATTGCGCGCTGGATGAGCCGCGAATATGTCGCGACGCTTTCCGAGTGCCTGCGCCTGTTCCTGCCACCGGGCGGAAGCCCGCGCGTGGTGAAATGCGACGACGGCGCATGGACCGTCGAGCGCCCCGCCGTCAAGCCCATCCAAAACCGTTGGGTCATGCTCACGCCTGAGGGCTTCGACTACACGCCGCCCAAAACGGCGGTTCGCCAGCGCCAACTTATCGAGGCACTCCAGTGCGGCCCGGTCACGACGCGCGACCTCAACCTGCTCTACAACAGCATGTCTGCCACCATTAAGGCGCTCGAAAAACGCGGCGTCGTAGTGGTGGAGGAACGTCGTGCGTGGCGCGGCTGCAGCGAACAGACTACGCTGTCCTCGGCGAGCGGCAAGGCCCCGGTGGCGCTCACCAAAGGTCAGCAGCAGGCACTCGCGCAGATTGAGCGCGCACGCCTGGACGCTCACGGTGACGTGGTGCTCGTGGATGGCGTCACCGGTTCCGGAAAAACCGAGGTCTACCTTTCGGCGATTGAGCGCGTGCTGGCGGCCGGTCGTTCGGCCTGCGTGCTGGTGCCCGAGATCTCGCTGACGGCCCAGACCGTCGGCCGCTTCCGCTCGCGTTTTGGCGAAACGGTCGCGGTCTTTCACTCGCGCCTTTCGGCCGGCGAACGCTTGGACCAGTGGGATATGGTCGCCAGCGGTGCGGCCCGCGTGGTCGTCGGCGCGCGTTCGGCGCTCTTTTGCCCGCTCAGTGACCTGGGTCTCATCATCATCGACGAGGAGCACGAGACCAGCTACAAGCAGGGTTCCAGCCCGCGCTACCATGCGCGCGAGGTGGCGGCCGATATGGCGCGCCGCTATCGCTGCCCGCTTGTGCTGGGGTCGGCCACGCCCTCAGCCGAGGCGCTCGACCGCTGCCGCCGCGGCGCGTACAACGGTGCCAGCTGGACGCGCGTCGAGATGCCGGAGCGCCCGGGACACGCGGTACTGCCCACGGTCCGCATCGCCGACCTGCGCCGAGAGTTCTCGCACGGCAGCCGTTCCATGTTCTCAAAACCGCTGATGGAAGGCTTGGAGCGCGTTGTCGAACGTCGTGAGAAGGCCGTGCTGCTGCACAATCGTCGCGGCTTTGCCCCGTTCCTGATGTGCCGCGAGTGCGGCTGCGTCCCCACCTGTAATCACTGCTCCACGGCGCTCACGTACCACGAGCGCACGCACACGCTGCAGTGCCACACCTGCGGGTCGTCCTGGCGCGTGCAGCCCTATCCCGCGCCCACGAGCTGCTGTCCCAAGTGCGGCAGCCGCTACCTGGCAAAAATGGGTCTGGGTACGCAGCAGATTGAGGACGCTCTTCATCAGATGCTGCCCGAGGACGTCGCCATCATTCGCATGGATGCCGATTCCACGCGCGGCAAGGACGCGCATAAAAAGCTGCTCGAGCAGTTCGATGCCGCTGATTGCGCCGTGCTGCTGGGCACGCAGATGATCGCCAAGGGCCTCGACTTTCCCGAGGTCACGCTCGTGGGTGTGGTTAACGCCGACTTTGCCCTCAAGCTGCCCGATTTCCGTGCGGGGGAGCGCGCCTACGATCTGCTGGAGCAGGTAGCGGGCCGTGCCGGCCGCGGTGATCGCCCCGGCGAGGTCATCATCCAGACCTACCTGCCCGAGGACCCGGTCATTCGCGCCGTCGCCGAACACGACCGCTCGATCTTTACCGACTACGACCTGGACCAGCGCCGCGACGCGCTGTATCCGCCCTTCGTGCGCCTGGTTAACATCCTGGTGTGGTCGGCGAATCGGGACGATGCGCAGGACTATATCGGGCGTATCGCGAAGTTCCTCAAGCGTCGCTGGCACGCCGCCGCACCCGACCTTTTGCGGGCGGGGAGCGCCGTGCCCCAGGTGCTGGGCCCAGCTTCGTGTGTAATCGAGAGAGCCAAGGACCGTTACCGCTTCCATCTGCTTGTAAAGTCGCCGGTAGGGTACCATGTCTCTGATGATATCGACGCCTGCCTCAAAGAGGTGGGCTCCGTGCGCGGCGTGAGCGTGAGCGTTGACGTCGACGCCTATGATTTGATGTAACAACCCGAAAGGATGGCCATGGAAGCCAACGGAATCGTACTGTCGCCCGACCCTCGTCTGCGCCAGGAGTGCGCCGTCATCGAGGAGATCACCCCGGCGATCGAGGCGCTTGCCGAGAAGATGAAGAAGATGATGTTCGAGAACGGCGGTTGTGGCCTGGCTGCCCCGCAGATCGGCGAGCTCATCCAGCTCGTTACCATCGACTGCGACTACAGCGACAAGAACGACTACGACCCGTACGTGCTCATCAACCCTGTCATTGTTGAGCAGAGCGACAACCTGGTGCCGTTTAGCGAGGGTTGCCTGTCCATTCCTGGCATTAGCTGCGAGATCGAGCGTCCGGACCACGTTGTCGTTGAGGCGTACGGCCTGGATGCCAACCTGATTCGCTATGAGGCCACGGGCGACCTGTTCTGCGTGTGCCTGCAGCACGAGATCGATCACCTGCACGGCAACACCATGTTCGAGCGACTGAAGCCTATGCAGAGGCTCAAGGCCGTCAAGGAGTACCAGGACGCCCTGGCCCGCGGCGCTCGACCGGGCGAGAC
>CAKTVQ010000032.1 GCA_934630375.1 uncultured Collinsella sp.
AACACACTCACCACGGCCATGGTGATGACGATAAGGCCCGAGGTCGTAAAGTTGCGCTGCATCATGGCGTGCATCGAGACCGTCTCGGCGTCGCGCGCGGCGCGATCGGCGGCGTCGAACAGATCGCGTTCAAAGTCCTCGCGTCCGCAGGTCTTGACGGCCAAGATGTTCGTGACCGCGTCGGAGAGCACGCCCGAGAGCTTGTTCTGCGCAGCGGACGTCGCGGCCGAAAGCGGCATGATGCGCTTGTACATAAGCCAGACAAACGCAATGTAGACGACCATGATGCACACCAGGATCACGGTAAACGTCGGCACCACCGGGGCGAGCGCGGCCACGGTGCAGATGACCGAGGTGATGGTGGGGATGAGCGAATACACCGTCACGTCGACCAGACCCGTGTAGCCGCTCATAAAACGGCTTGTCTGGCTCACAAGCGATCCGCCAAAGCGGCTGGTATGGAATGTCATGGATTGGTTGGAGAGCGTGTCGAAGCACAGGCGCGCCAGGTGGTAGTTGCCTGCGATCTCGAGCTTGTAGACGGTGTAGTCCTGTAACTTGGAGAGGATCTGACCCACCAGGTTAACGAGTACGAGCGCCAGGATATAGGGGCCGAAGACCTCGAATACTTGATCGCCCGCCACGGGGCCGGCCTGGACGCGGTCGACGATGAGGGCCATCACGTAGGTGTTGGCAAACGTGAGCAAAAAGATGTAGCCCGCCGACGAGAGCACCGAGAGAAAGACAATCAGCGGCTGCGTGCGCGTGACACCCCAAAACCGCTGCAGCGTGCGGCGCACGGTGGAGCGGCTGAGCGGACTGGTGCTTCTCTGAGACATGGGCTTCCTTTCGCATCTGATAGGGCGAAACGCCATTGTTGCACATTGAAACGCACTTCAGGCAAGCACGATGCGAAAAGCGGCGGGGCACCCGCGTTTACGCCGGCGCCCCGCCGTCAGATGCAGCTAGTCCTCGTCTTTTTGGTCTGCGAGCAGGCCTGCGGACTCCAAGCCCAAAATCGCGTCGGCTTCCTCAGCATCCTCCAGCGCGTCGATGTCCTTGAGCTTGCGCTCCATGACGTTGGTGCGCGTGGTGATGATGCCCTCGACCGTTTTGCCCGCGGTCTCGATCTGCTGCTGGGCGCGGCGCAGCGCCTTTTGATAGCGCGGCAGCTCGGCCTTGACGGCGGAGAGCACGCGCAGTACGTCGTCGGTACGTTTTTGCAGCCTAAACGTCTGGTAGCTCATCTGCAGGCTGTTGAGAATGGCGGCCATGGTGCTGGGACCGGCTACGTTGACGTGATAGTCGCGGCCCAGGATCTCGATAAGCCCGGAGCGGCTGACGATCTCGGCGTACAGCCCCTCAAACGGCACGAACATGATGCCAAAGTTGGTCGTTGCCGGCACACTCAGGTACTTTTCGCAGATGTCCTTGGCCTCGCGTTTCACCATCATATCGAGCGTCTTGCGCGCTGCGGCGACGGCCTCAGCGTCACCAGACTCCTGGGCGTCGAGCAGATGCTCGTACGCGTCGCCCGGAAACTTGGAGTCAATCGGCAGCAGCACGGGGTCGCCCTCGTCTACCGGCAGCCTGACAGCAAACTCAACGCGTTCCGAGGCGCCGGGCTTGGTGGCGACGTTTTCCAGATACTGATCGGGCGTGAGGATGTCCGCCAGGATTGCACCCAGCTGCACCTCGCCCAAAATGCCACGCGCCTTGACATTGCCCAGCACGCGCTTAAGGTCGCCCACGCCGGTGGCGATAGACTGCATGTCGCCCAGGCCCTTGTACACGGCCTCGAGCTGGTCGCTCACCTGCTTAAACGATGCCGACAGTCGGTCGTTGAGCGTGCGAGAGAGCTTCTCGTCCACCGTCGCACGCATTTGGTCGAGCTGCACGTTGTTGTCTTTGCGGATGGCGCCCAGCTGAGCATCGACCGTCTCGCGCACCTTGTCCAGGCGATGCTCGATGCCTTCGCGGTTGGCGCCAAGCTGTTGGGCCGTCTCGCGGCGCAGGTCATCCATACGGTCGCCGGCCTGCGAGAACTCGCGCGCAATGGTCAGGTAGCGCTGCTGCTCTACGGCGGCGTCGGTCGTCTGCTGCTGCGCGATGGCATTTGCCGTGCGGCGGGTTTCGGCCAACGCGACGTTCAGGGTGTCGAGCGCGCTGTTGGCCTGCTCGAGCGCTGCCAGCGTTTCCGCGCTACTGTCGCCACGTTCCCGCAGCTCGGCACGCAGGCTCTTGAGCTGGAGGGCGCAAGCCACAGCAACCCCCACCGCCACCAAGGCGATCACAACAAGCACAATATCAATAGCAGACATAAACTCCGCCCAACAAACCCAATCGAGCACCAATCAAAACCGCGATCAATCTTACCCCGCCACACGCACCGGGCGGCCGGCCCCTTCTTGGGTGCCCCTCTCCTCCGCATATTCCATAATGCGGCGCGCCGTCTCCCTGCTCACCTTTGAGTCATCGCCGGCCAAGTATGCGTATACGTTTCCTTTGTTCAGGTGCAGAGCACGGCAGAGGCCATAGCGCGTTACGCCCGATTCCTCCAATGCTTCCAGTATTCTTTTTCGCATCAGGGCGTTGATCCTTCTGTTCGCCACCGGCTTTTCCTTCACCGCTCTATACGCACGCCAAACGTTGGCATAACGATTAGGAAGCTCACTTTTGGCGCATAAAGATATTATGTTACCCGCTTGACCGTACAAGGACAAAACGTCTCGGTAATCCTCTTCCATCCACGAGCCCTCGGATAAACCCAGAACGTATTCGGCTTTTCCTTGCGCCAAAGCAAGCAAAAACAGAGGCTCCGCCACGCGCGGCGCATCCGTCATTGCCTGCTTAACCAGCTTTCTAAAACTCAGCGACTGCTGCCCGGATAGCTCTCGGCAATAGCCTTTCAAGAATCCCTCAAAAGTCAGATTCAACCACACACCTCCTTTATGTATTGTCTGTATGCACAGACCATCTCTTGATAACTCCGCTCCGAAGGCGACGACGCCAACGCCTCTCCTTCATCGAATATAAGCCGCTCGAGCAGGTCCCAATCAAGTCGCTCGGTAAACGCTCGGCTATGGAGGTCGACGATGTCGTTCGGACGACAGGCATAAAGCTTCATCACCGCCAGGTCCTCCAAAGATGGCGTAAGGTACCTGATAAAATGCGCCCCAATCTCCAGTGGGATCAATCGATCTTCGTAATTGAATGGCATCTGGTTGCAATATGCCACCGCCATACCATTCACCTCGGGGTATCGATCCATGATCTCGCGGAGGCATCTGTCTGCCTCAAACACATCAATGTCATGCGTAACCGACCGATTCGTCAGATCGTTTAGTATGAAGGCGCTTCCTCCCACTAATACAACGCTCGGCCTATCGCCTCTTGGGCCTATTTCCAGCTCCGCTTCTTCGTCAATGTCCAAAAGGGTCTGCTCTAGATCATGCTTATGCATGGCATCTCCTATTATTATTCATCTTCAATAATACTATTTAGTCACACGACCAGACCAGCAAGATGCAAGGATTCCACTCGTGGCGATAATCCTTGCATCCAAGAAGACCCGTGGTGGCGAATGCTAACTCTCCCAGCTGGCGCGGATGGTTGCTGCGACATCCCCCAAGCGCTGGCCGAGAGCCGCCAAGTGCTGAAGTACCTCATTGGGCGAGGCGCCGTTAAGGATGCACGTGAGGGCATACGACGCCAGAAAGATGGCCGCAAGCCCCAGCGGGATGAGCACGATCATCGCCAATGTGCGCAGGCGCTGGCCCAAACGGCGGCGGCGCGCGCGGCGTTTGTCGAACGCGAGCTCCTGCGCATATGAATCTTGCTGTACGGAATAGGCCTCTGGCGCCGATTCACGCCCGGGCACAGCTGCAGGTACAGCAGCGGGCACGACATTTTGCGCAAAGGGCTGGGCTGCCGCCCCTTGCATTTGCATCTCCATGAGTCGTTGTTGCTGACGCAGCATGCGCTCAGCTTGTTGCTGCGGAGTCTCAAGAAACAGATCCATGCTGGCCTCCAAAATCGGAGCATTCGACGCTTACGACCAGCATCCCGCACCGCCATGACCGCGACAACGCAATCGCCGGCAATAGCCACAAAGTTTCTTTTGCTCAAAAGCTGTCGAAAAGCTCAACAACTCCCCTACCAGCACTTTCTCTGAGCTTTTTTCGCCAGCAATCTTTTGGCCTTCCACCCTTACGCCAACTGACCAAAATCTAACCAAAAGCTTGACGAAAATTGTGAAGACAGGGACCCCACACACAAAAACGTGCCGCCCCAAAAGGGGCGGCACACAAACTTAATCATCAGCTTTTCTACAGCGGGCAAGCGACGACCCAAGGCGGGCCGGGAGGGCCGGATTGTCTTCCCTCAACGCGACCCTGCGGAGCCGTGAGCGGGGAGGGAAGGCAATCCGGCCCTCCCGGCCCGCGCTTCGCAGTCGGTGATAGCAGGCTACATGCCCGCAAGGCCCCGAGAGGCGGTGGCACACATAAACGCCAGGACTAGGATCACGAGTGAGCCCGCGATGTCGACTAGCACGCCCATTGCGCGACGCTCAAACAGCCAGCTCTCGAAGTGCGGAGCGACATTGCGCCAAACGCGCCACAGCAAGATGCCCATACCGATCACGCCCGGAATATTGAGCAGCAAAATCTCGGAACACAAGAGGCCAATCAGGTTGCCGGCAACAAAACCCGCATCGCCCTCGCAGTACTTGCGATAGACCATGTACAGCATGTACGCCACAAACGGCTGTAGACACGCAGAAATAAAGGTGACCACCATCGAGGGATCCTGAGAAAAGACCTCGGTAAGCTTATCAACACTCGCAGCATCCTTCGAAGCCAAGAATAAGCCGATAACCACCACGGGCACCACACCCAAGATAACCTCGACCAGAGTAAACAGCTTGGCAGTCAAATCCTCACTAGCAGAGTTGAGATGCGGTGCCCACTCAGGATGAGCATGCGCCCCAACCTTTTTCTCCTTATCGGCACGCTCGGCCTTGCCGCTCTCATCAACCACGCGATGAGGATCAAGACGAGTCCCCGCCGCCGCAGCCCGAGCCCGAGACTTCTTACCCATACCAAAACACCCCATATCAGGCAGTAAACAAACAAAAGCACTACCCAGTGTAACCCACCCAAGAACGACACCACCCCGACCATCCCCCACACAAAAACGTGCCGCCCCAAAAGGGGCGGCACACAAACCAATCTATTAACCAAAACTCGTTGGCAAGCCCGCGCCGTCAGGCCCGCGGCGTATGCCTTTGCCTCGCGCGACTCTGCGGAGCCGTGAGCGAGAGGGAAAGGGATACGCCGCGGGCCTGACGCCCGGAGCGGCGAGGCCAGCAGTTGCCCTGCGGAGCCGTGAGCGAGGAGGGAAGGTAGTCCGGCCCTCCCGGCCCAGCTCACGCTAGCGCCACGCGCTAGTAGTTCACCACCTGCTCCTCAAAGTACGCCTTGGGGTGGTTGCACACCGGGCACACCTCAGGCGCCTCGGCACCCACATGCAGGTGCCCGCAGTTCAGGCACTTCCACACCTTTACGCCCTCACGCTCAAACACCTCGCCCGACTCGATGCGCTCGACGAGCTTGTTGTAGCGCTCCTCGTGGGCCTTCTCGACGGCGGCGACACCACGGAACTTTGCGGCAATCTCGGCAAAGCCCTCTTCCTCGGCGGTCTTGGCAAACCCGTCGTACATCGTGGTCCACTCGTAGTTCTCACCCGCGGCGGCATCGCGCAGATTGTCCAGGGTATCGGGGACGGCGCCATCGTGCAGATACTTAAACCACAGTTTGGCGTGCTCGGACTCGTTGCCAGCCGTCTCGGCAAAGATGTTCGAGATCTGAACGTAGCCGTCCTTCTTTGCCTTGGAGGCATAGTAGCGATACTTGGTGTGTGCCTGGGACTCACCGGCAAAAGCGGTCTCGAGGTTCTTTTTGGTTTGGGAATTCTCAAAATCCATAGGTGTACTTCCCTTCAACGCATGCCGCCCGTAGGCTTCGAGCGGCCTCGTCTTTAGGATGCCCTCATGCCGAAAATCTAAACCTTACAATCCTGTTCTTCAGATTTGCACAGACTAGATGCTCAGCCAGCGATCGCCCTCGGCTCGGCAAAAGCCCTCACGCTCCAGGTCGGCCAGAATGCCCGCGACAAGCTCGCGCTCGACCGGTCCACGCCCAGCCGCCGCTTCCATCTCGTTAACGCCCACCACGGCATCAGCAAGCGTAATCCCCGCCGGCTGGCCATCGCGCGCTGCCAGCAACATACGCACGATATGCGCGCGCTTTTGGCGACGCGAGCCCTCAAACTTTGATTGACGGCTATAGCCCGCCGAGCGCCTGGACGGATTGGGCAACGTCTTTTTTAGATATGCGCCGTAATCCAGCAACGCGTAATACCACGCGCGCGGCGTATCGGCATCATCGAGCGGCACGGCAAAGGGAGCGGTCTCGTCGGTCGCCGCACCGGGGGCCGCCGGACAGGCCGCCTGAATCAGCGGCACCAGCTCGCGATCGGGAACAGCCGGTACATCGGGAAAGAAGTGATGCAGAAAGACCGTGCGCACGTTGGTCTCCAGATACACGCCCGGAAGATCAAACGCAAACGACCGGATACCCTGCGCCGTTGCCGGGCCAATACCAGGCAAAGCAACCAAGTCACGCGTCTCGTGCGGAAACTCCCCGTTCCAGTCCTCTACAACGCGCTGAGCGGCCTTGTGGAGCGCCAGAGCGCGTCGGTTGTAGCCCATCCCCTGCCAAGCGTCCAAAACATCGGAAGGCGCGGCCTGGGCAAGCGCCTGCACGGTCGGAAAGCGATCGAGCCACGCCGGCATGCGCATCTCCACGCGCGGCACCTGTGTTTGCTGCAGCATGACCTCGGAAAGCCAAATGATGTATGGATCGCGCGTGCGGCGCCACGGAAGGTCGCGATAACGCAGGACCCCTTCCGAACGAATCATCGAACGAAAGGGGTCCTGAATCATATCTATGCTCCTTATGCGGCGCTATTCCTCCCGGCAAGCACATGCACAGGCGGCGTACTCGGGAAACGCGTCGCGGTCGGCGAATTTGGAATCGACGGCCGGGAACTGGCGGTGAGCGACGATGTCGCCGAGCGAAACGGAATCGAGGTAGTCGCGCATCAACGCTTGAGCTCCGGCCCACAGGGGATGATAGCAGCACGTGCCCATGCGTGCACAGTCGCCATCGGGTGCGGTGCAATCATTCATAACCATAGGGCCCTGAACGGCCTCGACGACCTGACGAATGGTGACGTCGTCCGGACTGACCTTGAGACGCATGCCACCGTGGACGCCACGCAGGCTCTCCACAATACCGGCCTGGACCAAACCGTGCTGAATCGAGCGGGCAAACGAATACGGAACATTGACCTCTTCGGCAGCGGTGCGAACAGAAAGCAAACGCTCCGGATCCTCGGCAAGCATCGCCAACATACGAAGGGCGTAATCAGTCTTCCTCGATATGTCCATTTTTCCCCTTTCAAGGAATACGAACAGCTCGAACGAGCTCCGGGGCCGAGCTTGTGTCGAGACGCTAAATGACCGCCAGGACATCCAAATGGTAAATCGGATATCCACTGAACGCCGCGCTCGGAGCGAAATGCATCAGATGCGGCCTACAGTGCAATTTAGTATAACCTAACCCCCTGTCTCGTTGAACAGGTGTTGCGCAACAAAGCTGTTGTTCAGACAAATATACTTATTAGATTTTACTTGCGTTCCCGAAGGCGTGGGGATTCTGGGCGAAGATGCGCCAGGGCGATCGTTCTATCGAAACAAAGTGCATCAAACGCAAAAAGCCACGTCCGAAGACGTGGCTTTAATTGCGTTGGCGGGAAGTACGGGGCTCGAACCCGCGACCTCCGACGTGACAGGCCGGCGCTCTAACCAAACTGAGCTAACTCCCCAGGCAGGCGTTCGCGTTTGTTTCCGCTCGCGTGCGCTGCGGGTATTAGTATACACAGAAGTCTGTCCGGCGTGCAACAACTTTTTTGAAAAAATTTTTCGGTCCCTCCGGGAGGGTCTCCGGGGCTGGGGGCGGGGGTTAAGTTTGCTGCTCTACAGTCCTGCGCAAGACGGAAAGCACATTAAGTGCTTTCCTTTGCGTGCGGAACTCGCGACAAACTTAACCCCCGCCCCCAGCCCCGGAGACCCTCCCTGCCGTCACATTGTTCAACCAGTTTTGCGGGCGTGCGCCGCTGCGCGGCTAGCCCGCGTGCTCCTCGGCGGGGTTGGTCTGATTGTTCTGGTTGGACTTCTTACTTTGGCTCAAAGAAAAACGGGAGATGCGTTGTGCATCCCCCGTTTTTGTTGCGGTTAGTCCAAGTCAATAAATTTAGTGCTTAGAATCTTGCCGTCTTTTACTAGCATTCTGGCCATGGTGGGGCCTCGGGTGCCTCTGGGGTAGCTGGCGCTGCCCGGGTTGAGGACTAAGCAACGGCCCACTTGGGCTTCTTTGGTTACGTGGGTGTGGCCGTTGATGGCTACGTCTACGGATCCCACCGGAAGGTCTTCGCGGTAGTGGGCCACGGCGAATTTGAGGCCTTCGTAGGTAAAAAGCGCAAGACGGTCCACATCGGGGCCGTAGTCGCGGTAGTAATCGTTATTGCCCAGTACGGCCCGCACGGGGGCGATGGTGCATAGGTGCTCGTAGTCCATCTCTGACGTGAGGTCGCCGGCGTGGATGATCAGGTCTGCGCCCTCAAGCTCATCCAAGAGCGCAGGCGATAAATAGCCGTGGGTGTCCGAGATGATGTCGATGCGCTTGGCGCTTGCGCTGTTCATGGGATCCCTTCCGCAAAAAACGATTCGGCAGATACATACAAAAAAGGCCCCACGGCCCCGCAGACGATGGGTCTACAGGGCTGCGGGGCCAGTGTGCTAGAGACTCAGGGCCTTCTTGAGCGGCACGACGCGGCGGCGCGAAACCGGCACGCGTTCGTCGACGCCCGTAATGCCCAGCTGGATGGCGCCCGAGGGCACCGTCTCAACGTCCGTGACGCACGCCAGGTTGACGATATAGCGGCGATGAACACGGAAGAAGCCAAAGTCGCAGAGCTTGGCCTCAAACTGCGCCAGCGAGGTCGTCGACAAAAAGCGATCATCGACGGTATAGATGCAGGAGTAATCGTCCTTGGCCATGATAAAGCGAATGTCGTCCACGGGAATGAGCACCTTGCGGCCGCCCTTTTCCACCGGGATACGCTCGATGGTCACTTTGCTGTCCGTGACCGGCTTGGCGCGCTGCATAACCTTCTCGATCGCGCGATCCAAGCGAGCTTCCTCGACAGGCTTCATCAGATAATCGACGGCATCCACGTCGAATGCCTCGACCGCATGGTCGCTATACGCAGTCACAAACACGATCGCTGGCGGATTTTTGAGCTTATGCAGCGCCTCGGCAAGTTGCAGGCCCGAGGCACCGGGCATCGAGATATCGAGAAACACGACATCCACGCGACTTTCCATAAGCATCTCGATGGCGGAGCGAACGCTCGACGCCTCCGTGATCGTGCCGATCTTGCCCGTTTGCTCGAGCAAGAAGCGAAGCTCCGAGCGAGCCGGCGCCTCATCATCCACAATCATCGCACGCAGCATAGGGATAAAACCTTTCGTCAACTAACTACGCCGGGCATCCGTCGCATGACGTTGAGCCCGTAGCCTTTTATTTTACTCTTGAATGTCAAAGATGCTCTCTGACAAATCAAGATGAAGAAGCACTTTGGTGCCCTTGCCCGGCGCCGATTCGACACGTGTATAAGAGTGTGGCCCATAAAAGCGATGGATGCGTTCCGAAATATTGTGCATGGCCACACCGGCGCCGCCACCCTGGGGAGAGCTGGCGTCGGGACGGGCGGAGCGCTCGTCAAACAGTCTGGCGGCGGTACCCTCATCCATGCCCACGCCATTATCGGCCACGGCAATCAAGATTGCATCCTCGCCGTCTTGGTGAACGGTCACGTCGATCCTCAGAGCGCCGTCATCGCCCATACCATGACGCACGGCGTTCTCGACAATCGGCTGGATCACGAACGCCGGCACCAGCGTATCTTCCACATCCTCGGACACATCGAATGTCGCAAGCACGCGGTCCTCGCCAAAGCGGGCCTTCTCAAAGGTAAGGTAGCGCTTGGTCTGTGCGACCTCGCGCGAGACCGGAATAAGCGATCCCGAGTTGTCGAGCGTGGCGCGATAGAACGATGAGAACTCACGAAGCAGTTCGCGAGCCCGCAGCGGGTCGGTGCGCGTAAACGATGCAATGGTGTTCAGCGTGTTGAACAGGAAGTGCGGGTTAATCTGCGCCTGCAGCGCACGCACCTCGGCGCGCGCCGTGAGCTCCTTTTGCACCTCGAGCTCGTGGATGGCGAGCTGCGTGGACAAGATCTCGGCAAAGCCCGAGGCAAGCGCGTACTGGGTACGGTCGACGGCGCGCGGGGTCTTGTAGTAGAACTTGAGCGTGCCGACGGTACGATCGCCCACCTTGATGGGGGCGATAATGCCGGCGGGGACTTGGTTGTGCGAGCCGTCCGAGCCCACGACATCCACCATACGGTTGAACGACTGCACGATGCCATGTTCGATAACGTAGCGTGTGGCAAGCGTGTGGATGGGAGAATCTGGCAGTAGTTTTTCCTCAAACTCGCCCGCGCAGGCAAGCACGTTGTCCTCGTCGGTGATGGCCACCGTCATGGCGCGCGTCTCGGGCAAAATGCGCTGGCACACCAAACGCGCCGATTCCTGTGTCAAACCGCCCTTAATGTCCTCGAGCATGGCCGAGGCCACCGAGAGCGTCTCCTCGGTGTACTGGGAGCGCACCGAATCGGGATTGAGCGTCAAAAAGATAAAGATGCACAGAAAGATGCACAGCAGCGCGCAGGCAATCACCGTGGCGATCGGCTCGATACCGGTCACCAGGGCAAAAATAAAGTACACCAGCACGCAAATGGCGCAGGCAACGGCAATGATGCGAAAGATTGATATTGAACTATCGCGCTGGGCGCGGCGGTCGATCATTCGGCCCCCTCCAGGATACTGATCAGTTGTGCGTCACGCCAAAGCCCGTCCATGATCTTGGGCCAAAAGCTCTGGAAACGCAGGTAGCTTGCAGCGTTTTGGCGCGCATAGGCCTTTGCCTCGTCGATACCATGGCGCCAGATGCGCAGGTAGCCTTCATGCTCGCGGGTAAACACGCTGCGAACCATAGCGGTCTTGCGCACGCGGTCGTCGAGCTCGCGCGAAATCCACGGGCCCGGGTAGGGCATGAGCGATGCCGCCGTAACGGGAATGAGCTCCTTTTGATGCGCGGCGAACGTCAACTTGGCCCGTTCGTAGTACCAACGGTATACATCCTGCATAAAGCGCGGTGAGCGCTTTTCGGACTCCGGAGGCAGATGGCGCACGGTCCACTCGTTATCGAACCACACGTCGTAGCCAAACATGCGCATGTTAAAGAGGTAATCCAAGTCCTCGCCGCGGGTGATAAACGGGTCAAAGGCCACACGCGTAAAGGCGCGGGCGTGCAGGGCCATCAGGCCGCCGCACACGTAGTTGGAGCGCGAGATGCGGGTGCCCGAGAGCGCCTTTTTCATCCAACGGTTGAACTCGATGCGCTTGGTCCACCAACGATGGCAGATGCCCGCCTTGTCCGTGGGAGCCAACGGCGAGCCGTCGCGATCGTAGAAATAGCCGCTCTTGACCAAGATCGGCAAGCCCTGACGCGTCTGCTGCCCCAACGCATAGGTCGCGCGCTTCATAAAGTCGGCATCGATGACAGTCTCATCGTCATCCAAAAAGATAACCGCGTCATGCCCCAGCACAGCGGCACAGGCCAGCCCCATGTTGCGGATGGCACCGTAGCCTCGCAGGCTCACGCACTCGCCCGAACCCTTGGGCGCGATCTGAGCAACCCGGTCTGCGATGCGCGAGGCCTGGGTGTTGGTGACAACGGTAACCTTGAGCGTGGGATGCGCGTCGACAATCTCGTGCACGCGCAGCGACACATCGGCTGTGGCAGAAACGGGACAGACCACCAAAAGGATGATGCGCGGGATGTCGCGCACCTGCTCAAGCGAGGCCAGACAGCGGTCGAGTTCGGGATTGTCGGCGTTGAGTCGTGTCGAATGGTCATAGGTGCCAGGGGCGTTTGCGCGAGCGTCATCGCCCGCCCAATACGTTGGAATCACGACCGTGGCGTTCATGCCTTACCCTCCCTGCAACACAAAAACGGGACGCCGCCAAACACAGGCGACGCCCCGCGACCTAGCTGACTCCATCATACCCACTTGGGCTAATCATTGTTCGAAAGTCAGAATGTTTATTGCGGATAACCCCAAAAGAGTATCGCGGCGGACGCAATTACCGGCCAGTTCCTATGCGGCCTGCTCTGCCGTCTGAGATATGCGGGACAGACGGACCAGCAGCACAAAGCCCACCACCAGCAGCACGCCGATAGACAGGACGCCCAGCGAGGGGTTGCCGGTCAGCGAGGTGACGACCGACACCAAGAAGGTGCCCATGACACTTGCATAGCGGCCAAAGATATCAAAGAAGCCGTAGTACTCGTTGGACTTTTCCTTGGGGATAATGCGGCCAAAGTAGCTACGGCTCAGCGCCTGCACGCCTCCTTGGAA
>CAKTVQ010000033.1 GCA_934630375.1 uncultured Collinsella sp.
ATTTGTGCGGGGGAGTTGTGGAGTTGTGCAGGCAGACGAGGTTTTTCTGGAAATACGCTCCCGATGCGCGTATAGTACCGATTGTTTTGTCGGCTCCTGCTGCGTCGAGTCCAAACCGCGAAATGCCATGAGCGGCGCGGATGCAGCCAGGAGGCACGAGGACAACCCATCGTGGCCACGCCCCGTGCTTAAAACCCCAAGAAGGAGTGAACAATGGCAGAAGAGAAGTATGTGCCGCGTCTGAAGACCAAGTACAACAACGAGGTCAAGCAGCAGCTTCAGGACAAGTTCCAGTACGAGAACGTCATGATGATCCCCAAGTTTGAGAAGATCGTCGTGAACATGGGTGTCGGCGAGGCCGCTACCGATTCCAAGGCCATCGACGGTGCCGTGCGCGACCTGCGCGCCATCACCGGCCAGCAGCCGATGATCACCCGTGCCCGCAAGTCCATCGCTACCTTCCGCCTGCGCGCTGGTATGCCGATCGGCTGCAAGGTTACCCTGCGTGGCGACCGTATGTGGGAGTTCTTCGATCGTCTGACCTCCGTCGCGATCCCCCGTATCCGCGACTTCCGCGGCATCTCCGCCAAGAGCTTCGACGGCCGTGGTAACTTCTCCATGGGCGTCACCGAGCAGCTCATCTTCCCCGAGATCGACTTCGACTCCGTCGATCACCAGCGTGGTATGGACATCACTTTCGTGACCACCGCCAACACCGATGAGGAGGCCAAGGCCCTTCTGGACGCCTTTGGTTTCCCGTTCAAGAAATAGGTTCACCTGCCCTAATAGCGCCGTTCCCACAAGGGGGCGGCGCTTGGGGCGAACAATACTCTATGTGAGGAGGATATAAGTGGCTAAGACATCGATGATCGTCAAGTGCAATCGCAAGCAGAAGTTCTCTACTCGTGAGTACACGCGCTGCCAGCGCTGCGGCCGTCCGCACTCTGTGTACCGCAAGTTCGGCCTGTGCCGTGTCTGCTTCCGTGAGCTTGCACTCAAGGGCGAGCTTCCCGGCGTTAAGAAGGCCAGCTGGTAAGTCACTACCAGCGTTTCAAGCATCAGTTTGGAACAGGGAAAACGCGCTAGTTAGGCTTTGCCGTTAAGGGCGGCGAAGAACCAAGAGCACGTGTTCATCAAGAACGAAGGAGAATCTGTATGAACCTTACAGACCCGATCGCAGATATGCTTACGCGCATCCGTAACGCTAACTCTGTGAACAAGGCCACGGTCTCCATGCCGAGCAGCAAGAAGCTCGTCGAGATCGCTCGTGTTCTGCACGAGGAGGGCTACATCGAGGGCTACGATGTCGAGGACACCGTTCCCCAGAAGACTCTGCACATCACGCTTAAGTATGGTCCCAAGAAGGCTAAGGTCATCAACGGCATCCGCCGTATTTCCAAGCCGGGCCTGCGTAAGTACACCGGCGTTGCCGACATGCCCCGCGTCCGCGGTGGCCTTGGTACCGCCATTATTTCCACCAGCCATGGCGTCATGACCGACCGCGATGCTCGCAAGCACAACGTCGGCGGCGAGATCATCGCTTACGTCTGGTAATTCGCTCGGTAGGTAGAAGGAAAGGAGATCACCGTGTCTCGTATCGGTAATAAGCCTGTCCAGATTCCCGCCGGAGTCGAAGTGGCAGTCAACGGCAACAACGTTGTCGTCAAGGGCCCCAAGGGCCAGCTCGAGCTCGATATCTATGAGAAGCTCGCTATCAACGTCGAGGACAACGTCCTCACCGTTTCCCGTCCCGACGACGAGCGTGAGACCCGTGCCCGCCACGGCCTCACCCGCGCCCTCATCCACAACATGGTTGTTGGCGTTTCCGAGGGCTTCGAGAAGAAGCTCGAGCTCGCCGGCGTCGGTTACCGCGTGCAGCAGAAGGGAAAGAACCTCGAGTTCTCCCTGGGCTTCTCGCACCCCGTGATCGTCGAGGCTCCCGAGGGCATCACCTTCGAGGTTCCCGACAACACCCACGTGAACGTCAAGGGTATCAACAAGCAGCAGGTCGGTCAGATCGCCGCTGAGATCCGCGGCCATCGTCCTCCCGAGCCTTACAAGGGCAAGGGTATCCACTACGTTGGCGAGCACATCCGCCGCAAGCTGGGTAAGGCCGCCAAGTAGTCGTAACCGACTCACTCGCATAAGACCAGCACCCCGTCAGGTGCTGGCAAGATCAACCTTTTTAGGAGTTTACGTATGAACAAGCATAAGGCGAAGCTGGAAGGCCTCAAGCGTCGTCAGCGTCGTGTGCGCGGCAAGATCTCGGGTACCGCCGAGCGTCCGCGTCTTCGCGTGACCCGTACTAACGCCAACATCTATGCCCAGATCATCGACGACAGCAAGGGCTCCAGCCTGACGCTCGTCTCTGCCTCGACCCTCGAGGCCGAGTTCAAGGGCACCCACACCTCGAACAAGGAGGCTGCGGAGAAGGTCGGTCAGCTCGTTGGCAAGCGTGCCATCGAGGCCGGCATCACCAAGGTCGCCTTCGATCGCGGTGGCCGTATCTACCATGGCCGCGTCAAGGCCCTCGCCGACGGTGCTCGTGCCGCCGGTCTCGAGTTCTAGGAGGTATGTAGCACATGGCTCGTAATCAGAAGCAGCAGCGCGAGGCCTCCGAGTTCGAGGAGCGCGTCGTTTACATCAACCGCGTGTCGAAGACCGTCAAGGGTGGTCGTCGCATGAGCCTCGTCGCTCTCGTCGTCGTTGGCGACGGCAAGGGCAACGTCGGCGTTGGCATGGGCAAGTCCGCTGAGGTGCCCCTGGCCATCTCCAAGGCGTCTCTTGATGCCAAGAAGAACATGTTCCACGTGCCGGTGACCGAGCAGGGCACCATCCCGCACGAGGTTCTCGGCCACTTTGGTGCCGGCCGCATCATCATCAAGCCCGCTGTCGAGGGTACCGGCGTTATCGCCGGCGGCGCTGTGCGTCCCCTCTTCGAGCTTGCTGGCATCAAGAACGTCCTGTCCAAGTCCCTCGGTACCGACAACGGCCTCAACATCATCAAGGCTGCCGTCGAGGGCCTCAAGGAGCTCTCCAGCCCTGAGGACGTCGCGGCTCGCCGTGGCCTGACGGTCTCCGAGATGTTCGTCGGTAAGGAGAACTAAGCATGGCTGACACCATCAAGATCAAGCAGGTCCGCAGCACCAACGGTTGCAAGCAGGACCAGGTCCGTACTGTCCGTGCCCTCGGTCTCCACAGGATCCGCGAGGTTCGCGAGATTGCTGACAACGAGTCCGTCCGCGGCATGATCTTCAAGGTCAAGCACCTTGTCGAGATTGTAGAGGAGTAGCAAATGCAGCTTCACGATCTTACTCCCGCGCCCGGTTCCACCAAGAACCGCAAGCGCGTCGGCCGTGGCAATTCTTCGGGTCACGGCACCACTTCTGGCCGCGGCCAGAAGGGCCAGGGTTCCCGCTCTGGCGGCACCAAGGGTGCCGGCTTCGAGGGTGGCCAGACTCCGCTGGCTATGCGCCTGCCCAAGCTTCCGGGCTTCCGCAACCCCCGTCGTATCGAGTACACCGCTGTTAACGTTGAGCGTCTCGAGCGTAAGTTCGAGGACGGCGCTGTGATCGACGGTGCCGCTCTTAAGGCCGCTCGCATCACCAAGAGCGAGTTCGAGCCCGTCAAGGTGCTCGGCAATGGTGAGCTCACCAAGAAGTTCACGGTCAAGGTCGACAAGGTCAGCGCTTCTGCGCAGGCCAAGATCGAGGCCGCCGGCGGAAAGGTCGAGCTGCCGTGCTAAATGGTCTTAAGAATGCTTTCCGCATCAAAGAATTGCGCGAAAAGATTCTTTTTACCATAGCTATGCTCGTCGTGTACCGCATTGGTGCGCACGTTCCTGTGCCCGGCATTCCCTTCCAGGGGATGCTGGGCCTTTTCTCGACCGATAACAATTCGGTCGCCGCAGGTGCTATGGCCCTCCTGAATCTTTTCTCTGGCGGTGCGTTGAGCTATGTGTCGGTGTTTTCGCTGGGCATCATGCCTTACATCACCAGCTCGATCATCCTCCAGATGCTCCAGGCCGTCGTGCCTTCCCTGCATGAGCTTGCCCGCGAGGGCGAGGTCGGTCAGACCAAGATTACGCAGTATTCGCGTTACCTCACCCTGGCTCTGGCAATCCTCAACTCCGTGGGTTACCTCTTCCTCTTTAAGAGCTTCGGTATCAGCTTCAATGGCGCCGGCGCTCCCGAGATCATCTTCGACCTCATGATCGTCGGTACGCTCACCGCGGGCGCCATGCTGATCATGTGGATTGGTGAGCTCATCACCCAGCGCGGTATCGGCAATGGCATGTCGCTGATCATCTTTGCGAACATCATGGCCGGCCTGCCGCAGGCGATCTTCTCCAGCACCGAGGGCAATGCCGGTGGCATCATCACCATGGTGATCATCTGCGCCATCATCCTGCTGGTTATCCCGCTGATTGTTTTCCTTGAGCGCGGCCAGCGCCGCATCCCGGTCTCCTACGCTAAGCGCGTCGTGGGCCGTCGCATGATGGGTGGCCAGACCACCTACCTGCCCATCAAGGTCAACACCGCGGGTGTCGTGCCGATCATCTTCGCTTCGGCGCTGCTGTACTTCCCGGCTCAGATTGCCGTGTTCTTCCCCGGCATCGGCTGGATTCAGGCAGTTGCCTCCGCGCTTTCGACCGGTTGGCTCAACTGGGTGCTTAACGTTGTCCTCATCGTGTTCTTCGCGTACTTCTACACCTCCATGGTGTTCAACCCCGATGACACGGCCGACAACCTTAAGAAACAGGGCGGCTTTATTCCGGGCGTGCGTCCGGGTAGGGCTACCGCGGCCTACATCAAGAACGCGCTCAACAAGATCACGCTTCCCAGCGCTGTCTTTTTGGCGCTCATCGCCATCGTGCCTTCGATCATCTTCTCCTTCACGGGTAACCATCTGATCCAGGCATTTGGCGGCACGTCCATCCTCATCATGGTCGGCGTCGTGCTCGACACGGTCGATAAGCTCGAAGGCCAGATCAAGATGTATGATTACGATGGATTCTTTAAATAGGCTAGAGGAGGATTGCTCATGAACCTCGTATTGCTCGGAGCTCCGGGTGCCGGTAAGGGCACCGTCGCACAGGAGCTCGTCGCCGAGTTTGGCGTCGCTCACATTTCCACGGGCGACCTGCTGCGTGCTGCCGTCAAGGGTGGCACCGAGCTTGGTATTCAGGCTAAGAAGTACATGGACGCTGGCGAGCTCGTTCCCGACCAGCTCGTGATCGACCTTGTCAAGGAGCGCCTTGCCGCCGATGACGCCCAGCAGGGCTTCATTCTCGACGGCTTCCCGCGCAACACCGCCCAGGCTGTGACGCTCGATTCCGAGCTCTCCGCCATGGGTCGCGAGATCGATTGCGCCCTTCTGGTCGATGTGGCCCCCGAGGTCATCATCGATCGTCTGTCTTCGCGTCGCACCTGCCGCGCCTGCGGTTACACCGGCACTGCTGCCGATGCCACCTGCCCCAAGTGCGGTGGCGAGATGTATCAGCGCGACGACGACAAGCCCGAGACCATCAAGAACCGTCTCGACGTCTACGAGAAGTCCACGAGCCCGCTCGTCGACTACTATCGTGGCCAGGGTCTGCTCAAGTCGGTCAACGGTGACCAGGCTCGCGAGACCGTGTACGGGGATGTCAAAGAGGCTCTCGGTCTATGATCAAGATTAAGTCTGCAACGCAAATCGAGCAGATGAAGAAGGCAGGAGCGCTATCTAAGATGGCGCTCCGCCACGTTGGAGCCATGGTGCGCCCCGGCGTTTCGACTTTTGAGCTCGATCAGCTCGCGGAGCAGATTATCCGCATGCATGGCGGCACCCCTGCCTTTAAGGGTTACGGCGGGTTCCCGGGGACCATTTGCGCATCGATCAACGATGCCGTGGTCCACGGTATTCCCAACCCTGACATGATCCTGCGCGATGGCGATATCATCTCCATCGATACGGGAGCCGTTGTCGACGGTTGGGTCGGCGATAACGCTTGGACGTTTTTCGTCGGCACCCCCACGCCCGAAGCCAAGGCTTTGTGCGAGGTCACGCGCGATTGCCTTAAGGCTGCCATCGAGCAGGCTGTTCCCGGTAACCATATCGGGGACGTTGGTTATGCCGTTCAGTCCCTCGCCGAGTCTCACGGTTACGGCGTGCTTCGCGATTATGTGGGTCATGGCATTGGCCGCGTGATGCACGAGGACCCCAACGTTCCTAACTATGGAAAGAAGGGGAGGGGCGTTCGCCTCCAGGCCGGCATGGTCATTGCCATCGAGCCGATGGTTACGATGGGTTCCAACCATGTGAGCACGGGCTCCGACGGTTGGATTGTTACGACCAACGACCACCTGCCCGCCGCGCACTACGAGAACACCGTCGCCATTACCAATGACGGTCCGGTGATTCTTACCACCGATGCCCAAGGTGCTTGGTGCTCGCTCCAAGGCGGAGAAATGTAACAAGTTCCACTTAGTTGTGGAGCCATTACGAAGATATTACGATACGTGCATGCGTATTGTAGAATACTCAATCGCTGTCGTTTTCTAGAGAAAGATGATTGCTTGTGAAGAAGGAAGACGCAATTGAGCTCGAGGGTACGGTAAAGGAACCGCTGCCCAACGCCATGTTTAAGGTCGAGCTCGAGAACGGTCATTCGGTTCTGTGCAACATTTCTGGCAAGATCCGAATGAATTACATCCGTATTCTCCCCGGTGACAGGGTTGTCGTGGAGCTTTCCCCGTACGACCTGACCCGCGGCCGCATCACCTATCGCTACAAATAGCGGCACGCATACACGCACTCCATTTCCGGCTGCAGGCTTAGCTCAACCTACGGTCGGATTGTGTGTGAAGACCAGCCATAGTTTTAAACGCCTGCGGCTGGGCGAGTAGATAGTAGGGAAGTAGTTTGAGCGCTACCGAAAGGAAGAACGATGAAGGTACGTCCTTCGGTCAAGAAGATGTGCGATAAGTGCAAAATCATTAGGCGCCATGGCAAGGTCCTCGTCATTTGCGAGAACCCCCGTCATAAGCAGCGTCAGGGTTAAGAGAGGAGACTACGTTGGCCCGTATTAATGGTGTCGACCTCCCGCGTGAGAAGCGCGTTGAGATCGGTCTGACCTACATTTACGGCATCGGCCGCACCACTGCGACGAAGATCTGCGTCGAGTGCAACGTTAACGTGGATACGCGCGTTAAGGACCTCACCGAGGATGAGGTTAACGCCATCCGTGATTATATCGATAAGAACCAGATCATGGTTGAGGGCGACCTCCGCCGTGAGCGCAACCAGAACGTCAAGCGCCTTATGGACATCGGCTGCAACCGCGGCCTTCGTCACCGCAAGGGCCTCCCGGTCCGCGGCCAGCGCACCCACACTAACGCTCGTACCCGCAAGGGCCCGAAGCGTCAGATCGGTGCTAAGAAGAAGAAATAAGGAGCGCTAGATAGATGGCTACTGCTAAGAAGAACGTTCGCGCTGCCCGTCTGAAGCGCGCGGACCGTAAGAACATTTCCGTGGGCCAGGCTCACATTCGTTCTACGTTCAACAACACGATCGTTTCGATCACCGATCCCCAGGGCAACGTCATTTCCTGGAAGTCGGCTGGCCAGGTGGGCTTCAAGGGCTCCCGTAAGTCCACGCCGTTCGCTGCCCAGATGGCTGCCGAGGCTGCTGCCAAGCAGGCCATGGAGCACGGTATGAAGAAGGTTTCCGTCTTCGTCAAGGGCCCCGGCTCCGGTCGTGAGACCGCCATCCGCTCCCTCCAGGCTGCTGGCCTCGAGGTCTCGAGCATCCAGGACAAGACCCCCATTCCGCACAACGGCTGCCGCCCCAAGAAGCGTCGCCGCGTGTAACTGAAAGGATCGTATCAATATGGCAATCGACAGGACTCCTGTTCTTAAGCGCTGCCGTCAGCTCGGGATCGATCCCGCTGAGCTCGGTTACAGCAGCAAGAAGGAATCTATCCGTCAGCCCAAGCGCCGTCGCAAGGAATCTGAGTACGGCATGCAGCTGCGCGAGAAGCAGAAGGTCAAGTTTATCTATGGCGTTCTGGAGAAGCAGTTCCACGGCTACTTCGACAAGGCCCGCAAGATGAACGGCGTCACCGGTGAGAACCTCATGATCATCCTTGAGTCTCGCCTCGACAACGTCGTCTTCCGTCTTGGCTTCGCCCGCACCCGCAAAGAGGCTCGTCAGTCCGTCCGTCACGGTCACTTCACCGTGAACGGCAAGCGCGTGGACATCCCGTCCTACCGCGTCAAGGCCGGCGACGTCGTCGCTGTCGGCGAGAAGTTCCGTGACCTCCTCCCCATCAAGGAGGCCCTGATTTCCTCCGAGCGTTTTGAGGTCCCTGGCTGGCTCGAGGTCGATATCGAGAAGCTGTCTGGTAACGTGCTCGCTCTGCCGACGCGTGAGCAGATCAGCGGTGATATCAACGAGCAGCTCATCGTCGAGCTCTACTCTAAGTAGTCCATCCGGGCTGCTGAGGCTGGAGGTAATACATGTCAGAATTCATTAGGCCTCAGGTTCAGGTCGAAGAGATCAACGAGACGTCTGCTCGTGTCTCCGTCGAGCCGCTCGAGCGTGGTTACGGCGATACGCTGGGTAACTCCCTTCGTCGCGTTCTTCTGTCCTCGCTCGAGGGTGCCGCCGTCGAGGCTATTCAGATCGATGGTGCGCAGCACGAGTTCATGACCATCCCTAACATGGTCGAGGATGTCACCGACATCGTCCTGAATGTCAAGGGTCTTGTCTTCAGGGCTCTCGGCACGACCGACGAGGCGACCGCCACCATCTCGGTTGACGGCCCCTGCGAGGTCACCGGTGCGGACTTCTTTATTCCGTCCGAGTTTGAGCTGGTCAACCCCGAGCAGCACATCGCTACGCTCACCGAGGGTGGCCATCTCACCATGAGCATGCGCATCGGCTATGGCCGCGGCTATGTTTCTGGCGAGGCCAACAAGCGCGACAACGATCCCATCGGTGTGATCCACGTCGACTCGCTGTACTCGCCGGTTTCCCGTTGCGCCAAGCTCGTTGAGGCTTGCCGTGTCGGTCAGCACACCGACTACGACCGCCTTGTCCTCGAGATCGAGACCAATGGCTCCATCGCCCCGCGCGACGCCGTGGTCCAGGCTGCCAATATCATCAACCAGCATATGGCCGCCTTTATGAACCTTGCCGAGACCCCCGAGGTCGAGGAGGAGGCTTCGATCTTCGCTCCCGAGGTCACCAACGACAACGCCGAGCTGGACAAGCAGATCGAGGATCTGGACCTTTCCGTCCGTTCCTACAACTGCCTTAAGCGCGCCAGCATTCACTCGGTCCGTCAGCTCGTTGAGTTCTCGGAGAACGATCTGCTCAACATCCGTAACTTCGGTGTTAAGTCGATCGAGGAAGTGAAGGACAAGCTTGAGTCCATGGGCCTGAGCCTGAAGGCTTAATGCTTCGCATATTTGAGGAGAAACTAGACCATGCGTCACAACGTTAAGAAGGGCCTGAAGCTCGGCACCGATGCGAGCCACACCAAGGCCATGAAGAAGAGCCTTGCTAAGGCCCTCTTCGAGAACGACCGCATCAAGACCACCGAGACCCGCGCTAAGGCGCTGCGTTCGGTCGTCGACCCGATCATCACTTGGGCCAAGAAGGGCGACCTGCACTCTCGTCGTCTGGCTATCGCCAAGCTCGGCGATAAGCAGCTCGTTGCCGAGATCTTCGACAAGGCTGCTCAGGGCATGTGGCAGGACCGCAACGGCGGTTACACCCGCATCATGAAGCTCGGTAACCGCAAGGGCGACAACGCTCCCATCGTTATCATGGAGCTCGTCACCGAGCCTTGCACGCCTAAGGCCAAGAAGGCTGCTCCGGCCCCCAAGAAGGCCGCTGCTCCCAAGAAGGTCGAGGCCGTCGAGGAGGCTCCTGCTGAGGAGACCGCTGAGTAGACATTCCGTCTGCATAGGCTATATTCGAGGGGTACGTTCGCGTACCCCTCTTTTTTTGTCGCGATACCGTTGCTTGTTTGTTTGGAGCGCCCATGACTGCGCCGTTTGATTTCAATTCGATTTCCGAGCTTGACGCTACGCTCGTATTTCGCGTGGCCTATGATGGCTCGTCGTATAGCGGGTTTGCCGAGCAGCCGGGACAGACGACGGTTGCGGGGGAGCTGCGTCGAGCTATCGAGACGCTGCTTCGCCGCCCGATCGATCTGACGTGCGCGGGGCGTACCGATGCCGGCGTGCATGCCGTGGCTCAGTACATCAGCGTGCCCGTAACGGACGTTGAGCTCGCGTGTACGCGCCGTAGGTGGCTGCGGGCTATGGATGCCCTGCTGCCCAAAGATATCGCCATAAACGAGGTCTACAAGGCCCGTAAAGGCTTTTCTGCACGTTTTGACGCGCGTTCCCGTACGTATACGTACCGTATTGCCGATCGAGATGCGCGCCCCGTGCTCTCGCGCGGTGCGGTTTGGTGGCATCGCTATCCGCTGGATGTCGACGCTATGGCTGCCGCTTGCCCCGCGCTCTTGGGTGAGCAGGACTTCAAGAGCTTTTGCAAGGTCGCCTCGGCCGTTGGCAAGCCTACGCACCGTTGCGTGATGCGCGCCGAGTTTGGCCACGAAGTCGCGTTTGGCGAGGACATTTTGACCTTCACGATCGAGGGCAACGCGTTTCTGCATTCGATGGTCCGTACGATCGTCGGCACGCTCGTCGAGATTGGCATGCATCGCCGCGATTCCGAGTGGATGCGCGAGGTTATTGACGCCTGTGATCGTACCGCCGCCGGCCCCACGGCTCCTGCCTGCGGCCTTACGTTTATGGGCGTGGATTACGATCCCGCCGAGCTTGTCGTGCTCGACTAGGGGAGGGTTCGACGCGTCGTGCGTCGACACCTGCCATCTGTGGGCTGCGCGTGTGCAACATCTGTTCTTGGCGTGCAATACAACCGGTGTCTCATTGCTTTTATTGCCGGGGTGTACCATGAACCACGGTTTGATTTATTGCTGTCGAGAGGACGGATAATTTGGTTCGACGTGGCTCGCATCCGCGACTTTCGGTGATCCTTGTGGTAGAAGGTTCGCCCAGCTATGCGATGCGTGCGCTCGAGAGTATCCAGAACCAAGACCTCTACGATTTGCAGATTGTCGTTGTCTGCCGCGATGCTGCGCCCGGTGTGCGCCATTCGCTTCAAGTTGCTGCCGACAGGGACATCCATATTGATTTGATTGACGTCGAGGACGCGAAGCGCGGCGCTTGTCTACGTGCCGGTTTTGCTGCCTCGCGCGGCTCTCAAATCATCGCCATGAACGCCGATGAGTGGTTTGCTCCGCAATCCCTTTCCAAGATGGTCGATATCGCGTGCGATACTGCGGCAGACATAGTGTTCCCCACGGTGTCGCTCGATCGCTATGATGCACATCGAGAGCGCCATTCGCGCGTCTTGGATGCTACTCATATTTCCATTGATAGCAAATCTTCGATGGTGGCCGGGCTGCCCCAGCTGATTTTAGGCGGCCTAGTCGTTCAGACCTCTGGCGTGATGTATAGCCGTCTGCTGTTTGAGGCATGCCTGTCACACGGCAAGGCGTACCGTACGGTTGAGTTTATGGCATATGCGCTCTCGCAGGCGCAGCGCGTCTCCGGCTGCGGCGACGCTTGTTTCCACGCGGTGGCACCTAAGCTTACAGATGCCTTTGATCCCACCATGTATGCTAGGGTAGCCGATGACACCCGAGCGCTCGACGAGCTTGCGGACTCACTCTCGGAAGCAGATAGCGGTGGTCGGCTCAAGCTGGCAAGCCAAAAGTTCTACTTTGCCGGACTGGTCGCCTGCATCGAGAATTTGTGTCTGAGCCCGCATGGGGTGTCGTCAATCGAGCGTTCTGCCCGCATGCGTGATATGCTCGAGGCGCCTAGAACCCGTCAGATGGTCGCCGCGCTCAAGGACAACCATCGGGGACTGGGTCTGTTGTTTGGGCCGATTGCCAGCGCCAAGCCCGCGCGCTGCGTGATGTGTACGCATCTGGCAGCTTTTCTTAACCGGACGGGCGCAAAAACCGCCTAAACGGCTCATTACGAAACAAACTTGCATAGAATTGTTTCGAAATGCGTTCTTATACACAAAAGCCTTCAAATAGCGTTAAACTATTCAATCACTGATTGATTGTCTCCGCCATCTTTTGGAGAGAGGGTTTGTATGGCTAAAAAACGCAATGGGCGCCAGGATGCCATTAGAGATATTGTGCGCAATAAGGATGTCCGCACGCAGCGCGTGCTGGTTGATGAGCTCCGTGCTATGGGCTTTGATTGCACGCAGGCGACTGTCTCTCGCGATATTGCCGACATGGGGCTGCGTAAGCTCCCTGAGGGCATCTATGTTCTGGCAGAGGACTTGCACCTGCAGCGTATGGTTTCCGAGCTCGTAACGGGCGTTCTGCGTACCGATAATCTGGTTATGATCAAGGCTCAGCCTGGCACGGCTTCCGGCATCGCCGCCGCCGTTGATGCGGCAGAGTTGCCCGATGTGCTTGGCTCGCTTGCCGGCAACGATACGATTTTGGTTATTGCCCAGACGGCCGAGGACGGCGAGCGTCTCGAGGCGCTGATCAATAAGCTGAGCAATTCTCGCAAGTAGGCGTGCGGGTCGTGCGCTCGGCA
>CAKTVQ010000034.1 GCA_934630375.1 uncultured Collinsella sp.
CGCGCCGTCACCTTCGCCGCGCTCGACCGCGGCATCGATCTGGACGACGAGGCGGCCATCGACGCCCTCGCCGAGCAGATCGAGATTCGCTTTACCAACGGCACCGGCGAGGATACGCGCCTGACCATTGACGGCCAGGACGCTTCGGCCGCCATTCGTACCCCGCAGGTCGACGCCAACGTGTCCAAGGTCTCGGCCTACCCGGGCGTGCGCGCCGCCATGCTCATTCACCAGCGCCGCGCCGCCGAGGACCGCGATATCGTGGCCGAGGGTCGCGACATCGGAACCGTCGTGTTCCCTAACGCGCAGGTCAAGGTCTTCCTGACCGCCGACCCGCGCGAGCGCGCCCGCCGCCGCGTGCTGCAGCGTCACCAAAACGACGCCCAGCCGCTCACGCCCGCGCAACTCGAGGCTGAAGTCGACGAGACCCTCGACGCCCTCAAGCAGCGCGACAAGCTCGACAGCAGCCGCGAGGTCGCCCCGCTCGTGCCCGCCGAGGACGCCGTGCACGTCGACTCCACCGCCCACACCATCGACGAGGTCGTCCGCATTATCGAGGGCCTCATCAACCAAAGGAGGTAGCCCATGCGCCTGTTTAAGCAGACGCCCGAGGACTATTACAACGCCCCCTATGACGAGTTCCCGGCGCTCATCCGCGGCACCGTCGTCGTAGTCATGGCCATCCTTTGGGCCTTCTCCAAGCTCATGTGGCGTTGGAAGGTCGAAGATGCCGATCTGCTGTTTGAGCGCCAGGACGGCCGCGGCAGCGTGGTTATCTGCAACCACACCTCGATGGCCGAGCTGCTGGCCGTGGAGACGGCGCTGTTCTTTGGGGGCCGCCGCATTCGCCCCATCTTTAAGTCCGAATTTGCCAAGAGCAAGATTGTGCGCTGGGCCTTTAGCCGTGTTGGCGGCATTCCCGTCGAGCGCGGCACCGCCGACATGAAGTGTCTGCGCGCCGCCCAGCATGCGCTGCAGCGCGGCGAGGATGTCCTGATCTTCCCCGAGGGCACACGCATCCGCTCGCGCGAGATCAAGCCTGAGGTCCACGGCGGTTTTGCGCTCATCGCTCAGATGGGCAAGGCGCCCGTCAACCCGCTCGCCATCTGCGGCTGGTCCGACATCACGCCCGCGGGCAAAAAGCTCATGCGTCCCAAGAAGTGCTGGATTCGTGCCGGCAAGGCCATCTCGCTTTCGGACGCGCCGGCCGGGCTTAAGCGCACGGAGCGCCTGGCTTGGTTTGAGTCCGAGGCCATGAACCGCGTCTACGCCATGCGAGACGAGTTGTGCGCAGAGCATCCGGGCAGGTTCTAGCCATGAGCGAGAACGTGACGAACACCGCCGCGACTGCGTCCGACCAGGCAACCGCGCCTACCATCGAGATTGCAGCTCACGCCGGCACCTGCTACGGCGTACAGCGCGCGCTCGATATGGCGCTGGCCGCCGCGCCGCAGGCAGGGGAGAGCGCACAGGTCCATACCTTGGGTCCGCTCATCCATAACCCCATCGTTGTACGCGAGCTTTCCGAGGCAGGCGTTGGCTTGGCCGAAAACCTGGATAATGCCGCATCGGGCACCGTGATCATCCGCGCCCACGGCGTGGTGCCGCAGGTAATCGACGCTGCTCGCGACCGCGGCCTTACCGTGGTCGATGCCACCTGCCCCTACGTGAAGAAGGTCCACGTGGCGGCCGAGCGCCTGGTACGCGAGGGCTATCGCGTGATCGTCGTGGGCGAGCCCGGCCACCCCGAAGTCGAGGGCATTCTGGGCCACGCCGGCGATGACGCTCAGGTTGTGAGCTGCGCCGCCGACGCCGACAAGCTACCGCTCAAGGGTAAGGTGGGCTTGGTCGTGCAGACCACTCAGACCGCGCAGAACTTGGCCGAAGTCGTGGCTGCCATCACCCCACGCGTGCAGGAGCTGCGCGTGATCAACACCATCTGCGCCGCTACCAGCGAGCGCCAGCAGGCGGCCGCGTCGCTCGCCAACCGCTGTGACTGCATGGTCGTCGTGGGCGGCAAGAACTCGGGCAATACCCGTCGCCTGGCGCAGATTTGCGCCGCCGCCTGCGAGCGTACGCATCATATCGAGGAAGCATCTGAACTCGAGGCCGAGTGGTTTGCCAATGCTCAGCACATCGGCATCACCGCCGGCGCTTCCACTCCGCAAGAACACATCGAGCGCGCCGTAACGCGCATCAAGGAGCTTTGCCGCTAATCATGGACCAGACCGTACCCGCATACGCCGCCGAGGTGGCCGATTACGGGCGCAGCCGCGACCCCGAGCCGGGTGAGGGCGCGCTCGTAAAGAACGTGCGTCCCGAATCGCCTGCATGGGATGTGGGTATCGAGCCGGGCATGCGCGTGCGCACGGTCAACGGCGAGCAGCTGACCGATATGATCGTGTGGCTCTGGGAGGCCGACGACGACACCGTCGAGCTGGAGGTATTCGATCCGCGCGACGGCACCGTCACCCCCGTCGAGCTCGACCGCTTTCCCGGCGAGGACTGGGGCTTGGAGTTCGATGGCCCCATCTTTGATGGCATGCGCACCTGTGTGAACGCCTGTGTGTTCTGCTTTATGACGATGCTCCCCAAGGGCGGCCGCTCAACGCTCTATATTCGCGATGACGACTACCGCCTGAGCTTTTTGCAGGGCAACTTTGTCACGCTCACGAACCTCTCCGACGAGGACGTGCAAAACGTCATCGACCGCAACATGAGCCCCATGAACGTGTCAGTCCATGCCGTAAGCCCCGACGTCCGCCGCCGCATGATGGGCCGCAACGCCCAGCGCGGCATGGACGTGCTCGAGGCCATCATGGCTGCCGGCATCGAGATCCACGCGCAGATCGTATTGTGCCCCGGCATGAACGACGGGGAGGAGTTGGAAAAGACCCTGCGCTATTGCGAGGAGCACGAGCAGATCACGAGCCTGGGCATTGTGCCGCTCGGTTTTACCAAGCACCAGAACCGCTTTAGCTGGTCATACAGCGATAAACCCGAGCTCGCGCGCGAGACCATTGCCATGATCCGGCCCTATCAGGATCGCGCCTACGAGCGCTTTGGCCGCCACACCTTCCAGATGAGCGACGAGTTCTACCTGGACGCCGGCATCGAGCCGCCCGAGGCCGATTTCTACGATGGCTACCCGCAGTACTACGACGGCATCGGCATGATTCGCTCGTATCTGGACGAGACGGACGACGTCCTTGTCGCCGATGCCGAGCGCCTGGTCCGCGTTCGCGAAACCATCGCCGCCCGCGACCAGCGCCTGCTGTGCCTCTCGGGCGCCAGCGCACGCGACACCGTGGCGCGCTTCGTGGAGTCGCCGCAGGGCCTTGCCGGCACCGTCACGGCCATCAAGAACCGCTACTTTGGCGGCAACGTGGACGTGACCGGCCTCATCGTCGCGAGCGATATCCTGGAGCAGCTGCCGCAAGACCTGGCGGGGGTTATGCTCTTTGTGCCTAAGCTCATGTTCAACGCTGACGGCATGACGCTTGACGAGTATCATCGTGACGATTTACTCGCAAGCCTTACCAGTCGCGGCGCCGAGGTTCATGTGGTATCGACCATGCCGCATGAGCTGCTCGATACCCTGGATCACATCCTTGGCGTTGCGCCTGCCGTCTCTACTAATTCCACTGACCCTACCCATTAAAGGAGAGCAGATGAAACCTATCGTCGCCGTCGTCGGACGCCCCAACGTGGGCAAGTCCACGCTCGTTAACCGCCTGGCCCAGACCTCGGACGCCATCGTCCATGAGTCCCGCGGCGTCACGCGCGACCGCTCGTATCACACGGCCGACTGGAACGGCCGCGAGTTCACCATCGTCGACACGGGCGGTATCGAGCCGCTCAAGAGCGACGACGTCTTTGCCACGTCCATCCGCGACCAGGCGCTCGCCGCCGCCGAGGAAGCCGCCGTCATCCTGTTTGTCGTTGACGGCCGCACCGGCGTCACCGAGGAGGACGAGTCGGTCGCCCGCATGCTCAAGCGCTCCGACAAGCCGGTCTTTCTGCTGGTGAACAAGCTCGACAACCCCGATCGCGAGAACGACAGCATCTGGGAGTTCTATTCGCTCGGTATCGGCGAGCCCACGCCGCTCTCGGCGCTGCACGGCCACGGCACCGGTGACCTGCTCGACGACATCGTGGCCCTGCTCCCCGAGGAGGAGGACGAGATCGCCGACGAGTTCCCCGACGCGCTGAACGTCGCCATCATCGGCCGCCCCAACGCTGGTAAGTCGTCGCTGTTCAACCGAATCCTGGGCGCCGATCGCTCCATCGTGTCCAACATTGCCGGCACGACGCGTGACGCCATCGATACCGTCGTCGAGCGCAACGGCAAGCACTACCGCATGGTCGACACCGCGGGCATTCGCAAGAAGAGCACCGTGTACGAGAACATCGAGTACTACTCCATGGTTCGCGGCCTGCGCGCCATCGACCGCGCCGACGTGGCGCTGCTCGTCGTCGACGCCTCCGTGGGCGTTACCGAGCAGGACCAGAAGGTCATGGGCCTCGCCATCGAGCGCGGCTGCGCCATCGTGGTGCTGCTCAACAAGTGGGACCTGCTCGACGACGACCGAAAGCGCGAGGCCTGCATGGAGACCGTCGACCGCCGTCTGGGCGTCATGGCTCCCTGGGCCCAGTACCTGCGCATCTCTGCCCTGACCGGCCGCAGCATCGAGAAGATCTGGGCGATGGTCGACGCCGCCGAGAAGACGCGTTCGCAAAAGATCACCACCTCGCGCCTCAATACCTTCCTCACCGACCTGCGTGAGTTCGGTCACACCGTGGTGGACGGCAAGCGCCGCCTGCGCATGCACTACGTGACCCAGACGGGCGTCAACCCGCCGACGTTCACGTTCTTCGTCAACCACAGCGACCTGGTCAACGATACCTACCAGCGCTACGTGGAAAACCGTATGCGCTCGACCTTCGACTTCGCCGGCACGCCCATTCGACTCTTCTTTAGGAAGAAGGAGCAAAAGGATGCTTAATCCGATCCTGCTGACCGCCATCTGCGCCGTGGTCTCGTTCTTTATCGGAGCGATTCCGTTTGGCCTGATCCTGGGCCGCGTGTTCAACCACACGGACATTCGCAAGGCGGGCTCCGGCAACATCGGCACTACCAACGCGCTGCGCGTGGCCGGCCCCAAAGTGGCCGCGCTCACGCTGCTGCTCGACTGCCTTAAGGGCGCCATCTGCGTCATTATCGCACGTCCGCTTATCGCCGACATGGGCTACGGCTTCCCCGTGAGCATCATGGCTCCCGGTGCCGCCGGCGACTGGATGCTCGGCGTCATCTGCCTGGCGGCCGTGTGGGGCCACATCTTCTCGCCCTACCTCAACTTCCACGGCGGCAAGGGCATCGCTGTGGGCTTGGGCGTAATCCTTGCCTGGTACTGGCCCATTGGCCTGTCGCTGCTGGGCATGTTTATCGTGGCCGTCGCCATCACCAAGTACGTGTCGGTGGGATCTCTTGCCGCCGCCATCGGTCTTCCCATCGCTGCCTGCGCGGTCTTTCCGTATAGCAGCCTGGGCCTCAAGTTTTGCATGGCGATGATCGGCATCACCGTGGTGTGGGCCCATCGCTCGAATATCCAAAAGCTCATGGCCGGTAAGGAGTCCAAGCTCTCGTTTACCAAGCGCGTCACCGAGCCCGACGATAAGTAGGAGAGAGTCATGAATGTTGCGCTGATTGGCTCCGGCTCCTGGGGAACCGCCGTCGCCGGCCTTGCCGCCGCGCGAGCTGAGCACGTGACCATGTGGGCCCATAGCGAGCAGACCGCCGTCGGCATCAATGGCGAGCACCGCAACCCCCGCTACCTTGTGGGCTACGAGCTGCCCGGCAACGTCTTCGCCACCACGGACCTGGTGCAGGCGCTCGACGGTGCCGAGGCCATCATCTTTGCCGTTCCTTCGACGCACCTTCGCAGCGTGTGCCACCAGGCCGCGTCCTTTATCGCCGCCGATACCCCGGTGCTCTGCCTCACCAAGGGCATCGAGCCCGAGTCCGGCCTGCTCATGAGCGAGGTCATCGCCAGCGAGATCGGCAACGAGGCACGTGTTGCGGCGCTCTCGGGCCCCAACCATGCCGAGGAAATCTGCCGCGGCGGGCTTTCTGCCGCCGTCATCGCCAGCGAAGACCCGCAGATAGGGGAGACTTTTAAGGAGCTGCTGCTTTCCACGGCCTTCCGCATCTACCTATCGCAGGACATGACCGGCGTCGAGGTTTGCGGCGCCATGAAGAACGTTATCGCCATCGTATGCGGCATCTCCGCGGGCTCGGGCGCGGGCGACAACACGCTCGCCCTCATCATGACGCGCGGCCTGGCCGAGATCAGCCGTCTGGTGCATGCCCGCGGCGGCCAAGCTATGACCTGCATGGGGCTCGCCGGCATGGGCGACCTCATTGCCACCTGCACCTCGGAGCATTCGCGCAACCGTACCTTTGGCTACGAGTTTGCCCACGGTGTGTCGCTCGACGAGTACCAGGCGCGCACGCATATGGTAGTTGAGGGCGCCGTCGCGGCCCGCAGCGTCAGCGAACTTGCCCGTTCACTGGGCGTAGACATTCCGCTCACCTTTGCCGTGGAGCAAACGCTCTACAACGGTGTTACTTTGGATAGGGCGCTCGAGATTCTTACCGATCGCGTACCCTCCCAAGAGTTCTACGGACTCACCGACTAGTGCAGAAAGGCTACTACCATGGGTTCCATTAAAATCGCTCCGTCCGTCCTTTCGGCCGATATGGCCAACCTCAAGGGCGAGCTCGACAAGATCACCGGTGCCGACTACGTGCACTTCGACGTTATGGACGGCCACTTTACCGGCAACCTCACCTTTGGCGTTGACATCCTCAAGGCCGTCAAGCGCTCCACCAACGTGCCGGTCGACGCGCATCTCATGGTGTCGAACCCCGACGAAACGGTCGATTGGTACGCCGACGCCGGTGCCGACATGATCACCGTGCACTACGAGGCTTCCACGCACCTGCACCGCACGCTCACGCATCTACAGCAGCGCGGCGTCAAGGCCGGCGTGGTGCTCAACCCCGCCACACCCGTGTGCGTACTCGAAAGCATCATCGACGTTGTCGACATGGTGCTGCTGATGAGCGTGAACCCTGGCTTTGGCGGCCAGAGCTTTATTCCCGGTACCATTGCCAAACTGCACGAGCTTACGGCCATGTGCGAGCGCCACGGCGTGTCGCCCCTGATCGAGGTCGACGGCGGTATCTCTTCCAAGAACATCGCCGAGGTCGTCAAGGCCGGTGCCAACGTGCTCGTAGCCGGCTCCGCCGTATTTAAGTCCGAAGATCCCGCCGCCGAGGTTGCGCTGCTGCAGAAGCTGGGCAACGAGGCAGCACAGGAGGCATAAACCCTTATGACCGCAGGTCAAAACCGCATACCCGTGAATCTTGACTATGCCGCCTCGACGCCCATGCGCGCCGAGGCGCTCCTTGCGCAGCGCGAATATGACGGCAGCGAGCTTGCAGGCGTCAACCCTAACTCGCTGCACTCGCTCGGCCGCAAGGCCGCCGCGCGCCTGGAGGTTGCCCGTCGCGAGATCTCCCGTAGCTTTGGCGCACGCGTTCGCCCGTCCGAGATCGTCCTGACCAACGGCGGCACCGAGGCCAACCAGCTGGCGCTCCTCGGTCTTGCCGAAGGCGCCCGCCAGCGCGACCGTAAGCGTAACCGCGTGATCGTATCTGCCATCGAACACGATTCGATTCTGGACAACCTGCCGCTGCTGCGCGCCGCCGGCTTTTCCGTCGACCTGGTGCAGCCCTGCCGCGCGGGCTACATTGAGCCTGCCGCGCTGAGCGACTTGCTCGGCGACGACGTCGCGCTCGTGAGCATCATGGTTGCCAACAACGAGACCGGCGTGGTGCAGCCCATCCGCGAGCTTGCCGCTGCCGCACACGCCGCCGGCGCCCTGTTCCACACCGATGCCATCCAGGGCTACCTGCATATTCCGCTCGATGTCACCGAGCTGGGAGTTGACGCCATGACCGTTGCCGCGCACAAGATCGGTGGCCCCGTGGCATCCGGCGCGCTTTACGTTAAGACCCGCACGCCACTGCGCCCCCGCATTTTTGGCGGTGGACAGGAAGCCGGACGTCGCGCGGGCACGCAGGACTTGCGTACACAGCTGGCTTTTGCCGCTGCCGCTTCCGCGCTGTTGCCGAATGTTGCCCAGGAGCGTACAACGCTGCAGGCCTTATCCGACAAGCTCTACGCCACGCTTACGGCTCATCCGCGTATTCATGCCACCATGGGCGACTACGCACAGACCGATCGCCTGCCGGGCATGGTGTCGATCTACGTTGACGGCATGGACTCCGAGGAGCTCATCGTCAAGCTCGATGCCGCCGGCTTTGAGGTTTCGGCCGGCTCGGCGTGCTCGAGCGGCAGCATGGACCCGAGCCACGTGCTCAGCGCTATGGGCATCGGTCGCGAGCAGGCGCTGGGCGCGCTGCGCATCTCGTTCGATGACCGCGTGAACCCTGCCGACCTGGATGAGTTCGCTCAGACGCTGCTCTCGATCGTGGGTGCCGCATGATCGTCGCCGAGCTTGAGCGCGCGCTGCTGGCACGCTATCCCAAGGCGGACGCCGAGGGCTGGGATCACGTAGGACTCTCCGTAGGCGATCCGGCCGCGGAGATCACCGGCGTTGCCTGCGCACTCGATGCGACCGAGGCTAATGTTCGCCGCGCACAAGAAGCCGGTGCCAACGTGTTGCTGACGCATCATCCCATATACATCAAGGCGCCCGAGGCCTTTTGTCCGGCGGATTCCGCACGCCCCCAATGCAGCGCGGCGCTCTACGAGGCAGCGCGTTGCGGCGTGAGCATTATCTCGCTTCACACCAACCTGGACCGCTCGCACGAAGCGCGCATGTCTTTGAGTGAGCTGCTGGGCGCCGCATCCGTGAGCTCGCTGGAGCACGCGAACGACCCCGAGTCGACCGGCCTGGGCGCCCTTGCGACGCTCAACGACCCGTGCATGCTGCGCGACCTTGCCGCCCGTGCTGCCACGGCCTTTGGAAGCGACCCGCGCGTATGGGGCGATGCCGAGCGCCCGTGCCGCGACGTCGCCATTCTGGGCGGCTCCCTCGGCGACTTTGGCGAGCTTGCCATCGCCGCAAGCGCAGATGTTATTGTGACCGGAGAAGCCGGCTACCACGTGGCGCAGGACCTTGCCTTGCGTGGCCTGGCCGTGATCCTACTCGGCCATGACCGCTCCGAAGAGCCGTTCGTGGATATCTTGATGAACTCTGCAGTTGACGCCGGGGTCGACCCCCGTCATACGATTAAAATACTGAACCCTTGCCAATGGTGGACTGTGACAAAAGGAGAGAACTTATGAGCGCCGGCGCTACGCTACTCAAGCTGCAACAGATCGATTTGGAGCTCGCCCGCAACAAGAGCGAACTTGCCAATATGCCGGAGCTCAAGGAGCTCGCTTCCAAGCGCAAGACCTATGTAAAGCTTAAGTCCGAGATGACCAAGCTCTACGCCCAGCGCAAGGACCTGGACATTGAGCTCGACGATCTCAACACCACCGAGATTCAGACCAACAACGCCATCGAGGCAGCCAAGAAGCGCCACGTCGACGGCTCCGACTACCGCGAGGTTCAGGACCTGGAGAATGAACTCGCAACCCTGGCCAAGCGTCTGGACAAGATTGAGCACACCCGCAAGGATGTCGTTATCGCTCATAAGGAAGCGCTCGACCGCGAGGCTCGCGCGCAGGCAATCATCGCCAAGTTCGAGGAGGGCGTGAAGGCCGATACCAAGGCCGCCCGCGCCAAGGCTGCCGACCTGCAGGCTCAGATTGACGCCGCCACTAAGGAGCGCACCGCGCTTGCCGTTACGCTGCCGGCCGACGTGCTCACCGACTACGAGCGTCTGCTCAAGCAGTTCCGCGGCCTGGCCGTCGAGACCATCCAGGGCAACATCCCCACGGTTTGCCATACCGCGCTGCAGGCATCGTCCATGAGCGACCTCAACCACGATGGTAGCGAGATTACGCACTGCCCGTACTGCCACCGCCTCCTGGTGCTCCCGAGCAAGGAAGCTTAAACGATGGCGGCACCCAACAATTCAATGCTACTTGAGGGAAAAACGATCCTGCTGGGCATTACCGGCGGGATCGCCGCCTATAAGTCATGCAATATCGTGCGCCTGCTGCAAAAGCGCGGCGCGCACGTCAAGGTCGTTATGAGCGAGCATGCCACCGAGTTTGTGGGCCCACTCACCTTCCGTGCGCTCACCAACGAGCCCGTTGCCGTGGGCCTATTCGACGATCCCTCCGACCCCATCCACCACATTTCGCTGGCGCAGGAGCCCGACCTGGTGGTCGTGGCGCCCGCAACGGCCAATATCATCGCCAAGATGGCCAACGGCATCGCCGACGACCTCATCTCCACCACGCTGCTTGCCACGCCGCGCCCCATCGTGATCGCGCCGGCTATGAACAACGGCATGTGGAAGGCGCCGGCGACGCAGGCTAATATGGCCACGCTGCGCGACCGCAGCGTGTACGTGGTGGGTCCGGGCAGCGGCTACCTTGCCTGCGGCGACGTGGACACGGGCCGCATGAGCGAGCCCGAGGACATCGTCGAGGCCGCCTGCGAGGTGCTCAACCCCGTGCCGCAAGACCTGGCGGGTAAGCGCATCGTCATCACCGCCGGTCCCACGCACGAGCCGATCGACCCCGTGCGCTTTATTGGCAACCGCTCTTCGGGCAAGATGGGCATCGCCCTGGCGGGGGAGGCTGCTCGCCGCGGCGCCGCCGTCACACTCGTGTTGGGACCGACATCGCTCGACGTTCCCCGCGGCGTGGCGTGCGTAAGCGTGCAGACCGCCGCAGAGATGCTGCAGGCGGCGCTGAGCGCCTTCCAGACGGCCGATGCGGCCATTTGCGCGGCCGCCGTCGCCGACTATACCCCCGCCACCCCTGCGGACCATAAACTCAAAAAGACCAACGAGCGCCTGGATCGAATCGAACTGGTCGAGACGATCGATATCTTGGCCGAGCTCTCACGCCAGAAGGGGGAGCGGTGCGTGATCGGCTTTGCGGCAGAGACCGATAACGTCGTGGAGTACGCGCAGCGCAAGCTCGCGCGCAAGGGTTGCGATGCCATTATCGCCAACGATGTCTCGCGCGCCGATTCGGGCTTTGGAACCGATACCAACAAGGCTTGGATCGTGAGCAAAGCGGGTACGCAAGAACTTCCCGTGCTAACAAAACCCCAGCTCGCAGATACAATTTTGGACTTGCTTCAAAATTTGTAAAAAAGTTCTTGCACAAGGACAAAGTTTCGGGTTAATATACTCCCTGTTGCGAGCGAGAGCAGAGCAACAAACAAAAGCTTCGGGACGTGGCGCAGCTTGGTAGCGCACTTGACTGGGGGTCAAGGGGTCGCTGGTTCGAATCCAGTCGTCCCGACCAGAAGTTTGCAGGTCAGGCACCTAGTGCCTGACCTTTTTTGTTTTAAGCAATTGCTTAATTTTGATTAAGCAACAGGGTGCCAATAATCTACCTACGCGATAATCGCCTTTTACGGCTATTTGCGCGTTTTGCACACGCTTGAGCCGATTTATTAACGCGATATGATTCTACATACGCGCAGCTGATATACAGCCGAGTACGTGCTGTATTTATCGCGGCGATTTACGCAGATATTGCGACTGTAACGAACAAGCGTGTCGCTGTACTTATTCCGGTAGCTCACTTGATCGGTGGACAAGTGGGCTGTTGCAACGAAACGGCATGCAGGATGGGCTCCATACGAGGACGCCGCAGGGGTAATGGCGGGGGAGTGCGGCAAGCGCTCTGAGAGCCGCTGTATGACCCCATGTCTCCTTAACTCGATTATTTGTGTTTAAAGCCACGAATCGGTCGAGCAATTGCCAAAAGAAAGGCCCATGCAGGATTGCACGGGCCTTACATCAGATCAAATTTGAGCTAGAAGCACCAAATGGGGCAGACGCAACACCATCTCGTCGCGGCCTCGGCGAGCGACATATCGCAGTCGAGGTAGACATCGAGGAAATCGTCAGGCCCCGCACAGGGGGACCGCGATGGTGGCCACCGCACCGCCCGAGGGGCCGTTGGCGAGCGAGACGGAGCCCCCGTGGGCGCTCGCGGCCTCGGAGGCGACGTGGAGGCCGAGCCCGTAGTGGCGGCCTCCGTCACGCGAGGAGCGGGAGGAGTCGTCTGTGAAGAGGCGCTCGCAGCCGCGTTCGAGGGCGGCGGGAGAAAAGCCCGGTCCGTCGTCGGCAACCTCGATGACGAGGTGCCCGCCCGCGACGTCACAGGAGACAGCCACGCGCGAGCGTGCGTGCTCGGCGGCGTTGGCCACGAGGTTCGCGGCGGCTCGCGCCAGGGCGGTTCGGTCGAGCGGGGCCTCGGGCGCGCCCGCGACAGCGGGGCCCGTGGCCGCGTCGAGCGTCACGCCTCGCGCCCGGGCGATCTGGGCGGCCTCGGCGAGGACCTGCTCGCAGAGCTCGGCCGGCCGCATGGGGGCCCTCTCCGCCCCGCCGGACCCGCGCGAGGCCTCGATGAGCAGGCGCAC
>CAKTVQ010000035.1 GCA_934630375.1 uncultured Collinsella sp.
TTGCGCTGCGGCAGCTTGCCCTCGAGCGTCTCGGAAACCGGGACGGTGGGGTCGCCGGCGCCGGTAACACGCATGGCCTGGTACACGTAGCTGCGGCCCGAGAGCGGGTCGCGGATGGCACCGCCCACGCAGGTGGCGGCACCGCCGAAGGGCTCGATCTCGGTCGGGTGGTTGTGGGTCTCGTTCTTAAAGAGGAACAGCCAGTCCTGGTCCTCGCCGTCGACATCGACCTTCACCTTGACGGTGCAGGCGTTGATCTCCTCGGACTCGTCGACATCGGTCATGACGCCGGTCTTCTTAAGGTACTTGGCGCCGATGGTGCCCATGTCCATGAGGCAGACGGGCTTGGCGTCGCGACCGAGCTCGTGGCGCATTTCCATGTAGTGGTCGAAGGCCTGCTGCACCACGGCGTCGTCGATCGTCACGTCGTCCAGGACGGTGCCAAAGGTGGTGTGGCGGCAGTGATCGGACCAGTAGGTGTCGATCACGCGGATCTCGGTGATGGTGGGGTCGCGATCCTCATCGCGGAAGTACTGCTGGCAGAAGGCGATGTCCGCCTCGTCCATGGCAAGACCGCGCTCGGAGATAAAGGCGGCAAGGCCGGCCTCGTCGAGCTCGCGGAAGCCGTCGAGCACCTCGACGGGCGCAGGCTCGGGGGTCTCCATGTACAGTGTCTTGGGCAGGTCGAGCGAGGCGATGCGCGCCTCGACGGGGTTCACCACGTAGTGCTTGATGGCCTCGACGGCGGCTTCGTCCAGAGCGCCCGAGATCATATAGACCTTGGCGGAGCGCACGGCGGGGCGCTCGCCCTGGCTGATGAGCTGCACGCACTCACTGGCGGAGTCGGCGCGCTGGTCAAACTGGCCAGGCAGGAATTCGACGGCAAAGATGGCGCCATCGCTTGCGGGGAGCTCGTCGTAGGTCACATCGACCTGGGGCTCGCTAAAGACGGTCGGCACGCAGGAGCGGAAAAGCTCCTCGTCGATGCCCTCGACGTCGTAGCGGTTGATGATCCTCAGGGCCTCGATGCCCTTGATGCCGAGAATCTCGGTCAGCTCGCCCTTGAGCTGCTGAGCCTCGACGTCGAACCCGGGTTTCTTCTCCACGTAGATACGAGAGACCATTGGTTCCTGCCTTCCTGATCGGTTGGGCGTACGGTACGGTATGCGGCAGCGGTCGGTTTGCGGGGCGGGCCTCGCAGTCGCCTTGAGCCACATGTTTGTAAACCTCACTATGATACGACAGCTCGCGGCGCGTTGAGGACGGCGAGGGTGCTACAGTGAAGCGCAAACAAGAGAAAGGCATCACATGGCATTCGTTTCGCTCGCCATCATCGCGCTCGTGGCCTTTGCAAGCCCCTTCATCGCCTCGGCGATTCCTGGAAAACCCGTTCCCGAGACGGTCTTTTTGCTCGTGCTCGGCGCAGTGCTGGGACCTCATATGCTCGGCGTCATCCATGTGGATGCCGAGGTCTCGCTTGTGTCAGAGCTCGGTCTGGCATTTTTGTTCCTGCTTGCCGGCTTTGAGATCGACCCAAAGAACATCACGGGCGTCGAGGGGCGCTACGGTATGGCCACGTGGGTTGTCACATTTTGTATCGCCTGGCTTGCCGTGCGCTTTACCCCGTGGTTCTCGGTCAGCCATTTCGACGGTATCGCCGTGACGCTCGCCTTGACCTCGACGGCGCTTGGAGCGCTCATGCCCATCTTGCGCGAGCGGTTGCTTGCCGGAACGCGCGTCGGTGATTCGATTCTCGCCTATGGTACGTGGGGCGAGCTCGGCCCCGTGCTCGCCATGTCGGTACTGCTGTCTGCCCGTACGGGTATCGAGACGCTGCTGATCTTGGGCCTGTTCGCCGTGGTGTGTGTGCTGCTTGCCGTGGTTCCCAGCCGCTCCAAACGCGTCGGCAGCCGCTTCTTTGCGTTTGTCGAGGAGCGCGCCGATACCACGTCGCAGACCTTCGTGCGCCTGACGGTGCTTATTTTGGTCACGCTCGTGGCGTTCTCGGCCATCTTTAGCCTCGATATCGTGTTGGGCGCTTTTGCCGCCGGCTTCGTCCTGCGCTATATCATCCCCGAGGGCAACCATACGCTCGAGACCAAGCTCGACGGCCTGGCCTACGGCTTTTTGATCCCGGTGTTCTTTACCGTGTCGGGCGCAAAGATCGATCTGACGGCCGTGGTGTCGCGCCCCGGGCTGCTCGTGGGCTTTATCGTGGCGTTGTTGATTATTCGTGCCGTACCCATTCTTATTTCTATGAGCATTTGTCCTGCGACGCGCGATGTGTCGGCGTATGGTCGCATTACCGTGGCCCTGTACTGCACCACGGCGCTGCCGATCATCGTTGCCGTGACGAGCGTGGCCGTCAACGCGGGCGCGCTGTCGCAAGATATTGCGTCGGTCATGGTTGCCGCCGGTGCCATCACGGTATTCTTGATGCCGCTGCTCGCGCAGCTCTTCTACCGCGTGGTCGACGCCGCGCCGGTCGCCGCCGTGGCAGAGGTTGCCGAGCATCCATCCGATGCGCTCGACATCTTGCGTGCCCACCACGACCTAGCGAGCCTGCTCGCGCGCGAGCATGAGCTGCTGACTTCGCATGGCCATGGTCGCGTATTCGAGGGCCTGCCTACGCTCGATACGATTGCCGAGCGTCTTTCCGCCGAGGCGGCGAGCGGCCACATCGATGCCCGCATCGTGGACGCGGCGCACCTGCTTGCCGATAAGACCTATGGAGACGAGGTCGACCCGTCCGAGCTGACCCAGCGCGAGCGTCGCCGCCTGGAGCGCGCCAAGCTCGCCGTACGCGAATACCGCCGCCGCATGCTGGAGCTCTATGCGAGCGATGAAGCCCAGGACGACGACGGCAAATAACGAGATGCTTCCCTAGGGGAAGGCGCGTCCCACTTTAAAGACCCGAAACGGGATGCAGTTTCCGCGAGAGGCTCGTTGCGGAAAGTGCGTCCCAGAATCGGCGTTCAAAACGGGGCACACTTTCCGAAACATGGTCCTGAGGGAAGCTGCGTCTCGGTCTGAGCCGGAATTATGGGACGCAGTTTCCTTTTCGAATAGAAGAAGGCGCGCTGCCTGCGGTTGATGCAGACAGCGCGCCTTTTGCGTTGAGCTCTGTTGAGGTTCGAAGCCGAAACTTTCGACCTTTAGGAGCGGGCTGCTCCGTCGACGGGGAGGATGGCGCCCGTGACATAGGAGGACATGTCGCTCGCCAGGAAAACGAAGGCGTTGGCAACGTCCTCGGGCTCGCCCATGCGACCGAGCGGAATAGTGGCGATGATGGGCTTGATGACCTCTTCGGGCAGGTTGGCGACCATATCGGTCTTGGTTACGCCTGGGGCAACGGCGTTGACGCGGATGCCCATGGGGGCGAGCTCGCGCGAGAGCGACTGGACCATGCCGTTGACGGCAAACTTGGACGTGGGGTAACCGACGCCGGAGGGCTGGCCGTACTTGGCGACCATCGAGCTTGTGGTAGTGATGGTGCCGCCGTGGCCGGCCTCGGTCATGATCTTGGCGGCAGCTTGGTGACCGTTAAAGACGGCGACGACGTTGAGGTCCATGACCTTTGCAAACTCTTCGGCCGTGTAGTTCAAAAGGGGAGAGCGCTGGGAGATGCCGGCATTGTTGACGACGGTGTCCAAGCCGCCCATATCGTCGGCAGCCGCGGCGAAGGCCTCGGTTACGGCCTCGAGTGAGGTGAGGTCGCAGGAACGGCCCCAGATCTTGGCCTCGGGATAGGCTGCGGTCAGCTTCTCAACGGCGGCGTCGGCGGTCTCCTGGCGAGAGCCAAAGACGGTGACGGCAGCGCCTTCCTCAATAAAACGGCAGGCGATGGCATAGCCGATACCGCGCGTGCCTCCGGTGATGATTGCTTTCTTGCCCTCGAGCAACATGGTGCCTCCATTCTTCGGGGGTGTGGACGTACGCAGCACAGCATAGTGGCGGCCAAAAACGAGCGTGTTCTCTTATCGGTGAACGGTACCCTCGGTTGTCAATGAACGGTCAAGTTGTTCAAACGTAAGCCACGCCGATGTGCCTCGAGCGCCCAAACAAAAAGGCTCCCGTCCAATACCGGACGGGAGCCCCTCAACATATATGTCGTATACCGAAGACCGAACTAGTTGGCCATAACACCTTCGGTCCAGGCCTCGACGTTCTCGATGCGCAGGACGTTGGCGACCTCGGCCACGCAGTCGACGCTGGCAAGCTCGGCGGCGGCAGCCTGGACGTCCTTCTCGAGCGCACGGTGCGTCAGGAAGATGACCGAGCAGGCATCGCTGACGCCCGACTTGCCGTCCTCGACCTGGTTGATGAGCGAGATCGAGATGTTGTGCTTGGCAAAGATGTCGACCGTCTCGGACAGGGCACCCACGCGGTCGGCGACCTTCAGGCGCACATAGTACTTGGTCTGGAGCTCGTCCATGGGCTTAAAGGTGAGGTTGTGGCCATAGGGCTCAATCTCGGGCAGCGGAGCCACGCCGCGGCTGATCTGCTCGGAGAGCGACAGGATATCGCCCACGACGGCGCTCGCGGTGGGGAAGGAGCCTGCGCCCGCGCCGTAGAACATGGTCTCGCCCACGGCGTCGCCTACCACGTAGACGGCGTTCATGGCGCCGTTGACCTTGGCAAGCATATGGTCTGCCGGGATGAGCGTGGGATGCACGCGAACGTCGACGCCGGCGTCGGTGTTGCGGGCGATGCCCAGCAGCTTGATGGTGTAGCCGAGCTCGCGGGCCTGGGCGATGTCCTCGGCGCCGATGGTACGGATACCCTGCTGGTACACATCGTCGGTGGTCACGCGGGTGCCAAAGCCGATGGAGGCGAGGATGGCCGTCTTGCTGGCGGCGTCGAAGCCGTCGACATCGGCGGACGGGTCGGCCTCGGCATAGCCCTTGGCCTGCGCGTCGGCAAGCACGTCAGCGTAATCGGCGCCCTCGGCGTCCATGCGCGACAGGATATAGTTGGTGGTGCCGTTGAGGATGCCGGCGATGGTCAGGATCTTGTTACCCACCAGGTCGTGCTCGAGCGTGCTGACGATGGGGATGCCGCCACCGCAGCTGGCCTCGCACTTAATCTGCACGCCGCACTCACGCGCCTTCTCGGCGAGCGTCTCGACATGACGGCCCAGCAGGGCCTTGTTGGCAGAGACGACGTGCTTGCCGTTCTCGAAGGCGGTGGTGAAGATTTCGGTCGCGGGGTGCTCGCCGCCGATGAGCTCGACGACGATATCGACGGCGGGGTCGGTGACGACGTCGTGCCAGTCGCTCGTAAAGGCCTCGCGCTCAATACCGGCGGCTTCGGCCTGCTCCCAGGCAAGCGCGCAGGCGCGGGTCAGCTTAAGGTCGATGCCGTAGGCGGCCAGGTACTCATCGTGGTGGCTCTTGATCAGACGGGCCACGCCGCCGCCGACGGTTCCCAGACCGATGAGGCCGACGTTCACGGTGCGCAGGGGTTCGCTCATAGATAGCTCCTTCGTGCATCTTATGGATGGATTAACCGCTTAAAGGTTGAGTGCATTCTAGCGTGAACCGAGGGCGCGTGCTCGCCAGGCAACAGGAGTCGCACAAAACGGCACCCCCGAAACGCTGCGGAAACATTGGAAACATGCTCGCTACAAACGGAACTCCGTAACAAACTGTCAACGTTTGCGCCATAAGGTTTGCCCCGTACCGCAAGACGGCCGCACTGCGGCCAGCGAAAAAGGGGGACACCATGTTCAACATCAACAGCACACTCAGCCGCAGGAACTTTCTCGTCGGTGCCGCGGCGCTCGGCAGCGCCGTGGCACTCGCTGGTTGCTCGTCGGGTGGCTCGGACGGCGGCTCCGCCGATGACGGCAAGACCTTCAAGATCGGTGTCATCGGCCCTCTGACCGGCGCCGCGGCAACCTATGGCGTTTCGGCCGAGAAGGGTGCCAAGCTCGCCGCCAAGGATTTTTCGACCAAGGACCTCAAACTCTCGCTTAAGTCCGAGGATGACGTCGCTGACGGCGAGAAGGCCATCAACGCCTTCAATACCTTGTGCGACTGGGGCATGCAGGCGCTCGTCGGCCCCGTCACCACCGGTGCCGCCGTCGCCGTCTCGGGCGAGATCGCCGACGATATGCTCATGGTCACGCCTTCGGCCTCGTCGCTCGACGTTACCAAGGACAAGACCACGGTTTTCCAGGTTTGCTTCACCGATCCCACCATGGGCGCCAGCGCCGCGAAGTTCTTGGCCGAGAAGTACGCGGATGCCAAGATCGCCCTGTTCTACAACTCCGGCGATACGTATAGCTCGGGCGTTGCCGACGCTTTTGCCGAGCAGGCCAAGGCGTCCAAGCTCGACATCGTCGATACCGAGACCTTTAAGGACGACTCTTCCACGAGCTTTACCAACCAGCTCACCAAGGCCAAGGAGGCCGGCGCCACGCTCATCTTTGCGCCGATCTACTACACGCCGGCGTCCGTTTTGCTCAAGAACGCCAAGGACATGGGCTACGACATGACGCTCATGGGTACCGACGGCATGGACGGCCTGCTCTCTGTGGAAGGCTTCGATACCTCTCTTGCCGAGGGCGTACTGCTCATGACCCCGTTCTCTGCCGACGATGAGAAGAATGCCGACTTCGTCAAGGCCTATAAGGATGCCTACGACGAGACGCCCAACCAGTTTGCCGCCGACGCTTACGATTGCGTCCACGCCATCGCCGAGGCTATCGATAGGGCGGGGATTGACATTTCGGCCGACGGTGCCGACATTGCCGGCGACCTTGCCAAGGCCATGCGCAAGATCAAGATCGAGGGCCTGACAGGCGAGCTGACGTGGAATGACGAGGGCCAGGTCGAAAAGCCCGCCACAGCCTATGTGATCCAGGGCGGCAAGTACATCGCCGCCTAAGTGCGCATAAAGCGCGACCAGTGAGGCCGTTTTATTCAGGGCAGGGACGCCTGTAACAGAACGGAAACATTACTTTCACACAATAAAGTGGCATTACTGCATAAAGTAATAGAAATACGCAGAATTATGGATAAATGAACAAATCCAAAGAAAAGTTGAAATAATCGCCACTTTCCTTAACTAAAGCGTCTAGTATTTTGCGAACGCCGAACACGGCGAAGGATGGCCTGTCGGGTAACCGAAACCCGACGAGATTTGAGAGGAGAGCCGCATGTCGAGCCTCACCGGTAAGTCATTGAACCCTGTTATGAATCGCAGGAGCGTTATCGCGAGCGCAGCAGGTCTGGGGGCGATGTCCATTCTAGCTGGTTGCTCCTCCAACGGCGGCGACAGCGGTTCCGCTTCGAGCGACGCTTCGTTTAAAGTTGGCACCATCGGCCCGCTGACCGGCGCCAACGCGTCTTACGGCAAGTCCGTTACCCAGGGTGTCGAGCTTGGCTGCAAGGATTTCTCGACCAAGGAGCTGCCGCTTGCCAGCAAGGCCGAGGATGACCAGGCCGATGGCGAGAAGGCCGTCAACGCCTTCAACACCCTGCTCGACTGGGGCATGCAGGCCCTCGTCGGCCCGACCACCACGGGTGCGTCGGTTGCCGTTGCCGCCGAGTGTGGTAACGACCCCAAGACGTTCATGATCACCCCGTCCGCGTCCTCCGAGGACGTCACCGACGGCAAGGATTGCGTCTTCCAGGTTTGCTTCACCGACCCCAACCAGGGTGTCAACGCTGCCAAGTTCCTGGCGCAGAAGTATGCGGACGAGAAGTTCGTGCTGTTCTATAACTCCGGCGACGCCTATTCTTCGGGCATCGCGGATTCCTTTAAGGCCCAGGCCGCTGAGTCCAAGCTCGAGGTTGTTGACGAGGAGACCTTTAAGGACGACTCCGCCACGAGCTTTACCAACCAGCTGACCAAGGCCAAGCAGGCCGGCGCCACCATGATCTTTGCGCCGATTTACTACACGCCGGCGTCCGTCCTGCTCAAGAACGCCAAGGATATGGGCTACGACGTCAAGATGATGGGCTGCGACGGCATGGACGGCATCTTGGGCGTTGAGGGCTTCGACACCTCTCTTGCCGAGGGCCTGCTGCTCATGACCCCGTTCTCCGCCGACGACGAGAAGAACGCCGACTTCGTCAACGCTTACAAGGACAAGTACGGCGATACTCCCGACCAGTTTGCCGCCGACGCCTACGATGGCGTGCACGCGGTGGCCGAGGCCCTCAAGGAGGCCGGTCTTGGTGTCGACGCCGACCCGACCGAGGTCGCCGAGAAGCTGCCCAAGGCTATGCTCAAGATTACTGTTGACGGTCTGACCGGCAAGCTCACCTGGAACGATAAGGGCCAGGTCCAGAAGGAGCCCACGGCGTACGTCATCACCGACGGCAAGTACGTACAGGCCTAATAGGCCGCCTTACATAGAGCGGTTTTGATCCCAAGCAGGGGAGGTTTTGGCCTTCCCTGCTTGCTTGGTATCTAGGGACGATGTAACGTCCCTGTTTCATACATCAACTGGAAACCTATTCGAAAGGGGGATGTGGAACATGACGGTCTTTATCCAATACCTGGTCAACGGCCTGTCCATGGGCAGCGTCTACGCCATCATCGCGTTGGGCTACACCATGGTCTACGGTATCGCCAAGATGCTCAACTTCGCTCACGGCGACGTCATCATGGTCGGTGCCTATGTTTCGTTCTGCGCCACGTCGTATCTCGGCCTCCCGGGCTGGGCATCTGTAATTCTCTCTTGTGTGGTCTGTACCGTTCTTGGTGTTCTCATCGAGGGTCTGGCATACAAGCCGCTGCGTCAGGCGGGCCCGCTGGCCGTTCTGATCACGGCTATCGGCGTGTCCTACTTCCTACAGAATGCCGCACAGCTTCTGTGGGGCGCCACGCCCAAGAACTTCACTTCGCTCGTCACCTTCCCGGTGCCGGAGTTCTTGGCCAAGTTCAACGTAAGCGCCGTCTCGCTCGTCACCATCGTCGCCTGCCTGGCTATCATGGCCGGTCTGATGTTCTTTACGGGTAAGACCAAGATGGGCAAGGCCATGCGCGCCGTGTCCGAGGACAAGGCCGCCGCTCAGCTCATGGGCATCAACGTCAACCGCACCATCTCGATGACGTTTGCCATCGGCTCTGCCCTTGCCGCCATCGCCGGCGTGCTGCTGTGCTCCTACTCGCCGGTGTTGCAGCCCACGACGGGCGCCATGCCTGGCATCAAGGCCTTCGACGCTGCCGTTTTCGGCGGCATCGGCTCCATCCCCGGCGCCTTTGTCGGCGGCATTCTCATCGGCATCATCGAGGCGATGGCGCAGGCTTACATTTCCACGAGCCTTGCCAACTCTATCGTCTTTGGTGTTTTGATCATCGTCCTGCTCGTCAAGCCTGCCGGCCTCTTGGGCAAGTACGTCCCCGAGAAGGTGTAGGTGAGCGTTATGAAGTTTCTTAAAGATAAGCAGACGCGCCACGACTTTGTCACGTACGCCATGTGCATCGTGGCCTTCGCCATCGTGTTCTTTATGCAGTCCAACCATATGATCCCGCGCATGATCGCCGGCCAGTTGGTTCCCATTACGGCCTACATCGTCATGGCCATTTCCCTCAACCTCGTCGTCGGCATCGCGGGCGACCTGTCGCTGGGCCATGCGGGCTTTATGAGTGTCGGTGCCTACACGGGCATCGTCACCGCGGTCGCCCTCGAGAGCGCCGTTCCCTCCGATCCGGTGCGCCTGATCATCAGCATCGTGGTCGGCGCTATCGCCGCTGCCATCTTGGGCTTCTTGATCGGTATCCCGGTTCTGCGCCTGAGCGGCGACTATCTGGCCATCGTGACCTTGGCTTTTGGCGAGATCATCAAAGAGATCGTCACCTGCCTTATCGTGGGCGTCGACTCCCGCGGCCTGCATGTGATCTTTAACATCACGGGTAACTCCACGATCGACGACCTGCACCTGCTCGAGGACGGCACCGCCATCATCAAGGGCGCGCAGGGCGCATCGGGCGTGTCGACCTATTCGACCTTCCTTGCCGGCGCCATCCTGGTCATGGTCGCGCTCGTGATTGTACTCAACCTGGTCCGCAGCCGTACCGGCCGTGCCATTATGGCCGTGCGCGACAACAAGATCGCTGCCGAGTCCGTGGGTATCTCCGTCACCCAGTACCGCATGATCGCCTTCGTGGTTTCCGCCGCTCTCGCCGGTGCTGCCGGAGCCCTCTTCGGCGGTAACTTCTCGCAGCTCTCCGCCACTAAGTTCGACTTCAATACGTCCATCCTCATCTTGGTGTTCGTGGTCCTGGGCGGTCTGGGCAATATGCGCGGCTCCGTCATCGCGGCGGCGTTGCTCACGGTGCTTCCCGAGCTGCTCCGTCAGTTCTCGGACTACCGCATGCTCATCTACGCCATCGTGCTGATCCTGGTCATGATCTTTACCAACAACCCGCAGCTCAAGGCGTTCTTCGCACGCATTAAGGATCGCTTTGCTCCCAAGAAGGAGGTGGCAGCCGATGCCCAGTAAGTTTGAGTTCAACAAGGGCAAGATGGTCCCGTATCCTTCTGGCGCCATTGTCCCCGACCGCGACCTGGGCCAGCGCCCGGCGCTCGAGTGCATCCACCTGGGCATTGAGTTTGGCGGCCTCAAGGCGGTCGACGACTTTAGCCTAACCATCGGCAAGACCGAGATCGCCGGTCTCATCGGCCCCAACGGTGCCGGCAAGACCACGGTCTTCAACCTGCTCACCAAGGTGTACCAGCCCACGCATGGTACCATCCTGCTTGACGGCGAGGACACCTCGGGCAAGTCGGTCTATCAGGTCAACCGCATGGGTATTGCCCGTACATTCCAGAACATTCGCCTGTTCAACACCATGACGGTGGAGGATAACGTCAAGGTCGGTCTGCACAATCAGGAGCGCTACTCCGGCTTTGAGGGCGTGCTGCGCCTGCCGACGTATTGGAAGCACGAGAAGGCCGCCCACGAGCGCGCCATGGAGCTGCTGTCCATTTTTGACATGGAGCACCTGGCAAATGAACAGGCCGGCTCGCTGCCTTACGGCGCTCAGCGTCGTCTGGAGATCGTCCGCGCGCTTGCCACCAACCCCAAGCTGCTGTTGCTCGACGAGCCTGCCGCCGGCATGAACCCGTCCGAGACCGCGGAGCTCATGGAGAACATTGTCAAGATCCGCGACACCTTCGGCATCGCCATCATGCTTATCGAGCATGATATGTCGCTCGTTATGAACATCTGCGAGGGCATCTGCGTGCTTAACTTTGGCAAGGTTATCGCCAAGGGTACGGCCGAGGAGATCCAGAACAACGATGCCGTTATCGAGGCATATCTGGGCAAGCAGGATAAGGGGGAGAACTAAATGGCAGAGCCGATGCTTTCCGTCTACAACATCAACGTCTGGTACGGCGCCATCCACGCCATCAAGGACATCTCCTTTAACGTTAACGAGGGCGAGATCGTGGCTCTGATCGGCGCGAACGGCGCTGGCAAGTCCACAACGCTCAAGACCGTCTCGGGCCTGCTGCGCTCCAAGACCGGCTCCATCAAGTTCATGGGCGAGGACATTACCCATACGCCCGCTGATAAGCTGGTTGGTAAGGGACTGGCTCAGGTTCCCGAGGGACGTCGCGCCTTTTTGCAGATGACGGTTGAGGAGAACCTGGAGATGGGCGCCTATACGCAGCCCAAGTCCACGGTGGCTCCGGGCCTTGAGCGCGTCTACGAGCAGTTCCCGCGCCTGAAGGAGCGCCGTCGCCAGGTCGCCGGCACCCTTTCGGGCGGCGAGCAGCAGATGCTCGTTATGGGCCGCGCCCTTATGAGTAACCCCAAGCTGCTCATGCTCGACGAGCCTTCCATGGGCCTGGCGCCGATTCTGATTGAGCAGATCTTCCAGATTGTCGAGGA
>CAKTVQ010000036.1 GCA_934630375.1 uncultured Collinsella sp.
GACGGCGAGCGTCTCGAGGCGCTGATCAATAAGCTGAGCAATTCTCGCAAGTAGGCGTGCGGGTCGTGCGCTCGGCATTGTGTGCGCTGACATAGTGGCTTGTAAGGGGTATCGACGTTGGTCGGTACCCCTTTTTGTTTGCTGGTATAAAGACCGCCCACCAGGTCGCTCCAAACTAAAAGGCCCCGAGCAGTTCAATAAGCTGCTCGGGGCCTTGTTGGCTTTAGTCGCGTACTTCTTAGCCGACCGTATCGTCAGGCGTGGGCGAGGGGTCGGGAGTGGGCGTGGGCGTAGGAGTGTCGCCATCGCCGCCGGTCGAACCACCAGTGGAGCCGCCCGTCGAGCCACCGGTCGTACCGGTGCCGCCGGTGGTGTCGCCGCCCGTGGTCTCGGTGGTCGTGGTCGTCGTGGTAGTCGTTGTGGTGGTTTCCTCTTCCTCTTCCTCTTCGTCCTTGTCCTTGTCGTCGTTCTCCGACTTCTTGGTGTTGTTGGTGCCGTAGAACTTCCAGACGCTGTTGTTCTTGTAGGTGGGCGCCGTTCCGGTCGCAAACTCCTCGCGCTCGGTACCGGTCAGAACGGTGTTCATAAACCGCTTAAAGACAGGCAGGTTGGTGCTGTCGCCCAGCAGGTCCGTGCCGTACTTTTGGATGGGGATCTCGCCCGCGGAATAGCCGGTCCACAGGGCGCACGCCAACTGCGGGGTATAGCCGCAGAACCACAGGTTGGTGGTGTTGTCGGTGGTGCCCGTCTTGCCGGCATAGGGCTGGTTGACGCTCAGGGCACCGGCAGCACCCGTACCGCCGCCCTGCATGACGCCGGACAGAACATCGGTGACCGCGGCGGCCTCGCCCTCGGTAAGCACCTGTGAGGGATTGTCGGTGTGCTGGTACAGCACCGAACCGGTACGAGAGTCAATTTCGGTGATGGCGATCGGCTGGCGATAGTAGCCACCGTTGGCAAACGTCGCGTAGGCGGCGGCCATCTCGAGCGGCGAGATCGAGCCTGTGCCGAGCGTCATGACGGGAACGTCCTCGATGTTGTCCTTGGCGGGATCGATACCGAGCTTTTTGACGAGCGAGATGATCTTGCTGTTGCCGACGGCTTCCGCCACCTGGATGTAGCCGGTGTTGGAGGAGTATGCCGTCGCCTGCTTGAGCGAGATGTTGCCATAGCTGTGGTTGGCGTAGTTTTGGACCTCGGTCGTGGTGCCCTTGGCCTTGAGCGGCGAGTTGCAGTTGAGGGTGACGTTGGGGTTCATGCCGTTTTGGATGGCAGTTGCCAGCGTAAAGGCCTTAAAGGTGGAGCCGACGGGACGCTTGGCCGTGGCATGGTTTACGTGGTTCTCGTCAGCGTTGTAGTCGTATCCGCCCACCATGCACTTGATGTAGCCGGTCTTGGGGTCGACGACGACCATACCCATGTCCAGGCCGTCGAGTGAGAGCGTGTCGAGCTGCTCGCGGACGGCATTCTCTGCCACCTGCTGCATCGTGGGGTCGATGGTGGTCTTGACGGTCAGGCCGCCCTTAAAGAGCACGTCGGTCGAGAACTCCTGCTCCAGCAGCTGCTTAACATAGGCGACAAAGTAGGGCTGCGAGTATACGTCGACGCCGCTGCCCGAAATCTCGGTCACGTTGAGGGTGATGGGCTCGGCTTGTGCGGCATCGTGTTCCTCCTGGGTGATGTGGCCCAGGCGCAGCATGTTGTCGAGAACCTTGTTGCGACGGGACAGCGCCAGGTCGGGGTTGACCGTGGGGTCGTACTGCGAGGGCGAGTTGGGAAGGCCGATGAGCAGCGCGGCCTCGCTCAGGGTGAGGTCGGCGGCGCTCTTGGACAGATAGGTCTCGGCTGCGGCCTCGATGCCGTAGGCGCCGTGGCCGTAATAGATGGTGTTGAGGTACATCATGAGGATCTCGTCTTTGGAGTACATGTCCTCCATCTTGATGGCGATGTAGGCCTCGCGCACCTTACGCTCGATGGTCGAGTCGAACTGTTCCTCCTGCAGGATGGTGTTGCGCACCAGCTGCTGGGTGATAGTCGAGGCGCCTTCGTGCCCGCCGCCGAGGGTTGCCACCGCAGCACGCGCGATACCCCACAGGTCGATACCGCCGTGCTCGTAGAAGCGCTCGTCCTCGACGTCAACGGTGCCCTGCAGCACGTAGGGGGAGACCTCGTCCTTGGTGATGGACTTGCGGTTTTGCGTGTAGAAGCTCGCTATCTTGTTGCCGTTGCAGTCAACGATCTCGGTGGGCTCGCTCACCAGATACGCGTTGGCGTCGGTGTAGTCGGGCAGATCGGACAGCCAGCGGTTGACGTTGCCGACCATGCCGATGCCAAACGCCACGCCCGCAATCAGCAGAAAGCCCAAAAACGAGAGCAGGATTATGGGCAGGGCGTGCGTCTTTGAACGGCTGTGTCCCTGTCGTTGGCGAGGACCCATATATTGACCTCCAGGTATGTCGTGCCGGACGGTGGATGTGCCGTCGGGGCAGGATGGACATAAGTTATTACACGATAAACCAAACGGGGCGCGTGAGGCCTCGTGTATGCTGGAAGACGGCATTTTTCAGAGTGAATGCATACCTTGGTAAGGAGTTTGTCGATGACGATTCGGGCGATGGGGCCGAACGGACAATACAAGACTGGATTGGATGTTGTCAGTGCGGCGCTGCCCGAGCTGCTGGCGCCGGCGGGCGGGCTCGACCAGATGCTTGCGGCCATCGCCGCGGGTGCCGATGCCATCTATGCGGGGTTGGGCGGCTTTAACGCCCGTGTGAGCGCCCACAGCTTTACGGATGACGAGTTTGCGCGCGGCTGTGCTGTGGCGCATGCCCATGGCGTGCGTGTGTACGTGACGCTCAACGTGTTCGTGTTTGACGATGAGTTGTCCGACGCGGTGGCGTTGGGAGCTCATGCACTGGAGCTGGGCGCCGATGCTCTGATTGTCGCCGATGCCGGGCTGGCTTGTGTACTGCGCACGGCGATTCCCGGGGTCGAGATTCACCTGTCCACGCAGGCGGGCGTTCATAGCGAAGGCGCCGTGCGGCTTGCCGCCGATGAGCTGGGGGTCGAGCGCGTGACGACGGCACGCGAGCTGGCGGTCGACGAGATTGCGGCGCTATGTGCCACGGGCGTGCCCATCGAGGTATTCTGCCACGGTGCGATTTGCATCGGCTATTCGGGGGCGTGCGGGTTCTCGGCCCTGCGGCGTGGGCGCTCGGCGATGCGCGGCGACTGCACGCAGCCGTGCCGTCTGGCGTACGACCTGGTGGACGAGGCGGGGCAGAGCGTTGTCGCCGTCGAGGGGGATCGCCTGCTGTGTCCGCGCGACTATCTGGGTATTGCGCATCTGCCCGAGCTTGTAGATGCCGGCGTGGCGTCGCTCAAGATCGAGGGGCGCATGAAGAACCCCGATTACGTATTCAACGTGGTGCGGGTTTGGCGCCGGGCGCTCGATATGCTGCGCGACGGCGCGTGGGACCCCGGTGCCGTGGAAGAGCTTGAGCGCGAGCTGGGAAGGTCGTTTAACCGTGGGTTTACCGACGCGTATCTGCGGGGGCGTTCGGGTGCCGAGCTGATGAGCTTTGAGCGTGCAATTAACCAGGGCGTGCGCGTGGGGCGCTTGGTCGCTGTGGGCCACGAAGAGGTGACCGTTGAACTCGATGCCGCCGTGGCGGCGGGTGACACGCTCGAGATTCGGTTCTATCCGGGCGTCGACGCGCGTCCCGATGTGCCCAAGCGCTGGCCGCAGGTGCCCTGCCCGGTGGATGCCGCAGCGGGGAAGCGCGTCGTCGTGCATTGCAAGCGTAAGGTGGACACGGGCTGCGAGGTATACCTGATTCGCAGCGCCGGCGTGTTGGATCAGACAGCGGCGGTGTTGGAGCGCATGCGGGCCGAGGCGGATGCGATTGCGCCCGTTGCGCGCGCCGTTGAGGTGCTGCCCTTTGAGGACGTTGCGGTGGATGGCGGTGCGTCGACGGAGTTGGTGGAGCGCGCGGTTCCCGCTCGCATGGTTTTTGCCTGGCAGCTGATGGATGCCGACCCGCGCGGAGAACTCGATTTGTCCGACACTGTTGTGGTGCTTGACGAGGTGTGCCGCACGGGTGACGCTGACCGGACCCGCTCACTGATGCAGCGTGCCGGGCGCGTCGTCTGCCGCAACCTGGGTCAGGTAGTGATCGCTTGCAAGCTGGGCGTGACGTTTGACGTGGCGGCGCCGGTGTTCTGCGCGAATCGGGTCACGCTTACCTGGCTGCGCGGACTCGGGGCGGGGCGGGTGTACTTGCCGGCCGAGTTGCTCGGCAATGATGCGGAGCGTGTTGCCGGGCTTGCCGCTTGTTCCGGTGTCTTGGGGCCTGTCGATGCCGACCGTCCCGAGCTCATGGTGTGCGAGCACTGCTTGCTGACTGCCGAGGGCGCCTGCGCCACGGATACAACGGGGCAGGTTCGTTGCCGTGACTGCTCGCGCCGTCAGCAGGCGCGCTTTTTGGTCGAACGTGACGGCACGCGTTTGCCGGTCGTTATCGACGCGTGCGGCAGGACGAGGATTTTCCTGTCGTAGGTGCTGCGTCGCGTCAGTTTGTTATCATAAGAGAGTTTATGGACTTCCAGCACCGCCGTTTTCGGCGAGGGTGCTATAGCAAAAGGAGGATACCCAATGCTGTCTGTTGACGAGCAAATGCGTATCATCACCTCGGGCGCCGCGCAGATCGTTCCCGAGGCCGACCTTCGCAAGAAGCTTGAGAAGGGCGAGCCCCTCAACATCAAGCTCGGCGTCGACCCCACCAGCCCCGACCTGCACCTGGGCCATGCCGTGCCGCTGCGCAAGATGCGTCAGTTCCAGGACCTGGGCCACAACGTCACCCTCATCATCGGCAACGGTACCGCGCTGATTGGCGACCCTTCGGGCAAGAATTCCACCCGTCCGCAGCTTTCGCAGGAGCAGATCGAGGCCAATGCCGAGACCTACGTGAGCCAGGCCATGAAGATCCTGGATCCCGAGAAGACCACCATCGTGCACAACGGTGACTGGATCTTGTCGATGGATCTGGCCGGTCTGCTGCAGGTGTGCTCCAAGTTCACCGTCGCTCGTATTCTCGAGCGCGACGACTTTACCAAGCGCTACCAGTCCCAGACGCCGATCGCCCTGCACGAGTTCCTGTATCCCGTGATGCAGGCATACGATTCGGTCATGATTAAGGCTGACGTGGAGATGGGCGGCACCGACCAGCTCTTCAACCTGCTCGCCGGCCGCGAGCTCATGGAGAAGATGGGCATGGAGCCGCAGATTGCGCTCACCATGCCGCTGCTCGAGGGCACCGACGGCGTGCGCAAGATGTCCAAGTCCTATGGCAACTACATCGGCCTGACCGACGCTCCCAAGGATATGTTCGGCAAGACCATGTCCATCCCCGACGAGATGATCGGCAAGTACTATCGTCTGGCCAGCTCGCTCGCCCCGGCCGAGGTCGACAAGATCGACGCCGCCCTGGCCGACGGTTCTGCCGACCCCTACGAGCTCAAGCGCGCTCTGGGCCGCGACCTGTGCGATACCTACCACGGCGCCGGCGCCGGCGACGAGGCCCAGGCCGAGTTCGACCGTGTGTTCAAGGAGGGCCAGCTCGCCGACTTCCCCGAGAAGCACGTTGAGCTGACTGTTAACGACGAGGGCCAGATCTACCTCGCCGGCCTGCTCAAGGACTTGGGTCTTTCGGCCAGCGCCGGTCAGGCCCGCCGCGACATCGACGGCGGCGGCGTCAAGATCAACGGCAAGGCTGTGGCTCCCAAGAGCTACAACATCGATCCGAGCGCCCTCAAGCTGGGTGACACCCTCTCCGTGGGCAAGCGCAAGGGTTTCAAGTTGGTCTAACGAGCGAGTTGACCTCACAAGTGCAATAAGGCCGCAGCCGGGAATCCCGACTGCGGCCTTTTTTGGTTACGACGATCCCTTGGGGACGGAGGGATCATTTGGCGGTGCCGTTAAGCGGAAGGGGTGTTAGCGGGGCTTCCTTTTGGGCATACAATGGCTATTGGTTTGCTGCGGTGAAGGTCTGTCCGCTCCGTAGCTTTTTCTACGGTTAAAGGAGTATGTATGTCCGTTGAGGTCATGAGGACTGTGATCGACGCTGCCGAGGGCCGCGTGCCCGTCGACACGCTGTTTACCAATGCGCAGATCATCGACGTGTATGGCCAGCGTGTGGCGTCCGGTAGCGTTGCCGTCAAGGACGGTGTGATCGTCGGCGTGCTCTACGATGGTCGCGACGATGCCGCTGGCACCTACGAGGCAACTGAGGTCATCGACTGCCAGGGTCGCTATCTCGCTCCCGGTTTTATTGACGGGCATTTGCATATCGAGTCTTCGAACATCCGTCCCGCCGAGTATGCTCGCATGGCCGCGACGCGCGGTACTACCACCGCCATTGCCGACAGCCACGAGATTGCCAATGTTGCCGGTCTCGACGGCTTGCGCTTTATGATCGAGGACGGCCGCCGCGCACCCATCTCCATCAAGTACATGATGCCTTCGTGCGTGCCCGCGCTGCCCGATGAGCAGGCCGGTGCCGTCATTACCGCCGCCGATATGCAGGCGTTTTTTGCCGAGCATCCAGGCGATGTCTTTGGTCTGGGCGAAATGATGAACCTGCCGGGCGTCTTTATGGCCGACCCCGAGACCTGTGCTCGCATCGATGCTGCCAACCAGACGCCGTCCAAGCAGGTTGACGGCCACGCGCCGCTCGTTGCCGGCAAGGACCTCAACGCCTATGCCGCAGCGGGCATTATCGCCGACCACGAGTCGACGATTCCCGAGGAGGCGCTCGATAAACTGTCCCGCGGCATGTATGTGATGCTGCGTGAGGGCACGTGCAGCCATGACCTGGCCAACCTGTCTCCGATGCTGCTGGAAAACCCCGCCCGCGCCCGCCGCTGCTGCTTTGCGACCGACGACCGCGCTCCCTCCGACGCGCTTTCGACCGGCATGATCGACAACGCCTGCCGCGTGGCCATCGAGGCCGGCGTCGACCCGGTGGTCGCCATCTCTATGGCGTCCCTTTCCACGGCTGAGGCGTTTGGGCTAGATCACGGCTGCCGCGACCCGCACGAACTACGCGGTGCGATTGCCCCGGGCAAACGTGCCGACCTGCTGGTGCTCAATGACCTGACGTTTGCCACGGCTCCGCATCGCGTATATGCCGCCGGTGCTCTGGTGGCGCAGGACGGCACCTTTGTGGGCGAGATTGCACCCGAGATGGCCGAGGTTACGGCCCTTGCCGATGAGCTGCGCGCCTCCGTTAAGCTGCCGAAGCTTTCGCTCGACGTATTCGACTATGCCTTTAAGCCGGGCGAGGCCGTGATTGACGTGGTGCCGGGTAAGGCCATCACGGGTATGGCTCGCCCCGAGAGCGCCGAGGGCCTGCGTCGCATTATGCTGATTGAGCGCCATGGCCGCGGCGTGTCGCTGCAGGCCGAGGGCGCCGACGGCGATGGCCCCGTTGGCCTGGGCCTGGTCGGCAAGCATATCGGTCGCGGCTGGGTGCGTGGCTTTACCATCACCGGTGGCGCCATTGCCTCCACAATCGGCCACGACTCGCACAACGTGTGCGTGGTGGGCGACAACGCCGCCGATATGATGGCTGCTGTCGAGGCCGTGGGCCAGGGCGGTCACGTGCTGGTGCGCAACGGCGAGGTCGTGGCTCGTATTCCGCTGGCGCTCGGCGGCCTGATGAGCGAAGGCACTGCCGAAGACGTCGCGGCGCAGCACGACGACTTTATGGCCAAGGCGCGCGCCATGGGTATTGAGCCGCCGCTCGACCCCATCATGGGCATCATCTTCCTGCCCCTGCCGGTCATCCCGACGCTCCGCATCCGCCCCGAGGGCATGTTCGACGTTACAACCTTCACCTACGCCGACTAGTCATCGGGGACGTTCTTAAACGACTAGTCGTTGGGGACACTCTTTGGCGTGTCGCCTGACGCTGCGATTGTGGGACCTCTGGCATGTGTGAGCTATTTGCCAGGTCCTTGTAACGTTTACGCCCGCGGAGTCTTATTTGAGCTCCCTTTGGGTACGTTGGAATCGGATACACGTTCGATTCCAACAAGCCCGAAGGGAGCTTTTCTATGTTTAAACTGATTGCATCCGATATGGACGGCACACTGCTTGACGAAAACGGCCAGGTGCCTCCCGAGACCTACGAACTGATTCTGGCACTACACGAGCATGGCGTGCATTTCGCCGCATCGTCAGGTCGTCGCTACGATCGCCTGTGCGAGTTCTTTGCGCCCGTTCGCGACAAGATGGACTTTGTCGCCGCTAACGGCGCCCAGGTCTATGCCGACGGTAAGATGGTAGACCGTGAGGTGTATTCCCACCTGGCGATTCGAAGGCTCGCCCAAGCCGTCAGGACGTTTCCCAATCTGCATCTTGCGCTCTTTGACCGAACCAAGTCCTTTTTGCTCGATGACGAGTGCAAGTTCGTGCGTGAGGTCGATAAGGACCTTCCCAATGCCGAGCGTATTTGGGAGCTGCCCGATCCCAGCGTAAATATCATCAAAGCGAGTATCTTTTGCGACGACAGTGCGGTTATGGACAGTGCGTACGTGCTACAGCGCGAACTTGGTCAGCTCTTTACTTTTGCGCCTTCGGGCAACGCGTGGATCGATGCCATGCAGCCTGGTGTGTCGAAGGCCTCGGGTATCGCGCAGCTCGCGGAGCATTACGGCATTGGTCGCGACGAGGTCATGGCGTTTGGCGACTCGATGAACGACTACGAGATCATTCGCTTTGTCGGCACGGGCTGCGCGATGGAAAACGCGCGCCCCGCGCTTAAGGCGGTGGCCGATCGCGTGGTGGGTTGTAACCGCGACCACGCCGTCCAGCAGGAGCTCCGTCGCGTGCTGGAGAGCCTCGCTTAATCCGGCAGATGGGGACGTTCCTTTTCTGCCGACAGTGGGGGACAGTCCTTGCAGATTTTTCGCGAAGGCTGTCCCCAACGACTAGTCGTTTAAGAACGTCCCCGATGACTAGGCGAGTGCGGCCATGATGGTGCGGGCGACGCCGTCGTGGTCGTTGTCGTATTCGGTGACGGCGTCGGCGGCCTCGCGGTCTTCGGGCTCGGCGTTGATCATGGCCATGCCGTGGCCCGCTGCCTGCAGCATGGGGATATCGTTGATGTTGTCGCCGAACGCCCAGGCGTCGGCGAGAGACTCGCCCAGGTGCTCGCATAGCCACGTGAGGGCCGTTCCCTTGGTGGCGCCCTCGCCCATGACCTCGATATTCATGGCGTACGAACGCGTGACCTCGATGCCTTCGAGCGTGTCGAGCGCTGCCGCGATGGCGTCGCGATCGGCTGGGTCGTGCCAGTACATGGCGATGCGTTCGAGTGTCTCGACCTCGTCGATCTTGCTGTCGATATCCATGTCGATCGGCGTGCGCGTGCGCTTGAGCGAAGCCGCGATGTGAGGATCGCCGCCACAGAATTCGTCTAGGCGCTCGTAGAGCGAGCGGGGGAGGAAGCACTGCCCGTCCGCGAAGATATCGAAGGTGACGTCATGGCCGGCGGCAATGCTATGGATACGGTGGGCGATGGCGCGGTCGAGCGGTCGGCTCAAAATGCGCGTAGCACGTGAGGCATCGGTGGGCGTACCGTCGTCGAGCTGCCAGACGCTGGCACCGTTGGCGCAGACCGCGTAGTGTACGGCGGGGTGGGCGAGGATGGGCTCAAAGATGCCCGACAGCGGGCGCCCCGTGCAGGGCACAAACTCAATACCGCGGCGCGCAAGCTCGTCGAGCATCGACCAGGTGGCGTCGCTCATCTGCTTATCACTCGTCAGCAGCGTTCCGTCCATATCGGAAAACACAATCATTTGATACAGCCCTTTCTGCTGGCATAAAAAGCGTGGCCGAGGGCGGCGATGCCCTGGCCACGCTCGAGTTCTATAACGGTCCGCGTCCTAGCGGTCGGCGAGCGGCTTGTACGCCAGCTGCTCGATCACCGGACGATAGGCCGGGCGAATAATACGGTGCGCGCAGAAGAGCTCTTCCATGCGGTGCGCCGACCAGCCGGCCATGCGGGCGACGGCGAACAGCGGCGTAAAGAGCGTCTCGGGCACGCCGAGCATCTTGTAGATAAAGCCCGTGTACAGGTCGATGTTGGCGCAGATGGGCTTGGTCATGCCGTGGTCGCGCATCACCTGCGGGGCCAGGCGCTCGATGCGTTCGATGAGTGCGAACTCCTCGCCCAAGTCCTTCTTGGCGGCAAGCGTGCGCGCGTAACGGCGGCACACCTCGGCGCGCGGGTCGCTCAGCGTGTAGACGGCGTGGCCCATACCGTAGATGAGACCCGTGCCGTCGAAGGCCTGTTTGTCGAGGATCTTGCCCAGGTAGGCTGCGACCTCGTCCTCGTCCTCCCAATTGGAGACATGCGCACGGATGTCCTCGTGCATGGA
>CAKTVQ010000037.1 GCA_934630375.1 uncultured Collinsella sp.
TCTAACCGACGAGGAGGCTGCCGCCGAGGTCGCCCGCGTCGCGAAGACCTACCCCGTGGTGCGTTTGCTGTCGGCCGATCAGATTAAGAGCGAGCCTAACTGCTTGCTCGCCGGCGATCGCTGCCCTTGCCTGCGTCAGTCGAGTCTTGAGGCCTTGGCAGATTCGGGTGAGGTGTCGGAGCAGCTGCTCAATGATGGTATTGAGTACCGCGCCCGTCTGCGCCCTCTAAAGGTCGAGGGCGAGCCTCACGTCCTGCTGATGGTGCGTCCGATCGATGAGCAAGAGGCCGCGGAAGAGGACCTTGTCTACACCGACGTGCTGACGAGCGTGCACAATCGCCGATATTACGAGGAAAAGCTCCGTAGCGCCCGCATGAAGGCCGGCGTGGCGGTGATCGACCTTGATGATTTTAGGGTCTTCAACGATACGTGTGGTCGTCATGCCGGCGACCTTGCACTCGGTGCTGTGGCGACAGCCATACGCAGCGGAATTCGTTCGACTGACGAGCTTGTGCGCTATGGCTGCGACAAGTTTGTGGTCGTCATGCCCAATATTCCCTCCGATGACTTCACCCGTCGCCTGCATCAGGTGTCCGATGCCGTTCGTTCCACGATTGTTCCGGGCCATGAGTACGTGAGCTTGACGGCATGTGTTGGTGGCGTTCGCATTCATGGCGAGACGGTCGATGAGGGCGTTGGCCGCGCTGTCCAATTATTGAGCCGCGCTAAGGCAAAAGCCGGTACGGTCGTGACCGATGCCGATTCCATCGAGGCCTTCCAAAGCGAAAAGCCTTTGGTGCTTATTGTCGATGACTCCGAGATGAACCGAGCCATTCTCAACGAGATGCTCAAGGACGAGTATTGCATCCTCGAGGCCGATAACGGTCGTGCAGCGCTCGGCATGGTCGACCGCTGTGGCGATGAGTTGTCGCTCGTGATGCTGGACATTGTCATGCCGGGCATAAGCGGCTTTGAGGTACTGGCCGATCTGTCGCGCCGATCGGGTATCGACAATCTGCCTGTCATCATGATCTCGAGCGAAGATTCCGACGATATGGTTTTGCGCGCGTACGAGCTGGGCGCCTCGGACTATATCAACCGCCCGTTTGACTCCCGTGTCGTGCGCCGCCGTGTAAGCAACACCATCCGCTTATACGCCAAACAGCGCCGCCTGACGAACTTGCTGTCCCAGCAGTACAACGAGCGCGTCAAGAACAGTCGCATGCTCATCGACATCATGGCCGGCGTCATGGAGCTTCGCAACGGCGAGAGCGGCAGACACGTTACGAACATCGAGAAGCTGACCGAGCTGCTGCTTGGCTGTCTGGTCCAGCGTAGCGGCACGATTTCCCTCGACAATGAGGAACGCTCCACGATCGCCCTGGCTTCGGCGCTGCACGATATCGGCAAGATGTCGATTGACGATGCGATTCTCAACAAGCCCGGACGCCTTACGTCCGAGGAGTTCGAGATTATGAAGACGCATACCACGATCGGCGCTGACATGCTGCTTGAGCTGGGTAGCCATCACGCCGGCAATGCGCTTATGGAATATGCGTACCAGATTGCGCGTTGGCACCACGAGCGCTGGGACGGCAAGGGTTATCCCGATGGCCTTAAGGGCGACGAGATTCCCATTGCCGCACAGGTGGTTTCGGTGGCTGACGTGTACGATGCGCTGACGAGCGTGCGCGTGTACAAAGACGCTATCCCGCACAAGGAGGCGATCCAGATGATCCTGGACGGTAAGTGCGGTACCTTTAACCCGCTGCTGCTCGATTGCCTGCTCGAGGTGCAAGACCAAATTGCCGAGACGTTGGCACGCCCCGCCGACGTCGTCGCGTTTCCCACGATTTAGTTTGACCAAAGGAGTTTTAATCCATGATTTCCATGCGTGAGGCGTATGAGAAGATCGGCGCTAATTATGATGACGCGTGCGCTCGGCTGATGGGCGAGGAAATGCTTGCCCGCTTTGCCCTCAAGTTTTTGGATGACGAGAGCATGGACAAGCTGGAGGCCGCCATGGCGGCAGGAGACGCCGAAGGTGCGTTTATGGCAGCGCACACGCTCAAGGGCGTGAGTCAGAACCTGGGATTCGATAATCTGTACGAGCCGGCGGTCGTGGTGACCGAAGCGCTGCGCGGCGCCGATGCCGTTGACGGCGCTCGCGAGAGAATGCATGCGCTGCAACAGCAATATGCGGCAACGATGTCGGCCCTGCGCGAGGCGGCTGAATAAGGGCTTGCAGGCCTTGTGCCGCCCAGAGTCCGTTGATGTAGACATAAAAGGGCGTCCCCAATGACTATGAGAGTGGATAATCTCCCGTTTTATGCCCGGTGGCGGCCTCAAAGTGGGAGATTATCCACTCTCGTTCGATACGTGTCCAATAATCCACTCTCACCCTTTCTGATTAGTGAGTGGGCTATGCGCACTGGCGGGGCTTTCCGCATGCAATCCATATCGTTGTTCGATAAACTATTCCGATAACGATAGATTCGATGAGGGTGAGTATATGTCCAACAGCGTTCAGCGTATGGCCAAGGCGGGCGAAAATATCAGGAAGCTTGGTTTTTGCATGGCGGTCGTTTTTGCGGGAATGCTCGTCGCTTTTGCCGCGTTGGTTGTTTACGTGATCTGGTATGCGGTTGCAAACGTTGCTTCTGTCGATTCTTTCGGTGTTGTGACGCTTCTCAATGGCGGGTGCATCGTTATCCCAAGCGGACTGTGCCTGGCACTCGTCGTGGGTATTTCGCTTGTCGTTTTGTGCGGGATCAGCCGTAATATCTCTCGGGGCGTCTCGCCCTTTACCAAGACGCATGTGCGGCTTATCCGTGTTCTCGCGCTTGCCTTTGCTGTTAACGCCGCGGTTTCGCTTGTTGGTGCCTATGGATCGGTCAATCTCACCATTGGCGGACTGGAGCTTTACATCGTGCCTCATTCCTTCGTTATTGAGATTTGTCAAGGCGCTACCTTTGATGCGGGGTCGTTTATCGGCGCAGTTGTCTGTTTGTTTATCTCGGCGATCTGGAGTTATGCCTCGCTGCTCCAAGAGCAGTCTGACGAGCTTGTGTAGGAGGAAACATGAGCTATCTCATCATCGAGCTTGAGACGCAGCTGCTTAAGACCGGAAAGACCAGTGCTGATCTGATTCGGGCCACGGGGCATACTCCGGCTAATATTTCAAAGCTTAGAAACGGAAAGATAAAAGCTATTCGCCTAAAGACGCTTCTCGATATCTGTGATGAGCTTGATTGTCAACCGGGAGATATTATTCAGCGCGTGAGCGAGAAAGAGCTTGAGGAGCTAATTGTTGAGCGTGCAAAAAACGTTGTGAGGCAGATGCGGGACGGCGGAGGCAATGAGGCGTCGCTTCCGACATCAGTCTTTGCTGTCGATTTGAGCGACGAGTAGCTTAAGGCGAACAACTAAAACGAAATATCAGCGTGAAGGGACCCGTGTCTAACACGGGTTCTTTCTTTTAGATTATCTTGACAAATATGAGTTATCGAAAAACAATAACAACTATGGAAAACGATAAAGTAAAGAAGGAACGATATGAGCGGTTTTGCTATCAAGCGGAACGGGAGGCCAATGAACACCGCAACGATAAGGCTATCAAGGGTGTCAAAGCGCTACGGGAAACGGCGCGTTTTGCATGACGTTTCCTTCGAGGTACATCAGTCTGAGCTCTGTGCCCTTGTTGGTGCAAACGGGGCGGGCAAAAGCACGCTCATTAAAATCGTATTGGGCCTCTGCGAGCCATCGTCGGGGAGCGTGGAGCTCTTTGGAGGCAAGTCGAAAAAAGACCTGAGCCTGATGCGGGCGCGTGTCGGCTACGTGCCAGATTCCAGCGGTGCATACCAATCCCTCAGTGCGGTTGAGAATCTTCAAATCCGATGTGCGGAATGGGGGCTCGATGAGAAACGTGAGGTTCCTCGCGTCTTGGGCCTAGTCGGGCTGGACGTCGATGAGAAAAAGAGCGTGAGCAGTTTTTCTCTGGGAATGAAACGGCGACTGGATATAGCTACGGCTTTGTTGGGCGACACGGACTTGCTAGTTTTCGATGAGCCAGCAAATGGGTTGGACCCGCTGGGCATTGAGAGCATATGGACCCTTATCGGCCGATTGAATCGAGAGCAGGGTAAGACCATGCTCATCTCTAGTCATGATTTGGATGAGCTGGCATCGGTTGCAACAAGCTGCCTGTTTCTTCATGACGGCGAACTGCTAAAAAAGGAATCGATGGACGTCATAAGGGATGAGGCGTCGTCCCTAAAAGAGTATTACAGGCGCTTGATGAAGGCGGTCTCGCTATGAAGCGGGCGATCCATTCCATAAAGGCAGATATGATGCGTTTGCACGGGATGTTTCCAGCGAAGTTTGGTCTTGCGCTTATGCTGGCGTTCGGCCTTCTCTTCGGTGTTTTTCTAAATAACGGAGCAACGTTGCTAGCCTTTGGCTATGGCGTTTGTGGGGAGGATATTGGTTTCCTCTGGAATGCAATCGATCCTTCTGCGCCTGATGAGTCCCTTGCGCGCAGCGCTTTTGCCGGTACATCCCTGTTCGTTCCACTCATCGTTTGTTTGGTGCTTTTACAGGAGCATGGCTATAAAGAGGGGCACCGAATTTCTTCGGCAAGAGGTCTCAACCGCTTTTATGGGGCTCTAGCCCATGCATTTTCGTCTGCTTTAATAATTGGCGCAGCGTATAGCGCGTTTTGCCTTCTTCTTTTTGCAATAGCCATAATACGTGGAGGGCACAACTACTCGCACAACATACTAACTGTATTTTTGCCTGCAATGATAGTCAACGCCGTATTGGTGATATCGGTTGCGCTGGAGACGGTGACCATCTATCGGATAACGGGCAGCGCTGTATTGAGCGGGGCCGTGGTGATAGTTGGATTTGTCATGAGCTTGACGCTCTACGGAACTTACCTTCAGACGCCCATATCGTCCTTGCGATGGATTTTCCTTCTTCCGGGGCCGTACCTTGGAGTCGGATGTGCCCTTGGGTATAGCGATATGGGGCAGCTGACGCTTCTGGGATATGGCGTGGCAGCCAGCTGTCTATCGGTATTGATTTACGCTCTCTTGAGCTTTCGCGCTGGGGGTGTGCTCAATGGCTCGTCAGACTAAAAGATTCCTCCATTCAGAATGGAAGCATGTGAGTAAATGGACGTATGCCTTAATCCTGATAATTTATACGTGCATGGTGGTATTGCAGCTTAATTCTTTCCCGATGTGGTTCTGTAGCCTCCGTGAGAACAGTTTCTTGGGCTTTTTCCCAGACCCGACGCTTCGATTATCGGCGGAGGATGTCCTTCTATTTGGCAATGCAGAGGTTTTTCGCGGTCTGCTGTTCAATGTAGCCCCGTTGGCCCATGCATTGTTCTTTCCGTTCATCGCGGCTTGCATTGTGCCGCGCTTTGTCAGTTCGGGCTTTATTGAGGAACCGTGGGGGTTGTCGGAGGCTCGGGGAGGGAAGCGTGTGTGCGCTATCGTTGCGCGAGCGACGCTGTCTTCTTTCGCCCTTTTGGGCGCGTTTATCTTGTCAAGTGTCGTTTTGTACTGTCTTAACTGCGCAATCGTGTCGGATGCTCAACAGTCTTTCAACCTGTATGTTTTTTGCTATCGACTTGTTCTTGCTGCCGCTGCCTGCCTTGCATACGTGGTTTCTTGCGTAATCGTTGTTTCCTATTTTGGGTCCGGCTTCGGTCCGATTGGCATGCTGCTGCTTGTCAACGTCGTAGCGATCTACATACAGCTCGGGGCCAATTCCATGCTTCCGCTTCCGGCCTCGATGCTCATGTGGATTTGCGGCGTGACCCCGTTGGAGGATGGTCAATGCACCTCGATTTTAATTGACTGTCTCATAAACGTAGCAAGCGTTGTTGCCATTTGCTTTACTGTCGACCGATTGCGGTCGAAATTTCTTTGATTGTTTGTGAGGGATAATCATACCGAGCATACCAAATGCAGGGGGGCGGACACCGCGGCTGGTGTCCGCCCCCCCCTGGCATGAAAGGTTTAAGCCTGTGTGATTCGTGAACTAACGGGCCTGCTTAACCTTTGCCGCTGCCTCGACAAACGACTTCCACAGGTTAAAGTCGGTCTCGAGCGTCTTCCACGTGTACTCGGGATGCCATTGCACGCCCAAGCAGAATGGCTGGCCTTCGACCTCGATGCACTCGGGAACGCCGTCGGTTGCCTTGGCGACCAAACGCGTGCTCTTACCCAGACGATCGACGCAGCAGTGGTGTGCGGAGTTGGTTTGGATCAGCCTGTGTCCGCCAACCGCGCGGTCGAGCAGCGAGCCCGGCACGACCTCGACGGGATGCACGGGGTCGTTGAGCACGTGGGTATGGCGCCACTGCGTGCGGCCCTCGCGAGCGCCCAGGCTCGGCACGTCCATGCACAGGGTGCCGCCAGTGGCGACGTTGAGCAACTGCGTGCCACGGCAGGTGGTAAAGAGCGGCTTTTTGGCGCGGAGTACCTCGCCGACCAGCTTAAACTCAAAGCTATCGCGGATCTCGCAGCAGAGGGTGGGGTCGTAGGGTCGATCATCGCCCCAGCGTTTGGGGTTGACATCCGGGCCGCCGGGAATAGCGATACCGTCGGCGATATCGACGTAATGGCGGATGACCTCAATGTCCTCGGTGATGGACATCTGCAGCGGCAGGCCGCCGGCGGCAAGGATGGCATCGACAAAGACGCTGGCAATCTCCTCGTTGGGGGAGAGCGTTTCGCTCAAAAACGGCTTTGCCTCTTCCCAACGCGGCGCGACGAGGATGAGTGGGCGGTCGGCGGGAGCGACGTCGACATGTGGGGTGTAGGACGATGAAGTGCGAGTTCCGATCATAGGTGTTGCTTTCGAATCTAAAGGTGACAGGGCGCATGAGAGACGTGGGACAACACTTCCGATGGATTTGTCCCACGGGGTGGCTGGTTAGTGGCCCTTGATGGAGTTGAGGAAGTCTTGGGCGCGCTTGGTCTGGGGGTGGTCGAAGAACTCATCGGGCGTGCCGGTTTCCACGATCTGGCCGTCGGCCATAAACACGACGCGGTCGGCTACGCGGCGGGCGAAGTTCATCTCGTGCGTAATCACGATCATCGTCATGCCCTGCTGGGCCAGACGGACCATGACTTCGAGCACCTCGTTGATCATCTCGGGGTCCAGCGCACTCGTGGGCTCGTCAAAGAGCATGGCCTTGGGCTGCATGGCGAGTGAACGGGCGATGGCCACGCGCTGCTGCTGGCCGCCCGAAAGCTGTGCGGGCACCTTATCGGCCTGTTCGGCAACGCCCACGCGGCTCAACAGATCCATGGCGCGCTCGCGGGCCTCGTCCTTGGAGACGCCCAGCACATCGACCGGTCCAAGCATGACGTTCTGCAACACGGTCATATGCGCGAACAAGTTGAACTGCTGAAACACCATGCCCAGCTCGGCACGCATGCGGGCAAGATCCTTGCCTTCCTGCGGCAGGGGCTCGCCCTCGATGAGAATCTCGCCCGAGTCGATGGTCTCCAAGCGGTTGATGGTGCGGCACATGGTCGACTTGCCCGAGCCCGAGGGGCCGATCACGACGACGACCTCGCCACGGTCGACCGAGAGATTGATGTCGTTGAGGACGTGCAGATCGCCGTAGTGCTTATCGACGTGTCTGAGCTCGATCAGCGGCTGATTGCCGGTGGAAGAGGTGCTCTGTGCCATGGTGCTCGGCTCCTTATGACTCGAAATGGTAAAGCGTTAGCGGATGATGGTCGCGCCGGTCTTGTGCGAAACGTAGACAGCGGCTTTGTTGATCGCGACGTTGATGAGGATATAGATGACCGCGATAACCAGGTAGACCGACACGAGGGCGTCGTAGTTGGTAATGAGCACGCGGGCATTTTGCATGAGGTCGGGGTAGCTCACCACGTAGGCGACGGTGGTGTCTTTGACTACGACCACGAGCTGCGAAATCAACGACGGAATGATAAAGCGAATCGCCTGCGGCAATACGATTTTAAAGGTGATTTTAGCCTTGGAGAGACCGAGCGCCTGGGCGGCTTCGACCTGACCGCGCGGCACGGCGTTGACGCCGGCACGGAAGATCTCGGCCAGTACGCCGGCCGCAGCGAGTGCGACGGGAAGCGTGAGCATCCAAAACGACGGCAGTGCGATCTTGTACTGGGGCAGCACCAAAAAGAAGAAGTAGATGAACAGCAGGCTCGGCACGCCACGGAAGAAATCGGTGAGTACGCGGCAGGCCAGCTGCAGCGGCTTGATGTCGCTCGTGCGGCCGAGCATGAGGGCTAGACCCAGTACCAGCGCGATGGCGCCGGCGGTGAGTGCGACTTTAACGGTGCCCTCAAAGCCGGCAAGCAAGAACTTCCAGGTGGTGAGGTGCGTAAAGAAATACCAATAGTGAACCGAAAGCTGGCCGGTCACATAAAAGCGCTGCAGCACGAGGATAACGAGCGCGGCGACGGCAACAAGCGAGATGGCGGTGCCGATGCGAATCTTGGCGCGCATCTTGGGGCCGGGAGCCTCGTAGAGCGCATCGCGCATGGTAAGTGCAGGGGAGGAATGTTTGCTCATCGGAGGATCCTCACCTTCTTATCGATATAGTTGCCAATGTGGCTCACCACAAAGGCCGTGCCCAGGTAGCCGAGCGCCGAGATAAAGAACGCGGCGACGCCGCCGAGCGAGCGCGTGTTGATGTAGCTCACCACGCCGGTAAGCTCTTGCGGCTTAAGCGGCACCTGGCTGCCCAAGGCGGTAGTGAGCATGACGGCGATAAAGAGGTTGGTCATGGGCAATACGCTTGAGCGCAGTGCCTGCGGAATCACGATCTTGGCGAGGATGCGGTTAAAGCTCATGCCGAGCGAACGTGCGGCTTCGACCTGACCGACGCCAACGGTGTTGATGCCGCTCATAAAGTTCTCGGAGCCAAAGGCAGAACCCAAGAGCACTGTGGCGACGATAACGCAGACGCGGTAGGGCAGGACGACCTTGAGCGGCGGCAGCGCGTAGACGACGATAATGAGCAGCGCGATGCCGGGGATGTTACGGAAGACCTGGACATACAGGTCGCCAAAGACGCGCAGCGGCTTGAGCGGCGACACGCGCATCACAGTGACGGCAACGGCCAGCACCATGGCGATGGCAAACGACTCAAGCGTCATGCCCCAGGTTGCTAGCAGCGCGTCGATATAGTTCTGGCCATAGAGCGACCAGAGCTCGGAGAGACTCATGCGGACCTCCCGCCGATAAGGAAAGGGGCTCCCGTGTGTACGGAAGCCCCGACAACTCAGTGAGGAAACAGTTTAGCGCAATAAAGCGCATCGTGCGTTTCCATATGGTTTCGTTGCGGCCGTTACCAGGCTCGCTGCCTAGGCGCCGATCTCGGGTAGCTCGGGAACATTGGTGTCGCCCGTACGGTCGCCGATGCAGATCTGCCACAGCTCGGTCCAGGTGCCGTCGTCCTCGATCTTCTTGAGGAAGTCGTTGACAAAGGCGACGCCGTCGGAATCGAGCGGTAGGCCGATGCCATAGGGCTCCTTGCTGCCGAAGGGCTTGCCGGCAATCTTGTACTTGCCGGGCTCGCGGACCAGGGCGCTCTGCTGCATGTTGTTGTCGATGACGTAGGCATCGACGCGGCCCTGCTGGAGTGCCTGACGTGCCTCCTCGTCGGTCTTGAACTCCTGCTGGCTGGCCTTGGGGGCGAACTCCTCCAGGATGGCGGGGCCGTTGGAGCCGGACTGGACGGCGACGTTCTTGTCGGCCAGATCGTCGACGCTCTTGATGTCGTCGTTGTCGGCGAGCACCAGGATGGCCTGCTGGGTGTAGTAGTAGGGGCCGGCGAAGGAGACGAGCTTCTCGCGCTCGTCGGTGATGGTGTAGGTGGCAAAGACGGCGTCGACCTGGCCATTCTGCAGGACAGACTCACGGGTGTCGGAGGTCACCTGGGTGATCTCGACCTTGTTCTCGCCCAGGATGTAGTTGGACAGAAGCTGCGCGATGCCGGCATCGAAGCCGCGGGTCTGACCGTCTTTCTCGTTGAGGAGGGAGAAGAGCGTGGAGGTCTGAACGCCACCGATCTTAAAGACGCCGGCGTCCTTAACGGCCGTGGCCCAGGTGCTGGCGGCGATGGCATCGTCATCGGCCTTGGGGCCGTTGTCGACGAGCTTGTCGAATGCCTTGGCATCGAGCGTGGTGGAAGCCTCGGTATCCTCGGAGCTCTTGGAGGATCCGGCGGCGGAACCCTTGTCGGCCTCGGCGCTGGTGTCGGAGCAGCCGGCAAGACCAAGGCCGGCGACGGTTGCGAAGGTGGCGGCGACAAAGCCGCGGCGGTCGAGAACGACCTGCTGGGAGAGGTTCTTGCTCATGGTAGAACACCTTTCTCAATAAAATCCCTAGCGGTTGAGTAGAGTTATACCC
>CAKTVQ010000038.1 GCA_934630375.1 uncultured Collinsella sp.
GACGAGCTCCTTGGCCTCTTCCTCGAGTTTGACCAGATCATCAATCAGACTCATGTCTTCCCTTTCGTCTCTCGCGCATCCACTTGCCGGGGCGGCCGATACCGCCTGGCGCTGCGGAAACGCGGCCCGGTTCGGTAACAAAAAACCGTCCTCGGGCATTTACCTTGCCCAAGGACGGTTGAATTCCGCGGTACCACCTTGTTTGACCCGGCGGATGTCTGGCCCGCCGTGCCCACTCTTTGCCCCTTGTCGCGAGGCTCACGGCTTCCCTACTGGGGCTTCGCTGCCGCTGGCCGCGTGCCCGTTGAGGTCGCTGCTCGGGAGTGAACGCTTGGCCCTTGCCACCGCAGGAAGGCTTGCAGCCCACGACCTTCCCTCTCTTGCCGGCGACGCGGCGGGCTAAACCCTCTCCGTCAACGCATTGGGCTATAGGATAACACATTCTGCCAGCGCATCGCCGCGTTCCGTTTTGTTCGCGCTGGGTACAAGGCAGGTAGTTGTGCAAACTGGCCGCACGTCCACCTTTGGCGCTCGGCCTGCGAGATCAAGGATATGGTATGGGAAAGAAACTCGATAAGAAGGCCAAGGCGGCCGTGGCAAAAGCCGCCAAGGGCATCAAGGCCGAAAAGGCCGTCAAGAAGTTCCGCAAGCTCGAGGGCAAGCTGTGGACCCGCGAGTATCTGCTCAAGATCGCCGAGTTTGACGGCGCGACCATCGCCCCCGCCAACGGCGCCGCGGCCCGTGCCGATGCCATGGGCACGCTCGCCGGCGAGCATCATAAGCTCCTGACCAGCGAAAAGTCCGTTGAATTGGTGCGCTCGCTGGCCCGCGAGACGGTCGTGGGCGGAAAGGTCGACGACCCGCAGCTGCTCGACGAGATTCGTGTGCTCGGCCGCGATCAGCGCGAGGCCAGTGCCATCCCCACCGAGGAAGCCGAGGCTTGGACCAGGCTTACCTGCGAGGCCGACGCCGTATGGCACAAGGCCAAGACGGCCAACGACTGGGCAAGCTTTGAGCCCTACGTGGACAAGATTGTCGCCCAGCTCAAGCACCAGGCCCAGCTTATGGACCCCAAGCGCGACCCGTACGACGTGTGGCTCGACCAGTACGAGCGCGGCCTTTCCACCAAGAGCTTTGATGCATTCTGCGACGAGGTCAAAGCGACGGTCGTGCCGCTCGTGCACGCTATCGGCGAACGCGGTCAGCAGCCTGCTGCCGACTTTTTGCACGCGCGCGTGCCCGAGGCTGCCCAGCGCGCCATGAGCTTCGATTTAATGAAGCTCGTCGGTCTGAACCTGGACGACACCACGCTCGCCTTTACCGAGCATCCGTTTAGCGAGGGCTTCTCGGTGGGTGACGCGCGCATCGCCACGCACATCTACGAGGGCGACTGCATCTCCAATGTCTTTAGCATCATCCACGAGGCCGGCCACGCCATGTACGAGCTGGGCGTTAACCCCGCCTACGCGCGCACGTGCCTGGAGGGCGGTACCTCCATGGGCATTCACGAGAGCCAGAGCCGCTTCTTCGAGAACACCGTGGGCCGCAGCCACGCCTTTATGGGCCCGCTGCTCGAGGTGCTGCGCCGTCACGCGCCCGAGGTCTACGGCAACGTGGACGAGGATATGCTCTACCGCGCTGTGAACATTGCGCAGCCGTCGCTGATCCGCACCGAGGCCGACGAGCTCACCTACCCGCTGCACGTTATGGTGCGCTACGAGATTGAACGCATGCTGTTTGCCGGCGAGGCCACGGCCAAGGATATCCCCGCACTTTGGAACCGCTTTATGGACGAGTACCTGGGCATTCCGGTTCCCGACGACACGCGCGGCTGTCTACAGGACACGCACTGGAGCGGCGGCTCGTTTGGCTACTTCCCCACCTATGCACTGGGCAGCGCCTACGACGCCATGTTCGTGCCAGCCATGTGCCGCGACGGCGTCGACCTTACCGGCGCCTGCGCGAGCGGCGACCTGGCACCCGTCCGCGCGTGGCTGGGCGAGCACATTTGGCAGTGGGGTCGCGCCAAGGACGCACCGGAGCTCATCAAGGGTGCCTGTGGCATGGCATTCGACGCCCGCTACTACTGCAGCTACCTCCAGGACAAGTTCACCACACTCTACGAGCTGTAAGACTTAAGACAGCACGCCAACGCAAAAGGGGGCGCCGCGGAACCAATCCCGCGGCGCCCCTTTTGCACCTAGTCATTGGGGACGTTCTTAAACGACTAGTCATTAAAGAACGTCCCCAACGACTAGGTTGACGCCGATGTTTTGGCAACGTCAGCGAAAACGACCCTGAGCGAGCAAGGTGACGTGAAATGAAAGGGCGCTGACCTTCTGGTCGCGCCCTTGAAATTGAACGTCAGATTGCCGCTTAGGGTCGTTTGCAGCGTCGAGCAGTTACGCGGTTTGGCAAAACCGCGTAACTACAGGGCCTCCAACGCGCTCGCGATGCGCTTCATGGCGGCGTCGGCGGCTGCTTGGTCGGGGGCTTCGGCCAGGACGCGAATGACCGACTCGGTTCCGCTCTTACGCACGAGCACGCGGCCCTCGCCTGCCAGCGATGCCTCGGCCTCGGCGATGGCGTTCTGCACCCCCATGCTATCGAGCGCGGCGTCCTTATCGGCCACGCGCACGGCCACCTGCGCCTGCGGCAGCAGCTTGCACGGTGCCGTGAGCTGCGAGAGCGTCTCGCGCTCGGCACGGATCACTTCCATCACGCGCAGCGAGGTCATAATGCCGTCGCCCGTGCGCTCGATATCGCCAAAGATCGTATGGCCCGTCTGCTCGCCGCCCAGGCTGTAGCCGCCCTCGCGCATCTTGGCGTACACGTGACGGTCGCCCACGCCGCTGGTCACGGCGCTCAGGCCGGCAAGCTCCAGCGACTTGATCAGGCCAAAGTTGCTGGCGATCGTCGGCACCACGGTACCGCCCGAAAGACGGCCGTGCTTGTTCAAATACACGCCGCACACGTACAGAATCTGGTCGCCGTCGACCACGCGACCGCGCTCGTCCACGGCCAGGCAGCGGTCGGCATCGCCATCGTAGGCAAAGCCCACGTCCAGGCCCTGCTCCACCACATGGCGCTGTAGACGCTCCATGTGCGTCGATCCACAGTCGACGTTAATGTTGAAGCCATCGGGCGCGGCGTTAATCACGCGCACATCGGCGCCCAGCGCGTCGAACACCGGCTTGGCGACCGAGGACGCCGAGCCGTTGGCGCAGTCCAGGCCAATCTTGACGCCCTGCAGCGAAAAGTTCGCGCTTGCGATGAGCGAGGCGATGTAGCGGTTGCGGCCCTGCATGTAGTCCACCGTGGCACCGATGTGGTTGCCTGTGGCCAGCGGCACCTCGGTCTTGCCATCGATGTAATCCTCGATGAGCTCCAGCACGTCCTCGTCCATCTTAAAGCCGTCGCTGTTGACGAGTTTGATGCCGTTATCGAAAAACGGGTTGTGGCTCGCGCTGATCATGATGCCGCAATCGAAGCAGCCCTCCACGGTCTGGTGCGCCACGCCCGGCGTCGGAATCACGTGCAGCATGTAGGCGTCCGCACCGCTCGCGACCAAGCCACTCACCAGCGCCGCCTCGAACATATAGCTAGATCGACGCGTGTCCTTACCTACGATGACGCGTGCCTTGCGCTCGCGATTGGCGCCGTAATACCAGCCCACAAAACGACCGATCTTATAGGCGTGCTCTACCGTCAGCCCAACGTTGGCCTCGCCGCGAAAGCCGTCGGTGCCAAAGTACTTCATGCGCTCTCCTTATAAAAATGGGGCGAACAGATTATCCGTCCGTCCCAAAATGGTACTCGATTATCTGAACTACCAGAAAAACCCTACGCCGAAGCGCTGTCGCGAGCCGCCTGGCACGTGGGGGTCTGGCGCAGCGCAAGCGGCTTGTCTCCCGCCTCGGCCGACGTGGTCAGCGTATAGGTGATCGTCGTCGTCTCGCCCGCGTGCAAGTCAACAGTTCCCGAATAGAAGGGAATTCCATGCCACGTAGCGGCGCCAAGACCAAACTGGGTGCCCTCAACCGTAAGGTCACTGATGTTGCCGCCCGTCGGGGCAAACAACGAGACATTCAGGCGCTCGTCGTCGCGCGCGGCATCGGGCGCGCTCGCCGCGACGTAATCGGGCAGCTTGCCTGCCTCCTCCTGCGTCATGATGTTCGTCAGGGTAACGGTGATGCGATACGAGCACGTGCCGTCGCCGTTCTTGACGCCCTGGCCAATCTGCGTATCAGCGTTCAGGTACCAGTCGAGCTTGGAGAAGCTCAGGTTGTTAAAGTAAACGCCGGCAACGGGATCTTCACTCGGATCATCCGGATCGGGCAGCGAAGCGTCAATGCCCGTCTCTTTGACGGCATTCTGCTCATCATCGTTTCTCATCCAAGCAATCAGACGGCCCTCTTCGGCACCGCGCTCGAATGCACCGACAAGCTTTGTAACGTCGACGTCACCGATGCCACCGAGAATCTTGTCGAAGGCGGCGCTGGCAACAGCCGCAAAGATGCCGTCCGATTCCTCGACCGGATAGTTCCAATACACATCGTGCATGAGAACCTTCGCCGCGTTGGTACCGTCGACGACCGTACCATCGGGCAGCGAGACATTACCGACAAGGCCCAGCAGGTACTGCAAGAACACAGGATCGATGCCGACGACGCCATCAACGTCCTGCCCATATTGGGACTTCCACAGCGCGGCGACACGCTGCGAGTTGCGAGGCCAATCGGGCGAATAGGTATTGCCCGAGTTGTACAGGTTACTGTGGTTGCCGAACAGCGCCTCATCCTCTTCGTCGACGCTCTCGACCGCCTCATCCTCGCTGAGTCCAATGCGGGGAACAAACTCGCCAATCGACATCTGGCCGTCGGTGACCGAAATCAAACCTTGCGAACCGCCAAAGCCGCCGCAGGCACGAATCTCGACGTTGTTCATGGCGTACACAAGGTAGTTGCGCGTCTGGCCGTTGGCGCCGAGCATCTGGGGAAGGACGGGGGCGACCTTCTCCGCCGCGTCAACCGCGCCGTTGAGGGTGGCAAAGCCGTCCTTGGCCTTATCGACCAGCTCGGTCACCTGGGAAATATGAGTATCGCCAATACCCTGGATCTTCTCGTTGGCGCTCTTGAACACCTTCGAGCTGCTGGAAAGCGAATCGGCGACCGCCTGCAGCGCGGACACGTTAATCATGCCGTCCTGGAACAGCTTGCCGGGCGTGGCCTGCGAAAGGTTATCGGCCATGGGAACCAGCGCATTGCTCGAGACATCGGACAGGGCGTCGATCATGGTGCGGGCAGCATTGATGTCGCTGCCGTACACCGGGATAAACGAAGCCGCCGTCCACAGCGGGCTCGAGGTCTCCGCCTTCATGCTGTCGCAGAGCTCATCGATCTTCTTCGCGTCGTCAGGCAGCGTCGAAAAATCGCCCGACGTGACCTTGTCCTTAAGGCCACCGACGATCTCGACAGCCTCCTTCGCTTCGCTCTTTACGGTCTTTGCCGAGTTAAGCAGCATAAAGCCACTTGCGCCAAGCACAACGAGAAGCACCGCGACTACAGCGGCAATAATGGCGCCGGTGTGACGCTTTTTGCGCTCGCCCTTGCGATGGCGATGACGGACCAGGCCGTCAGAGGTCGAACTCGACGAAGTGTCGCTACCGTAGTTCAAGCCAAAATCGTAATAATCTTCCTTGGAACCCGAGCCCGCAAACTCGGCACCGCTATCATCCAAGCGGGCAAACGTGCCAGTCTCGGAGGCGCCGGTGTAGATCGTACCAAGGTTGCCCGTAAGCCCCGCGCCACCGGCAGAGGGGGTATTGTTGGCGGCATTGCCGGCATTAATGTTGCCGGCGGCATTCGCGGCGTTGGCAGTGCCTGCGGTGTTCGCAGGTGTCGAAGGAGCCCCGCTCGGCTGCGATGTGGGGGTCGCACCGCCCGCAAAGACATTCCCTTTTGCTCGACCGGTCTTTTTGGCCTTCTGAGACTGCTCATACAGAGCGGTAAACATCGCCGTCTCGCCCGGGGACGTGCGCTTACCGGCACTGTACTGACCAGCTCCGCTCGGCATGCCGGCTTTTCCAGTCCCGTTCGAACGCGGCGGAACCGCAGGACGGCCGCTGTCGCTGCCCTTAAAGTGATTACCAGCCATAAAGAAATCCTCGCAATTGAGTCGCAATGAAAAAGTCCATAACGTTACTAGTTTATGGCATATTGGGCATCGACAGCTAAACTCCAGACACGGATATCAATTGGCGAAAATGTGGTGCAACACCTTATCTGTCTTGGCGGCGCCAGCTACACCGTCAGGAACATCATCACGATGATCATGGCAAAGCCGATAAGGTCGGTCGGCAAAAACACCGTGCCCAGCATAACGGCGCTGGTGATGGTCGCCGAAACCGGCTCCACAGTTCCGATGAGACTCGCACGCACCGAGCCGATATCCTTAACGCCCTGCATATAAAGCATGTAGGCAAAAAACGAACCGATGACCACGAACACCGCGAGCGCCTCGATACCGGCAGCGTCGAGCGCAGGCATATGCGCCCAGGGCTGTACGAAGATGCACGAGACCACACCCGCCGTGAGCATAGCCGAACCCGTGACGATGGAGCTGCCGTATTCGGGCAGGATCTTGGCGGGGATCACCGCCATACACGTGGCGCTGACCGCACACATAAGACCTGCTGCCAGGCCAAGCGGCGAGATATTCAGGCTGGTGGGGTCGCCGCCGGTGGCGATTAAAAAGGTTCCACCCAGAGCCAGGCCAATGCCGATAACCTCGCGCGGACGCGGCATACGGCGATCGATGACGCAGGTGTATCCCATGATGATGACCAGCTGCAGGCATTGGAGCACCGTCGCGGTTCCGGCGTTCGTCAGGCGCACGGCCGAAAGATAGCAAAACTGATTGAACAGCAAGCCAAAGGCGGTAAAGAGCAGCAGCTGCTTGCGGTCGGCAGGCGTGGTCCACAGCTTGACCAGGCGCGCACGATCGTGCGCGACGACCACGACCATAAACAGCAGGCCGGCGAGAATCTGACGTACGCTCATGAGCCACAGGGTATCGACGTGGTAGGTATCGAACAGAAAGCTCGCGCTGGTACCCGAGAAGCCCCAAAACGAACCACCCACCAGCGTGGCCAGAACGCCCGTGATCATCTTGCGCGTCGAGGCGCTGTTAAGGCGGTCGCGCCACGCGCGACGGGTGTTGCGGCTGAGCTCGTCGGTGCCCTCGGGCACATCAATGTTCGATATATCGGTCATCGGCACCGAAGCCCCTGCGCCTTCGACCTGCTCGACACGCTCTTTGCTCATTCCACTCCCTCGAAGCAGCCTGGAAACAATTCGGCTTACCTTACCACGGCAAAGGCACCAGCCGAAGGCTTGTCCGTTTATCGGTAGGACAATTCCGCAGGCGTCTTTCCATAGCTCGATACCGCAATGGCCTTGCATTATGCGACAGCCAAATCGCGGCAGCGGGCTCTTTTGAAATGGATATGACAAAGCCCCCGAATTCCACAATGTAAGCGATTTTTAAAAATGCTCTTGCCACCGAGTTCAGGCTCCGTTATATTATCCCTTGCGCGCTTGCGCACCCTTGATCGGGCGTTTAGCTCAGGGGGAGAGCGCTTCCCTGACACGGAAGAGGTCAGAAGTTCAAATCTTCTAACGCCCACCAAATGTTCGCAGCTCAGAGGCTATGTCCTCTGGGCTGTTTTGTTTTATGTCGCTAAATCCGCTGGCAGTTCCAACCGTCATCGCAACGCAACATCAACTCACCTGACGAATGGCAGCCAAACATATTCAATACCCCAACATCAACAATAGCCAGGCACAAAACTGCGCCGCAAGCTGCTCCAACCGCCCAACTGGCCAAAAGCCGACCATCTACTTGCCGATCTATCCATCGGCATAACCAATCAGTCCGCACCGCAACTTCTCAGCAAAACGCCGCGATGTCTGCGCCCCGCGGTATCCTTGAGCCACTTGCACCTGCAGCACCAAGGAGCCGCCATGCGCACCGAGCTCAATGTCCCCTTTTCGCACAAAGAAGAAGCCAAGGCGCTGGGCGCCAAATGGGACCGGACCAAGAAGATCTGGTATGTACCCAGCGGCGTCAACCCCGAGCCCTTTGCCGAGTGGCTGCCCGGTGTTGACCGATCCGACCCCTCAGCGCCGTATATATATCTAGTACTGGGCAAGCGCGAGTGCTGGAAATGCCACGAAGAGACCTCGGTCGCGGCCTTCGGCATTCCCTATCGAACCGATGACGACAAGGGCATCGCCATTGCGCACGCGCCCAACGAAGCCGGGCACATTGCCATCGACACGGCCAACGCCAACGCACTCGCCATCGTGCCCGCTCTTGGCTGCGTGCCGGGCGAGATCCGCGACTATCTTTCTAAGCGCTGCGGCTACAAGCCCGTAGGCGCGCGAGCCTCCAAAGCCCCGTCGCTCGGCAACACGTGCACCAGTTGTGACGCGCTGCAAGGCAGCCACTATCTGTTCGAGGAGCCCTCGTCCCCGTTTGCCCTCACTGCCATCAACAAGCTGCCGGCACTGGAGTTTGTGCGCGTCGAAGTTGCCGGCGTCTTCGGCGTCCCGGCCACACGCACCGACTTTGACCAGGCGCTCTTTACCTGGGCACGCGACCATCACGCCGAGTTCCACAAGCAGCTCGGTGAGGGGATTTATTTGTAGGAACGGAGATGCCTTCACAGCCAGCTCCTCCGCATCACCTATCCCTCGTCGCCGGCGTCGTACACGATATCGAGGCCACAAACAGGGCATTTCTCCTGATACACCGGCATATGAACACCTGTCCGTTTTCTCACTTCGTCGCTAAGTCTGTCGCGCGCATCGATGAACCGAATGTCGAGGCACGGTATTTGCGAGCCGCAGCAAGGACGGACGACAGCAAACGACCCGCAATCAACTTCTACGCTCGGAAACATTTTGTTGTCTATAAGGGCACACGGCAGTTTTCCGTACTTCCCCATCGCAATATCGCCTCGCCAGCTCACGCTCGCTCCCCTCTCGCTATACAAATCAGGAAGAGCATGCACCGGAGGGCGTGCGCGAGATTGCATCGCCACGCGATCCAATCAAACAACACGATCGTAAAAGACCGCCAAAGCCAAATTTCATCGTCGGTCGCACCCTGTCCAGCAAACTCAATATCGACGGGCATGTGCTTCAGATAACTCATATCGGGCGCAAAACGAGGGTCCGGTCCGCCTTTATGAACAGGACCGTGCAGAACAAACCATCCGTTTTCGGGCTCGAACCGCTCAACAAACGCAAGGCCGAGCACCTTATAGCCCACCTCGGTTGCAAATATGACTCCGACTGGGACGCCACATTCCATGCAGTTGAGCATTTTACGGTTGTAATTCTGGTCTCGAAAACCAACGGTACCCGGCGCTTGAACCGAGTACTTAATGACCCACGTGCCATCGTCCAAATAGAGCGGAGGCACATTGTTGATGCTCTCGGTTTGCCGCTGGCACGCTCGTACCCCGCTACCCCACTCCCCGGTATACTGATGTAGCACGTGTTTCATCCGGGCTTGTTGGGCCGGATTGTTCATGGGAGGGTCTTATGGCTGCTTCGAATCCGCCTAAGGGGAGCGTTTCTTCTTCGTCCATCAAGCCAGTTACCCGCAAGGCCGTGCGTTGCCAGCGCGAGGTCGCTTGGCTTGTCACGCAGGCGGCGGGCAGGCTTGTGGCGACCACTGAGGACGTCAATGCGCCTACGCCGAGCTTTGTGTTAGCGGCGGCGCTGGATTTTGTGCGCCAATTGGAGCTTGCCGCACAGGATGCCAGCGGCCACCTCGACTACCAGAATGTTATGGCGCCCGACCTGCAAACGTTCTGTCACATGGCCAAGTTGCCCGCCGCGCCCAATGCGCTTTCGGACGTAGGCTACATGTTTACGCTCTCGGGCGCGGACCTTATCCGTGACATCTATGCATACTGTAGTGAGCTCACCGAGCGCCACGTCTTTGACGCGGCAGAAGTCAAACCGGGAAATGTCATCAAGCTGGTTCTTAGGCTGTTCTTGATGGACG
>CAKTVQ010000039.1 GCA_934630375.1 uncultured Collinsella sp.
TATGGCACCACCAAGGGCGGCATGCGCTTCCTGCTGCGCGACATCATCTCCAACAAGACGCTGTTCCAGCGCTCGGACAAGCCCTATGTTGTGATGATGGGCACCAACATCATCTTTAACATGGACCTCAACACCATCATCGAGGCGCACGAGAACTCCGGCGCCCAGATGACCGTCGTGTACTGCAAGGCCACGCGCAACGTTGAGGACGAGACCAAGCTCGAGATTGGCGAGAACGGCCGTCTGACGGGCGTGAGCGCCGGCGTCGTGTACGGCGACAACGCGTCCATGGACTGCTGCATCGTCAACCGCGAGACCCTGCTCGAGATCATCGATCACTACCAGGCCGCCGACTATCTGGACCTGCTCGAGGCACTCCAGGGCGACTTTGGCAACATCGATGTGTGCAGCTACGAGTACAAGGGCGAGGTCGTGGGCGTGTTTAGCGAGAAGTCGCTGTATCGCCGCAGCATGGACCTGCTTGACCAGACCGTGGCCGACCAGCTCTTCGATCCCGAGCGCCCGATCCTGACCAAGGCACACGACGTGCCGCCCTCGCGCTACGCGACCGGCAGCCACGCGTGCAACTCGATCATCTCGGCCGGCTGCATCATCAAGGGCACCGTGCGCAACTCGATCCTGTCGCGCGGCGTTGTGGTTGAGGAAGGCGCTTCGGTGACCAACTCGATCATCAACCAGAGCTGCATCATCAAGAGCGGCGCACGCGTCGAGAACGCCATCCTGGACAAGAACAACGTGGTTCCCACCAACACCGAGCTTCGCGGCACGCCCGAGAACATCCTGGTGCTGGGCAAGGCTCCGTTAACTTCTGACACCACCATCGTACGTTAACGTTGGCACCGCAACATCGCTCGTAACATGTAGAATAGCCGCCCGGTTTGTGCCAGGCGGCTATTCTCGAATTGCAACATGGGAGACAATATGGCAGATTCCAGCAAAAAGATGCAGATCGTGTTTGCCTCGGCCGAGTGCGCACCGTTTGTGAAGACCGGTGGCCTGGGCGACGTGGCGGGCTCGCTGCCTGCGGCGCTTGTGCGCGCCGGCGCCGAGGTTATCGTGATGGTGCCCAAGTACGCCACCATCAAGGACGAGTACAAGGCGCAGATGGAGCACTTTGCCGACTTTTACGTGAGCCTGGGCTGGCGCAACGAGTACTGCGGACTCGAGAAGCTCGAGAACGACGGCGTCACCTATATGTTTATCGACAACGAGCGCTACTTTGCGCGCGACTATCCGTACGGCTTCTTTGACGATGGCGAGCGCTTTGCGTTCTTCTCCAAGGCCATCACCGAGAGCCTGCAGCACCTGCCGGCCGGCTTTGAGTGCGACATCCTGCACTGCAACGACTGGCAGACGGCACTGGCCCCCGTGTTTTTGCGCGAGTTCTACCAGGGCCTGCCGCTGTACGACCGCGTCAAGACCGTGTTCTCGATCCACAACGTGGCGTTCCAGGGCCAGTTTAGCGACACCGTGATGGAGGACATCCTGGGCGTGGCGCATATTCCGGCGGCCGCCTCGCAGCTGCGTTGCGACGCCTGCAGCGTCAACTACATGCTGGGCGCGCTGCGCTATGCCGACGCCATCACCACGGTGAGCCCCACCTATGCCAGCGAGATCCAGACGCCCGAGTTTGGCGAGGGACTGGACGGCGTGCTGCGCGAGCGCTCCTACGCGCTGCAGGGCATTTTGAACGGCATCGACGTCGCAGGCTTTGACCCGGCAACCGACAAGCGCATTGCCGCCAACTACACCGTTGATGACCGCTCCGGCAAGGCCGTTTGCAAGGCCAAGCTGCAGGAAGAGCTGGGGCTCGAGGTTCGCGACGACCGTCCGCTGATGGTGATGGTCACGCGTCTGACGCGCCAGAAGGGCATGGACCTGGTCATGTATGCGCTCGACCGCATTTTGGCCGGCGGCGTGCAGGTGGCGGTGCTGGGAACCGGCGACCGCGACTACGAGGACGGCCTGCGCTACTTCCAGGACAAGTACCCCGGCACCATGGCCGCGCGCATCGAGTTCGACCCGGCACTGTCGCAGCGTATGTATGCCGCTGCCGACATGTTCCTGATGCCTTCGAAGTTTGAGCCCTGCGGCCTGTCGCAGATCATCGCTATGCGCTACGGCACCCTGCCCATCGTGCGCGAGACCGGTGGCCTGAAGGACACCGTGATTCCGTACAACGAGTTTACCGGCGAGGGCACGGGTTTCTCGTTTAGCAACTTTAACGGCGACGAGATGGGCGACGCCGTGTTCCGCGCGGCACGCCTGTTCTGGGATAACCGTGATGCCTGGAACCAGCTGGTCACGCAGGCCATGAGCCAGGACTTTAGCTGGACGCGCTCGGCCGATAAGTATCTGGATCTGTACTTCTTTATGCATCCGGAGATTGAGAGGCCGGCGGCTGTGGTTGAGGCTGCGGTTGCTGAGCCGGTGGCCGCTGAGCCGGAGCCCAAGGCCGAGGAGAAGCCGGTTGAGGCTACTCCCGAGATAAAGGCCGAGGCCACAGCAGAGGCTGCTCCCGAGCCCGAGGCCAAGCCGGCTGCGAAGCCTGCCGCCAAGAAGACCACGACGCGCAAGACGACGACCAAGAAGGCTACGACGGCCAAGGCTGCAGCTACCAAGACTGCCGCAGCTAAGACGACTGCTGCTAAGGCAACGACGACGCGCAAGCGCACGACTGCCGCTGCCAAGAAGGCCGCCGAGGTTGAGGCTGCTCCCGAGGTAAAGGCCGAGGCCAAGACTGAGGCACCTGCTGTTGAGGCCAAGCCCGCGGCAAAGGCTCCGGCAAAGACCGCTGCCAAGAAGACGACCGCGGCTAAGGCTACGACTGCCAAAAAGACTACGGCTTCGAAGACGACGGCCACCAAGACCGCCACGACGAAAGCCGCAGCAAAGCCTGCTGCCAAGGTCGAGGAGACGCCCGTCGAGCCCAAGGCCGAGGCAACCGTGGAGGCCAAGCCCGCCGCCAAGACCACCACGCGCAAGCGCACCACGACGACGGCCAAGAAGACCACGACCAAGGCCGCTGCCCCCAAGGCAGAAGCCAAGCCCGAGGTTAAGGCCGAACCGGCACCGAAGGCTGCCGAGGTTAAGGCAGAGACCAAGGTCGCTCCGAAGGCTGAGGCAAAGGTCGAGGCAAAGCCCGAGCCCGCCAAGGAGGCTCCGGTCTCCCCCGCCGCTTCGGCTGAGGAAAAGGCACCGTCCAAGAAGACTTCCGTCCGCAAGGCCACGGCCACCCGCAAGCGCCGCTAATCCGGACGATTCAAAATCCAATCCTTAATAAACAAGAGGGTGTCGTTAACCGCGACGCCCTCTTGTTCTATTGATTTGGTAAAACGATTTTCTAGCACAGCCGTTCGCCGATAGTGAACGGCTGTGGTTTATACAACTAAAGTGCAACGGATATACTTAGGAACTGTGCGTTAAGCCATGACCCGTTGGCCATGATTGTATAGAACTGGACCATACTATGAGATTGATTCACAACAGCCGCCTGCCTCAGTTTCGCACTCCGTTTGGCGCTGTGACCACAGGAACGACCCTCTCGCTTTCGGTGATTTTGGAGGACGCCGATCCCAACCAGGCAACGCTTACGCTGCGCACCTGGGTCGATGAGATCGGGGAATCACTGTATCCCATGACGCACGAGGGCGACGGCATCTTTACCGCCGAGCTGGAGTGTGCCGAGCCCTGTCTAATCTGGTACAGCTTTATATGCAATATCGAGGGCCAGCCCGAGGTCCGCTTGGGCGCACCGCAGGGTCGCACCGGCGGCGAGGGTGTAACCTACGACTACGCCGAGGTTCCGTCCTTCCAGGTTACCGTCTACAAGCACCGCGAGAACCGTCCCACTTGGTACGAGCGCGGCATGGTCTACCAGATCTTCCCCGACCGTTACGCCCGCGACGAGCACTGGCGCGAGCGCACAATGGCAGAGCTCGAAAAGCCTCGTAAGGGCATTCAGCGTCGCATGGTAGAGGATTGGAACGAGCCGCCCGTCTACGAGCGCGCCGAAGACGGCTCCATTAAGACGTGGGACTTCTACGGAGGCTCGCTCAAGGGCATCCAAGAAGACCTGCCGCGCATTGCCGAGCTGGGCTTTACGGCCATCTACCTCAACCCCATCTTTGAGGCCGCGAGCAACCATCGCTACGACACGGCTGACTACACAAAAATTGACCCGATTCTGGGCACCGAACAGGACTTTACCGAACTGTGCCAGGCGGCCGAGAAGCTGGGCATTTCCATTATTCTGGACGGCGTCTTCAACCACACGGGCGACGACTCGATCTACTTCAATCGCTATGGCAACTACCCCGGCGTAGGTGCATGGCAGAGTGAGGATTCGCCGTGGCGCGATGCGTTTACCTTCCACGAGGACGGCTCGTACGACTGCTGGTGGGGCGTGGGTAATATGCCCGCCATCAACGAGAACTCCGAGCTTGTGCGCGACAGGATTCTGAGCGAGGACGGCATCATCCGCAAGTGGCTGCGCGCCGGTGCTCACGGCTGGCGTCTGGATGTGGCCGACGAGCTTTCTGACGACTTCCTGGCCGAGATCAAGAAGGCTGTACTTGCCGAAAAGCCTGATGCACTGTTGCTCGGCGAGGTCTGGGAAGATGCCTCCAACAAGATCAGCTACGGCCATCTGCGCCGCTACCTGCAGGGCTCCGAGCTGGACTCTGCTATGGATTACCCCTTCCGCGACATGGTCATCGGCTTTTTGATGGGCTACAAAAACGCCTACCAGGCAGCCGAGGACATCGAGACCCTGCGCGAAAACTATCCGAGCGAGGCATTGTCCTGCGCGCTCAATCTGCTCTCGAGCCACGACCGTCCGCGCATTATTTCGGTTCTTGGCGGCGGCCCCGACGAGTCGCAGCTGCCCGAGTGCGAGCGCAGCAAATGGCGTCTGGACGAAGGCGCAATGGGCCTGGCCAAGAGCCGTTTTTGGCTCGCGACGCTCATGCAGATGACCTTCCCCGGCGTGCCTTCGATTTACTACGGCGACGAGTACGGCCTGGAGGGCCTTACCGACCCGGGCAACCGTCGCACGCTGCCGACCAAAGAAGACCTGCACGACTTCGACACGCTCGCGATCGTCAAGAACGCCTCGGCCGTGCGCCGTGCGCTGCCGTTTATGATCGACGGCGAGATCAAGGCCTTCGCGCTCAACGACGAGGTGCTGGCCTACAACCGCACGGGCAAGGGCGGCGAGTCCGCGACCGTCATCATCAACCGCAGCCTGCGCAATTCGCATCGCGTGACGATCCCGGCGCTCGGCGAATGTGCAAGCGACGTCATTAGCGGCCACGAGTGCGTGATCCACAACGGCACGGTCACGCTCGATCTGTATCCGCTGGGCTCTTCGATCATCTACCACCACGCCGAGCAGCGCCTACAGGAGCCGCTCGATCACGGCGCGGGCGTCGTGTGCCATATCACCTCGGTGCCGACCGACGACGGCAAGCCCGGCACGATCGGCGCGCCCACGCGTCGCTTTATCGACCATCTGGCCGCCATGGGCATGCGCTACTGGCAGGTCCTGCCCGTCAACCCGACGGACTTCTTCCGCTCCCCTTACGCCGGCCCTTCGGCCTTTGCAGGCAATATCGACCTGCTGCCAGAGTCGCATGAGGAGCTGGCCGCCGACTTTAAGGTCTGGAAAGCCCGTGGTGGCGAGGATGCCGATCCGCTCTACACCGCGTTTAAACATCGCAACGCCGACTGGCTCGAGAAGTACTGCGTCTACATGGCCGTCAAGAAGTACTTTGAAGGCGAATCGCGCCATGATTGGCCGGCCGATGTCGCGCGCTACAATGAGCATCTGAATGACGATAAGCGCTTCCACGACGAGGCCGAGCTGCAGGCATACATGCAGTATCGCTTTGACCTGGCCTGGTGCGAGCTCATGAACTACGCACACAAAAAGGGCATCGAGGTTATTGGCGATATTCCGATGTATGTGTCCGACGATTCGGCCGACGCGTGGAGCGAGCCCGAGAACTTCTGGCTGTCCGATACCGGCAAGGCGATTGAAATTTCTGGCGCGCCGCCCGACAACTTTGCACCCGAAGGCCAGGTGTGGGGCAACCCCACCTTCCGCTGGGATCACATGAAGGAGAACGGCTATCGTTGGTGGATGGACCGTCTACGTCGTGCGTTCTCGCTCTACGACCGTGTACGCCTGGACCACTTCCTGGGCTTCCACAGCTACTTTAGCATTCCCGCGGGCAAGGCCTGCGCCGACGGCCGCTGGCTGGCCGGCCCAGGCAAGGACTTGTTCCAGACTGCCTACGACGAGCTGGGTCCGCTCAACTTTATCGCCGAGGACCTGGGCTATCTGACACCCGGTGTTCGTGCGATGGGCTCGACCTGCGGTTTCCCCGGTATGGACGTGCTGGAGTTTAGCGATTACGACGTCCGAAACGGCGTGCATCCCACGCCGGGCAAGATTCTGTACACCTCGACCCACGACACGTCGACGCTCGCCGGTTGGTGCACGCGCTCCTTTGCAGGCGGCGACGAGCCGAGCGGAGTTGAGTTCGCCGGCAAACTGATGAGTGACGCGCTCGCAAGCGACGCTCCTCTTGTGATGATGCCGCTGCAGGACGTGCTGGGGTTGGGCGACGATGCGCGCATGAACGTGCCGGGTGTCGCCACGGGCAACTGGACTTGGCAGGCCAAAGAGGCTGATATTGAGGCAGCTGAGAATAAAACTGCACAGCTCCTGCGAAGCACCCATAGATTCTGGGGCGAAGCGTGATAAAACCCCCGATATAGGGTACAGTTACAGACGTTTGAATTTATGCGGGCAGAGCGATCTGCCCGCTTTGCGGTGAAAAGGAAGTATTATGGCGCGCTACGATTACAAGTGCTCGAGCTGCGGCAACGTGTTTGAGGTTGAGCATCCCATGTCCGAGACCCCCGAGGTCGTGTGCCCGAGCTGCGGTTCTCCGGCTGCAAAGACGTTCTCGGCCAGCGGCATCAAGTTTGAAGGCAGCGGCTTCTACAACACCGATCAGCGAAGCGGCGGCTCCAGCACCAGCGCAACGAGCGGCTGCTGCGCCAACTGCCCGCACAGCCACTAGAAACCAATCAGCCCCGCGAACGACACCGATCGCGGGGCTGATTCTTTAACTACCCAGGCATCTCTATGAGTTGCGGTGAAATAAGGACTGTTTGGCGAGTAGATGCCGATATTCAATCCCTATTTCACCGCAACTTAGAAGTTACTTGCGGACCAGACGGGCGCAGAAGTGGCCGTCGTAGGAGTCGGCGTTTGTGGGGACGCTTTGGAAGAGGCCGCGGTCGTTTTGGCGGACGGATACGAGCTTCTTGGCCTGCTCGAACTCAGGGAGTTGCAGAATCTGGGCTTCGGAGAGCGGCGCAACAGCAAAGCCCGCGCCCTCGGGCGAAGTCAGGAATGCATCAACGACCTGCGCGTTCTCCTCATCAAAGACCGAGCACGTCGCGTAGATGAGCTCGCCATCGGCAGCCACACGCGCAGCAGCCTCTTTGAGCATCGTCAGCTGGAGCTTGGGCAGCTCGGTCGTCACATCGCTCTCGGTCAGTCGCCACGGAATCTCGGGGTGGCGACGCATGGTTCCGGTACCCGAGCACGGCGCATCGATAAACACGGTATCGAACTTGACCCGCTCGCCAAGCATGGCGTCAAAAGAAGTCAGTACCTCATCGAGCTCGCAGGCATCGCCCGAGACGGTTCGCACGCCCTGAATGCCGGCCTTATGCAGGCGAGCGAGATTCAGGTCGCACTTGCGATCATGCAGATCGAGCGCCGTATGCTGACGCTCATAGCCCGCACGCTTGGCCTGGCACATCATCACATAGGTCTTGGTGCCACGGCCGGCACCAATCTCAAGGCAGCTACCAGGGCGCGTGGCAGCTGTGGCGATAAGCTGGGCGTTAAGATCAGATGCCACCGCGGCAGCACGCTCAAACACACCCGAAGCAACGGTAACTTGAGCATCGACCGGGGCATGGCAGCCCGGGAATACGGGCGCGATAAGCTGCAAGATATACGGATCGGGCTTGGTCGCAAACGCATTCTCGTGCAGGGCGAGCGGCGCAGGCGCCAGGTTGCCAGCAAAGTTGAGCGCGCCCTCGGGCGTATCGAACGACGCCATAATGCGGGCGCACAACCAACGCGGCAGACCCATCAGACGCGACAGGCGCACCAGACGGCGCTCTGGCTCATCGGCATCGGACGCGGTGGCAAAATCCTCAACGTTATCCGCAACCTTATGCAGCACGGCATTCGCCAGGCCCGCAGCAGACTTAGCACCGCTGCGCACCAGCTCAACACCCTGGCTTACGGCTACGCGACCCGGTGTATGCAGATAGAGCATCTCGAAGGCCGAGATGCGAAGCGCCATGCGCACACGCGGCGCGACCTTTTTGGGCTTATCCAAAAACTGGTCGAGCAACTCATCCAAAATGCCCTGCGTAGCGGCCACGCCAAGCGCCAAACGGGCGGCAAACGCAGAATCACGCTGGTCAATGGCCTTGGCAGAAGCACGGGAGGACAGCACGTCGCGCGCGTACATGCCGCGGCGATCGGCCTCCATCAACACATCGAGCGCAAGTTTTCGCGCGGGGGACAGCTTGCTCATGACAGAACACCCCAAGTAAGGTCGGCGCCCTGCAGGCCAGCAGCCCAAGCAGAAGCAGCCATAGCACGCTTGCCGTCAGGCTTAACCTCAAGCAACTCAACCGCGCCATCGGAAAGGCCCAGGTAAACACGCTTGGCCTGAACGAGAACCTGACCTTCGCCGAGCGACACATCAGCCGGCGCAGCATTGAGCACACGCACAGTCTTGCCGGCAATCACGCAACGAGCAGGCGCGGTATCGGACGAGGCCAGCACATGACGCACGTAATCGAGCGCCGCCATGTGCGGATCCAGACGCATCTCCTGCTTGGAAATCTTGGCAGCATGGGTGACAAGCGACTCATCCTGTTCTGTCCACACAGCGGTGCCGTCGGCAAGCGAAGGAAGCGTATCGGCCAGAAGCTTGCCGCCCAACTCGCCGAGCTCCATAGTAAGCTCCTCGGCGTGTTTACCAGCAACCGACGTGGAAGCCTGTGCGCAATAAGCGCCCGTATCAACGCCATGCCCAATACGCATAATGGAAACGCCAGCAACCTCATCCCCAGCAAGAATGGCACGCTGAATGGGAGCAGCGCCACGCCAACGAGGCAGCAACGAAGCATGAACATTCACAATACCAAGCGGTGCCATATGCAGCACCTCATCGGGCAAAATGCATCCATAAGCAGCCACGCAGAAAATATCAGCCTGAGCAGCCTGAAGCGCCTCAACAACCTCAGGCGTCATGCGATTGGCCTCAATAACTGGCAACCCCAACTCAAGTGCCTTAGCCTTAACAGGAGAAGGCTCAAGCTTCTTACCACGCCCACGAATAGCATCAGGACGAGTAACAACAAGCGCAATCTCATTCCCAGCCGCAACAAGCGAAGTCAACGAAGGCACCGCAAAATCGGGCGTACCCATAAACACAATACGCATAAAACAATGTCCCCTCTCAATAACGAGCCGAGACGGCTACCAAAACAGCGTCAGGCCAAGTCCCAACCAAGACGCCAGAACAATTCAACAGAATCAAATATACCCAAAACCAAAGAAAGAGCCGCCTCAAAAGGCGACCCTCTCAACAAAGCACTTATCAGCGTAGACGCCCATCCCTGGCCCAACGGCACCCGGGCGAACCTAGCAGGACAACGCAGTCCCCTTCCGCCGCAGGGCTTAGGTTATTGCTCCACGCGCAGTTCCGCACGAGCCGAAGAGCACTTAATGTGCTCTTCGTGCGAGCAGGACTGTTTGAGCATGGAGCAAAACCCAAGCCCCGCGGCGGAAGGGGCCGGTGGGATCTACTCCGTCTCGCCCGGTCGAGCGCCGCGGGCCAGGGCGTCCTGGTACTCCTTGACGGCCTTGAGCCTCTGCATAGGCTTCAG
>CAKTVQ010000040.1 GCA_934630375.1 uncultured Collinsella sp.
CCGGTTGTCCCCACCCGCATAGCGGGTGGTTTCTGATGCGGCGCGCTGCGCGCCCCGCACAGGCTAAAGCCTTTAAAAAAACAAAAGCGCGGCCTAAAAGGCCGCGCACCATCTTTAATTCAGATCTATATTGCCCGTAACGGCAGCGCCGAGGTAACGCAGGCCCGAGGGCAACCTTCCTTTCCGGCGCACTCCGCAGGACGAAAGAACCTCCGCCGCACGAAGTGCGCAGCGGAGGTTCTTTCATGTCCGAGGACGCGCCGGAAAGGAAGGTTGCCCTCGGGCCGAACAGCTATGGCAGCTTACGCCACGGTGTAAACCCAGTTGTGCTTATCCTCGACAGCACCAGACTGGATACCAGTCAGGGTCTCGCGGAGCTTCTTCATCACAGGGCCGATCTCGGTGTAGCCAGCCGGGAAGGTCACGGTCTCATCGGCACCATAAACCTTGTTGTCGATCTCGCCCACCGGGGAGATGACGGCGGCGGTGCCGCACAGGCCGCACTCCACAAAGGTGCCGGCCTTGACCTCGGCCCACTCGACGGGGCGCTGGTCGACGGTTATGCCCAGGTCCTGAGCAACCTGAACGAGCGAGCGACGGGTGATGGAGGGCAGGATGGAGTCAGTGTGCGACTGCGGAACGACAAGCGTGCCGTCCTCCTTCACGAACAGGACGTTAGCGCCACCGGTCTCCTCGACATAGGTGCGGGACTCGGAGTCGAGATACAGGTTCTCGGCATAGCCCTCGCGATGGGCCTCCATCGTGGGCTTGAGGGACATGGCGTAGTTGAGGCCGGCCTTGATGTTGCCGGTGCCGTGCGGTGCCGCACGGTCATACTCAGAAACGCGCAGCTTAACGGGCTTAAGGCCGCCCTTAAAGTACGGACCGACCGGGGTCACGAGAATACGGAACGTGTACTCAGGAGCGGGAGCCACGCCGATCACGTCACCGGAGCCGATCATAAACGGACGCACGTACAGGGTTGCGCCGGAACCGAAGGGCGGAACCCAGGCGGCGTTGGCAGAAACGACCTGCTTGACGGCCTCAACGAACTTGTCCTTGGGGAACGGGGGCATCTCGAGGCGCTGGGCAGAGTTATACATACGCTCGGCGTTCATGTCGGGACGGAAGCAGACGATGCTGCCGTCCTCGGCGGTGTAGGCCTTCAGGCCCTCAAAGACCTCCTGGCAGTAATGGAAGATGCCGCCGCACTCGGAGACATGCAGGGTGTGGTCGGTGGTCAGGCCACCCTCGTCCCACTCGCCATCCTTCCAATGGGCCTCGTAGCTGTAATCGGTCTTCATGTAGCCAAAGCCGAGGCTACCCCAATCGATATCCTTCTTCTCGACAGTCATATGTCGCTCCTTACATACACAGTTGCAAACTCGCGAACCCGCACGCAAGGACCGAGGCCGGCCGCGTCGCAACGTCGCACGCCCGGAGCGTAGAGCCAGACGGGACACGCGAACGGCATCAAAGCCGATGGCACGTCGATTCGCATGCACGAGATTGTACTCCCCGTACGCGTCTGATAAAACGCTTTTCTTTAACTAAGTAAAGTATTTTCATTTGACCGAAGCAAAAAGGCCCGCCACCGTAAGCGGTGACGGGCCTCAACGGCACGGTTTGCGCGCCGGCTCGATCTATACGTTCTTTTTGCCCAGCTTAGCCTTAACCAAGCCGACCACGGTCGGGATGATCGACACGGCGACGATGCCGATAATCAGCAGCTCAAAGTGCTCCTGCACAAAGGGAATGCCGCCAAAGAAGTAGCCCAGCAGCGTAAAGAGCGTCGACCAGGTAATGCCGCCCAGCACGTTAAAAATGACAAAGTTGCGCCAGTGCATGCCGCCCATGCCGGCGATAAAGGGCACAAAGGTGCGGATAAACGGGAAGAAGCGCCCTAGGAAGATGGCCAGGTGGCCCCACTTGTCCAAGAAGTCCTCGGACTTTTTGATGCGCTCGGGCGTCATGGCCTTGACCTTGCCCGAAGCGATAATCTTTTTGCCAAAGAAATGGCCGATCATAAAGTTGCACTGATCGCCCAAGATGGCAGCGGCCCATGCAACGGCCAGCAAAGCCACGATGTTAAAGCCGCCGTTGTGGGCAAAAAAGCCCGAGGCGAACAGCAGCGAATCGCCGGGAAGGAACGGGAAGAACACCACGCCCGTCTCGATAAAGATAATCAGGAACACGCAGCCGTAGGCCATAAGCGGGCCGGCAGCAATCCAGCTGGCAATCGCGGTGCGCGGGTCTTTGAGCAGCTCGGCGATAAAATTGATGAAACCCATGAAGTAAAACCTCTCAGTTGTGGGCGCGGACACGTCCAAGTTGACCAGTATACGGTTGCGGCGCGACCATGCACACGACCCCACAAAAGCATGACTCCATTACCAGCAAGTTTGCATAACTGACACCTGTCACGCAAAGCCGTGAAAGATTGCTCTTCCTAATCCCTAGCGAATCGCTATACTTTATTGAATCGCATTGCCATGGCGCTAAGGGAGGGCGGCCGGTGAGCTTTATCAATACCATTCGCGAGGACATCAAGACCGTCCAGGCGCAGGACCCCGCCGCGCAAAACGGTCTGGTTATCTTTCTTTCTTATCCCGGCCTGCACGCCAAGTGGAACCACGTACCCGAGCACTGGCTCTGGGAGCACGGTCATCGCTCGCTCGCCCGTGTGCTCTCGCAAATTACCCGCCACATCACCGGCGTCGAGATTCATCCCGCCGCACAGATCGGCAAGCACTTCTTTATCGACCACGCCATGGGCGTCGTCATCGGCGAAACCACCATCGTGGGCGACAACTGTGTGCTCTACCAGGGCGTCACGCTCGGCGGTACCGGCAACGAAACCGGCAAACGCCACCCGACGCTCGGCAATAACGTCACCGTGGGCACGGGCGCCAAGGTGCTCGGCAACATTCGCATCGGCAACAACGTCAAGATCGGCGGCAACTCGGTCGTCGTTAAGGACGTGCCCGACAACTGTACCGTCGTGGGCGTGCCGGGACGCATCATCAAGCGCAATGGCTGCCGCGTGTTCGAGGAGAGCTTCGACGCCAAGCAGCATCGCGAGTACATGCCCGACGATGCCGCCGAGCAGTCCGCGCTCAACCGCCAGGGCATCACCGAGAACGCCCGCCGCGTCAAGGAACTCGAGCGAGAGGTGGCCGAGCTCAAGGCCCTCGTCGCCAAGCTCGTGGACGAGCGCTAGGGCCTCGGACAACCGCCACATCATGAACGCCAACACAAAAGGCGCGCCAGAGGATTCACCCCCGGCGCGCCTTATTTGTGATGTGACATGTGGGACTGTCCCTTTGTCACATTATGCGAACTGACTCAGATAGAGGTCGGCGTAAGCGCCCTCGGCTGCGAGCAGCTCCTTATGTGTACCCTGCTCGATAATGTTGCCGTGGTCCATGACCAGAATCAGGTCGGCATCCACGATCGTCGACAGGCGATGCGCAATCACAAAGCTGGTGCGCCCGCGCATGAGAGCGTCCATGGCACGGCCGATGGCAAGCTCGGTGCGCGTATCCACGCTCGACGTCGCCTCGTCCAGGATGAGAATCGCCGGGTTGTTGAGCAGCACGCGTGCGATGGTCAGCAACTGGCGCTGACCCTGGCTGATGCTTTCGGCATCGTTGGCCACCCGCGTGTCATAACCCTGCGGCATGGTGCGCACAAAGAAGTCGACCTGCGCGGCGCGTGCGGCCGCCACGATCTCCTCGCGCGTCGCCTCGGGGCAGCCATAGGCGATATTCTCGGCAATCGTTCCGTCGAACAGCCAGGCATCCTGCAACACCATGCCAAACTGCTGGCGCAGCTCGCCACGATCCATGCGGCTCGTGTCCACGCCGTCGAGCGTAATGCGCCCGCCGTCAATCTCGTAGAAGCGCATGAGCAGGTTGATGAGCGTGGTTTTGCCCGCGCCCGTGGTTCCCACCACGGCGATCTTCTGGCCCGGCTCGGCGGTAAACGACACGTCGCGCATGAGCGGCTTGTCGGGCGCGTAGCCAAAGCGCACATGCTCAAAAGCGACGCGGCCCCCCACGCGACCCGGCAGCTTGGCAGCCTCGCCCGGCTGCGGATCTGCCTCCATCTCGGGTTCATCGAGCAGGTCGAACACGCGCTCCGCGCTCGCCAGCGCGCTCTGCAGCGAGTTGAAGGTAAACGACAGCTGCGTCATGGGCTCAGATGCCTCGTAGATAAACTGGAAGAACGCCTGGAACACGCCGACAGTCATGTGGCCGGCAACCAGCATACTGCAGCCCACAATCGCAATCACGATCTGTGCCAGGCGGCCGATAAAGCGCACCGCGGGGCCGACGGCGTTAATCATAAAGTCGGCCTTGGCACTCACGCGTGCCAGCTCGCCCGAGGCCTGGTGTACCTCGGCAGAACTTTGGCGCTCGCGGTTAAACGCGCGAATCACCAGACGGCCCGAGTAGCCTTCCTCGACCGCGCTCGTAATCTTGGACACCCACTCTTGGCGCTCACCGGTTACGTCATGCGTGCGGCGCGAGACCACCTTAGTCACCAGCAGCGACAACGCCGTAAAGAACAAAAAGACGAGCGTGAGCGGCACGCTAAACACGAACATCACGCTCACGGCGCCCACCACGGTACCGATCGACACCAGAAGCTGCAGCAAGCCACGCTGCATGCTCTCGGACATCTTGTCCAGGTCGTTGGTCGCGCGGCTGACGACCTCGCCGGGACGATGCGCGTCAAAAAAGGCAAGCGGCAGACGGTTGAGCTTTTGTGCGATACGGTTGCGTAGGCGCAGGTTGAGGCGTTCGGCCACGCTCGACATCAAAAAGCTCTGGAGCGCGTAGAACGAGGCAGCGGCGGTCCAAATCATAAAGTAGATGAAGATGGTCCTGCCGCAGTTCTCCCAGGTGATGTTGAAGGTGGTGTCGTTGGCAAACGCCACCTGAATGTGGCTCCACAGCTCATCGATCACGCGGGCGCTATATGCCGGCGCAGCGGTGTTAAAGATGGCATAGAACACAATGCTCGCGAACACGATATAGAAGCGCCAATGGTCGCCGGCAGCCTCGCTCCACAAGCAGCGCACCGTCGCCCAGGTATCTCGAGGCGTCTCGTCCTCGTCTTCATCGTCCACATCGCGCATGCGTTCCGCCTCGGCTCGGGCGCGCTCATCCTCCGCGCGCTCATTTTCCTCATAGAGCGCCTGGCGGCGAGCCTCGCGCGCGGCTGCAGCCTTGGCGGCCTCATCCAGCTCGGGTGCCACGGCAGTCTGGTCGACCGTTTTATCGGCAGCGTCCGCAGCGGCGGTATCAACAACACCGCCCTGTTTCTCGAGCTCCTCGGTCATGCTACTCACCTCCCTTCATTTGCGATTCCGCGATGGCACGGTACACCTCGCAGGTTTCCATGAGCTCGCCATGCGTGCCCAGGCCCACAACCTCGCCGTCCTTGAGCACGACGATCTGGTCGGCGTGCAAGATCGTCGAGATGCGCTGCGCGATGATGAGCACCGCAGCGTCACGCGTCTCGTCTTGCAACGCATGGCGCAGGGCGGCATCGGTCTTAAAGTCCAGGGCCGAGAAACTGTCATCGAAGATATATAGATCGGCATGCTTCATGAGCGCACGGGCGATAGCCAGACGCTGGCGCTGGCCGCCCGAAAAGTTCGTGCCGCCCTGCGCCACCGGGGTATCGAGCCCCTGCGGCTGATCGAGTACAAAGGTGCTCTGGGCAACCTGGAGCGCATGAAGCATGTCGGCCTCGGTCGCATCTTCGTTGCCAAAGCGCAGATTGCTTGCCACGGTGCCCGAGAACAGCCATGCCTTTTGCGGCACATAGGCGATGCGCCCACGAATCTCGTCTTGCGAAAGCTCGCGCAGATCGACGCCGTCCAGGCGAATGGCGCCCTTGGTGGCATCGTGGAAACGCAGCAGGAGCTTGGCCACCGTCGATTTGCCCGAGCCCGTCGAGCCGACGATAGCGGTCGTCTGACCGCGGCGACAGGTAAAGTTCAGATCGCACAGCGTGTCCTCGTCGGCATCGTCAAAACGGAACGACATATGGTCGAACACGGCGACCGCGTCGGCTCCGCCCTTTGAGTCGGACGTGCCCGTGTCGAGCGTACCCTCACCATCGACGATGCTCGGCTCAATCTCCAGCACCTGCTGCGCGCGGTTCAGACATGCAGCGGCACGCGGAAGCGTCAGCACCACCATCTGCGCCATCATCACAAAGAACAGGATCAGGATCGCATACTCCAGCACCGCCGAGATGCTCGCGATCTGCATCGCATGGGCGCCCACGCGGTTGCCGCCCACCCACAGCACCGCTACCTCGGCGATGTTCATCAAAAAGAAGCTGGAGCTGTCGAGCCCCACAAACAGGTGGTTGACCTTAATGGCATTGTCCGCGTAATCGCTAAACACCTCGTCCAGGCGCTGCTCCTCGTGGCGCTCCTTATTGAAAGCGCGGATGACGCGAACGCCCACGATGTTCTCGCGCAGCACCACGTTCATACGGTCGATAAAGCTCTGAAGGCGCATAAAAATCGGCGCGGCGTTAGCCACCGTAAAGACCGCCGCCACCAGCACGATCGCAACCACCACGCCCAGCAGCGTTCCCATGGCGGGATCGATGAACCAAGCAAAAATAATGCCCGCGACGGCCAAGAACGGCACCGGCAACACCAACTGAATCGTCTGCAGGATAGCCTGTTGAATCACGTTGATGTCGTTGAGCGAGCGTGTGATCATCGATCCGGTACCAAAGCGCTCAAAGTCGCTGGCAGCGAGCTCGAGCGATTTGTCGTACACGGCATTGCGGATGTCGCAGGCCACGTTGGCGGCTAGGCGCGCCGAAAGATAGCAGCCCAGCACCGTGCCGCCGCTAGCCATGCTGGTCGCGATAAACATGTATAGGCCGTTGCGTAAAATGTAGTCGACATCGCCCGTGGTAATACCGGTGTTGACCATGTTCGCCAACATCGTGGGAACCAGCAGCGTACCGACGTTATCCACCAGCAGCACCAGCAGCGTCACTGCGACAAGTCCTCGATAGGGCTTCAAAAACCTCATTAGCAGTCGCACGGCTCCCCCTCACGTCGATCTTGCATCTGACTTTCAGCTGCCACCTGCCGCTTAAATGTCTCGCACTCGTCACCGAGCACCTGAGAAAATTTGCCGATCAAGCGCATAATCTCGCGTTGCTCATACGGCTCAAGCGCGCCAAAGGCTCGCTGCTCGGCCTTGAGTGCCGGCAGTGCATAACGCTCGGCAAATCGCCTGCCCTCTTCGGTCAGGCTCACAACCTTGTTCTTGCGACTGCCTTCGGCAAACTCCAGCGTGGCGAAACCCCGCGCCGTCAAGGTTTTAATGGCCGAGTTTATGGTCTGTTTGCTATAGAACCATTCGCTTGTCAGACGACTTACAGCAATGCTGCCGCCCGCCGTGCTGGTGTCGACGAGCATCCAATAGGCGCAGTCCGAAAGGCCGCAGGTGCGCGCGAACTCCGAATAGATACGGTCAAGCCCGTTGAGCATCCGGTCGAAATCGACCAGGCTAACTGCACTATTCATCTCTCCCGCCATTCGATAGTCCGAGTTTTGACTAATTTGTTTTTAGATTAGTCCGAGATTTGACCATCGTCAATATGTTCGATATATATGGTCGGCTCTACATTGCATATCGACAGAAAAAGACCGCCGGCGCGGGGGCGGCGCCGGCGGTTGCGAGAGAATATCGATTGTTGGCTGTTAAGCAGCGACGGCCTCGTAGACCGTGGCGCCCGAGAAGCTGTCGTGCAGGCTCTTGCCGCAGATCCACGGCAGCTCGACGACCTCACAGACCGTGTTGACCAGCTCGGAGCAGTCAGTAAAGTGGCCCTTATCGTTGAGGGCCTCGCAATCCTGAACACGCCAATAGCCATCGGTGTGCGTGATGTAGTACTCGTGATCGTCGATCGTCACAAAAGCGCGCGTCTTAGAACGCAGCAGCTTCAGAAATCCTTCGAAGTCGGTCTCGACGACATCTCCAGCCTGGAACATGATGTTACCTCCTGGCCCGGCGCCACCATGGCGCGTTGATAAACGTTGGCACTCCTTTAGTAAAACCTTTATCAGAGCTTATGCGCGCATCATTTAGGCAAGTGGTAAAAAACCGCAGGGTAGACGGGATAAAACGTTTAACCATCTCATCAGCTTCTCACATTCTTGCCGCGGTTTTATGCAAGCCGACTTCTCCGATTGGTGGCTATTGCTGTTTGGGATCCTCTGCGCGATTACGGCTACGGCACGACGGGTAAGAACGGAGCATCTGCAACGTCATCGCTAGGAGAACCCATGGAGACCATCGAAGCGCTCATCCATCGCCGTAGCTGCCGCAAATACAGCGATCGCCCCGTCGAAGCCGAAAAGCTTGCACGCATTATCGAGGCAGGCCAGTACGCGCCCAGCGGCATGGGACGCCAGCCGGTGACCTTTGTCGCCGTCACCGACCCCGCGACTGTCGAGCGCCTCTCGCAGCTCAACGCCCAGGTTATGGGCAGCGATGGCGATCCCTTCTACGGGGCCAAGACCGTTGTGGTAGTGCTCGTCGACCGCAGCGTGCCCACGCATCTGGAAGACGGCTCGCTTGCCATGGGCAACCTGCTCAACGCGGCTTATGCGCTGGGTGTCGATTCGTGCTGGATCCACCGCGCGCACGAGGTCTTCGACTCGCCCGAAGGCTTGCAACTGCTGGCCAAGTGGGGTCTGCCCGCCGACGGTAGTCTACGCGGCGTCGGTCACTGCATTCTGGGCTATGCCGAGGGCGCGCTTCCCGAGGCAAAGCCGCGCCGCGACAACGTGGTGTATGTAAAGTAATTAGTTCCGCCGTTCTAACGAACGGCGGACCCGCTGACGCTGCGCGAGCACCGCTCGCAACTTATCTTGCCGATGGAGTTGTCGTCGTTTCGTTCGTGTGAGCCGTTTCGGCGCCGTCGTCTTGTTCGTCCTCGTCCTTTTGCGCATCGGCGATGGTGGAGGCAGCCGCAACGATACCGCGCTGGGGCGCGACGCCCGTCTGGGTCTGAACGCCCTCGACAACTTCCGTGCCTGCATGCGCGAGCTCGGGCGACTTAAACATTGCGTCCAGGTTGGCCCCGCCGCCGGCGTAACCAAGCGCCGCGAGCGCGATGACAATCACCGCAACAACGACCGCGATCGGAACATAGCGATGCCAGCCTGCGGGATTGAGGCCGCTACGGCGAGCAGCGCCACGGCTAATGTAGCCGAGCGTTCCATCGTGCTTGAGCTTTGACCCCACCACACGCTTACGGCCCCACAGCGACGATTCGGCCTGCATGGCCAAGCGAGCGCTTGCCGAAGGATAACCATATTTAGTGCGTTTGAACGAACCGTCGAAGCCCGAGGCGCTTTTGCCCCACGTCCGTGAAGTCGTGCGACGATTGGCCGGCGCCGCGGGTTTTCGAGCCCGATTTGTTTTTGAAGTCTCCGCCATACGCCCCCGCACGCCGTAACAGAATCGAAACAATGCTGCTTTGGACTGTAGCACACGTACCGCACGCGGTCACGGGTACCTCGCTTAACGGTCGTCGTCCTTCAGCAGGCGCCACAGGGTCGTACGGCTTACGCCTAGCACTTCGGCAGCACGGGTCTTGTTGCCGTGAAGGTGGCCTACGACCAACCGCGCGATATCGCGCTCGGTATCGACCAGAGGCCGCAAGATATACAAATCGCTTTCGAGCGTCGGGGCACCAAAGGTCGCGGTCTTGATAACGTCCTCCTGGGCAAGTACCTCTTCTGCCACCGCCCGCTCGGCCGTGCCCGTCCCCACTAATATATAAAGTCGTTCCGAAACCTCGCGCAGCTGTAGATAGTTACGGGGCCATCGATAGGCATCAAGAGTCTTTGCCGCCGCGGACGACAAGGCAGGTGTTGCCGTCTCAAACATATCTGCCAGATACTCCAGATAGCGCGCAAC
>CAKTVQ010000041.1 GCA_934630375.1 uncultured Collinsella sp.
CATATCAATCAGTCGAGCTCGTGCGCACGCGCACCTTCGAACTGCATTCGATAGTAACGGGCATAGGTGCCGCCACGCGCGAGAAGCTCCTCGTGCGTGCCACGCTCCACAACGCGACCATGCTCAACGGTCGCGATTTCGTCGGCATGCTTAATGGTCGAGAGGCGATGGGCGATGATGATCGTGGTGCGGCCGCGCGCCAACTCCTCAAGCGACTCCTGCACCGCCTCCTCGCTCTCATTATCCAAAGCGCTCGTCGCCTCATCCAAGATAAGGATCTTGGGATTCTTGAGGAACACGCGCGCAATGGCGACGCGCTGCTTCTGGCCGCCCGAAAGGCGGCTGCCGCGCTCGCCCACCACGGTGTCGTAACCCTGCGGCAGCGACTCGATAAAGGCGTCGATGTTGGCACGGCGGGCGGCCTCGGCGATCTCTTCTGCCGTGGCGCCCGGCTTGCCGTAGGCGATGTTCTCGCCAATCGTACCGTCAAACAGATAGACATCCTGCTGCACGAGGCCAATAGCGCGGCGCAGACTCTGTTGCGTCACGTCGCGCACGTCTTGGCCATCGATGCTGACAGATCCAGCAGCCACGTCATAAAAGCGCGGCAGCAGCGAACAGGTCGTGGACTTGCCACCGCCCGAAGGGCCAACCAAAGCGATGGTCTGCCCGGGCTTGATGGACAGATTCATATGGTCGATAACGGGACGCTCTTCGGCATCACCCTCGCCCAGCTCAACGTCCTCGTAGTTAAAGCACACGTCGTGATAATCCACGGCGCCGGCGGTCACCTGCAGATCCGTGGCGCCCGGCTTGTCCTGAATATCCGGGGCAGTCGAAAGTACCTCGTCCATGCGCTTAAACCCGGCAATGGCCTTCTGGTACATCTCGGCCGAGTTGACGAGCGTCTCGAGCGGCGTGCAGAACAGCGAAATGTAGAGCGCGAAGGTCGCCATATCGACCGCCTGCAGCTGGCCTTGCGCCACTAGCCAACCGCCCAGCAGCACCACGATCACGTACAGCACACCCGAGAGCAGGCCATACGTCGCGGTGTAGACGCCCATGGCGTGATACATGTTCTCCTTGGACGAAAGGTAGCGATTGTTGGAGGCGCGGAACTTGGAGCGCTCGGTCTCCTCATTCGCAAAACTCTTGACCACACGCATGCCAGCCAGCGAATCCTGCAGCTGCGCATTGATGCCACTGATCTTTTTGCGGTTGTCGCTAAAGACCTCGCGCATGCGCATGTTCTGCCAAAACATGATGACCGCGAACGCCGCCGTCACCACGGCCATGGCAAGTGCCAGCACCGGGGCAATGGTAAACAGAATCACAAACGAGCCGACGATCTCGATGCCGCAGATGATAATCCACTCGGGCACGTGGTGTGCTGCCTCGCAGATGTCGAACAGGTCGTTGACGACGCGGCTCATCATGTCGCCCGAGCTGTTGCGATCGAAGTACGCAAAGCTAAAGCGCTCGTACTGATCGAACAGGTCCTCGCGCATCTTGGACTCCATGCGCGCGCCCATCACATGGCCCCAATAGCTCACAAAGTAGCGGCAGGCGCAACGGATGGCATACATCAGCACCATGCCCACCGCGATCATACCGAGCGCCTGCATAATGGCAGCCTGACCTTGGGTAAAGAGCCCGCCGGTCAGATTGCGCAGAATGATAGGAAACGCCAGGTCAATGGCGGCAAGCACCAGAGCACAAACAGTATCGGCAACAAAAAGCCCCATCTGGGGCTCGTAATACGAGAGAAACCTTTTCAGCATAATCACCTTACGCGGTTTTACCAAACCGCGTTTCATCTCGACGCTGCAAGCGCCCCATTTAGACAATCTGGCCATCAATCGTCGGTCGCGTATATCCATACGCTTCCCTCCTCTTCTAGACCACCTTGTCTCAAATGGAGCCCTTTCGCTGACTTACACAAACCTGCGGGATCATCCCCGCTCGTTACAGCTCTGCCCCGCCTAGTCGGTGAGCGATACTGTCGCAGGCCAAGGCGCCCACGACGGTCTTGGCGTCTTCGATCTTGCCGTCGAGTACGGCGTCGATCAACTCGTGCAGCGGCACCAGGTCCACGTTGACAAACTCGTCATCATCGGGGTTGGGCGCGTCGAACTCGAGCTTGGTCGCCAGGTAGATGTGAATGATCTCGTCACAGAAGCCGCAGGACGTGACAATCGACGTCAAAAAGCGAATGCGACCAGCCCTAAAGCCCGTCTCCTCATGCAGCTCGCGTTTGGCGCAATCGAGCGGGTCCTCGCCTGGGTCGAGCTTGCCGGCGGGAATCTCGACCGTCACGCGGTCGATAGCGGTGCGGTACTGACGCACCAGTACGATCTTGCCGCTCTCGGTCAGCGCCACAACGGCCGCCGCACCCGGATGGCGAACGATATCGCGGGCGCTGCGGCGACCGTTGGGCAGCTCAACCTCAAGACGGTGGACGTCGAGGATCTTGCCCTTCCAGGCGCACTCCTCCGAAAGAATCTTCTCGTGCAGCTCGGCATCGTGCGGGTCGTCATCGCCCAGCACCAGCGCCGGCTCGTCAGCGACCTCGCCGCCAGGCTCGCCCTCGGCGTGCCCATACACGCGGCTGTCCTCCTCGACGATCTGCGCATCCACGAGCTCTTCGTTCTTCTCGTCCATCCGTCTCATTCCTCTCGGACTTTAGGCATCCCAGGCGTCGCGGCCGCGCAGCGCGCGCAGGCCGATGTCGTGACGCAGGGTCTTACCCTCAAAATCAATCTTCTCGCAGGCCTCGTAGGCAAGGTTGCGAGCGTTCTCAAACGTATCGCCCAGAGCGGTCACGGCAAGCACACGGCCACCATTGGTCACGAGCTGGCCGTCCACCACGGCAGTGCCCGCGTGGTACACGGTCACGTTCTCCATGGCCTCGGCATCGGCGATACCGGTGATGACCTTGCCCTTCTCGTAGCTGCCGGGATAGCCCGCGCTCGTCAGGACAACGGCCACGGCCCACTCGTCACGCCAGTCGAGCTCAATCTGATCGAGCTCGCAGTTGGCGCAGGCGAGCATGACCTCGACCAGGTCGTTCTTAAGGCGCGGCAGCACGACCTGCGTCTCGGGATCGCCAAAGCGGGCATTGAACTCCAGCACCTTGGGGCCGGCAGGCGTGAGCATAAAGCCGCCGTACAGGCAGCCGCGGTAGTCGATACCCTCGGCAGCGAGCTCTGCCACGGTCTGCTCCATGACCGCCACCATGGTGGCGTGCTCCTCGTCGGTCACGATGGGCACCGGGCTGTAGACACCCATGCCACCGGTGTTGGGGCCCTTGTCGCCCTCGAGCGCGCGCTTGTGGTCCTGCGAGGTGGCCATGGGGCGCACGGTCTTGCCGTCGGTAAAGGCCAGCAGCGAGCACTCGGGGCCGGTCAGCATCTCCTCGATGACCACGGTATTGCCGGCATCGCCAAAGGTGCCGCCAAAGCACTCGCGCACGGCCTCCTCGGCCTGCTCAAGTTCGGTCGCCACGATAACGCCCTTGCCCGCGGCAAGGCCGTCGGCCTTTACGACCAGCGGGGCGCCCTGCTCGCGCACGTAGGCGAGAGCCGAAGCCTCGTCGGTAAACGAGCCGTAGGCTGCCGTCGGGATACCGGCGCGCTCCATGAGCTGCTTGGAGAACAGCTTGGAACCCTCCATCTGGGCGCCCTCGGCACCCGGGCCAAAGCAGGGAATGCCCGCCGCGCGCACGGCGTCGGCCACGCCCGCCACGAGCGGAGCCTCGGGGCCAATTACCACGAGTCCGCATCCGTGACTCTGCGCAAACGCCGCCACGGCCGCAGGATCACAGTCGTCGAGAACAACGTTCTCGCCGCAGCTCGCGGTGCCGCCGTTGCCCGGCGCGATGTAGAGCTTGCCGGCGCGCGGTGATGCTGCGAGCTTAGCTGCCAAAGCATGCTCACGGCCGCCGCTGCCCAACAACAGGATGTCGATGGTTTGAGTGTCCGCCTTCAAGGGTGCCTCCTCTATGGATGAATGGCCCGCTCCGCGCGAGCCCTTTGCAAGCAAATATACCCCTCGGCCGCCCGTCCGGGCTGCAAAGGGGTATATCGCAATAACCAAATAGTCCCGATTACTTCCAGAATCGGTTGATGATCTGCTCGCGACCAGCGCCAACGCCAATAAACGTCACGCGGGTGTGTGCCAGATCCTCGATAAACGCCACGTAGTCCTGAGCCTCTTGCGGCAACTCGTCAAAGCTGCGGCAACCGGTGATGTCGCACTTCCAGCCGGGGAGTTCCTCGTAGATGGGCTTGGCATGCTCAAAGCGCACCTGATGCTCGGGCACGCTGGTGTAGCGCTCGCCATCGACGTCGTAGGCCACGCACACCTTGATGGTGTCGAAAGCCGAAAGCACGTCGAGCTTGGTCAGGGCGATATCGGTGAGGCCGTTGACGCGCGAGGCGTAGTTGGCGATGGGGCCGTCGAACCAGCCGCAGCGACGACGGCGACCGGTGGTCACGCCGTACTCATAGCCCTCCTCGGTCAGCGTGTGGCCGGCCTCGGACTCGTAGGAAAGCTCGGTGGGCATGGGGCCCGAACCGACGCGGGTGATATAGGCCTTCATGACGCCCAGCACGCGGTCGACGTTCTTCATGCCCACGCCGGAGCCGGTGATGGCGCCGCCGGCGGTGCAGTTGGAAGACGTCACGTACGGATAGGTGCCGTGGTCGATGTCGAGCAGCGTCGCCTGGGCGCCCTCAAACAGCAGGTCCTTACCCTCGTCGATCATGTTGTTGAGCAGCAGGCTCGTCTCGGTGATGTAGGGGCGCAGGCGCTCGGCCATCGGCAGGTACTCGTCGCAAATCTGGTCCACGGTGTAGGTGGGCAGGTTGTAGATGAGCTCGAGCTCGGGGTTCACGCGGGCGAGAGCGGTCTCCAGCTTGTCGCGGAACAGTGCCTCGTCCAGCATGTCCTGCATGCGCAGGCCGATGCGGGCCATCTTGTCCTGGTAACACGGACCGATGCCGCGCTTGGTGGTACCGATGTTCTTCTTGCCGAGCTTCTGCTCAAAGGCGCCATCCAGATCGATATGGTACGGCATGATGACATGCGCATTGCCGCTAATCTTGAGGTTCTTGGTGGTGATGCCGTCGGCCTCGAACATGTCGATCTCCTCAAGGACAACCTTGGGGTTGACGACGCAGCCGTTACCGATCACCGACACGTGGTCGGAATACATGATGCCGGAGGGCACCTGGTGCAGGCCGTACTTCTTGCCTTTGACGACGATGGTGTGACCGGCGTTGTTGCCGCCCGAGTAGCGCACGACGGCATCGAAGTCGCCGGCGACCAGGTCGCAAATCTTACCCTTGCCCTCATCGCCCCACTGGGCACCGACCAAAACGGTTGACGGCATGTTTACTCCTTACATTCATGGACTGTCTACGCGCCACGCCGGCACGCAGAAGCACAAAACATTCCCAGTATACCCGTGCAACGGGCGCCTGTCCTACTCCTCGGCATGTGCCCCATCAAGCTCATAGAACTTGGTGGATGCCGGCAGGAACATCAGGTCGACGTCGCCGATCGGGCCCGAACGGTTCTTGGCCACGACGATACGCGTAACGCCCTCGTCGGGTCGATCGTCGCGCGAGGCTTCGGCCTCGTCGGCGGAGCGGTCCAAGAACATAACGATATCGGCGTCCTGCTCGATGGAGCCCGATTCACGAAGGTCGGAAAGCTGCGGGCGCTTGCCGGTACGGGATTCGACCTGACGCGAGAGCTGCGACAGCGCGATGAGCGGGATCTTGAGCTCCTTGGCCATGATCTTCAGACCACGCGACATCTCAGAGACCTCGACGGTACGGCTCTCGGAGCGGCGTCCCGGCGGAGGACTCACCAGCTGCAGGTAGTCCAGGATGATGATGGCCTTCTCCTTGTTGTGGAGCATGCGGCGGCTCTTGGCGCGAATCTCGGTCACTGTGGTGCCGGGCGTATCGTCAATCAGAATATCGAGCTTGGACAAGGTCTGCGTGGCCTCGTTGATATTGGCCCACTGCTCGGGGCTAATGCGGCCCATGCGGAAGTCACTGATCGAGATCATGGCGTAGGCGCAAATCAGGCGCTGCGCAATTTCCTTGCCCGACATCTCCAGCGAGAAGAAGCCGACGGTATAACCGGCAGCGGCAGCGTTGAGCGCCAGATTCAGGGCGAACGACGTCTTACCCACAGCAGGGCGGGCGCCGATGATGATGAGCTGGCCCTCGCGAAAACCCATGAGCATGCGGTCGAGCGACGGGAAACCCGTGGGCACGCCCGCAGCCTGGCCACCGGCCTGGCACACTTCCTCGGCCTCGTTATAGGCCTCGACCATAAACTCAGTCAACGTCTTGTAGCTCGACTTGACCTCGCGTGCCGTGACCTTGAGCAGCTTGCTCTCGGCTAGCTCCACGACCTCTTTGGTGTCGGTGGGGGCGTTATATGCCAGCGCGTTGATCTCGTTGGTGGCGCCAATCAGCTCGCGCAACATCGAGTCGCGGCGAACGATGGCGGCATGGTGCTGCCAGTTGACGAGCGAAAGGGTCTGACCCATCAACTCCAAAATGTACGCTTCGCCGCCCACGGCATCAAGCTTGTTGATGCTTCGCAGATAATCGATCAGCGAGATGGAGTCGATGGGAATGCGGCTGTTGTACATATCGACCATCGCGGTATAGATGGTCTTATGAATGGGCCGGTAGAAGTCATCGGGCTGCAGCTCGACCTGGGCCTCTTCGACCACCTCGGGCGATAGCAGCATAGCGGCCAGTACATTGGCCTCTGCATCTTGGTTTTGGGGAAGACCCAACTTTGAGCCACGGTCCTCAACCGTCAGCCCGGTCTCCCTATCGTCATATGCCATGAGCATCCTCATTCATATCGCTTGCGAGCATCCATAGTATCAGCCACGGTCCCAAAACGCGCCGCGCGCCGCCAATCATCACCGAACCAAACGGATGAACGGTCCTGTATATAGGACTTCGACGCAACGTTCACCATGACACTCACTCAGCGCAAAAAACAAAAGGGCGCCCTGGTTTCCCAGAGCGCCCTTCTTAGAACAAGATTGTTGCGTTGCAGCAAATGCTACTCGGCAGCAGCCTCAGTCTCGACCTCGGCGGTCTCGGCCTCGGCGACCTCAGCGGCCTCCTCGACCTCAGCCTCGGCAGCGAGCTCCTCGGCGGTAACGCCGACGAGAACGACAACCTCGGCCTTGATCTCGCGGTACAGCGAGATGGCAACGGTGTGGGCACCGGCAACCTTGATGGGCTTACCGAGCTCGACGCGCTTGCGGTCGATGTCCATACCGAGCTGAGCCTTGATGGCGTCAGCGATCATAGCGGCGGTAACGGAGCCAAAGAGGATGCCCTCGTCGCCGACCTTGACGTCAACGGTGACCGTCTTGCCCTCAAAGGCAGCCTTGGTCTCGTTGGCGGTAGCCAGACGGACGGCCTCGCGCTTGGCGATGTTGTTGCGACGCTCGTCAAGCTGCTTGAGGTTGCCCTTGGTGGCGGCAACAGCGAGCTTCTTGGGGAACAGGAAGTTCTCAGCGTAACCCTGAGCGACCTCTACGACGTCACCCTCGCCGCCCTTGCCCTTGATCTCATCGAGAAGAATAACCTTCATGATGTGTCTCCCTTCTTAGCCGCGGTCGCGGTTGCCACGAGAGGAAACCACGGGGACGGTGTACGGCAGGAGAGCCATCTCGCGGGCGCGCTTGATGGCGTTGGCGATGTCATGCTGATGCTGCGTGCAAGCGCCAGTGACGCGACGGGGCTTGATCTTGCCACGGTCGGTCATGTACTTACGGAGAAGCTGAGTGTCCTTATAGTCGATGAACTCAGTGTTCTCCTTGCAGAACTGGCAGTACTTACGACGCGGCTGACGTGCAGAAAAATCATTAGCCATGTCAAAATACCTTTCATTTGGCAACTTCGGCGAACCGAAGCCGCCTCTCACTCAAAAATAGGTGAACAACCCTTAGAACGGGATGTCCTCATCGTAGACGTCGACCGCGGGCGGCGTGGCCACCGGTGCGGCAGGACGTGCTGCGGGCGCGGGAGCTGCGGGGGCGTAACCGCCCTGATCGTAGCCACCCTGGCCACCACGGGAGCTCATAAACTCGATCTCATCGACGATGACCTCAAGCTTGCTCCGGCGCTGACCGTCGCGCTCCCAAGAGCTGTAGCGCAGCTTGCCCTCGATCGCGACCTTGTTTCCCTTTGCCAGGAAACGGCTCACGGCCTCGGCGCGGGTGCCGAACATAGTGCAGTCGACAAAGTTGGGATAGTCCTCCCACTCGCCAGTCTGCGCGTTGCGGCGACGATCGTTCACGGCGACGCCAAAGGACAGAACCTGGGTTCCGCCGGCGGTGGCGCGCAGCTCGGGATCGCGGGTGAGGTTACCGGTGATGTTCACTCGATTGATGCTCATAACTCACTACTTCCTCTTGGGGCACAAGCCCAGTCCAAAACGACAGTCTTACTCCTGGTCGTCGCGACGGACGATCATGTGGCGGACCACAGCGTCGGTGATGCGCAGGACGCGATCAAGCTCGGCGATCTGGGTAGGATCTGCGTGGAAGTTGATGAGGGTGTAGTCACCATCGGTGAGGTCGTTGATCTCGTAGGCGAGCTTGCGCTTGCCCCACTCGTCAACGGAGTCGACCTTGCCAGCGCCCTCAGCGATCGTGGTATCGATACGCTTCATAACAGCGAGACGAGTCTCGGGGTCGAGCGACGGGTCAACAAAGAACAGCAGTTCATAAGCCTTCATATTGTCACCTCCTCTGGGCAAATGTGGCTTCAGGTCGTGAAGGTGCGCCTGAAGCAGGAAAAGAC
>CAKTVQ010000042.1 GCA_934630375.1 uncultured Collinsella sp.
GGCGGCTTCGGACCCGTCATGCCGCGGGCCGTTTGGGAGCCCGCTTTCGCGAGGCCCGGTCCCAGAGGCGGCGCCCGGGCCGGGCCACCGCCTGCGGGGGATCCCCCGCGCCCCTAGAGAGACGCGCCCGCCGCGCGGCGGGCCCGAGGAAAGGAATCCGCCATGGAAGAGGAAGCCGGCGCCGCCAAAGGCAAGGAGCGCCGCGTCACGTTCCGCATGGAGGGAGGCGACTACGACGCGCTCTGCGAGCGGTGCGAGCGCGCCGGCCTCAGCAAGTCAGAGTACCTGCGCTACCTCGTTCGCATACCGCTGTCGACGGAGGCCAACGCTGGAGACGAGCACCGCATACTCGTGGACCGCAGGGCCCTTTGGTCGATGTCTCGGGAGCTCACGAAGTGGGGCTACCACTACAACCAGGCAGTGCACGCGATGAACCTCATCAACTTCCACGCCCGCCACGGGCACGTCGACCGGGACCTCGTCGCGGAGAGCATCCCGACGATCGAGCGAGAGCTCGCCGACGTGAACGGCGCGGCCCGCGAGATGGCGGCGGAGCTCGGTCGCATCGGTGCCGACTCGCTCGTGGAGGGCTCGCCATGCCGATCCTGAAGCCGATAAGCGGCCACGGCTCGACGGGTGGCATCCGCCGCTACCTCGAGAAGGGAGGCCGCGCCCTGGCGCGCGACCTGTTCAACCTGAGCTACGACGAGCGCGATGCCGGCGCACTGGGAAACGAGGCCAAGGAGGCCTGCGCCTGGGACGCCGAGATGGACGCCACGCGCGCCGCGTTCGGCACGGACGCACCCTGGAGGGGCAAGCCCGCGCGCACGTTCAAGCACTTCGTGCTCTCGCCGGACCCCGGCGACGACATCGACCTGGCGACGCTGCGCGAGCTCGCGTGCTCGTGGGCGCTCAGGCACTTCGACGACCACGAGATCGCCATCGTCTACCACGACGACAACGCCCGCGGCATACCGCACGCGCACATCGTCGTGAACAACGCCAACCTCCGCACCGGCTACCGCATGCAGACCCAGCACCCCGAGGACCTCAACCGAGACCTGCAGGACATGGCGCGCGAGCGCGGGCTGTCGGGGCTCTCCAACGACCGGGCGCCCGAATCTCCGTCGAAGGCGCGCGGGCATGCCGGCGCGGGCGGGCCCAGGAGCCGCAGGAGCGTCTACCTGGGCCGGGCCGAGAAGGAGATCATGCGCTCGGGCGGCTACTCGTGGGTCGGCGACATCCGCGCCCGCGTCGCGCTCGCCAAGACCACGGCGCGCGACGAGGCGGAGTTCCTCGGCATCCTCGACGCCCTGGGCGTGCACGTCGCCGACAACTCGGCCAAGGCGCGGCGGGACGACTGGGTGTTCAGCCTGGCAGAGGAACCGTCCAAGAAGGTAACCGGCGAGCGCCTGGGGTTCGTCTACGGCAAGGAGATGCTGCGCCGGCGCTTCGAGCGCGAAGGCGCCTACCGCCCCACGGACGCGAGCGCCGCGCGGATCCGCGAGGCCGCCGAGCGAGCCCTCGAGCTCAACGACCTCTCGGAGCTGAGCAGGCTCTCCTCGGCGCTCGAGACGTGCGCGAAGTTCGACGTCGAGTCCATCGAGGAGTTCGGGCTCAGGATGGCGACGCTCGAGCGGCGCGGCCAGGCGGGCGGCGAGGGATACCGTCGCCTCGAGGCCGCCCGCGCCTACATGGCCGAGAACGGGCTCATGCCGCTCAAGACCCGCTACGGGGACGGTGAAGGGCGCGACGATGCCAGCGGCAATTCGCGCCAGTGCCACCGAGCGGACGAGCAACAGCGCATCCTCGCCGCCGAGCGGCAGCGGGCCCAGCAGGACCAGCGCAGGGAGAGGGGCCGGAGATGATGGTGAGGATAGAGTACGAGGGCGGCAGGACGACGCTGTTCGACACGCTCTCGTTCACGGAGGGGTCGCCGTTCTCCGGCGCGAACATGCTCACGGAGTTCGAGCTCGAGATGCGGGAGGAGCCCGAGAAGGGGCTCTGGCTCACGGCGAACTGGCACCAGGTGCGCGACGACTGGCGCGCCGACGCGCCCGCGGACGGGATACCGGCCGCGCGCAGGTCCCGCGGCTGGCGCTTCATGCTGGCCTCGGAGGCCGAGCTGGGGCGAGCCCGCCGCGTCCTGCTCGACGGCGACGAGGCGTTCGCCCGGGTGCGGGGATACCTGTGCGACGCGGCCGCGATCGGCGCCTGCTACCGCGAGCACGTGGGCCCTCCCTCAAAACCGCTGAAATCGCAGATAAGGGACCTGCAGCGCGCTCTGGGGAGGGCAGAGGTCCCGGGCGTGCCCGACGAGCTGGCGAGGCTGCTCGCGCAAGAGAAGGAGGAGGGCGCCGACGAGGGCGCCCGCAAGGTCAAGGAAGATTGGGGTGACGTCGATGAAGAGGCTTGGTAGGTTCCTCATGGCGGCGCTTAAGGTCACGGTGGGCTTTTTCGTCTGGCTGTTCCGCGCCGTGTTCAAGTGGGTGATGTAGTAAGAGGCGGGCAATTGCCCGCCTCTTTGTCTTTCCTAATCTGTCTGATCGTCGATGAGCCAGCAGTCGGTCCCATCAGTGAGCAGCGTCCTGGCTGACCGGGATACCGCCGCGATGCGTTGGATTTTGCCTTTTCGATCTTCGGCCTCGGACCTCAGCTTCGACTCTCCGGAGCGTAGGCTCGCGCGCATCTCAACCTTAGCTTCGAGGAGTTGCTCTTTTGCAGCGGCTCTGGGGGTCTGAGAGATCAGCCTCTTGAGGGCGTTTCCCTGGGCTCCGCGAGGAAGCGCGATGGGCGTCCCTTTCATGCCCCCGATCTTCATCTCCATGAGCGCTGCGAGGACCTGCCTCTTTTTCAGAAAGCCCTGAGATTTGTCCAGGATCCGCTGTTCTTCGATGAGGGCGCTGCGGTCGTCCATGCTGCCGTCGTAGTACATGCGCGTCATGGCGAGCGCCGACAGGGCCTGGAGGCACCCCCCTCGAGGCCTTTTGTCTCCATTCTGGGAATATATCCTGCTCATTTAGGGTTATTCGCGCTGAAAGATTTTGACTAGCTTGGTGTCCTTTATTTCGTAGACAATGTCTGCGACGTTCTCGACCAGCCTCTTATCGTGGGAGACGAACACTATCGTTCCGGCATAGGCGCTCATCATCTGCTCGAGGGCTTCGGCGCTCTTGATGTCCAGGTAATTTCCAGGCTCGTCCATGAGCAAGATGTTGTATCTGCCCAGCAGCATCTTCGCGAGTAGCAGCTTGATGACTTCGCCTCCCGAGAGAACGCCAACGTCCTTTGTCAGGTCGCGCGGTCCGATTCCCATAGAGGCGAGGATGCCTCGAATTTCGGTCATGCTGTACTCGCAACCATTCTGCATGAACGAGATCACAGACTGGCGGGCGTCGAACTTGTAGCCTGTCTGTTCGAAGTAGCCGATCTCTGCTTTGGGAGAGATGTTGATACCGTCGGCGCGTCGAACGATTGCCTTCAGCAGGCTGGTCTTTCCTGTGCCGTTGCCACCGGTGATGGCCACTTTGGCACCGAGCGGTATCTCGAATTTCGCGTGGTCATAGAGCACGCAGTTGCCGAAGCTCAAGCTGAAATCATCTGCCGAGATGGGAAATTTGCTGTGCAGTTCCAGGGCCTTGCTCTGGCGGAAGCGCACGGCGCGAATGCTATCTGGGGCCTCGATCCCTTCGAGCGCTTCGAGGCGCTTCTCCATGTTCTTAGCTGCCTGATGCATTTTCTTCTGCTTGGTGCCGGTTGTTTTCTGATGCCCCAAGCGACCTGCATACTCGTTGCTTTTTTTCGCACCCTTCCGCTTGGCGTCGACCTGCCGTGCTTTTTTCCGCTGTTTTTCGATGGCGGCTTCGAGGCGATCGCGCTCGCGCATCGCCTCTTCGTATCGAGTCGCCTGAGCTTTGCGCTCTTCTTCTTTCTGTCGCAGATAGTCGGAGTAGTCACCCCAGAATTCGGAAATACCGCCGTCTTTGAGCTCCCAGATCTTGTCTACCACCTGGTCGAGAAAATGACGGTCATGGCTCACGATGAGCAGGGCCCCATCAAATGCCTTGAGTTGTCCGACGAGAAGGCGGATGCCGTCTTGGTCGAGGTGGCTCGTAGGCTCGTCGGCGAAGATCGCGCTTGCATGCTGGGAGAGCGCAGAGGCAATCTTGGCGCGTGTTTCCTCCCCGCCGCTCATCGTCTCCTGCGCCACTTCGGCGACGTTGAGACGGGAGAGCATCTCGCCGCTGTCCTGAGCCGCATCAAGGTCGAGTTCGTCGAGCTGGCCGATGAGGGCAATGCTGCCGAAGCGCCTGACGTCGGCGTCCGCAATGGTAAGATTGCCGCTCAGGATTTTTAGCAGGCTGGTTTTGCCTGCGCCGTTGTCTCCTACCAAGCCGATGCGATCGTAGGGGTAGATTTCCAACTCTTCGATGTCCAGAATATCGCGGCCTGCATATTCCAAAAAGATGTCTTTAGCTTTGACTATGAGTTCCATAAGTTGAACCACCTTTTGTGTATTGTCGTTTTCTGGAAGCGCAGCCATGCCAATAAAGAATCGTTCACGTCGATTTTTCGCCTTTGCCCGATTGCCGGCGTGAGCGTTTTGGCCTTGCGCAAGCCGGCAAATCCGAAAATGATAGTTGGCGGCGAATAAGGAGCGCGATGTGGGATGTCGGCGCAATACCTCGTCGTCGCAAGGGCTTGAAGGCTGACGCGCGAACCGATGGCTGCCGCCTCTTTTTTCGAATGCTTGGGCTATTGAATCCGCCCGGAATCTCTTTTCCCCACGTTTCGGACGCTCGGAGCGAGAAGCATCGCCATCGCAAGCAGTACCATGGTCGCTCCAGAGCCGACGAACCATAACGGAGCTCCGAGCAGGTCCGCAAAAACGGAGGGGGCTGCGAGGCCCATGGGCATGGCCCACGCCATGATGGTTCCGTAGAGGCCGAAAACGCGGCCTAGGTACTCAGGAGGTATCTGCTCCTGCATAAGGGCAGTCTGGGTTCCCGCGTACAGCGGGGAGCATGCGCCCATAAGAAAGCTCGCCGGCAGGAAAGCGGCGAACAGCGACGGGCCGAGCGATCCGGATGCGATTGCGACGACGCCGAAGCCGGCGATCGCGGCGACCATGGTGAGCGACCTATTGCGGAACCCTCCCGTGGCCGCCAAGATGCCGGACCCAGCCAGCATGCCTGCAGAAAAAAGGATTTCCGCCAAAGCGGCATCCCCCGTGCTACCGCCAAAATGTCCCAAGGTCATTATTGGGAACAATGCCGCGAGCGGAGAGAACGCGAAAGCGAAGACGAACCCGCACCAAAGAAGGGCGAACAGCCCCCTGTATCCCCTGATCAGCTTGTAGCCGTCCGAAATCTCAGAGAAGAGCTCTCGAACCTTATTGGAAAAGGGCAAGCTGCGGTCGGCTTCGTCGAGTCCCCCTGCGTCTATCTGTGCGGCGAGGACGGCTAAAGAAGCGAAAAGCGCCCCCAGCACGTCGAGGACAATCATAGCGGTAATGCCCGCCACGGGATAAATCACTGCCGCGAGCGCGGCGCCAAGAATGTATCCGCCGGACTGAATCGCCTGAGTCACCCCCGATAGGCGAACGAGATGCTCTGGCGGGGCGAGATGGGGCGTGAGGGATTGGGAGGCTGGCGTGTAGAACGAAGTGCCAACTGCACGGAGAAACAGGGCGATGAGAATTAGCCATGCAGGTAAGCTGCCGGCCAACGAGGCAATCGTCAAGGCGGCGCCCACCGCGGCAATGAAGAGGTCGGTGCCGATGAGGACACGTTTCAAAGGCAGTCTGTCGACAAGGGCGCCCGCAAGGATTCCGAACAAAGCAATCGGCAGAAAGCCTGCCAGCGATGCTAAGGAGAGGAGGGAAGATGATCCTGTCGTGAGGGCGATATGCCAAATGAGACCCATTTGGAGAATCGAGCTCGTCAATGTCGACACGAGCTCCCCGCCCCATACGAAACAAAGCTTGAATTGCCATGAATGGCACAGCAGAGCAGACCTGCGCCGAGAGGTTTCAAACATCATGGTTATGTCCAATCGTGGAATGGCGTGCAAAACAGCGCGACGCCATAACAGCGCCGCTTTTTAGGCGCTCATCCACGTGCGGAAAAGACCAACCACGACACCCCTCCTTTGTTAATTCGGTCTGGCAAACCATGTAATATTAACGAGGCTTGAGTTTGCCTGTCAAGAATCGACCATCGGAAAGGGCAATCCTCTCTGGCCATTCGATTCCTTTTGTATCTATGGCTGCATTTACGTTATGTGGTTATTTATTTCGTTAGAATTCCCAAGCAAAACGCTTTTATGCACCATGTCTGCGCAAGCGAGAAAAGCCATTTCTAAGCCTCGGTCCACGAAAATGTCAACTTGGCTTTTCATTGAGCCGATACTTCCAACACCGCTGAAAACGAACCAAACGCGTAGCTCTTGCGTGTCCGCAACTCGCACCATCAAAGTATGCAAGCATCCTGATGAGCAGGATAGCCTCTGATCGTCTGTATCTCAATTCGGAACAAAGATCCTGGGAAAAAGGGGATGCGGCGCCGAACGCGAACAATGTGTGTACGCTGTCGAGAAATGAGGCGCGCGCCGAGAAACCGGTGGTCCATACTCCACGCCGCACCCCCAACTGAGCCTCGTAGGATTGGACCTCTTTAAGCAACGGTTCGAGGTCCTTTTCGCGCTCAGCGGCGTCCCTGGCCTTGTCTTCGATGCCGGCGAGTTGCTCGGTAATCCAATCGATTACCTGACCGACGTCGTTGTATCTGCCCTCGATCTCGTTTCTTGCCGCCTGTCGTGCCTCGGCGGGCTTTTGGAGGTAATCGTCATGAAGGGCTGCGTAGGTCCTAGCGATGTCCAGGGCGTTTTTGACCTTCGCCCTCTGGTCGCCGGCGATCATGGAGGCGATCGATTCCAGCTTGGCGTCGATGCACTGGAGGCTGTCGCTGATTTCGGTCATGTACGCCTGACCGACAACCATCGCCGCTGCGGCAAGGCCGACGCTGGCGATCTGTGCGGGGCTGACCCCAGCGGCTTCGAGGGAGACGTCGCCGCTCAGGCGACCTTTCGGGTCTCGGACGAGGGCCCTTACCGCTTCCGGATCCTTCTTCGAGGCGACGAGGTCCTTAAGGCTGTAGCCTTCGGGAACCTCGACTTTGTAGAGCTGTTTTCCTCGACGAGGTCTATGACGTCCGAGGCGAGGCCTAGAATGGCGTCCGCCCGCTCTCCGATGCCGACGTTGTTCTCTTTGCCCGCATCGGCGTTCGCGACGAGCCTGATGTTCTCCAAGTCCTCGACAGGAACGACCTCGACGCTGATTGGCGCAAGTTCTTTGTCGCTCATGCTCTTAGCGCCTATCTCGCCTCATCGGAACGCGCCAGGACGTCCCATTTGTTGTACGAGCCCTCGGCCTGAAGATCCCCGACGAGGGCCTCATAGCGGGTCTCGAGGTCTTTCTCCTCACACGGGAAGAGCAGAATCATCATTGGTCTTTTTAACTTGAAGTCAGCGTAGACGTCGATGTTGCCGAAACCGCAAAGCTGGGTGTAGATACTGAAGCCCATGGATTTGCCGCAACCGACATAGACGTCCTCGTAGGCGGAAGGATCTTTCTCTCGTGCCGATTTCATCGTGGCGATGGCGTAGCAGCCAGCGATTGCCATGTACCCATCGTTGAGGTCGGCTTCGCTGGAGACGTTGTTCTCGAAGTTCTCGAAGAACTCTTTTGCGGAGATCGGCGGAAGCGAGCTTGCCACAGCCTTCTTGCGGGCTGCCTCGAGTGACTTTCGCCGCTCCTTCTTGTCTTTGATTGCCTGGCTCTTTGAAAGGAATGAGTCCCTGGCTCCTCCCAGGCTATCTACCGCCTGCTTCCCCCTCTGCTGCGTCCAGTCGATCAGAGTAGGCCCGTATTTGTTCACAGCGGGTTCAACGAAAGGCCGAACGTCCTTTCCTATGTCGATAGCCCTTTTGACGTCTTGCAGCTTTATCTTTCCCAATTGCGCGCCTCTGTTCACGGACACCGGGAGCTCATCGAGCAGCTTTCGGCGGTGTCTTGTTTTCATCAAGTGCGTAAAATATCTCACCATATGCAAGACCCCTTGCCGAGATATAGCGGCAAGGGGTCGAAGGGCCATATTCGGTTTTAGTTTCGATTTGCAATTCCTAGTCCCGGTCGTCGTCGCCGGCTGCGCAGCAGGCGTAGGCCGTAAGAGTGAGGAGCCCCATGAGGAGCCCTATTCCGAAGGGCGCGAATCCCATGTTTCCACCTCCTTCGCGTAGACGACGGTGCGCGAGTTGCTCGTCTGGTAGCTGCAGGTCACGAAGGCCCAGGCCTGCTCGACGTCCGCCGGCTCTTCCAGGACGACCTCGCACCGGGACAATTTGTCCCCGAGGTAGGCGTCGAGCTCCGCCGCGTCTGCGAAGTCGGTCCGCTTGCCCTCCGAGCTCGCGTCGACCACGTCCACCGCGAAGACCTCGAGCTCGATTGTTTTCTCGCGGGTGAAGACCCGGATGGTGCGGTGGCCCTCGGCGAAGTCTCGCGACGAGTACTGCGCGAGCGGCGCGAACATGGTGCCGTCGGACATGTGGTGCCCGTAGACGATGACGAGCGGGCT
>CAKTVQ010000043.1 GCA_934630375.1 uncultured Collinsella sp.
GCCACGAGGACGGTACCGCCGATGGCGAACGTCTCGCCGATGAGTCCCGCGCGGTCACCGGTCTGGGCGAGGCTGCCGGGCTGGGCGGTATCCTTGCCGGCGAGGTGCTTTGGGGTGTATGACGCCTGCTGCTTTGCGACCTCCTCTGCCTCCTGTCGTGCGATCTCATCGGAAAGCTTCTGCTCCGCTGCGATGCGGTCGGACTTCGCCTGCTCGTAGGCGGCGAGTGCCGCATCGTAGCCGGGTTGGAGCCCGTCCACCGCGGCCTGCTTCTCGTCCAGGATGGCCTTGGCGGGCGCGACCTTGGCACGCGTCTCGACTGCGGCGGCGAAAAGCGCGTTGAGGGCGTCATCCGCGTTCGCGTCATGGCCGGAAGCGAGCGCCGCGTCGGCGTCGATGGAGTTCAGCTTAGACAGCTTGGCGTCTGCCTGCGCCTTCGCCTGCTCGGTGGCGGAGACCAGGGACTCGGCGGCGATGGCGTCAGCCTTCGCGGCATCGAGCGCGGCCTTGGTGTCATTGACGGCCTTTACTGCATCCTGTTCGCGCTGCTGTGCCTCTGCGAGCTTCGCAACAAGACCGGTGAGGATGTCGAGGTTCGACTGGGCGACCTCGAGATCGGACTGGGAGCCGGTGAGCTTGTCGGCGGCAGCGCCGGTGTCGGCCTTTGCGGCATCGACGGCACGCTGGGCATCCGCGAGGGCGCTTGCGTAGCCGTCCGCCTTTTGCTTGGCAGTGGCGAGGACGGTCGCCTTCTCGGCCTGATCGGCTGTCACAGCGTCGTGGACGATCTTTGCGGCATCGAGTGCCTTCTTGGCGTCGGCGACGTCCTGGAAGAACTTCGCGAGGTCGGCGTTCGCATCGTCCACGCCCTGCTGCTTGGATGCGGTGTCCGCCTTGACGGAGTCCAGCTTGGACTGTGCGGTCGTTACGGCTGCGTTGGCGGCATTAAAGGCGACCTGCTTCTGCTGGACGGTCGATTTTGCCGTATCGACTGCCGCGTTGGCGGCATCGAGGTTCGATTTCGCCGCATTCAGCTCGGCCTGGGCATCCGTGACGCCCTGCTGCTTGGCGGCGACACCTGCCTGTGCGGTATCAACGGCACGCTGGGCATCCGTGACGCCCTGCTTTGCGGCATCGACACCTGCCTGTGCGGAATCCGCTGCGTCCTGCTTCTGCTGGACGGTTGCGGCGGCGCCGGCGGCTGCCTGCTGCTTGGCAGCGAGATCGGCCTTGGCTGCGTCGAGTGCGCTCTTGGCGTTCTTAAGACCGTTGATATAGGAGGTCAGCTTCTGCTCGTACTCGTCGACGGAGATGGGGTTCATGTTCCAACCGGAGCCGGACCAGCCGGAGATCTCTGCGGTATAGCACTGCGTCTGAAGCCCGGACATGGTGCCCTTAGTGCAGGTTGCCATTCCCATGACGGCGAGTTCGGGATTGATAATGTTCATATAATGGCCGACGGTACCGCTACTGCCGTTCTCCCAGTGGCAGTTGTCTGCAATCCAATGATTGATTGCGACGCCGTTCTTTGCATAGAAATCATAGGCGTCCTTGCCGACAAGACCGGTGACTCCATAAAGTGCCTCCGTTGCCTTGTCGAAAAAGCCCTTCTCCTGCTCGATCCACTGACCACTTGGATCGATTCCGTAATTCCACGCCAGGTTTTCGGCAAAATCATATTGACGGGCATGATCGAGCACAGTGTCACTGTAGTTGGCATCCGCAATGGCACCGGCGATGAGCTTGTAGGTGACCTGGAGCTCGGACAGGCCGACCGACTTGCGGTAGTCATTGACGGACTTCATCCACCTGATCGCATTGATCATGTTGTCAAGGGACGTGGCGTCCTTGGAGTTGCCGGCTTCGGTCTTGCCGGCATATTTGGCGTTCAGGATGATGTTGGCTGCGTCATCGGCACCCATGGCACGGAAGAAGCCGATGGCTCCCTGCTTGAACTGCGCGGCGGCAGAATCGAGTTTCGCCTGTGCCTCGTCGGTCTTCTGCTGGGCGGCGGTCACGGCCGCGTCGGCGGTATCCTTTGCGGTCTTGGCGTTCGCAAGATCTTCGTCGGCGGCTGCCTTGGCGGACTCGGCGTCCTTGACGGCCTGCTTCGCTGCATCCAGCTTGGCGATGGCATCGGCGTTCGCCTGCTTGGCCGCATCGAGGTCCGATTTCGCGGCTTCGAGTGCATCTTGGGCGTCGCCCACGACGGACGCGGCATCGACTGCGACCTGCTGCTTCGCGGAGAGGGATGTCTGGGCATCATTCAGCTCGCTCTGTGCCGTCGCTGCGGCGGATTGCGCCTGCTCGAGCTCGGACTCGCACTGGGACTGTGCCACTCGTGCGGCGGCGAGGGCTACCTCTGCGTCCGTGACCTTCTGCTTGGCTGCATCGTACTCCGGACCGCTGGCGCCGGCCTCCGCTGCGGCGAGGTCGGCTTTCGCCTGCTCATAGGCGGCGCTGGCGGCTGCGGCCTTCGCATCCGCCGCGTCCTTGTTCTGCTGGGCTGCATCGAGGACGGCATCTGCGGAATCCTTTGCAGACTGGGCCGCAACCAGCTTGGACTGGGCATCGACAAGCGTCGCGTTGGCGCGGTCGAGCTCGGTCTGCGCCTTGCTCACGGCATCCTGGGCGTCGCGCACGGCCTGCTCGGCGGCACTGATTGCCTCCGGGGTGGCGCTTACGGCATCGGCCTTGGCTTTATCGAGGGCATCTTGAGCGTCCTGGGCCGCCTTGAGGGCGGACTGGTACGTCTCGTCCTTCTCGGATGCATCCGCCTTGGCATCTGCGAGATTGGATTTCGCCTGCTCGAGGTCCTTGCTGGCGGCATCGGCGGCATCCTTGCCCTCTGCGACCTGACGGGCGTACTCGTCCATTGCCGCACGGTCGGCTGCCGTGCCGGCACTGACCGCCGAATCATAGGATGCCTTGGCCTGGTCGCGGGCGGAAGCCGCCTCGTTGTAGGGACCGGCGGCCTCGTCGTAGGATGCCTTGGCGGCGTCCTCCTTCGCCTTCGCCTCGTCGACCGCCTTCTGCAGGTCCGCGATGGTCTGTGCGGCGGACTTCGCGCCGGTACCGGATGCCGCGCCGGCATGAGTGGCGATCGGCGACATCACGGCGGGGTGCTGCGTGCCCCCGTCACCGGTCTGGGCGAATGCCGCGAACGGCGAGATGAGGCTCGATCCAGTCATGGCGGCCATGGTCGCCGCGGTGACGGTCAGACGTGCGATCCCCTTCGGGGCGTGAATCTTTTTGCTTGGCAGTGCGGCGAAGTGATCGCCACCGGCAGCGAAATGCTTTCCCTGAGTCATTGTGCTGTTCCATTCCTTTTCCGTGCCCTATCCGACTGGGCATCAGAGTGCTTTCCAATAGAGATAATTATGCGCCTTAACTGGGATTGTTGTATATAGTCCGTTGGCATAAATACAACAATCCATGACTCTTTTTGTCATGGATATCTCGCCGCTACAACAATCCTTTGGTCTACGGTGCAAAGAACTCAGATCAGAGTCTGGTTACTCACAAGAGCAATTTGCGAACCGCATTGACATGGACAGGTCTTACTATGCCTCGATAGAGGTCGGACGAAGAAATGTCAGTCTTTCTAACCTCTCTAAAATTGCCAATGGATTCAACATATCAATTGCTGCACTTATGACTGGTGTCAGCGATAAAACGGATTAGTCCATCATCATCAGCGAACGCAGTGAGCGTATCAATCGACGGCGTAGCCGGCGGCAAGGTCACGGCACGTGACCGCGCAGCGAGCTTTGCGAGCGAAGGGGACGGCATCGCCGTCCCTATATCTTTATAGTATATTTCTCTATTAATTGGTCTCACCAAAATGGGTATAGCACAAGCTTCTGAACAGGCGTTTTTATCAAAAACTCAAAGCAGTCGAATCATCAAAATGGTGATATTTTTTACCCAAAATGAGGAAGCGCTTCACCAAAATGGAACCGACTAACGGCTGTTGAAAACTTTTTATCCCCAAAATGGTGATTTCCTGTTTTCAGTGGAAAACTCGGTAAGTTAAATAATTTACTTACCAGATTTACAAACAAAAGCAGTTCTTAGCCCAAAAACCAGAACAGGTCAGAAGCAAAAATAACTCCTGACCTGCGATTTTCCTGGTGCCCCCGGGCGGATTCGAACCGTCGACACCCGCTTTAGGAGAGCGGTGCTCTATCCCCTGAGCTACGGAGGCATGTTGTATTAGTGTAGCAGATTTGCGCCACCACCATGCAGCGCATAGCCGCTCTTCGAGATAGTCATCTGCGACGTTCTTTCAATGACTAGTTGTTTAAGAACGTCGCAGATGACTACCCAACGACTAGTTGCCTTTGTGGAAGAGGTTTTTGATAACGGAGGGGATGCTCTTGGCGCCCTTGGCCGTCACATCGATAAAGTCGGGCGAACGCACGAGCTTATCCTCGTCAACGTACTTGCGGACCGCACGAAGCGTCTCTTTGTCGTCACGCGTCGAAAACGTAAAGTGACCGTTGTCCTTGGTGAAGATGGCAAAACGCGTGATCTTCTTGGTGCCGCGCAAAACCTCGGCGGCGATATAGTCGACCTCGTCCCACGGGATTTGAATATAATCCTCGGGATTGCGCTCGTTGTAATACTCGAACGCCTTATTGCCCACCATCACGTTACCGTGGCTGGTAAGCCCCATCAGGCAGGTTGCCGGCGTTGCCAGATCGACCGTGCTGTTCTGAGATTGCGCCATGCGCGCCTCGCCCTCCAAATAAAACAATCGGACCGCATCCAGTGTACCCACCGGGTGCGGTCCGTTTCAATGGCTCAAAAGCCCTTGCCTAGCAATTCTCGGTCTTAAGCCGAAATGTGCTTACATGAAGCCGCAGACGCGACCGATGATGCCGATGGCGAAGAGGGCCAGGATGATGACGATCGGGCTGACCTTCTTCTTGAGGAGCTTGCAGACCAGCAGGGTCAGGCACACGGCGGCAAGGCCGGGGATGAGCTGATCGAGGTTAGCCTGAAGCGTGGTGACCTTCACCTGATCAAGGGCGTTAGCACCGATGGAGTTATACATCGTCAGTGCTTCCTTGACACCCTCAGAACCGGAGGGCAGATTAGCCCAGTCGATAAAGGCGCCAGCAGACTGCGTGACCTTGGAGACGACCGGGGTGAAGGAGATGGACACCCAGCGCTCGACCAGGGCGCCGATGATGAACATACCCAGGATAGAAGCGCCCTCGGTGACCTTGCCCATCAGACCGCCGGAGAGGTCCTTGGCGATGGAGGAGCCGACCTTGTATCCAAACTCCTGCGTGTACCACAGGAAGGCGTAACGGATGATGTTCCACGCGAAGAAGAACAGCAGCGGACCGGCGATGCTGCCGGACAGGGCCAAGGAAGCGCCCAGAGCGCCCAGAATCGGGCGAAGGGTGAACCAGAAAGCGGGGTCGCCGACGCCGGCGAGCGGGCCCATCATACCGACCTTGACGCCCTGAATGGCTACGTCGTCAATCGGAGCACCGTTGGCGCGCTCCTCCTCGAGAGCGAGGGTAACGCCAATGACGGGGGCGGAAACATAAGGGTGGGTGTTATAGAACTCCAGGTGGCGCTTAAGAGCGGCAATCTGGTCATCCTTGCTGGTGTAGAGCTTCTTGATCGCAGGGATCATTGCGAAGCACCAGCCGCCGTTCTGCATACGCTCGTAGTTCCACGAGCCCTGAAGGAACTGATGACGGAAGCAAACCTTCTTGCGGTCAGCCTTGGTGAGCTGAATCTTGTTCTCTGCCATATGTATCACTCCCCTCCTACTCGTAATCGTTCAGAATGTCGCCGAGCGGGTCGCCGGAGCCACCGCCCATGCCGCCACCCTGCTTGGCCAGATCCTTAAGGCCAAGGTAGATGAGGGCAAGGGAGATGCCGATGAGGCCAAGGGCGATCAGCGTGAGCTGAGGGATGGCAGCAAGGACAAAGCCGAGGACGAAGAACGGCCAGGTCTCCTTGGTGGCCATCATGTTGATGACCATGGCGTAACCGACGGAAGCGACCATGCCGCCGCCGACAGCCATGCCGCCGGACAGCCAGTCGGGCATAGCGTTCAGCGCGTTGGTAACAGCCTCGGCCGGGATGATGCACAGAAGTACTGCCGGGATGGCGATACGAAGGCCCTGCATGAGGATGGCAGCATACTGCCAGCGCTCGATGCCGGCGAAGTCGCCCTTCTCGGCGCAACCGTCCATGGCGTGAGCGATAGCGGTTGCCAGGGTACGGCAGATCATGGTCAGGAACAGACCAGCGACCGACAGCGGGACGGCAACGGCGATAGCGGCGGTAACGGCCTTGGCCGAATCAGTGGCGCCACCGTTGAGGGCGAGCACCATGATGATCGAAGAAGCGACCGAGGCCAAGGCGGCGTCAGGCGCGACGGCGGCGCCGACGTTAGCCCAGCCAAGGGCCATCATCTGGAGCGAACCGCCCAGGAGGATGCCCTCCTGAAGGTGACCGGTTACGAGACCGATAAGCGTGCATGCCACGAGCGGCTGATGGAACTGGAACTCATCCAGAATGCCTTCCATACCGGCAAGCAACGCGACAATCGCAACAAGCAGAATAGTGATTGCAGACATGTATCGGACCCTCCTTTACTATGCTTGAGCGGCCAGTTCGGCCTTGGCTTTCTTCAACATGGCGTCGAGATCCTCGGAGGAATCCGAAGGAACCTTGCGGACCTCGAACTTGACGCCCTTGGCCTTGAGGGCCTCGAGAGTCTTAACGTCGTCATCGCCCATAGCGACGGCGTTGGTGACGACGACCTTGCCCTTGGAGTGAGCCATGGAACCGATGTTGACTTCCTTGATGTCGACGCCGGCCTCGATGGCCCTGAGCAGATCCTGCGGGTTCTCGAAGAGCAGCATGGCCTTGGTGTCACCAAAGCGCGTGTCCTTGACGACCTCGGCCATCTTCTTGATGGGCACGACGTTGGCATGGACTCCCGGAGGGGCAGCCTGCTCGATCATGGTCTTGCGGAGCTCGTCGTGAGCAACGCCGTCGGAAACCACGATGATGCGGTTGGGGTTGATCTGCTTGGTCCACGTGGTGGCCACCTGACCATGAAGCAGACGGGTGTCGATACGGACGTGGGCGATCTTGATGTGCCCGTCGCCGATGACCGTTCCCGGAGGGATGGCGCCTGCAGGAGCAGCGGCGGCCGCAGCCGGCTTCTTCTCCTCGGGCTCCAGAGACTCGGGCTTGACGCGCACGCCAGCCTTAGCCTCAGTCACGAGATGTTTTGCGATCGCATGTGCAGTGTTCTTTGCGTCAAAGCGCTGCGAATATGCCTCGATGAGCATAGGCAGGTTGACACCGGTGACGATAGCCCAGGAATCGTGGCCCTCGATGAGCCCGCTGATCTGGTTGAACGGCGTGCCGCCCCACAGATCAACGAGGAAGAGCACCTGCTCCTGGTCCTCGAAGGAAGCGACTGCTTCCTCGACCTTGGCACGGAAGTCGTCGGGGCCCATGCTCGGCTCGAGCGAGACCACGGCTACAGACGGCTGATCGCCAAAGACCATCGAGCCCGTCTGCTTGATTCCAGCCGCCAAGTCACCATGGCTAGCAAGAACAATACTTACCATCACATAACCTCCTTTTTGTCTACGTATTTCCTACACGACATGAACGAAGTATACCTGTTTGGATTGTGGAATTATGGCTGAATCCGCAAAAGGTTGAATTATTTGTTTAAACGTCTAAGTTTGTTACAAGTTGATTACGTTGCTATTTTTCGACTCATTTCCCACTAAAGCGTCGCTCATCAAGTCATGTATTTTACAGATACAAGCATGCTGTTCATTGATACCGATTTTAAGCAAGTGCGAATGCGCTTGTACTGCCGCTATTTTGTTTAAACAGA
>CAKTVQ010000044.1 GCA_934630375.1 uncultured Collinsella sp.
TAGTACTCGTTGGACTTTTCCTTGGGGATAATGCGGCCAAAGTAGCTACGGCTCAGCGCCTGCACGCCTCCTTGGAACAGGCCGACCAAAATGGCAAGCACCCAAAACTCAAAGGCGGTCTTGAGGAAGAACGCGGCAAAGAGCACGATGCCCATATAGGCGGCGACGGCCACCAAGATCATATTGAGTGTGCCCACGCGACCGGCAAGCTTGCCGTAGATAATGGCGGACGGGAAGGCCACAAACTGCGTAACGAGCAGAGCCAGCACCAGTTGGGTCGAGTCGATGCCCAGAGCCGATCCATAGCTGGTTGCCATGGAAATGACCGTGTGCACGCCGTCGATGTAGAAGAAGAACGCGATCATGTAGACCAGCACGGTCTTGTTGTGGGCAATCTCGCGCATGGTGTGTCCGACCTCGGAGAACACGCCGCCCACGATGTGGCCGATGGTATCCTCGGGACCGCGCTCGCGACCGTACTTTTGCTTATAGGTGCGAATGAGCGGCAGGGTAAAGATGAGCCACCAGGCACCGGTGATGATAAACGACAGACGCGTTGCCAGCATGGTGGGGACGCCAAGAGCGGGGCCACCCATGATAAGCGCCAGGCAGATGATGAACGGCACGGTGGAACCGATGTAGCCCCAGGCATAGCCCGAGCTTGACACGGCGTCCATGCGCTCGTCGGTGGTAATGTCGGGCAGCATGGCGTCGTAGAACGTCATAGAAGAGTTAAGGCCGATGGTGCACAGCACGTACACGGTCAAAAATGCCATGGCGGACATGGGGATAGCCTGCGCCAGGCAAAGAACCAGGCCCGTGAGGAAGAAGCCCAAGAAGAACTTGATCTTGTTGCCGGCGTAATCGGCAAGCGCGCCCAGAATGGGCATGAGCATGGCAATGACCAGCGAGGCAATCGTCTGCGCGTTACCCCAAGCGACCACCAGGTCTGCCGAGGAAGCACCGGTATTGATGGCGTTAAAGTAGATGGGCACCACCGAGGTATTGAGCAGCACGAGAGCCGAGTTGCCCACATCGTACATAACCCAGTTACGCTCGAGCTTGGTGTATTTCATGGACAGGGCCCCTTCGTATTCGCCCGATATGCAGTTAGTTCATCGTACCCCAATTGTCCAGAGGCGCCGGTAAGGATTCGGCAAAGGGGCACGCACGAGCCCTACTCCTCGCGGTCGAACTCTTCGTCGGCGCCGAGCACGCGACCGCTGTAATTGACGTGGTTGGTCACGGCTTCCATATCGCCGGTCTCGATAAAGCGGGCGACGGTGAGCTCGTAATCGAGCAGTGCGCGGTCAAAGACCTCGGGGAAGCTCTCGGTCGAGACTTCATCGGTAAAGGGGCTCTTCCATGCCAAGTGGCCCAGGTTGCCGGTGCGCTCGGGCAGCTCAGTCGTCACGCGGTGCGCAAGGCCGTCGAGCAGCGAATAATCGTGTACCAAGCCCTCGAGCAGGGCAATCGCGCGCGTCTTGGCCGAACCGGCCGGCTCGATAGTGCGGTAGAGCAGCTGCATGTCGGCTACGGCGCCGCCGTACTCCCCCGCCGGGACATCGATGCCGTACACGCGCCCGGCAACATAGCTCATCAGCACACCGGCAACGCGATTGATGCGGTCGGTGGTGACGATCTCGCCCGCCGGCGGGTAATCGTCGACCGTAGCACCATCGCGCTTAAGCTGCAGCATCAGTACATCCAGGTCGCTCTCGATCACGGCATGGACCTGGCTGCTCGAATCCTCAAGCCCTGAATCGGACTCCACGATGCCAAACTGCTGCTCATAGACAAAGGGATGGGCGTTGCGGTCGAGCACGTAATGAGACAGCAGGCCCAGCGCAAAGGCGCGACCCAAGTTGGCGTCGCGCGGCAGCAGATGCGACACGCCGTCGCGCAGGCACGCGAACTGGCGAGACATGCGCGAGCGATGCATGACCTGCGCCAGCAGCGTACAGTCGGAAACACGCGGTGTCAGAATGTGAAAGAAAAACGGGTCGGGGCCTTGGTTGCCCAAGATAAAGGCAATGCGCTCTTCATCGGACGTGATGACGCCCTGCGGAAGACGGTCGATGCTTTCCTCGCCAAACAGATGATGGGTGATAAGCGCGGGCATAATGATCCTTTCGATTTCATTCGATGCCACCCATTATGCCCACCGCGCGCCCATGCCAAACCTGCGATGGTAAACGACGGCACGCAAGCCTCTTACGCAAGCCCCAGGTGCGACTTGACCTCGGCGGCACGACGACGGGACACCGGCACCGTCGAGCTCACGCGGTCGAGCCTGAGCTCCATCAACCCCGTGGAGCCAATCTCAACATTGTGCACGTCTTCCAAATTGACCAGATAGCTGCGATGAACGCGAATAAAGCCCTCGGAGCCCAAGCGACGCTCGAGCGAAGAGATCGACTCATTGATCAGGTACGTTCCCTCGGCGCAGATGGCGTTGCAAAAATCGGCGCGCGCCTCAAAGTAGCAGACGTCTGCGGCGGGAATGAACACCTTTTTGCCCCCGCGATCCACCGTCAGACGCAAAGGCTGGCGCGGAGCGTGGACAACACGACGGGCACCCAAGGCTGCCTCGATCTTGTCGAGTGCCTTTGACAGACGTGCGTCCTCGACCGGCTTGACGATATAGTCGACCGCATCGAGGTTATACGCATCGGCGGCAAACTCGGCAAACGCCGTCACAAACACAACCACCGGTGGCGTCTTTAAGTTCTGCAGCGTCTCGGCAAGCTCAATTCCCGAGCGGCCGGGCATCGTGATGTCCAAAAACAACACGTCGGGCTTGCTCGAGAGAATCGACTCCACGGCCTCGGTGACATTGCCTGCCTCGGCAATATGCCCCACGCGCGCGTCCTTCTCCAATAGATAGCGTAGCTCAGCCCTGATGGGAGGCTCGTCATCAACCACCAGGATGTTCCAGCCCTCGGACATGTTCGCTTCCTCTCTCTCCTCAATACACTCGCGTGCTACGCCGTCAACGGCGCCGGCTCATGCGGCTCGCCGTTCAACTCGACGATAACCTGCGTCCCCACGTCCTCCTGGGACTCCACGCGCATGCCGGAATCTTCTCCGTAAAAGAAATGGATGCGCTGAAGCACGTTGAAGAGCGCCAGGCCGCAACCTCGCTTGATGGAGCCGTCGGCGGTAATGCTCTCGGGCTCCTCTCGGCGATGTTGCTCAAACAGATGCGCGCAGACTTCTTCGCTCATACCGATGCCGTCATCTTCGACGATGATCTCCAAGCCGTCATCGGTCTCAAAAGCCCTAACACGAATAGAAAGCGGCTCGGTCTCGCGCTGCGCATGCTTGATGCAGTTTTCGAGCAGCGGCTGCAAGATAAACGGCGGCACCAGGCTGTCGCGCACCTCAAAGTCGATGTCGACCGAAACGCGCAGACGGCCGTCGCCATAACGAGCCTGCATAAGATTGATGTAGCGAGTGCCCTGTTCCACCTCGTGCTCGAGCGTTGTGAGGGTATCGGAATCAGAAAGCGTCTGACGGTAGTAGTTGGAAAAGTCGATCAGCAGCGACCTGGCCTTGTCCGGCTCGGTACGTACGAGCGACACGATGGTGCTGATGGTGTTAAACAGAAAATGAGGATCGACCTGCGATTGCAAGGCGCGCAGCTCCACGCGGGCCGTGAGCTCGTCCTGGCGCTCGAGCTCAAAGCTCGCAAGCTGCGTGGAAATGAGGTCGGCAAAGCCCGAGGCAAGCGCCGTCTGGCGCATATCGATGCTGCTCAGACGGGGATAATACAGCTCGAGCGTGCCCACGCAATGCCCGCGCACGGTAAGCGGTGCGACAATACCGGCGCGCAGGCGCGGAAAGTAGCCACCCGTCTCGGTCGAGGCATCGCGCGAGAACACGCTTTGCTCGCCGCTGTTGATCACGTTGAGCGTAGTCCGCAGCACCACCGGGGTGCCCGCGGGGCATTTTGCCGAGTCCTCGCCCCAGCTTGCCAACACCTGCTTGCCGTCGGTAAAGCAGATGGCAGAGGCGATAGTTTCGGACAGGATGATCTTAGAGGCGCCCAGGGCGGCCTCGGGCGTAAGGCCGCGCGAAGTGTAGGCGAATATTTTTGAAGCGATGGCGAGCGTGCGGTCGGTTGCGCTCGATGTGAGGTCGTCGGGAACGACAAAGACGTACGAGAAGAAGAAGCACAGCATGACCAAGCCGGCAATGACGACAACGGCCGGAACGGGATTGGGATTATCGGTTAGATCCCAGATGAGCAGCAGGATAAGCAGCGGAACGACAATACCGAGCAAGATGGCTTGAACCACATGCTGAGCGGTACGAAAGACCTTGGTAGAGTTGTAGCTCTTGCCCAGAATCAGCCTATTGAGATCCACCGTCATCCCCTTCTTACTGACGCACCCCATAGCAATAAAGAGGGCCGCAAGCGACCCTCTCCATTGCATTATGCAATCAAATACTGTGTTTTACATCCAGCCATCGATGAACGGTAGCTTAGGCACTGTACTTGTTTGCCTCGCCGAAGCTGCCGGCTTCGACAATCCAGCCGTCCTTCATGATGACGTCCATGTTGTCGGTGTTGAGCACGTGGATGTCGGCGGCGACGTCACCGTTGACGACCAGCAGGTCGGCGCACTTGCCGGCCTCGATGGAACCGGTCTCGTCCTCGATGTGGCACATCTTGGCACCGTTGAGGGTGGCGCAGGTGATGGTCTCGACCGGGGTGAAGCCGATCTTGTCGACGAACTCGTACATCTCCTCGATGGAGCAGGTGCCATACGGGGTGACGAAGGAGAAGGAGTCGGAGCCGATCGTCATGACGACGCCGCGCTTCTTGGCCTCGCGCAGGCAGTCGTAGTTGCGCTGCAGCTCCTTCTCGACCAGGGTGCCCTCGTACTTGTCGTGCAGCTCGGGGACGTAGACGGGCGGATAGGTGGCGTACCAGGTGGGCAGGAAGGCAATCGTCGGGGTGAAGAAGGTGCCCTGCTCGGCCATAAGGTCCATGGTGCGCTCATCGATATCGAAACCGTGAATCAGCTGCTCGCAGCCAAAGCGAACGGAATCGTAGGCAGCGGCGTGGTTGTTGTAGCAGTGACTCCACACGGGGATGCCGACCATCTTTGCCTCTTCGACCACAGCCTGGATCTCCTCGGAGCAGTAATGCTGGTCGCGACCGGAGTCCCAGCGCCAGATGCCGCCACCGGTAGCCCAGATCTTGATGGCATCGGGGTTCTCGCGCAGGCGACGACGGACGGCCTTGCGCAGATCCCAAGGACCATCGACCTGGTCGCCCCAGGGGTGGGATTCCTTGTTGAGCTCCTGGGTGCAGTGGTGGGAGTCACCGTGACCGGCAACGCGGCAGAAGCCGAGGCCGGTGGCCAGAACGCGCGGGCCCTTAAAGACGCCCTTGTCGATGCAGTCACGGATCTGGATACCAAAGCGGCCGATCTCGCAGACGGTGGTGAGGCCGTGGGTGAGGCAGTCGTAGGCCTGCTTGACGGCGACGGCCTGCTTCTCGAGGAGCGGTTGCATGACCCAGTCGGTGTCATCGTCGGTCAAGTTGCCCGAGAAGTGCAGGTGGGTGTCGATCAGGCCGGGAAGGACGGTCTTGCCGGCGGCGTCGATAACCTCAACGCCCTCGGGAAGGTCCTGCATGGCGCCGGCGTACTCGATCTTGCCGTTGTCGTCGACGAGAACGAGGGAGTTCTCGACCGGCTCGGCACCGGTACCGTCGATGAGCTTGCCGCCAACGATTGCATACTTAGTGGACATGGTTCCTCCTTATGGATCCATATAGTGGGCGAGGCCGTGTTGGGTTAAGGCCTCACAAAGCTACCCAAGTGGTGCCGGGTTCGGTGCGCGGGAGAGAGGGTCCCGCGCACCCGATCCGCCCCGGCTCGGCGTTACTTTTTGCGGGAATTGGTGAAAGCCATGAGGGCCAGGCCAATAGTCAACCAGCCGATCACGATGCTCCACTCCACCATGTTGAGGGAGGCGGGAGAGAACGGAATCACGAGCAGGCCGATGATGATGGCGCAGGCAGCGATAGCGAGGCCGATGCCGAACTTGCCGCCGGGAACTTCGTAGGGACGAGGCAGGTCGGGCTCGGTGAAGCGCATGCGCAGGCAGGCGAGGGCGACCATGCCGCAGGAGAAGATGAAGGCGAGAGCCGACACGTTGGTCAGAGGGATGAGCATGTTCTTGCCCAGGAACGGACCGATGACGGTGATGACGCCCAGGACGACGCAGGCAAGCTTGGGAGCGCCGGACTTGGGGTCGACCTCGGCGAATTTCTCGGGCAGCTGGCCCTTGCGGCCCATGGCGAGCATGATGCGGCTCGTGGCGCCGTAGAAGGAGTTCATCGGGCCCATGGGTCCAAGCGTGGCGATGACGAGCATGGCCAGGTACAGAAGCATGTTGATGCCCTTGAGGCAGGCGAGCGCGGGAACCGGGCTCTTAACAAACTCATGCCAGTCGAGGATGGTGCCGAACGAGTAGATGCAGACCATGTAGAAGCCGCCGGCGGCCAGCAGGGCCAGGGAGATGATCTTGCCGAACTTGTTCCAGTTGAGACCCTCGGCTGCTTCCTCAGCCTGCTGAGGAATGGTGTCGAAACCGGCGTAGAAGAACGGGGTCAGAACCAGGACCGACACGATGCCGGCGAACAGGCTGGTGCTCTCGGTAGCGGCCTTGCCGCCACCAGCGCCGGCGACCTGGGAGAACACGGGCATGGCGTTGTCCGGCGAGCCGGTGAACAGCGAGACGCCCATGGCGAGCAGCATGCCGCAGAGCAGGGCCTTGGTCAGGAAGGCCTGGAGCTTGGCGGCCGAGCTGGCACCGCGGAAGTTGAGGAAGATGACGTAGACTGCAAAGCCGAGCGCAATCAGCGTCGGGAACAAGTAAACGTCGGCGCCCAGGATGGTGTAGAGCTTGACGGCGCGCAGCCACTCAAGACCGGGTAGGCTGCCGAACATCTCGGACACGAGGGTCGAGATGGCGATGGCCTCCCACGGGCACAGGATGCCGTTGCCCAGGGCCAAAAGCCAGCCAGTGATGTAGCTCAGCGTACGGCCAAAGCTACGATCGACATACTCGACGATGCCGCCCGAGATGGGGATGGCAGCCGTGAGCTCACCGAAAACAGCTCCGACGGGCACGAGGAAGATTGCACCCAAGAGGAATGCGATCATAGCGGGAACGGGACCGCCGCCCACGACCATCCAGTCGCC
>CAKTVQ010000045.1 GCA_934630375.1 uncultured Collinsella sp.
GGTTGTCCCCACCCGCATAGCGGGTGGTTTCTGATGCGGCGCGCTGCGCGCCCCGCACAGGCTAAAGCCTTTAATATTAGTGCGGGCGCCTTCGTTCGAATGAACGAAGGCGCCCGCACTCTTTTATATTCAGCCCTAGTCATCGCGCAAAGCCCCTTCGGCAGCACACGGTGCGGCCAAGTCACCGCAGGCCGGGGCGGGAGGCGGTCCTTTCTCTCGGAAAACTTCGCGAAGCCCAGTTTCCGAGAGAAAGTGTCCGGCTGCCGCCCCGGCCGACCAGGTCACATTACACCGTGTACTGCGGCAGATCCTGCAGGGCGATGACGTCCATGCCCATATCGTTGGCGCTGCCGTGACCCTGCTGGTCCTCGCGCACCGCCTCGATGGCGCTCACGTACGTGTTGGCCGCGGACATCGCGGTCACACAGGTCACGCCGCGGCGCACGGCCTCGGTACGCAGCAGGTAGCCGTCGCCGCGCGAACCCGGGCCGTACGGCGTGTTGACGATTACCGCGATCTTGCCGTCGGCGATCAGGTCGCCGATGTTGGGGCGCTCGCCGTCGTGCGGGCCGCTGATCTTCTCCACGACCTCGCAGGTCACATTGCCGCCGCGCAGCACGCGCGCCGTGCCCTCGGTGGAGCAGATATCAAAGCCCAGGTAGCGCAGGATACGCGCGACCGAAAGGATATGGCGCTTGTCACGGTCGCACACGCTGATGAACACCTTGCCGCTGCTGGGGTCGGGCAGCTTGTAATCGATCGCCAGCTGCGTCTTGGCGTATGCCTCGGGATAGCTCTTGGCGATACCCATGACCTCGCCCGTCGACTTCATCTCGGGCCCCAGGATAACGTCGGCACCGGGGAAACGGCCCCAGGGCATAACGGCTTCCTTCATGCAGAACCAATCGAGCTGGCGCTCGTCGCTCGGCAGGCCCAGGCTCGCGATGGAATCGCCCGCCATGATGCGCGCCGCGCACTTGGCCAGCGGCACGCCGGTGGCCTTGGAGATAAACGGCACGGTACGGCTCGCGCGCGGGTTGGCCTCGATCACGTAGACGGTCTCGCCCTTGATGGCGTACTGCACGTTGACCAGACCGCGTACACCCAGCGCCATCGCGATGCGGCGCGTGGTCTCGCGAAGCTTCGCCTGCAGGCTCTCGCTAAAGCTGAACGGCGGGATGCAGGTCGCGGAGTCGCCGGAGTGAATACCGGCTTCCTCGATATGCTCCAGGATGCCGCCAATGTAGACCTCCTCGCCGTCGCACAGTGCGTCGACATCGGACTCGATTGCGCCCTCCAGGAAGCGGTCAAGGTACACCGGGTAGTCGGGGCTGATGCGCGCAGCCTCGGCCATGTAATCGCGCAGATGCTCGGCATCGTAGGCGATCATCATGCCGCGGCCGCCCAGCACGTAGCTCGGACGCACCAGCAGCGGGTAGCCAATGTGCGCGGCCACCGCCTCGGCCTCCTCAAACGAGGTGGCCTGGCCCGCTGGCGGATACATAATACCCAGCTTGTCGAGCAGGGCGGCGAAGCGCTCACGGTCCTCGGCAAAGTCGATGGCATCGGGCTTGGTGCCCATAATGTTCACGCCACTCTCCTCGAGCATGCGTGCCAGCTTAAGCGGAGTCTGGCCGCCGAGTGTCACCACGACGCCGTCGGGGCGCTCAACATCGATGACGTCCATGACGTCCTCATAGGTGAGCGGCTCAAAGTACAGGCGGTCGGAAGTGTCGTAGTCGGTCGAGACGGTCTCGGGGTTGCAGTTGACCATGATGGTCTCAAAGCCGCGGGCCGCCAGCGCATAGCTCGCGTGCACGCAGCAGTAGTCAAACTCGATACCCTGGCCAATGCGGTTGGGGCCAGCGCCCAGGATCATGGCCTTGGGCTTGCTCGCCGGCGTGGTCTCGTCGGGGGCAACGCACTTCTTGGCATCCGGGCTCGTGCGGTAGATGTTCTCGTAGGTCTTGTAGTGGTACTCCGTGGCGCTCGAGAACTCGGCTGCACAGGTATCGACCGTCTTCATGCTGGGAACCACGCCCAGGCCCTTGCGGTAGGCGCGCACAAAGCGCTCGTCCGAGCCGGTCAGCGCGGCGATCTCGGCATCGCTCGTGCCGTACTGCTTGAGCAGACGCATCGCGTCGGCGTCGATATCCTCCACGCGCAGGCCGCAAATGCTCTCCTGGACCTGCACCATGTCGTTGATACGGTTGAGGTACCACGGGTCGATACCGCAGATGGCGTGAATGCGCGCGACATCCCAGCCGCGGCGCAGGGCCTCGACCACAAAGAAGATGCGGTGCTCGGTCGGGGTTGCCACGGCCTGAGCGAGTTCATCGTCGCTCAGCTCGTCGGCGCCCTCCTTGCCGCCGGCGCAAATGCCCTGGTGACCGTCCTCCAGCGAACGCATGGCCTTGCCGAAGGCCTCCTCAAAGGTGCGGCCGATCGCCATGATCTCGCCCACGGCCTTCATGCGCGTGGTGAGCGTGGGGTCGGTACCCTTGAACTTCTCGAAGGCAAAGCGCGGTACCTTGACCACGCAGTAGTCAATCGTGGGCTCAAAGCAGGCAGGCGTTGCCTTGGTAATGTCGTTGACGATCTCGTCGAGCGTGTAGCCCACGGCGAGGCGCGCGGCGGCCTTGGCGATGGGGAAACCCGTGGCCTTGGAGGCCAGCGCGGACGAACGGCTCACGCGCGGGTTCATCTCGATGACGATCAAGCGACCGGTGTTGGGGTTCACGGCAAACTGCACGTTGGAGCCACCGGTCTCGACGCCAATCTTCTCCAGAATGGCGAGCGAGGCCACGCGCATGCGCTGATACTCAAGGTCGGAGAGCGTCTGCGCCGGCGCCACGGTGATGGAGTCGCCAGTATGCACGCCCATGGGGTCGAGATTCTCGATGGAGCACACGATGATGCCGTTGCCGGCGTGGTCTCGCATGACCTCCATCTCATACTCTTTCCAGCCCTCGATGGACTCCTCGACCAGCACCTCGTGGGCGGGCGAGAGCTCGAGGCCCTGGCTCACGATGGAGACGAGCTCCTCGTGAGTATGTGCGATGCCGCCACCGGCGCCGCCGAGGGTAAAGCTCGGGCGCAGTACGCAGGGATAGCCCACGCGCTCGGCGATGGCCTCGGCGTCAGCCACGCTGTAGGCATAGCCCGAGCGCGCGACCTCCAGGCCGATCTCGGCCATGGCCTCGTTAAAGAGCTTGCGATCCTCGCCGCGCTCGATAGCGGCCAGGTCGCAGCCGATCATCTCGACGCCGTACTTGTCGAGCGTGCCGTCCTTTGCCAGCTCGACGGCGGCGTTCAGACCGGTCTGGCCGCCCAGCGTGGGCAGCAGCGCGTCCGGGCGCTCTTTCTTGATTACACGCTCGATAAACTCGGCGGTGATGGGCTCGACATAGGTGCGGTCGGCAAGACCCGGGTCGGTCATGATGGTCGCCGGGTTGGAGTTGACCAGGATGACCTCAAAGCCATCCTCCTTGAGCACCTTGCAGGCCTGGGCACCGGAGTAGTCAAACTCACAGGCCTGGCCAATAACGATGGGGCCCGAACCAATGACGAGGATGCGCTTGATGTCAGTACGTTTCGGCATGTTAGTTCTCCTCGGTCTCGGTCGCGGCGGTCTCGGCGAAATTCCAGCCAGCCAGGCGGTCCTTCGCGGTGTCGATGTCCAGGTAGTTCTCCTCGCCGTCCATGAGTCGCGTAAAGGCGGTAAAGAGATAGTGGGCATCGGTGGGGCCAGGCGAAGCCTCGGGGTGGTACTGGACCGAGAAGCACGGGGCGTCGAGCAGCTGGATGCCCTCGGCGGTGCCGTCGTTGAGGTTCACATGTGTCAGGCGAATGCGGCCAAAGCGCTCGTTCATCACGACCGGCGCGATGCCGCGGCGCACCCAGACGCGAAGATCCCCATCGACCGCATGCTCGGTCTCGCCGCCGGAAAGCTCCGGGATCAGTTTGCCCAGACTGGGGAACAGCAGGCCAAAGCCGTGGTTTTGCGCGGTGATCTCCACGCGACGGCTCACCAGGTTCATAACCGGCTGGTTACCGCCACGGTGACCGAATTTAAGCTTTTCCATCTGGGCGCCGCAGGCCAGGCTGATCATCTGGTGACCAAGACAAATACCAAAGACCGGCACCTTGCCGATCAGCTGCTGCACCTGCTCGTAGGTCTCGACCACGGCGTCGGGGTCGCCGGGGCCGTTGGACAAAAAGACGCCATCGGGATTCATGTCGAGCACCTGTTGGGCGGGCGTATCCCACGGAACGACAGTAAGGTCGCAGCCGGCGCGGACCAGGCCCTCCAGAATGCCGCGCTTCACGCCGCAGTCATAAGCGACCACTTTGTGGCGGGCAGGAGCGGCTTCCGCGAGTGCAAAGTCATGCGTGGCGGGCAGATCGGCAGCTGCAAACTCATGAGACTCGGGGCAGCTCACGGTCTTGACCAGGTTCTCGCCCACCAGCGTGGGCGCTGCGGCCAGACGCTCAGCAAGCTCGTCGACGTCGAAAATCTCAGTCGAGATAATGCCCATCTTGGAACCGTTGTCACGCAGGTGGCGCACCAGGGCGCGGGTATCGACGCCCTCGATGGCGACGATACCGTGGGCGCGCAGATACTCCGGCACGCTGACGGCCGAGCGCCAGTTAGAAGGCGTGGCGCACATGTCGCGAACGATCATGCCGCGCATGGCAGGAGCGCTTGCGGGGCGAGCGGTGTCGCCGGGGAAGGCCGACTGGACGTCGGTCTCGTCGATGCCATAGTTGCCGATCTGCGGATAGGTCATGGTTACGATTTGGCCGGCATAGCTCGGGTCAGTCATGACTTCAAAGTAGCCCTCGAGCGAGGTGTTGAAGCAGACTTCGCCGGTCGCGGTGCCCTCGGCGCCGCATGCACGTCCATAAAAAATGGTCCCATCCTCAAGGTACAGGATGCAGGGACCGCAAGTGCCCTTGCTGGTTTTGGCCAGCATACGCTGGCAAAGCTCGCTGGGCGCGAAGGTGCGGGCAGCAGTGCCCGCGGTATGGTTGTTCGCCATAATTCTCCTTCCCGGTCTCTCTGGACCGGCTTAAAGGTGTGTAGTTAGGCCTCGCGGTATTGTAACCGCAAGCATGCGCCATGGCGTTAATTTCATCGAAATGTTTACGAAATGATAATTATGACTTTCTATGCATAATGATTTTTCTGGGACGGGGATGAAAAAATCATCCCGCGGGGCACTTGGCTCACGCGGGATGACGGCGTCTTATTTGTCCTGCTCCAGCAGATCGGACGGCGTGCGTTCGGGCTTGCCGCCGCGGAAGATCTCGCGACCGTGCAGACGGTGCTCCAAATTGCGCTCGGCATTCTCCTCGTCAATCTTGGTCTGGCTCACCACCGGATCCTCAATCAACGACGACACCGAGTTCACCTGCTTCTGAATGCGCTCGGCAATGGTGTCGTCCATGCTCACGATACGCATCTTCCAGTCGATATTCGTAGCGTTCGACGAGCTCTTGGTCCACACAAACGTCAGAATGGCGCTCTGGTGGCCCTGCGCGGGAAACATGCCAAAGAAAGAATCGTGCTGAATCTTGCTGTCCTCGTCGATATAGGCGTGAACGTTATACACCACGCGGTCGATCTTATCGTTGAGCAGCGCGTTGGTCGCAAGCGCCGCGGCCTGGATCTGACCATTGGACAGCAGCTCGAGCTCATTGGCAGACGACGTGTCCAACACCGTCACCTCAACCGTGCCCGTGCGCTCATCGGCCTCGTCGACGGTAAAATCGAGCGGGAACTGCGTAAAGCCGTTGCCCCATTCGAGCCCGCCCTTCAGCGCCGTGGAAACGGTATCCACCGAAACGCTCTCGGAAAGGTTCGCGGTGTTCAGACGGCGCATCACGCCGTAGCCAATCTGCATGCCCACAATCAGTACCAGAATACCGATGACCACGGCCATGGCAGTCTTCGTAATGGTATGGCTCACCTGCGAGCCCGAAGGATCGTCCTCGGACAGCGGGTCGATATGTTTTGCCTGGCTCGCGCGGTCCTCGCTGCGCAGCTGCGCTAGCGCCGCTTTGTCACCGCGCTTGGCCGCAGCCTCCTTCTCACGCATGCGCTCGGTTCGCTTTTTGGCAAGCGTGGGATCCAAGACACCGGATGCATCGATTTCGGAGAATAACTCCGTCACTTCTTCCGGAGTCAAAGGGTTCTTGTCAGCCATAAACTTCCTGTCATATCAATCAGTCGAGCTCGTGCGCACGCGCACCTTCGAACTGCATTCGATAGTAACGGGCATAGGTGCCGCCACG
>CAKTVQ010000046.1 GCA_934630375.1 uncultured Collinsella sp.
GTGGCATCCGGGCCTTTGCTAGCAACTTGATGTTGCGGGCAGCTTAGAACTTGTGGCCGCACTTCTTGCAGACGCGCAGCTTGTTCTTGCCGTCCTTCTCGTGACCGACGCGGGTAACCTTACCGCACTCGGGGCAGACGAGATTGACGTTGGAGGCGTCGATGGGAGCCTCCTGCGAAACGATGCCGCCCTGCTGGTTGGCAGCGTTGGGCTTGACGGCCTTCTTGACGACCGAAACGCCCTCGACAACGACCTTGTTCTCGGCGGGGAGAGCACGCAGGATAACGCCCTGCTTGCCGCGATCCTTACCAGAGAGAACCTGGACCTTATCGCCCTTCTTGATATACATATATCTCCCCTAACTACAGGGTCTCGGGAGCGAGCGAGACGATCTTCATGTACTTCTTGTCACGAAGCTCGCGAGCGACGGGCCCGAAGATACGGGTGCCGACGGGCGAACCATCGTTGTTGATGACAACGCAGGCGTTCTCATCAAAGCGAATGTAGGAGCCATCCTTGCGGCGGATCTCCTTAACGGTGCGAACGACGACGCAACGGACAACGTCCTTCTTCTTGACGTTGGCGCCAGGGGTAGCCTCCTGGACAGCACCGATGAACACATCGCCGATGCCTGCATAACGACGCTTGGAACCGCCAAGCACCTTGATGCAGCGAATCTTGCGAGCGCCGGAGTTGTCGGCGACGTTCAGCATGGTTTGCATCTGAATCATGGTAGATGTTCCTCCGAACTAAGAACCGAAGAGAGGTGCGCAGCCTTTATGCGGCCTGTGGTATGCAAGCCAGGCATACGCACATCTTCGGAAACGTACAAGTCGTAAGAGCGACTGCTTATTTAGCGCGCTCGACGACCTCGATGAGGCGCCAACGCTTCATCTTGGACATAGGACGGGTCTCCATAACGCGGACGGTGTCGCCCACGCCAGCCGTGCACTCCTCGTCATGAGCGTGCAGCTTCTTGGAGCTGGTCATCATCTTGCCGTACTTGGGGTGACGCTTGCGCTCGGTGATGGTGACGACGATGGTCTTGGCACCGGAGACGGAGGTAACGACACCCGTACGGACCTTACGCGTGTTACGCGAATCAGTCATGTTCTCTCCTTAGGTCCTACTCGGCGACAGCGGACTTCTCCGCTGCGATCTCGCGGGCGCGCTGCTCCGTGAGGACGCGAGCGATGTCCTTCTTCACGGTGTTGACGCGAGCGGTGTTGTCCAGCTGGCTGGTGGCCATCTGGAAACGAAGGTTAAAGAGCTCGGCGCGCATTTCCTTCAGCTTCTCAACGAGCTGAGCGTCCGAGAGCTCACGAATCTCTGCGGGCTTCATTAGTTCTCCTCCTTGGCGGCGGCGGCGTCCTCAGCAGCCCACTTGGCCTCGAGAGCAGCCTCCTCGGCCATCTCCTTCTCGATGCGCTGCTCGGCGTTCTTGGCAGCAACGATCTTGGTCTTGATGGGGAGCTTGTGCTGCGCCAGACGCAGAGCCTCGCGAGCGACCTCCTCGGGAACACCCTTGACCTCGAACATGATGCGGCCGGGCTTGACGACGGCTACCCACTCCTCGGGGTTACCCTTACCAGAACCCATGCGAGTCTCGGCAGGCTTCTTGGTGATGGGCTTGTCGGGGAAGATCGTGATGTACACACGACCGCCACGCTTCATGTAGCGGGTCATGGCAATACGAGCGGCCTCGATCTGACGGTTGGTGATCCAATGGGCCTCGAGAGCCTGGATACCAAACTCGCCGAAATGCAGCTCGGTATTACCCTTGGCCTGGCCCTTCATGGAGCCACGCTGCACCTTGCGGTGAAGAATACGCTTAGGGGCAAGCACTACTGACCCCTCCTCTCGGAGTTACGACGACGAGGACGGGAAGAGCCCTCGAGTGCAGGGTTGGGAACAGGCTGGCCCGGGAGCTTCTCGCCCAGGTAGATCCAGACCTTCACGCCGCAAGCGCCCATGGTGGTGCTGGCGACAGCCGTGCCGTAGTCGATCTTGGCACGGAGGGTGTGCAGAGGCACGCGACCCTCACGGTACCACTCACGACGGCCCATCTCGGCACCGCCGAGACGACCGGAGCACTGGATACGGATGCCCTTAGCGCCGGCCTTGCGGGCGGACTGGACAGCCTTGCGCATAGCGCGACGGAAGGCAACGCGGCCCTCGAGCTGCTCGGCGATAGACTGAGCAACGAGGTTGGCGTCGAGCTCGGGGCGCTTGATCTCGACAACGTCGACGGAGAGCTGGCCCTTGGAGACGCCAGCGACCTTCTCGAGCTCGGTGCGGAGGGTATCGATCTCGGCACCCTTCTTACCGATGACAACGCCGGGGCGAGCGGTGAGGATGATGACCTTCACCTTGTCGCCAGCGCGCTCGATCTCGACGCGGGAGACAGCTGCGCGGGAAAGACGCTTCTCGAGGTACTTGCGGATCTCGAGATCGTTACCGAGGGTCTTAGCGTAATCCTTCTCTGCGAACCAGCGGGAGCGCCAGTTCTCGGTGATGCCAAGACGGAAGCCGGTGGGGTAGACTTTCTGACCCATACAGCTTTACGCCTCCTTTCGAGGAGCAACGACGACGGTGATGTGGGAAGTACGCTTCAGAATGCGAGAAGCGGAACCCTTGGCGCGGGGACGGATGCGCTTAAGCGTCGGACCCTCGTCAACATAGGCAGCGGCGACAACCAGGTTGTCGGCACGCAGACCGTTGTTGTTCTCGGCGTTCGCAACGGCGGAACGGAGAACCTTCTCGACATCCACGGCGACGGCGCGGTCGCAGAAGTGGAGGATGTCGAAGGCCTGAGCGACAGGCTTGCGGCGGATCAGATCGACCACCAGGCGGGCCTTGCTGGGGGAAACACGCACGTACTTAGCGACGGCGCGAACCTCGGTGGCCTCAGTTTCAATAGACTTAGTTGCCATTTACGGTTAACCCCCTATTTGGCCTTGTGGCCACGGAACGTACGAGTCGGCGCGAACTCGCCGAGCTTGTGACCAACCATGGACTCGGTAACATACACGGGCACATGCTTGCGGCCGTCGTGGACGGCGATGGTGTGACCAACCATCTCGGGGAAGATGGTGGACGCGCGGGACCAGGTCTTCACGACGTCCTTCTTGCCAGCCTCGTTCATCGCGGTGATACGCGAGAGAAGGCGAGTCTCCACGAACGGGCCCTTTTTGAGACTTCTGCTCATAAGTGCTTTCTCCTAAAACTCGGTATCCGAAATTACTTCTTACGGCGACGAATGATGTGCTGGTTCGAGACCTTCTTCTTCTTGCGCGTACGAAGGCCCTTCGTCGGCTTACCCCAGGGGGTAACAGAGGGACGACCAGAGGTGTGGTTCTTGCCCTCGCCACCGCCGTGCGGGTGGTCGACAGGGTTCATGACGGTACCGCGGACGGTCGGGCGCACGTTCATGTGACGCTTACGGCCGGCCTTGCCGATGACGATGTTGGCGTGATCGGCGTTGCCGACCTCACCGACGGTGGCGCGGCAGGTAACGAGGATGCGGCGCATCTCGGAGGAAGGCATACGGACGATAGCGTACTTGCCCTCCTTACCCATCAGCTGGCAGGAGTTACCGGCGGAACGGGCGATAGCGGCGCCCTTGCCCGGCTGGAACTCGACGGCGTGGATGAGCGTACCGACGGGGATGTCGGCGAGGGGCAGAGCGTTGCCCGGCTTGATGTCGGCGTCAGAACCAGACATGATGGTCTGACCGACCTCGAGGCCCTTGGGGGCCAGGATGTAGCGCTTCTCACCGTCAGCGTAGTGCAGCAGAGCGATGCGAGCGGAACGGTTCGGATCGTACTCGATCGTGGCAACCTTGGCGGGCACACCGTCCTTGTTGCGCTTGAAGTCGATCACGCGGTAACGACGCTTCACGCCGCCGCCCTGGTGGCGGGTGGTGATGCGGCCGTTGTTGTTACGACCGGCCTTCTTGGGCAGGGGCTCGAGAAGAGACTTCTCGGGCTTGGTGCAGGTGATCTCGGAGAAATCGGAGATCGTCTGCCAACGCCTACCAGCGGAGGTCGGCTTAAGGTGCTTTACAGCCATTACAATCCCTTTCAATAGGAATCCGTTAGCCATCGCAGACAGGGATTCGAGGTTCTGCCTCGGGTGCGATGACACCGGACGTATACACGGTTCCGGGCGTGTCCATTTTATACGCCCGAAACCTTGAGCTCCCGCCTCCCCTATTTGGGAGGCATGAGCTCACTCAACAGCAGCGAGTCTTAGGCCTGGTTGCCAAAGACCTCGATGGTGTCGCCCTCGGCCAGCGTAACGATGGCCTTCTTCCAAGAACGGGTCTTGCCGGCGACATAGCGCACGCGCTTGGTCTTGGGCTTGACCGTCAGGGTGTTCACGCGAACGACCTTGACGCCGAAGATCTCCTCGACAGCGTCCTTGATCTGATACTTGTTAGCATCCTTGGCGACCTCGAACGTGTACTTGTTCAGCTCCATGCCGGAGAAGGAACGCTCGGACACGATCGGACGGATGATGATCTCGTGGGCGGTCATTTATGCAAGCACCTCCCCGAAGTGAGCGGCGATGTCGGCGGGCATCAGCACAGCGTTGTTGTTGACGAGATCGTAGGTGTTGGCCTCGTCGGCAGTGATGATGAACGTCTTGGGAATGTTGCGGAACGACAGGTAGGCGTTGACGTCCTCATCGCGAACGATGATGGTCAGACGCTTGCCCTCAAGGCCGAGAGCCTTGAGCATGGCAACGGCAGCCTTGGTGGAAGGCTTCTCGAAGCCGTAGTCGTCGACGAGCACGAGCTCGCCATCGGCCAGCTTGGCGGAAAGCGCGGAGCGCATAGCCAGCTTGACCTCCTTGTTGTTCATACGCTTAGCGTAAGAACGGGGCTTGGGGGCGAAGACGACGCCACCGTGACGCCACTGGGCAGCACGGATGGAACCCTGGCGGGCACGGCCGGTGCCCTTCTGACGCCAAGGCTTCTTGCCGCCACCGGAAACCTCAGAGCGACCCTTAGCAGACTGGGTGCCCTGACGCCAAGAGGCCATCTGGCACTTGACGATGTGGTGCATAACGTGGATGTTCGGCTCGATGCCGTACACCTCAGCGGCGAGCTCGGCCTCGGCGACCTTCTTGCCCTCGCTGTTCTTTACTTCAAACTTTGCCATTTAAGTGTTCTCCTTGGTATGACGCTGGGCTAAATGGGCTGGGCCCTTAGGCCATACGGATGGCGACGAGACCATTCTTGGCACCCGGGACAGCGCCCTTGACCAAGATGAGGTTCTGCTCGGCATCGATGCGGACAACGGAAAGGTTCTTGACGGTAACGCGCTCGTTACCCATGTGACCGGCCATCTTGACGCCCTTGAGGACGCGCGCAGGATAGGCGCACTGACCGATAGAACCGGGGTGACGCTGGAAGTGAGAACCATGCGTCATAGGACCGCGGCGCTGACCCCAGCGCTTGATGCGACCCTGGAAGCCCTTACCCTTGGAGGTACCGATGACGTCGACCTTCTCGACATCAGCGAAATCAGCGACGGTGACGACCTCGCCGACCTTGTGCTCCTCGCCGTTCTCGACGCGGACCTCACGAAGGAAGCGGACAGGCTCGACGCCAGCCTTGGCGAAGTGACCAGCCATGGGCTTGTTCACGTTCTTGGCCTTGATGTCGCCGAAACCGATCTGGACGGCGTCATAGCCGTCGGTTGCCTGAGTTTTAACCTGCGAGACAGCGCAGGGGCCAGCCTGGATGACCGTGACGGGAACGACGTTGTCGTCCTCGTCCCAAACCTGGGTCATGCCAATCTTGCGGCCGAGAATCATGCTGATCAAGATATGATCCCAACTCTCGCGTGGTCTTGGGACAATGCGTACACCACCGAGCGTACGCCCCTAGAGGACCACTACTTACACGACGTGCTCCCCAGCCTTGTATTGCGTCCGGACTACCTGACAACCCTATTAAGCAGGCATTTTGTCCAGCCAGAATACTCCCCTGGTTTCACACAGCTGTTTAGTATACACGGCTGCGGGCGTATCCATCGAGATTCATATTTCACTCACATTGTTTACGCAGGTAAAGTGCGTGGAGTCGCCTGGGCTTGGCAGAGGGGCGGCGAAATATATTAAGTTTGCTGCTCTACAGTCCTGCGCAAGACGGAAAGCACATTAAGTGCTTTCCTTTGAG
>CAKTVQ010000047.1 GCA_934630375.1 uncultured Collinsella sp.
GGCGTGTGCACCGTCATTGCCGGCTGCATCGTGGGGCTCGACATTGCCGAGTGGGCCACGGTCATCATCTGCTGCGGCCTGGTGATTCATGGCGAGCTGTGTAACACCGCCATGGAGGCCATTGTCGACCTGGCGACCCAAGAGCTCCATCCGCTGGCAAAGCGTGCGAAGGACATCGCCGCCGCCTCTGTATACGTTCTTTCCATTACCGCCGCGATCGTGGGCTTGCTTGTCTTTGCCCACGCGCTCGACTTTATTTAGAAAGGGATTCCCATGTCCGACAATATGCAGCCTATCGATGAAATTTTGGACGACGAGTCCCCGGATGTTAAGGCGACCGAGGCCTATGAGGAAGTCGAGGAGTTCGACCCGTTTGAGGGCATGAGCGACGAGGAACTCGACGCCCTGTGCGACGAGGACGACAGCCTTGCGGGCTTTGGCGACGTTGAGCCCGGTTTCCGCAGTGGCTTCGTGGCCTTGGTCGGCCGCCCCAACGCCGGTAAGTCAACGCTGCTCAACGCCTGCTATGGCAAAAAGGTCGCCATCACCTCGCCGGTGGCCCAGACGACCCGCCGCCGCATGCGCGCCGTCGTCAACCGCCCCGGCTACCAGCTGGTCTTTGTCGATACCCCGGGTATCCACAAGCCCAAGGACGGTCTAGGGTCCGAGCTTAATAAAAGTGCGCTGTTCGAGCTGAACGATGTCGATGTTGTCGCGTTTTTGATTGATGCTACCAAACCGATCGGCAGGGGAGACGCCTGGGTTGCCGAGCGCGTCAGATGCGCCCGTTCCAAGAAGGTCCTGGTGCTCACCAAGGCCGATGAGGCCGACCCCGCACAGGTCATGGAGCAGCTTAAGGCCGCCCACGAGCTCATGAAATATGACGATGAGATCGTGACGTCGTCGGTCAAGAACTTCAACGTCGATGCCTTTATCGAGACCGTTGCACACTTTTTGCCCGAGGGTCCGCGTTGGTTCCCCGAGGACATGGGTACCGACGCTTCCGATGAGACGCTCGTTGCCGAGTTTGTGCGCGAGAAGGTCTTGCGCCGCACCCGTGATGAGATCCCGCACTCCGTGGGCGTGATTTGCGATGCGCTCGAGCAGACCAAGAAGGTGCTGCGCGTGCACGCCACCATTTACGTCGAGCGCGAGGGCCAAAAGGGCATCATCATCGGCAAGGGCGGCGAGATGATCAAACATATCGGCATCGACGCCCGTCGCGACCTTGAGCGCATCTTTGGCACCCAGGTCTTTTTGGAGCTGGACGTGAAGGTCAAGGCCGGCTGGCGTGACGATGAGGCCCAGATTCGCCGCTTTGGCTATAACGCCGAGGACTAAGGACGCGCGGCGCGAATGGCAGGTTCTCGCACATATCGCACGAAAGTGCTCGTGCTCGATAAGACGAAGCTCAAAGAGACGGACCTGATCTTGACGATGCTTGACGAGCGGGGCCGGCAGGTGCGTGCCGTGGCAAAGGGTGCGCGTAAGCCCGGCGGGCGGTTGGCGGCGCGCTGCGAGCTATTCTGTACCGTCGATATGCTGCTCGCACATGGACGCTCGCTCGACGTGGTTTCCCAGGCCGAGCTTATGGAGGCGCCGCTCGGCGCTGCTCCCGATTACGAGATGACATGCGCCGCAAGCGCGATCGCCGAGGTCGCGCGCGTGTGCTCGTTCGAGGACGCCGAGGACCCGTTTACCTTTGCCATCACGCAGCGAGCGCTTGCCTTGGTGGGCAGCGGGCTCGACGCGGCGCATATGGATCTACTTGTGGCGGCATATGTCTTTAAGCTGCTGTCCCACGTTGGCTACCGACCCGATTTTTCGGCCTGCGTGCTGTGCGGAGACCCCATGTTGTCGTATTTTTCGCCCCAGGCGGGCGGTCTCATGTGCGGGTCGTGCGCGTCGAGCGTTCCGGGTGCCGAGCTGGTGTCGACCGGTGAGGTCGCATGGCTGCGCGCCCTCATGTCCATGACCTTCGATGCGCTTATGGCCGAGAGGGTCGACCCCCATACGGCTGCCTTTTTGCTGGGGCTTTCGCACGTGTGGGCTGCGACGCACACCGATCAACGTCTCCGTGCGATGGAATTCATGTTGGGTCGGTGATGATGCGCAGGCGCGGGCCGCTTGTGGTAACATACCCACCTGTTGGTACCTCGACCTTGGATGCTCGCTCCACCGGCGGCTTCCCAGTCCGAGGCGAATAGCGTCGCCCGCGGGCGACAAGAAACGAAAGGTGAAACAATGACTGTTTCCAAAGAGCGCAAGGCAGAGCTGACTGCTCAGTTCGGTAACACCCCGGTCGACACCGGCAACCCCAAGGTTCAGGTCGCCATCCTGACCGAGCGCATCAAGGAGCTGACCGAGCACATGAAGTCCCACCAGAAGGACTTCCACACCCGTCGTGGCCTGCTCATGCTCGTCGGCCGTCGTCGTCGTCTTCTCTCCTACATCAAGAAGAACGACATCATCGAGTATCGTGAGCTCATCAAGGCTCTGGGCATCCGCGACAACATCCAGTAGGATTTGTACATGCAAGGAGCGTCCTGCGCAGCGGGGCGCTCTTTTTGTGTAAGGGCGTGAACAATCACGCCCTGAAGCGTGGCGGGGGCAGGGGGCCCGCGTCACATGAGAAGCCCGCAGGCAAGGGGTCTGCGGGGTAAAGGAGAACAATGACACTCGTATCCAAGACCTTTGAGCTGTACGGCAAGACCTACACCTTTGAGTCGGGCGAGCTTGCCAAGCAGGCCACCGGCGCCTGCCTGGTCAAGCAGGGCGACACCACGATGCTCGACACCGTGGTCGTCTCCAAGGAGCGCAAGAACTACGACTTTTTCCCGCTGACCGTCGACTTCAACGAGAAGATGTACGCAGCCGGCCGCATCCCGGGTGGCTACCTCAAGCGTGAGGGCCGTCCCAGCGAGAAGGCCACGCTCACCGCGCGCATGATCGACCGTCCGATTCGCCCGAGCTTCCCGGACGGCTTCCGCAACGAGGTGCACATCGTTGCTACCTCGCTCGTCGCCGACCAGGTCAACCCCTTTGACGTCATCAACGTCATGGGTGCTTCCCTGGCCATGACGCTCGGCGGCGTGCCCTTCGAGGGCCCGCTTGTCTGCGTTCGCATCGGCCGTAACGTGGAGACCGGCGAGTTTATCGTCAACCCCACCTACGAGGAGCGCGAGAACTCCGATCTGGACCTGGAGTTGGGCGGCTCTGCCGACTTCATTTCGATGGTTGAGGCCGGCGCCGAGGAGATCTCCGAGGACGACATGCTCGCCGCCATGAAGTTTGGCCAGGAGGCCCTTGCTGCTTTCTGCCAGGCTCAGGACGAGTTCGTCGCCGAGTGGGAGCAGGTCAACGGCCCCATCGTCAAGAAGGAGTACCCGCTCGACCAGCCCGTCGAGGAGGTCCAGGAGCGCATCTTCGCCCACTACGACGAGATGGCTGCCGCCCTTCGCGACGCCGACAAGCTCTCCCGTATCGGTAAGGTCGAGGCTCTGAAGGAGTCCATCCGCGCCGAGTTCACTGAGGAGGAGCAGGCCGCTTGGGAGCGCGAGATTCCCGTGGCGCTCAAGAAGCTCGAGAAGAAGGCTATGCGCACCATGGTCGTCGAGACCGGTGAGCGCGTCGACGGCCGTGCCGCCGATGAGATTCGCCCCATCATGGTGAAGGATAACTACCTGCCGCTCGTTCACGGCTCCGGTCTGTTCCAGCGTGGCCAGACCCAGGTGCTTTCCGTCCTGTCGCTCGGTATGCTCAACGAGGGCCAGCGCCTGGATACCATCGAGCCCACCGAGGGCAAGCGCTACATGCACCACTACAACTTCCCGCCGTTCTGCACCGGCGAGACCGGCCGCATGGGCAGCCCCAAGCGCCGCGAGATCGGCCACGGCAACCTGGCCGAGCGCGCTCTGCTTCCGGTGCTCCCCGACGAGAACGAGTTCCCCTACGCCATCCGCGTCGTCTCCGAGGTCATGGAGTCCAACGGCTCCTCTTCGATGGCTTCGACCTGCGGCTCCACGCTCGCCCTTATGGACGGCGGCGTGCCCATCAAGCGCCCGGTCTCCGGTATCGCCATGGGCTTGATCCAGGAGGAGGGCAAGACCGTGGTCCTGTCCGACATCCAGGGTCTCGAGGACTTTCTTGGCGACATGGACTTTAAGGTCACCGGCACCACCGAGGGCATTACCGCCCTGCAGATGGACAACAAGGCCACCGGCCTTACCTTCGACATCTTGGCCCGCGCCCTGCAGCAGGCCAAGGAGGGTCGCGCCTTCATCCTTCAGAAGATGCTCGATGTGATCCCCGAGCCGCGCCACACCACGCGCAGCACCGCCCCGCGCATCGTCTCCATCCAGGTTCCGACCGACAAGATCCGCGACGTCATCGGTTCCGGCGGTAAGGTCATCCGCGGCATCCAGGATGAGACCGGCGCTTCGGTTGACATCCAGGAGGATGGCACCGTCTTTGTCGGCGGCACTGGCGAGTCTGTTGACCAGGCCGTCGAGCGCATCAAGCTCATCATCAAGGTTCCCGAGCCGGGCGAGGAGTACACTGGTCGTGTGGTCTCCATCCAGCCCTTCGGCGCCTTCGTCAACCTGCTGCCCGGTAAGGACGGCCTGCTGCACATCTCCCGCGTCGCCAAGGGCCGCGTGGAGAAGGTCGAGGACGTCCTCAACGTGGGCGACGAGGTCAAGGTCGTCGTCATCGAGGTCGACGACCGTGGCAAGATCTCGCTCGATCGTCTTGACAAGCCCGAGGCCCCGGCTCGCGCCGAGGGTTCCTCCGAGGGCGACGGCGAGCACTTCCAGCGCCGTGAGCGTCCGCGCCGCGAGCGCTCCGAGCGCAGCGACCGTCCGCGCCGTCCCGGTGACAACGGAGGCCGTAAGCCCCGCCGCCACCACGACGCCGAGTAGCAGCTACACATAAGCAGCTCAACAAGGGCGACTCCGTACTGGGGTCGCCCTTTTGCTATCCCCGGCGGGGTCCGCGGGTAAAGTTTCCTGCTCTACAGTCCTGCTCGCACGGAGAGCACATTAAGTGCTCTCCGGCTCGTGCGGAACTCGCGATAAACTTTACCCGCGGACCCCACCGGGGATAGCAAAAGGGCTGGTTAACGCTGTTGGGCGCTTGCTGCGTTCCTGTTCTTAGTTGCTATACTTTGTTTCGCATCTGACGCATAGCTGATGGGGGTTGGCATGATCAATAAGGTTGAATGGGATCGTATGATTGCCGGGGAGCTTTATAACCCCTATAGAGTTGGCGACCATTCGTTTAGTAGGGTGCATGCGGCTCAGAAGTTGTTTAACGAATCGGAGTATTGGGATGATTCGAGTGCTCTTGAGGAGCTTAAGAAGTGTTTTCGCGCCGCTCCGGACGATATGGTCTTAACGGCTCCCGTCTATTTTGATCACGGCGATAGGATTTCGTTTGGCGATCATTTCTATGCGAATACTGGCTTGACGATTTTGGACGAAAACTACGTGACCTTTGGCGACAACGTTTTTCTGGGACCCCACGTGAGCATTTTCACCGCTGGGCATCCTATTGATGCAGATGTGCGCAATCTGGACCTTGAGTATGCAAAGCCTGTCACAATTGGCGACAACGTCTGGATGGGCGGCGGTGTGATTATCAATCCAGGCGTCACAATCGGAAGCGACGTTGTCATCGCCTCAGGATCAGTCGTTGTCAAAGACGTCCCCAGCCACGTCATCATCGGTGGCAATCCGGCTCATATCATTCGAGAGATTACCGATAGCGATCACAATCTCTGGCAAGACCAACTGAATGTCTACAACGAGGCAACTAGGTCATAGCTGCCGCATTTCCCCAGATAAAACCGACTAAAATAAACCTGTCCCTTTTTGGTAGGTTTCCCGTGGGGCGGGCACTGATGAAGTTTATCGCGAGTTCCGCACGAACAGGAGGCCACTTAATGTGGCCTCCGTCGTGAGCAGGACTGTAGAGCAGGAAACTTCATCAGTGCCCGCCC
>CAKTVQ010000048.1 GCA_934630375.1 uncultured Collinsella sp.
GGCTATTCGCACGAGAGCGGCATTCCCTTTGGCGAGGGCCTTATCAAGAACCGCTACGTGGGCCGTACGTTTATCGAACCCACGCAGGAGCTGCGCGCCATGGGCGTGCGCATGAAGCTTAACCCGCTGCGCGACAACATCGAGGGCAAGCGCCTGGTCGTCATCGACGACTCCATCGTGCGCGGCACCACCATGGTGCAGCTCGTCAAGATGCTGCGTAACGCCGGTGCCAAGGAGATTCACATTCGCATCAACTCGCCCGAGGTCATCTGGCCGTGCTTCTACGGCATCGATACCGACGTGCAGTCGCAGCTTATCAGCGCCAATAAGACGGTCGAAGAGATTTGCGAGTACATCGGCGCCGATTCGCTGGCTTTCCTTTCGGTCGAGGGCCTGCTGAAGGTCATGCCCAAGGGCGGCTACTGCGATGCGTGCTTTACCGGCCGCTATCCCGTGGCGATTCCCGAGAGCTTTGGCCGCGACAAGTTTATGGAGGGCTTTAAGCCTCGCAACCTGGACAAGCCGCTGCACTTTGACGACGACGCCGTGATCGAGAAATACGACGACCGCAGCTGGGAAGAGGAGCACGGCGAGGCATAAAACCTGCCATATGGGGACAGGTTTATTTTGGTAGGTTTTACCTGCTGTTTTGTTGATTGAACGGTGTGTGCTGTTATGGCATGCGCCGAAATGAACGCAACTATGAGCACCGTTTGGCGCCCGTGCGGCGCCACGGTAGTGGGAGAGGAAGGCTCAGATGAGCGATAGCAAGCATGTGACGTACGAGGACGCCGGCGTCGATACCGCCGAGGGCGGCCGCGCCGTCGACGCGATTAAGCAGATGGTCAAGGACACCAATCGTCCCGAAGTTATCGGCGGCATCGGCGGCTTCGGTGGCCTGTTCTCGGCTGCCGCGCTTAAGGATATGGAAGACCCGATCCTGATCAGCGGCACCGACGGCGTGGGCACCAAGCTCGTGCTCGCCCAGATCATGGACCGTCACGAGACGGTGGGCCAGGACCTGGTCGCCATGTGCGTCAACGACATTCTGGCCTCGGGCGCCGAGCCGCTGTTCTTCCTGGACTACGTTGCCATTGGTCATATTGAGGCCGAGCACATGGCAAAGATTATCAAGGGTGTGGCCGACGGCTGCAAGCTCGCGGGCTGCGCGCTCGTGGGCGGCGAGATGGCCGAGCACCCGGGCGTCATGGCTCCGGCCGACTACGACCTCGCCGGCTTTACCGTGGGCGTCGTCGACCGTCCCAAGATGCTCGATCCCGCGAACGTTCGCCCGGGCGATGTGATCCTGGGCCTGCCTTCCACCGGCGTGCACTCCAACGGCTACTCGCTCGTGCGCAAGGTCATTGGCGTCGATGGCATTAAGCCGGGTACGCCCGAGGCCGCCGCTAAGGCCGAGGAGCTGGGCCGTCCGCTCGAGGAGCTCGGCGGTGCATCGCTGGCAGACGCTCTGCTGGCCCCCACGCGCATCTACGTCAAGCCGATCCTGGAGCTGCTGCGCGGCGGCGCCAACGTGCACGCTATCGCCCATATCACTGGCGGTGGTATTACCGAGAACCTCAACCGTGCACTCGCCGACGACGTCGACGCCGTGGTCACCCGCAACGGCGCCGAGATGGGTTGGGACGTTCCGCCCGTCATCACCTACGTGTCGCGCCAGGCCGAGCTTGCGCCCAACGAGGCATGCAAGACCTTCAACATGGGCGTCGGCCTGTGCCTGATCGTCGCCCCCGAGGACGAGGCCGCGGTTACCGAAGCCCTGGTCGCGCTGGGCGAGAAGCCGTTCCGCGTGGGCGAGTGCGTCGAGGGTTCCGGTAAGGTCGTGTACTCCGATGAGCGCTAACGAGCAGATGGCTGCCGCCGAGGGCCTGGACTTTGTGCCCTATACCCGTCCGACCGGCACCGATACGGTCGAGCCGCTCAAGATCGGTGTGCTCATCAGCGGCTCGGGTACCAACCTGCAGGCGCTGATCGATCTAATCACCGCCGGTAAGCTCAACGCCTCGATTGAGCTTGTGGTGTCGAGCCGTCCTTCGGCTAAGGGTTTGCAGCGCGCTGAGCGCGCGGGCATCCAGACGCTCACGCTGTCCAAGGATGTCTATGCCGACCCTATTGCCGCCGACGAGATCATCGCGCACGAGCTGCTCGAGCGCGGCTGCGAGTATGTGGTCATGGCCGGCTACATGCGCATGGTGCACACACCGCTGCTGGCGGCGTTTCCCAACCGCGTGGTCAACTTGCATCCGGCGCTGCTGCCGAGCTTTACCGGTGCCCATGCGATCGACGACGCGTTTGCGCGCGGCGTCAAGGTGACCGGCGTGACCGTGCACTTTGCCAACGAGATCTACGACAACGGTCCCATCATCGCCCAGCGTGCGCTGGCTGTTGAGGAGGGCTGGGATGTCGACACGCTCGAGGAGCACATTCACGCGATTGAGCATGTGCTGTATCCCGAGGTCGTGCAAATGCTCGCTGACGGTCGCGTCCACGTGCTGGAGAGCGGCAAGGTCGCAATTGACGCGCCTCGCGGCTAGTGGCGCACAGTACAATTTAGCCGAGTAGTCAGGGTGGTCATTGGCGCCAAGGCGCGCGTGGCCACCTTTTGTTTTGGGTAGTCATCGGGGACGTTTCTGAATGACTAGGTGAGAGAGGTGAGCGCATGGCGGATAACGAAGCGCTGTTTACGCCTGAGCTGGTGTTTTTTGATTGGGAGTGTGCGACGCCGGGTGAGGTGTTTGCGCAGCTCGAGAGTGAGCTTGCTCCGCGCGGCTACATTGCCGACGGTTGGTTCGACGCCGTTCGCACGCGCGAGGATGCCTATCCCACGGGTCTTGCCATGCCGGCGGCAAACATTGCCATTCCGCATACCGATCCGGGGTTTGTGTCCAAGCCCTATATCGCGGTGGTGAAGCCCGCCGCGCCCGTGACATTTAACGCTATGGCTGGCATGGGCGCTCCGGTGCCGGCGCAGATCGTCATCAATCTGGGTATCGCCGAGCCGGGCGGCCAGGTCGAGGCCCTGCAGGCGCTCATGAACATCTTTATGGACGCCGATGCCGCAGCCGACGTGCTCGGCCAGATCACACCCCAGGGCATGGTCGACGCCATCCGTCGTCACTTCTAAGGTGCCGGCTGCCGCATCTGTCCCCTTTACACCAAAATGGTGCAGATTAACCTGTCCCCAATGCGCCAAGCGTGCCGCGGGGGCTGCGTTGTGACACAATGGCGTTTGTTCGATTCGTTATGCGAAAGGCCAACTATGGCAAATAAGAAAAAGAACCCCGCACCCGAGCCGACGCCCGAGCAGCAGGCTCGCGCCGCCTCCAACTCTCGCAAGAAGCAGCGCAAGACCCGCGTGTCCAAGACCGTCAAGATCGTCCTGGTGGTTATTGGCGTGCTGGCAATGTTGCTTTCCGTCTCGGCGATGGCGTGCTCCGGCCTTATGTCGCAGGCCGAGGACACCTCGGGCTACAAGCTGACCGGCGGTGTTGCTGCCACTATCAACGGCACCAACCTCACCGAGGACACCGTGACCAAGCAGATCATGAGCATGCGCACGTCCTATGGCTACACCAAGGACAAGGACTGGGCACAGTACCTGGTCGACAACGACCTGACGCCCAAGAAGTACCGCAAGCAGCTCATCGATTCCTACACGCAGCAGATTCTGCTTCAACAGGCGCAGAAGGAAAACGGCGTGACCGTCTCGGACGAGGAAGTCGAGAAGGCTTGGAAGGACGCGTGCAAGAGCGCGGGCGGTGCCAAGGCCTTTAAGAAGACCCTCAAGACCTACGGCTATACCGAAGACACCTACAAGGATTCGCTCAAGGAGAGTCTGGCGCAGCAGAAACTCAAGGATGCCGTCGCGCCTACGAGCAAGCCCAAGGACAGCGAGATTGTCGATTACATCAACGAGAACCTGTCCAGCTACAATGACGCCCGCCGTTCGTCGAACATCTTGATCAAGGTCGATTCCGACGCATCCGACGAGGACAAGGCTGCCGCCAAGGCCAAGGCGCAGGAGTGCCTGGACAAGATCAACTCCGGCGAGCTGAGTTTTGAGGACGCCGTGGAGCAGTACTCCGAGGATACCGGCTCCAAGGAGAAGAAGGGCGACGTGGGTTGGGACAAGCTCACCACCTTTGTCGACAGCTACCAGACGGCGCTCGAGGGCCTCAACAAGGGCGACGTGAGCGATGTTGTCGAGTCGACGTACGGCTATCACATCATCAAGTGCACCGACTACTTCCATGTCGATAATCAGGTTGATGACATCAATCAGGTGCCCAAGGCCATCAAGAAGTATGTCTCCAACGTGGTGAAGACGCAGGCGGCCAGCACCGCGTACAGCGAGTGGCTGGAGCAGTACAAGAAAGACGCCGACATCACCGTTAACCCCATGCCCAAGGACGTGCCGTACAACGTCAGTCTGAAGGGCGTCACCAAGAGTTCGACCGACGATTCGTCGACGACTGAGTAATCATGGGGCGGCGCTCACACGAGTGCCGCCCACGCTATTGAGGAGGATTTGCAGATGACTAACGAAGAGCTGCAGAAGGAAATGATCGCGGCCATGAAGGCCAAGGACAAGGTTCGCCTGTCCATCATTCGCCAGGTCAAGGCCGAGGTGAAGAATATCGAGGTCAACGAGCGCCGCGACGTGACCGAGGAAGACGTCAACAGCATGATCAAGCGTCTGATTAAGCAGACGAGCGAGACGCTGGAGATGTCCATTAAGGCCGGTACCGACCAGGAGCGTACCGACAACCTGACCGAGCAGGTCAAGATTCTGGAGAGCCTGCTGCCCGCGCAGGTTTCGGGCGAGGAGCTCGAGGCCCTGATCGAGCAGGTTATCGCCGAGCTGGGCGCCACGTCCAAGAAGCAGATGGGCCAGGTCATGGGAGCGCTCGGCAAAGCCACCGGCGGCAATTTCGACAAGCCTGCCGCGGCAAAGATCGTCGGCGCAAAATTGGCGTAGGGGCCTAGCGGTACATAGTTGATGTCGAGGGGGCGTGACCATTGCGGTCGCGCCCCTTTTTTTTGGCCGATGAAGGGCGCCTTCCCTGGCTGGTCATTGCACTCATTGGGGACAGACTTAAATGAGTGCCCAATGAGCAGGTACTCATTTAAGTCTGTCCCCAATGAGTGGGTTAAAGGTTGCGGGTTCTTTACGGGAATGTAGTGTGGGCTGCGGAAACGCGGTTCTTTCCGTACAATAGTTCAACTCGT
>CAKTVQ010000049.1 GCA_934630375.1 uncultured Collinsella sp.
GGTCTGAGAAGTGGGCTTCGCGAACTTCTCAGACCAAGGCAACCCGCCCGGAGGCGGCCCTCTCGACCGTTTCGATATGCGGGGGCTGATTCTTTTTTATGTAATGGGGACTTTGCTGATGCTGCCCCGGAGACCGCGCATCTGACTTTGGCCAGCCCGAAACACATCGCCGGGGCCGGGGAGCCTGTCTTGTTTTGAGAAGTTCGCGAAGCCCACTTCTCAAAACAAGACAGGCTCCCCGGCCCTCGTCCGTATGTTCTTCCGCTGAGCGAGCGAGACCTCGGACGTTTTTTCGGATGGACTGTCGATGCCCTTCGCTGTAGAGGCGGGCTGCGGGCAATCCGCTCCAATGTTTCCAAATGAATACGCTGTGAGCCGTGAGAGACGATTCTCCCCGCAAGCACTCTAGTATGCTAAAGTACCCAGAAGACCGGCGGAGCTATGCCGGTCTTCTGCTCTATATGAAACACAGCATGAGGAGGCTCACCAGATGACGGCCACACCGTGGGGATTCCGGGACATATTGCCCGAGGAGGCTCAGGCGCGCGAGGAGATTGCGCTGACGGTGAAGGGCTGCTTCAGGGAGCATCATTACCTTCCGGTCGAGACGCCGCTGCTCGAGGACAAGGGTTCGCTTGAGGAAGGCGGCCGCATCGCGGACACGCCGTTTAAGCTCTTTGACGACGACGGGCGTCTGTTGGTGGTCCGCCCCGACAACACACTACCGATCGTGCGCCTGGTTTCGACCCGCATGCGCGCGGCCGACCTGCCCCTGCGCCTGCGCTATGAGGCGCCGGTGGTTCGCGAGTGCCAGCGCAACGCCGGTGGCTCGCGCCAGTTTACACAGCTGGGCTTTGAGCTTATCGGTGCGGGCGATACCGCGGGCGATGTCGAGATTGTCTCGCTGGTCGCCGAGGCCGTGCGTGAGCTGGCACTTCCCGATGCGCGCATCATCGCAGGCAGCGTGCGTCCTTTTAAGGAATTGCTCGCGGTATGCGAGGATCGTGAGCTGGCTGCCGAGGCCCTGCGCTGCGTGCACGCCAACGACTTTGTGGGCCTCGATGCCCGCGTGGCGGCAAGCGCCGAGTCCGATGCCGTCAAGGCCGCCATTAGCGAGTTGCCGCGTCTGCACGGCGGTGCCGAGGTACTCGACCGCGTGGACGCGCTGCTGGAGGCCGCCGGTATCGTCGCGCCGCTGACGCGCGAGCTGCGTGCCCTGGTCGAGGGCCTGGCACCCGAGGACGCCCAGGTGCTGTCGTTCGACTTCTCCATCATGAACTCGTTCGATTACTACACGGGCCTGGTCTTTAAGGCCTATGCCGGCGGCTTGCCCGATCCGGTCGGTTCGGGCGGACGCTATGACTCCATCTTTACCGGCGCATTTGGCGCCGGTATCGAGGTGCCGGCGGCGGGCTTCGCCTTTTCGCTCGAGCGCCTGGAGGCCGCGCGCACCTCGGCCGAGGATGCCGCTTCCGATGGCGACCACGCCGTGGGTCGTGGCGCCGAGGGCCCGCTGCGCATCGCCGTGCCCAAGGGCTCGCTTAAGGCCGACACGCTCGACGTGCTCGAGGCCGCGGGTCTGGACGTCTCTGAGCTGCGCGACCCCGGCCGTCACCTGATCGTGCGCGGTCGCGACACGCGTGCCGGCGAGGGCGCGGTCGGCGATATCGAGTTTGTCATCGTGCGACCCAGCGATGCACCCGCCTTTGTGGGTTGCGGTGGTGCCGACTGCGGCATCTGCGGCTGGGACTCGCTCATCGAAGCCGACCTCAACTTGCTGCAGCTGGTCGATTTGGGCTACGGCCTGTGCACCTTTATTGAGGCGGAGCCCGCATGGCGCGCCGGTCAGGCCGAGCGCAACTACGCCCGTCGCGGATCGCTTCGCGTGGCCACCAAGTACCCGCGCATCGCGAGTGCCTGGTATGCCGAGCGCGGTGTGAACGCCGACATCGTTTCGCTGCACGGCAACATCGAGCTGGGACCCATCGTCGGCATGACCGATCGCATCGTGGACATTACCGCCACGGGTGCCACGCTGCGCGACAACGACTTGGTCATCACCGGCCGCATCATGGACTGCACGGCCCGCTTCTTTGTCAATCCGGGTGCCGCGCGCCTGGATCCGCGCGTACGCAATCTGGCAGATCGCCTGGCCGCGGCCGTTAAGGACAAGCATTTTGAGCCCGTCGCGGGCTCGGCACAATAGCGCGAGCGCGCACGGGCGCCCCAACGTACGGGCTGCGGGTCGATTGGCGCCGCCGCCCGGCCTCTCGTTTTTCGAACACAACCTCGACCGATAGGGGATACCGATATGAAGACCATCAAGCTTGCTCCCGGTGAGCGCCTCGTCACCAACCAGCTCAACCGCAAGGGTGTGCTGCCGCAAAACATCGTCGACGCCGTCCGCGATATCGTGGCCAACGTGCGCGCCAACGGCGATGCCGCGGTGCGCGATTACTGCCAGCGTTTTGACGGTGTCGAGCTGCAGAGCTTCCGTCTGCCGCAGGAGCAGATCGATGCCGCGCTCGAAGGCCTCGACCCGGCTTTTGTCGCCGCGCTCGAGAAAGCCGCGCGTCAGATTCGCGAGTTCCACCAGCGCGAGGTCGAGCAGAGCTGGTTTACCACGCGCCCGGACGGCACGATGCTCGGCGTTAAGGTGACCCCGCTCGCGGCGGCTGGCATCTACGTGCCGGGCGGTCGCGCGCAGTATCCCTCCACCGTGCTCATGAATGCCATTCCCGCCAAGGTCGCCGGCGTCAAACGCGTGGTCATGGTGACCCCGCCGCAAAAGGACGGCCTTATCAGCCCCTACACGCTCGCCGCGGCCAAGCTCGGCGGCGTGGACGAGATCTATATGGTGGGCGGCGCCCAGGCCGTGGCCGCGCTGGCGTACGGTACCGAGACCATTCCGCGTGTCGACAAGATTACCGGCCCGGGCAACGCCTTTGTCGCTGCGGCCAAGCAGATTGTTTCGGGCGATGTGGGCATCGACATGGTCGCCGGCCCCTCCGAGGTCTGCGTGCTGGCCGACGCCACGGCCAAGCCTATGGTGGTCGCGGCCGACCTGATGGCCCAGGCTGAGCACGATCCGCTGGCGGCCTGCTATCTCGTGACCTGCGACGAGCAGTTTGCGCGCGAGGTCGAGGCAGGTATCGACATTCTGGTAGCGCAGTCCCCACGCGCCGAGATCACGCGCGCCTCGCTCGATAACGAGGGCACCATCGTGGTGGCCGCCGACATGGCTGCCGCCGTCGAGGCTGTGAACACCGTGGCACCCGAACACCTTGAGCTGCACTGCAAGGACGCGATGGGCCTGCTCGGCGGCATTCGCAACGCCGGCGCCATCTTTGTGGGCGCTTGGAGTTCCGAGCCGCTCGGCGATTACGTCGCCGGCCCCAACCACACGCTGCCGACCGGCGGCACGGCCATGTTCTCCAACCCGCTTTCGGTCGAAGAGTTCGTTAAGCGCTCGAGCGTCATTTGCTATACGCCCGAGGGCCTGCTCTCCGACGCTCCCGCTACGCAGCGCCTGGCCGAGGCCGAGGGCCTGTGGGCACACGCGCTTTCCGCCGCTCTGCGCCGCCGTGTGCTGGAGCAGGGCGAGGATGCCGTGAGTGCCGAGTCTCTGGCCGCGGCCGACCTGACCAAGGTCGCCTGGCCGGGCGATGCGACCGCGACGGTCGCCGAGGGCGTGGACCTGGCGGCGGCTGCGGGCGAGGATGGCGCCCCGACCGGCAAGGAGGCCTAACATGGCCGAGCTGACACCTCGCATGAAGGAGCTCGTCCAGCCCTACTTGGTCGGCATTGAGCCCTACGATCCCAACTTTACACCCACGCGCATCAACCTTTCGGCAAACGAGAACACCTATCCCGTGCCGGTCGGCGTGCGCGAGGCGGTTGATGCGGCGCTTACCGCCACACCGCTCAACCGCTATCCCGATCCCATGTCCAACGACCTGCGCGACGAGCTGGCCGCCTGGCATGGCGTGACGCGCGAGAATATCTGCGTGGGCAACGGCGGCGACGAGCTGCTCTATAACTACCTGCTGGCGTTTGGCGGCGCGGGGCGGACCCTGCTCAACTGTCCGCCGTGCTTTAGCGAGTATGCGTTCTTTGCATCGCTCTGTCAGACCGAGGTGCGCGACGTGTGGCGCGACCCCGCGACCTTTGAGCTCGACCAGGCAGCTGTGCTCGCGGCCGCACCCGGGTGCAACCTTGCGATCGTGACCTCGCCCAACAATCCCACGGGCGATGTGGCGCCGCTCGACTTTGTCGCTGCCCTGTGCGATGCGTGCCCCGGCATGGTGATGGTCGACGAGGCCTACGTTGAGTTTGCCGACGATTCGTTTGGCGCGGCCACCACGGCACAGGGACTTATCGCCGAGCATCCCAACCTGGTGATTCTGCATACGCTGTCCAAGGCGTTTGGCGCCGCCGGCACGCGTCTGGGCTATGTGATCGCGGCGTCCGAGGTCATCGACGTGTTCGCGGCGATTCGCCAGATCTACTCGGTCAACGTGCTGAGCCAGGCCGCAGCGCTTGCCTGCGTGCGTGCCCGCGATGCATACGCGCCCGTGGTGGCGCAGGTTGCATCCGAGCGCGAGCGCGAGCTGTGCGCCCTGCGCGCAATGGCTGCCGAGGGCCTGCCCGTGGAGGTATGGCCGAGCGCGGCGAATTTTGTGCTCGCGCGCACGCCGCATGCCACGCGCGTGCGCGAGCGTCTGCGCGACGAGTATTCAATTTTGGTGCGCGACTTTAGCTACGCGCCGGGGCTCGCGGACTGTCTGCGCATTACCGTGGGTACCCCGCAGGAAAACGACGAGGTGCTGGCCGCGTTTGCCGCGCTGGTGAAGGAGGAGATGTAGATGGACCGCTATGCCGAGGTAACCCGCAAAACGGGCGAGACCGACATTGTCGTAAAGCTCGATCTGGACGGATCCGGCGTGTGCGATATCTCGACCGGTGTGCCGTTTTTCGACCACATGCTCAACGCTTTTGGCCGCCATGGTCTGTTCGATCTGACGGTGCACGCGGTGGGCGACGTCGAGGTCGATGCGCATCACACCGTCGAGGACACGGGTATTGTGCTGGGCGAGGCGTTTTGCCAGGCGCTGGGCGACAAGGCGGGCATTACGCGCTTTGCCGACGCGGCGATCGC
>CAKTVQ010000050.1 GCA_934630375.1 uncultured Collinsella sp.
TTTTCTACCAGCTAGGGCCTCTTACTCGTCTAGGAGATCTTCTGGCATGTCGTTGCCGTCGCCTAGATCGACAGGGGCCTCTTCGGCGTCGGTTGCGGCCTCGGCGCCTTCGCCTTCGGGCTTCTCCTTGGCGGCCGTCATGCGGGCTACGGCGCAGATGCGGTCGTTGTCGTCGACGGTCATCATCTTGACGCCCTGGGTAGCGCGGCCAGTCTGGCTGATCTCGTCGGTCTTGACGCGAATGACCGTCGCACCCTCCGTCACGATGAACAGCTCGTGCTGCGGGCCCACCGTCTTCATGGCCGCGAGGTTGCCCTTACGCTCGGTCATTTGGATGGTGTAGACGCCCTGGCCGCCGCGATTCTGCTCCGGGTAGTCCGCGACCGGCGTGCGCTTGCCGTAGCCGCGCTCGGTGATGACAAACAGATCGCCGTTGCCGTTAGTGACTTCCATGCCCAGAACGCTCACGCCGTCCTTCATACCGATACCGCGAACGCCGCTGGTATCGCGGCCGGTGGCGCGCACCTGCTCCTCGGAGAACATGATTGCCTTGCCCGCGGTGGTGGCCAGGATAATCTTGTCGCCCTCGCGCACGCGGCGGACGTTCAGCAGCGCGTCGTCGTCACGCAGGTTGATAGCGATCAGGCCGTCGCGACGGCTGCGGTCATACGCGCTCATCACGGTCTTCTTGACCATGCCGCTCTTGGTGGCAAACATCAGATACTCGTCGGCGGGGAACTCGCGGCAGCTGATGACGCTCGCGATCTTCTCGCCCTCCTCGAAGGGCAGCAGGTTGACGATCGCGGTACCGCGCGCCTGGCGCGTACCCACCGGCAGCTCGTGCACCTTCAGTCGATAGACCTTGCCCTTGCTCGAGAAGAACAGCACGTACTCGTGCGTGGACGCGATGAACATCTCGTCGATAACGTCGTCCTCTTTGAGGTTGACGCCCGACACGCCCTTGCCGCCGCGTTTCTGGGCGCGGTAGGCGGCCACCGGGATGCGCTTGACATAGCCGGTGTGGGTGATGGTCACGACCATGTCCTCGTCGGCAATGAGGTCCTCGACGTCCAGGTCCTTCTCGACCTGGCTGATCTCGGTGCGGCGCTTATCGCCGAACTTCTTGGAGATCTCGCGCATCTCTTCCTTAATGACGCCCAGGATCTTCTCCTCGTGCGCCAGCAGGTCCTCGTAGTAGGCGATGGCGCGGCGCAGGCCGTCCAGCTCTTCCTGAATCTTGTCGCGCTCCAGGCCGGTCAGGCGGCGCAGCTTCATCTCGAGGATGGCCGTGGTCTGCTCGGGCGTAAAGCCAAAGCGCTCGATCAGGCGGCTGCTGGCCTCGGAATCGGTCTGCGAGGAACGGATGATGCTGATGACCTCGTCGATATGGTCGAGAGCCATCAGGTAGCCCTCGAGGATATGCGCGCGGGCCTGGGCCTTCTTAAGGTCGAAGCGGGTGCGGCGGGTGACGACGTCGACCTGGTGATCGATGTAGTGCTGCAGCATCTCGCGCAGGCTCAGGCATTTGGGGACGCCGTTGACGAGCGCCAGGTTGTTGGCGCCGAAGGTCGTCTGCAGCGAGGTGTACTTATACAGGTTGTTGAGCACGACCTGCGGAATGACGCCCTTCTTGAGCTCGATGACCAGACGGATGCCCTTCTGGTTGGACTCATCGCGCATATCCGAGATGCCCTCGATGCGCTTGTCGTTGACGAGCTGGGCGATCTTCTCCTGCAGGGTGCCCTTGTTGACCATGTAGGGAATCTCGGTAAAGACCAGGCGGCTGCGGCCGGTCTTGGTGGACTCCACATGCGCCTTGGCACGCACGGTAATGGAGCCGCGGCCGGTCTCGTAGCTCTGCTTAATGCCGGCGCTGCCCATGATGATGGCGCCGGTGGGGAAGTCCGGACCGGGCATGATCTGCATGAGCTCGTCGACAGTGGCGTCGGGATTATCGATCAGGTAGCAGGTGGCCTCGATCGCCTCGGTGAGGTTATGCGGGGCGATATTGGTGGCCATGCCGACGGCGATGCCCTGGCTGCCGTTGACCAGCAGGTTGGGGAAGCGCGCAGGCAGTGCCACGGGCTCGGCGAGTGATTCGTCGTAGTTGGGCTGCCAGTCGACGGTATCCTTCTGCAGGTCACGCAGCAGCTCCATGGCGGGCTTTGCCAGGCGGCTCTCGGTGTAACGCATGGCAGCGGCGCCGTCGCCGTCGATGTTGCCGAAGTTGCCGTGGCCGTCGATGAGCGGCGTACGCATGGAGAACCACTGCGCCAGGCGAACCATGGCCTCGTAGACCGCGGAGTCACCGTGCGGATGGTACTTACCGATAACTTCGCCGACCGTCCAAGCGGACTTCTTGTGCGGACGGTTGGGGTAGATGCCGCTCTCGTTCATCGCATACAGAATGCGGCGGTGCACCGGCTTTAAGCCGTCGCGCACGTCCGGCAGGGCGCGCGCCGTGATGACCGACATCGAATACTCGATAAATGACTGCTTCATCTCGCGGCCAAACTCCGAAATCTGGAGCTGGCCGCCGTTTATATCCTCGCCGGCCGAGGCGCCACGATCGACTTCGCCAAAGCTCTCCTCGAGCTCACCGTCGTCGTCCTCTTCCTCGTCATCATCGGCATCGGGGTTATAGGCGTCAGGATCGCCGTCCTCGCCCTGCTCAGCACGGGCAAGCAGGCGCTTCAGATCGTCGGGCATACCGGCGTCGCCGGCCTCGCCCATACCCTCGTTATTGTTGATATCGTCTGCCACGTTACCTCCTCATGGTTTGCGTGGTCTAATTAGTTCCCTACCACGGAGACGGCTTTTCCAGGTGCCGCAGATTCGCCCGAAAGAGGAGGGAAGCGTACTTGGGTACGCGACCGACGATTGAGGGCGAAGGTGCGGTGGCTGGGAAAGCCGAACAGGTTAGGCATCTAAGAATCGTGCATCATGTGCATGCTTCTCGATGTACTCACGGCGATAGCCGACCTCGGAACCCATCAGCTCACGCACGGCGCGGTCCGCCACCACGGCGTCCTCGATCGACACGCGCTGCAGGATGCGGGTCTTGGGATCCATCGTCGTCGAGGCAAGCTGTTTGGGGTCCATCTCGCCCAGGCCCTTGTAGCGCTGGACGGTATAGCCCTTGCGCTTCTTGGTGATCTTGCCGTCCTTGGCCTTGCCGTCCTCGTCGTTGTCGTCAGGGTTCAGGCCCAGACTCTGGATGGTGTCGCGCAGGATCTCGTCTTCGGGCTGACGGCCGTTGGGATACACGTAGTGGATCTTGTTGCGCACCTTAATGCCAAAGATGGGCGGACAGGCAACATAGACGTAGCCGGCATCGATCAGCGGACGCATGTACTTGTAGAAGAACGTCAGCAGCAGGATGCGGATGTGCGCACCGTCGACGTCTGCATCGGTCATGATGATGATCTTGTGGTAGCGCGCCTTGGTGATATCGAAGTCGCCGCCGTCGCCGGCACTCGTCGTGACGCCGCAGCCGATCGCGGTAATCAGCGACTGGATGGTGTCACTCGAGAACGCGCGATGGTCACCAACGCGTTCGACGTTCAAAATCTTGCCGCGCAGGGGCAGAATCGCTTGGATGTCTCGGCGACGGCCGTCCTTGGCCGAACCGCCTGCCGAGTCGCCCTCTACGATGAAGAGCTCGGTCAGCTCGGCATCGCGCACCGAGCAGTCAGCGAGCTTACCGGGCAGGGACGCCGTCTCGAGCAGGCTCTTGCGGCGGGTCGCCTCGCGCGCCTTGCGGGCGGCGTTGCGCGCCTTGCAGGCCTGTTGCGCCTTCTTGACGATCTCGCGGGCGGGCTTGGGATGCTCCTCCAAGTAATCGGCGAGGCCGTCGGTCACGATCTTGAGCGTCAGCGCGCGCATATAGGAGCTACCGAGCTTGGCCTTGGTCTGGCCCTCAAACTGCGGGTCGGGCAGCTTGACCGAGATAACGGCCGAAAGACCCTCGCGCACATCGTCGCCGGTCAGGTTGGCGTCTTTTTCCTTGAGCAGGTTCTGTTTGCGCGCGTAGTCGTTGATCACGCGAGTGAGCGCGGTGCGGAAGCCCTCAAGGTGCATGCCGCCCTCGGGAGTGTAGATGTCGTTGGCGAACGACATGACGTTCTCGCCGTAGCCGCTATTCCACTGCAGGGAAACCTCAACCTCGCCCATCTTGGTCACAGGCGCGTCCGGATCCGATTTGCCCTCGATGTAGATGGGCTCCTTAAAGGCCTCGGGGACGTCCTTGCCCTCGTTGAGGAACTTGACGAAGTCGACGATGCCGCCCTCGTAGCAAAACTCCTCCACGTGGGGAGTCGCCTCGCGCTCGTCGGTCAGCACGATCTTGAGGTTCTTATTGAGGAACGCCGTCTCCTGCAGACGGTTGTGCAGCGTATCGAAATCGTAGATGCAGGTCTCGAAAATCTCATCGTCGGGCCAGAAGGTGACGGTGGTGCCCGTCGAATCCGAGGTGCCCACGACCTCCATCTTCTTGACGGTCTTACCGCGCGAGAACTCCATCTCGTAGGTGTTGCCATCGCGACGAACCTGAACGACCACGCGCTTGGACAGTGCGTTGACGACGGAGATGCCCACGCCGTGCAGGCCGCCCGAGACCTTATAGGCCGAGTTATCGAACTTACCGCCGGCGTGCAAGATCGTCATAACGACCTCGAGCGTCGGGATCTTTTTAACAGGGTGCTCGTCGACGGGGATGCCGCGCCCGTTGTCGACGACCGTGATGGAGTTGTCGGCGTGGACCGTCACCTGGATCTCGGTGCAGAAACCGGCCATGGCCTCGTCGACGGAGTTGTCAACGATCTCCCACACCAGGTGATGCAGACCGCTGGCGCTCGTCGAGCCGATATACATGCCCGGGCGCTTACGAACGGCCTCGAGACCTTCGAGAATCTTAATCTCGCCGCCATCGTAATCGTTTTCGTTTGCCACACGTCCTCCTTCAGTCAAGAAAATGTGTACAGCCTTACTAGTTTATCGTAAAAAAATACCCTCGGGAACGAGGGTATTTGGCTCTACAAGGCCACCAGATGCGATTTAAGGCTCTTTTTTGCTTTGCACGCCCTTGGCCCACTCGGCACTGGCTCTCATGGCATT
>CAKTVQ010000051.1 GCA_934630375.1 uncultured Collinsella sp.
GCCCACTTCCCGGAGCAAGGTAACCCGCCCGGAGGCGGCCCCAGCGCGAGACCGTCCCAGATGCCTACCTACTCGTTGTCGCCTGCGGTCATTTGCGTTGCGGAGAGCGCGCCGTCGGCAGCGGTTGCAGCTGCGGCGTCGGGCCAGACCCAGTCGGTAAAGACCGGGTGATCGTAGCCCTCATCGCACGCGAACTCAAAGGCCTCGGTGCGGAATGCCTCCCACTCATCAATCTGCTCGGCAAACTTATCGGCGTCGACCATGCGCAGCACGTCGGCGGCCAGTGCCCAGCGGTCCATGTTGTTCAGGCGCAGCATGTCGAACGGCGTTGTCGTGGAGCCTTTCTCCTCGTAGCCGTGGACGCGGAAGGCGTCGTGGCCGGGGCGGTTCCAGATCAGGCGGCGAATCGTGCCGGCATAGGCGTGGAACGCGAAGAGGACGGGCTTCTCGCCGCAGCCGAACAGCTCAGCCCAGCGCTCGTCGCTGAGAGCCTGGTCGTTCTCGCAGACGTTCTGGATCTTGAGCAGGTCGACCACGTTGACGAACCATACCTTGATGCCCAGCTCGCGCAGCATGTCGGTTGCAGCCAGAGCCTCAAGCGTCGGCACGTCACCACAGGTGGCGACCACGACGTCGGCCTCGGCGAGCGAATCGGCGGTCGATGCCCACTCCCAGGTCGCAACGCCCTCGGCGAGCTCCGCCTTGGCCTCGTCGACCGTCTGGAAGGTCGGAGCAGGCTGCTTGCCGCAGAAGATGGCGTTGACGCAGTCAGTGGACTGGTAGACGCGCTCGGCCACGGCGAGAGCCATGTTGGCGTCGGCCGGATAGTAGGCGTTTACGATGTGCGTGTCGTTGGCCTTGTTGAGCAGCAGGTCGATAAAGCCGGGGTCCTGATGCGAGAAGCCGTTGTGGTCCTGACGCCAGACGTGGCTCGACAGCAAAATGTTAAGGCCGCTGATGGGGGCACGCCACGGAATCTCGCGCTTGGTAGCCTCGAGCCACTTGCAGTGCTGGTTGACCATGGAGTCGACCACATGGACAAAGCTCTCGTAGGAGCTCCACACGCCGGAACGGCCAGTGAGCACGTAGGCCTCGAGGAAGCCCTCGCATTGGTGCTCGGACAGCTGCTCGACGACCTTACCGGAGCCTGCCAGCAGCTCGTCGTTGGCCTCGTCCTCGTAGAAGCCGGCGTCCCACTGCTTCTTGGTCACCTTGTAGGCAGCCTGCAGGCGGTTGGACGCGGTCTCGTCGGGACCAAAGATGCGGAAGTCATCCATGTTCTTGGCCAGAACGTCGGCAGTGTACTCACCAAAGACGCGGGCGGCCTCGGTGGAGCCCCAGCCATGACCCTTAGTTGCGACGGGGACCTCGTGGGCATGAATATCGGGCAGCTCGAGCTCGCGACGCACCTTACCGCCGTTCGCGTTGGGGTTGGCGCCGATGCGCAGCTCGCCGGTCGGCATAAAGGCCGTCACCTCGGGGCGCACCTGGCCCTCGGGCGTAAAGAGCTCCTCGGGCTTGTAGGAACGCAGCCACTCGCGCAGCACGCGGAAGTGCTCGTGGGTGTCCTTGGCACTCGCCAGCGGCACCTGATGCGCGCGCCAGGAGTCCTCGGTCTTCTTGCCGTCGATGTGCTTGGGGCAAGTCCAGCCCTTGGGCGTACGGAACACAATCATGGGGTAGGCCGGGCGGACCACGGTCTCGCCTGAGGCGGCCTGGGCCTGCGCGGTGACCTTGATGTCACAGATCTCGTCAAAGACCTGCTCAAACAGGGCAGCGAAACGCGCATGAATGCTTGCGTGGCTCTCGTCGTCAAAGCCGGCGACAAAGAAGTGCGGCTTATAGCCCATGCCCTCAAAGAACTTGGTGAGCTCCTCATCGGACACGCGGGCAAGGATGGTGGGGTTGGCGATCTTGTAGCCGTTGAGGTGCAGGATCGGCAGGACGATGCCGTCGGTTGCCGGGTTCACGAGCTTGTTGGACTGCCAAGAGGTCGCGAGCGGACCGGTCTCGGACTCGCCATCGCCCACCACGGCCACGGCCAGCAGGCTCGGGTTGTCCATAACGGCGCCGTAGGCGTGGCTGAGCGTGTAGCCGAGCTCGCCGCCCTCGTGGATGGAACCGGGCGTCTCGGGCGCAAAGTGGCTCGGGATGCCGCCGGGATAGGAGAACTGGCGGAAGAACTTCTGCAGGCCGGCCTCGTCATTGGTGATGTCGGGGCGGATCTCACGGTAGGTGCCGTCGAGCAACGACTGAGCAGTACCGGCGGGGCCACCGTGACCAGGGCCCATCAAGAAGATAGCATTCTGGTTGTGGTCGGCGATCAGACGGTTGACGTGACCGAACAGGAAGTTGATGCCGGGCGTGGTGCCCCAGTGGCCAACCAGGCGGTGCTTAACGTCCGGACGACCGAAATCGCGCACCTCACCGGTTTTCTCGTCGACAAAGTCGGGGCGCATTAGCGGGTTAGAGCGAAGGTAGATCTGACCGACGGACAGATAGTTCGATGCGCGCCAATACAGGTCGACGCCCTCGAGCTCGGAAGCCGGCACCTCGTGGCCCAGCTTTTGCCACGGCGTCCCCAGTGTTTTAGCCATTGTTTATGTCCCTTCGCTGTGTGGTCACCCTCCGATACGGCAACCTTTCGTTGGGACTAGTATATTTGCTAAAACGTTTTATCATGGTGAAAAAACGTTTTAGCACCCCTATCAATCCCATCGATTAGCAAAACGCGACATTCACCTGCGGCATTGCACGTCACAGGTGCTCCACATTCGGTCTCTGCAAATTGATAAACGTGTTTAGTTGTGTTTAGTAAGCTCGAGCACGCTGTCCTTAACGATAAGCTCCGGCTCCAGAACGACCTCTTCGGCACGCCTGCCGCCCCTACCGGCAAGACGCTTGGACATGCAGCCAAAAGCATGCTCCGCAAGGACACCAGGGTCCTGCTCAATCGCGGTCAGCGCCGGCTCAAAGAGAACGTCGGCCGCCGAGTTGTCATAGCTCACCACCGAGATATCGCCCGGGATGCTCTTCCCCATCTCGTGCAAGCGCTTGAGCAAACCGAGGGCAATGTTATCCGAGCTTGCGAACACGGCAGTGGCGTCAGTTGCGAGCACCGCCTCCGAGGCCTCGTATGCGCTCGGAATGTAGTACTCGCTCTCAAACTCCAAACGTGCGTTGATCGGCAGGCCAACCTCACGCAGCGCGCGCTCATAGCCGGCAAGTCGCTTGCGACCCGTATTGGAACGGCGTGCGTTAACCAAGCAGGCAATGCGACGGTGACCTTGCTCGATCAGATAGCGGGTGGCCATATAGCCGCCCATCTCGTGGTCGAACATCACCTTGTCGCACTCGAGCCCCTCAATGGCACGGTCGACCATTACCGCCGGGATGGGCAGGTGGCTGACTTCTTCGCGCAGGGCGCGGTCGTCGGAGAACTCGTCACCCACCACCAGAAAGACGCCATCAACGCCGCGCGTCACCAGCTGGCGCAGCAGCTCCAGATCGTCATCGGCGCTGCCGCCCGAGCTGGTAATGAAGAGCGCATAGCCGTCCTCGCGGCAGCGCTTTTCCAGGCTACCGGCGAGCGAGGCAAAAAAGCGGCTCTCGATGTTAGGGACGATAAGGCCCAGCGTGCGCGACTCGCGCATGACCAGGCTGCGCGCAATCTGGTTGGGAACATAGTGGTTGCGCGCCGCGACCTCCTTGATAAGTTTGCGGTTTTCTTCCGAGATGCGACAGGGCCGATTATTGAGAACAAGCGAGACCGACGAGGGGGAAAGCCCCACCTCCTGGGCGATCTGCTTGAGGGTGACTTTGTTGGCCATCTCGCTCCTTCCGGGTTTACGCGCAATCTCTTGAAAGTATAGCGACTACCCCTCTACCTCGGTGATAAACACTTTACCAATCCGGTGGACGGCTGTTTTATCGCCGCCAGCGCACCAAATCCGTCCGGGTGGGGTATATTGCAATCGATTGATGACAACGACCACCAAAAGGCGGATATTCGTATGCACGAGAACGACTTTTTTAACGAGGACCTGCTGTGCGCGCTCGCTGGCGTTGCCGGCGAGGACAACGTGCTGATGAGCGAGCCCATGCGCGAGCACACCACGTTTAAGATCGGCGGCCCGGCCGACGTCTTTGTCACGCCCGATACCGAGCAGGGCCTCGTCGCCACGCTCGATACCTGCTATCGCTGCGACCTGCCACTCACCATCGTGGGCAACGGCTCCGACTTGCTCGTCGGCGACAAGGGCATCCGCGGCGTCGTCGTAGCGCTGGGCGAGGGCCTCTCCGACATTACGGTCAACGGCACGCACGTCACGGCGGCAGCCGGCGCCTTGCTTTCCGATGTCGCCGCGGCGGCAGCCGAGGCCGGTCTCACCGGCATGGAGCCCATCTCGGGCATTCCCGGATCGGTCGGCGGCGCCTGCTACATGAACGCCGGAGCATACGGCGCCTGCATGGCCGATGTGCTGGAGTCCGTGCGCGTCTACAAGCCCGCCCGCATGCTCGACGACGGCACCCGCGGTAGCGGCAGCATTATCGAGTTCGATGTCGACGAGCTCAACCTGGGTTATCGCAAGAGCCGCATCGCCGACGACGGCTTCATCGTGCTTTCGGCCACTTTTAATCTCGCCCCGGGCAACGCCGCGATGATCAAGGCCGACATGGATGACTACCGCCAGCGCCGCGAGGACAAGCAGCCGCTCGACATGCCGAGCGCCGGCTCCACCTTCAAGCGCCCCGAGGGCTACTTTGCCGGCAAGCTCATCATGGACGCCGGCCTGCGAGGACACGCCATCGGCGGCGCGCAGGTGAGCGAAAAGCACTGCGGCTTCATCGTCAACGCCGACCACGCCACCGCCGCCGATGTCGACGAACTCATCCGCCACATCCAAACAACCGTCAAAGACCAATTCGACGTAGACCTAGAACCCGAAGTCCACCGAGTAGGCGAATTCCTCTAAATCAAAACCACCCCTAAAAGGGGTGGTTTGCTCTTAGGGTATAACCCTTGGATTTCCGGCACGCGTCTAAAGGCG
>CAKTVQ010000052.1 GCA_934630375.1 uncultured Collinsella sp.
CGTATGTAACCTGGCGGCGCCACACCGCCTGTTAGTAGGGAGACACATGAACGTTCTGGTCGTCAACGCAGGATCTTCGACCCTTAAGTATCAGGTCATCGATACCAAGTCCCACAAGGTGTCCGCAAAGGGCTCCTGCGAGCGCGTCTGCTTTACCGGCGGTACCTTCACCCACGCTGCCAACGGTTCCAAGAAGGTGACCGAGAACATCGAGTTCCCCGACCACAAGGTTGCCATCGAGGTCGTCCTGAAGGACCTCGAGGCCAACGGCGTCAAGATCGAGGGTATCGGCCACCGTATCGTTCAGGGCGGTTGGTACTTTGGCGATTCCTCCCTCGTCGACGAGGACGTCCTCGCCAAGATCCGCGAGGTCGCTCCGCTCGCTCCGCTGCACAACAACCCCGAGGCCAACGTTATCGAGTACTGCCTCGAGCAGTATCCCGACCTGCCCAACGTCACGGTCTACGACACTGCTTTCCACTTCAATATGCCCGAGGTCGCCAAGACCTACGCCCTGCCCAAGGACGTCTGCGACAAGCTGCACATCCGTAAGTATGGCGCCCACGGCACCAGCTACCGCTACATCTCCAAGAAGGTTGCCGAGATGACCAACGGCGAGGCTCGCAAGGTCGTCGTGTGCCACATCGGTTCCGGCGCTTCCCTGTGCGCCATCGAGGACGGCAAGTGCATGGACACCACCATGGGCCTGACGCCGCTCGACGGTGTCATGATGGGCACCCGCTGCGGCTCTATCGACCCTGCCACCGTGTGCTATCTGCAGCGCGAAGGCGGCTACACCTTCGACGAGGTCGACGAGATGATGAACAAGAAGTCCGGCCTCATGGCCGTGACCGGTGGCAAGACCAACGACTGCCGCAACGTCGAGGAACTCGCCGCTGCCGGCGACCCCGAGGCCCAGCTCGCCTTCGATATGTTCGTCTACAAGATTGCCGCCAAGGCCGCCGAGATGGCCACTTCCATGTGCGGCATGGACACCCTGGTCTTTACCGCCGGCATCGGCGAGCACGCTCCGGCCGTTCGCGCCGGTGTGGCCGACCGTCTGGCCTTTATGGGCGTTAAGATGGACCATGCCCGTAACGCCCTGCGTGGCGACGGCGCTTGGTGCCTGTCTGCCAAGGATTCCAAGGTCAAGATCTTCGTCATCCCCACGGATGAGGAGTTCATGATCGCTTCCGACGTCGAGCGCATCGTCAGCAGTAAGTAATTGATGCAAGAGGAGGGGACTGGATGGCCTTGTGCCGTTCAGCCCCCTTTTACGCTCTTTGGGCGTAGAGTTTAATAGTTATTTATTGGATTCTGATAACTTCTTATTAAGGGTACGGCCGCCTTATAGGTTTGCCGACCGTACTGTAATCACGAAGGAGTCTCATGAACGTACTTGTTGTCAACGCCGGCAGCTCGAGCCTTAAATATCAGCTTTTGGATACCGATACCCGCGAGGTTTTCGCCAAGGGCAACTGCGAGCGTATCGGCTCGGAGATGGGCATCTTTGGCCACTCCGAGAACGGTGGTGCCAAGCAGACCGAGGAGATTCCTTTTCCCGATCATCGCTGCGCCATTGCGCGCGTGCTCGAGGAGCTCGAGAAGACCGACTTTACGATCGATGGCATCGGCCACCGTATCGTTCAGGGTGGCTGGCACTTCGATGATTCCGCGGTCGTCGACGATGAGGTCATGGCTAAGATCCTTGAGGTGGCCCCGCTCGCCCCGCTGCACAATTACGGTGAGGCCGCAGCAATTGAGTATTGCCGCGAGAAATATCCGGAGCTGCCCAACGTGGCCGTCTTCGATACGTCGTTCCACATGACCATGCCCGAGGTCGCCTACACCTACGCGCTGCCCAAGGACGTGTGCGATAAGTATCACGTGCGCAAGTACGGCGCCCACGGCACGAGCCACCGCTACGAGTGGATGATGGCCAAGGAGATTTTGGGCACGCGCTGCCACCGTCTGCTTTCGTGTCATCTGGGCAACGGCGCTTCGCTCGCCGCCATTGAGGACGGTGTATGCCGCGATACCACGATGGGCCTCACGCCGCTCGACGGCCTGATGATGGGCACCCGTTGTGGTTCCATTGACCCGGCTACCGTGTGCTACCTGCAGCGCGAGGGCGGCTACAGCTACCAGGAAGTCGATGACATGATGAACAAGCAGTCTGGTCTGCTTGCCATCTCGGGCATCTCCAACGACGCCCGTGACATCCGTACGCGCGCCTCCGAGGGCGACGAGCGCTGCCTGCTCGCCTTCGATATGTTCGCCTACAAGGCCATGCAGCAGGCCGGCTCCATGATCGCTTCCATGGCGGGCGTGGACACCATCACCTTTACCGCCGGCATCGGCGAGAACGACTGGTCGATCCGCAAGGCCTTCTGCGACTGCTTTGAGTGGCTGGGCGTGCGCATCGACAACAACAAGAACCGCGAGGCCGTGGGCAACGGCCCGCAGGTCATCAGCGCCGCCGGCTCTTCCGTCACGGTCATGGTCATCCCCACCGACGAGGAATACATGATCGCCCACGACGTCGAGCGTCTGACCAAGAACAACTAACGCATTCGTCTGTAATTGACAAAAAGGCCTCCAGAGCAACAGCCCGGAGGCCTTTTTACTAGCAGGCGGAAATTCCAGTTCCAAAGTGATCATCGCCGGCAACGCCTGCGCTCCCAGCAACGTCACCCATTCGTTCAGATCCTCAGCCCCAGCTCGTAGCCAAGCCGCCGCCCACTCCAGATTCCCTGATTGCTACGTGGCGGCAGGGACCCTACAGGGTAAAGCTCTGAAAACATTCCGCAGGACGCATGAAACCCCCGCCGCACGAAGTGCGCAGCGGGGGTTTCATGCATGTCCGAGGACGTTTTCAGAGCTTTACCCTGTAGGGTCCCGAGGAGATATGTACGCTACTCAGCCATCTGAGCCTGGACGGCGGTGATGGCCACGACACCCACGATGTCGTCGGCAGAGCAGCCGCGCGAAAGGTCGTTGACCGGTTTGGCGATGCCCTGCAAGATGGGGCCGTAGGCGTCAGCACCGGCGAAGCGCTGGACCAGCTTGTAGCCGATGTTGCCGGCCTCGAGGTCGGGGAACACGAGCACGTTGGCCTTGCCGGCGACAGAGGAGCCGGGAGCCTTGAGCTGGGCGACGGTGGGGACGATAGCGGCGTCGAGCTGCAGGTCGCCATCGATGGCGAGCTCGGGAGCCTTCTCCTTGCAGAACTTCACGGCCTCTTGGACCTTCTTGGCGACCTCGCCGCCAGCGGAACCCATGGTGGAGTAGGAGAGCATGGCCACGTGCGGCTCAACGTTGCCCATGAAGGTGGACCAGGAGTGAGCGGAGGCGATGGCGATCTCGGAGAGCTCGTCGGAGGACGGGTTGATGTTGAGGCCGCAGTCGGCGAAGATCAGCGTGCCGTCGGTGCCGAACTGCGGGGTGTCGGTGCACATCACGAAGAAGGCCGAGACCAGCTTGGTGCCCGGGGCGGTCTTGAGGATCTGAAGCGCGGGGCGCAGGGTGTCGGCGGTGGAGTGGCAGGCGCCGGAGACCAGGCCGTCGGCGTCGCCCATCTTGACCATCATGGTGCCAAAGTAGGTGGCGTCCATCACCTGGGCGCGAGCCTGCTCGATGGTAACGCCCTTCTTGGCGCGGAGCTCGGCAAACTTCTGTGCGTACTCCTCGTGCTTCTCGGCATTGCGCGGGTCGATGACGGTGGCGCCGGGAACGTTGATCTCGTTGGGATCGCCCAGGATGACGATGTTGGCCAGGCCTTCCTCGATGATCTTGTTGGCCGCGACGATGGTGCGCGGATCCTCGCCCTCGGGCAGGACGATGGTCTTAAGGTCGGCCTTGGCGGCAGACTTCATACGGTTTAGGAAATCGCTCATGTTACTCCTTGCAAGCGTTTCGCTAAGCTCCAGGCGCCCGGCTGTTCACGAATAAACCCGCTGCTAGCGGGTTTACCTTTCAATTATGTACGCCGCGGTGCTTGAGCTTTCCTTGTGTGGCAAGCTCATTATAGGACGCATTAGCGCTATAATCGCTCTGATAAATATGTCTCGAAGAATGTTCGAGAAAAGCCCAGCTAACGAGCCCGTGGCTTTTGACAAGGAGTATCGATGCAGATTACCTCAGGCCTGCCTGAAGGCTTTAACGCCGGCGCGTACGACATGATTGTCGTCGGTGCTGGATATGCCGGTGCCGTTTGCGCCCGCCGTCTTGCCGAGACCATCGGCTATCGTGTTGCCGTTTTGGAGCGCCGTAGCCACATTGCGGGCAATGCCTATGACTGCACTGACGAGGCCGGAATCCTGATCCACGAGTACGGTCCGCATATCTATCACACCTTTAACGAGCGCGTGCACAATTTCCTGTCGCGCTTTACCAAGTGGACGGATTATCAGCACAAGGTGCTCGCCAACATCAACGGCACCCTTATGCCCGTGCCCTTCAACCATGCGAGTCTCAAGCTCGCCTTTGGTGATGAGCGCGGCGAGGAGCTGTATCAGAAGCTCGTGGAGACCTTTGGCAAGGACGTCAAGGTGCCCATTATGGAGCTGCGCAAGAAGAACGACCCGGATCTTGCCGAGGTCGCCGATTACGTCTACGAGAACGTCTTTTTGCATTACACCATGAAGCAGTGGGGTCAGACGCCCGACCAGATCGATCCCTCGATCACTGGTCGCGTTCCCGTCTTTGTGGGCGATGACGATCGCTACTTCCCGCAGGCCCCCTTCCAGGGTATGCCGCAGGACGGCTACACTGCGCTGTTCGAGCATATGCTCGA
>CAKTVQ010000053.1 GCA_934630375.1 uncultured Collinsella sp.
TCAATTGGTGCGGCGTATAGGATTCGAACCTATGACGTTCTGATTCGTAGTCAGACCCTCTATCCAGCTGAGGTAACGCCGCAGCGCAAGACATATAAAACCACTTTAGCTTATTGGAGTCAAGCACAATCTCAAACTTTTTTGTGGAACGCAGTTTTGTCATGCTGCTCCGCATATACCGTCGTTCCCCGTACGATCGATTGGCTTTTCGATCACATCAAACTTAGCATCAAGTTCCCTCAGGAGCGATCTCACCCGCTGGGCACAATCATAATCGGCAAACGAGATACTCAACATGCGAGCAACCTGGTTAGATGTCCGGACCCCATAGAAATGCTCCAGGGCCACAAGCCCCTCGTGCGCCACAAACGTCTCAACCACATGCGGCGACTCCTCGTAGCACCATTGGGTCAACGGACCCTCGCTCGTCTGTCGAACCACCAGGCCACCCATGCCAGACGGCTCACACGTCACAAGCAGGTACTCCCCGCCCTCGTCGCTCTCAAACAAAACCACCCGATCATCAAACAGCTCCATCGCGTCCCCTTTCTCTCGCTCTTATTTAGCAAAAGCATAGCAGGTAGATGGCTGTATACAGAACAGTTGTTCGTGTGTTTTCTATTGAGCTGTCCGCACGGCATGGTATGGACCTGCGCACGAAATAGGGCGCCCCCGAAGGAGCGCCCTTGCATATCGCCTATGCAGCCAAGTTACGCGACCGGCTCAATCTTCTCGAGGCCGCCCATGTAGGGACGCAGGACCTCGGGGATCGTGATGGTGCCGTCGGCGTTCTGGTAGTTCTCCAGAATGGCAGCCATGGTACGACCAGCCGGCAGGCCGGAACCGTTAAGGGTGTGCAGGTAGCGCGAACCCTTGAAGTTCTCGGGGTCGCGATACTTGATGTTGGCGCGGCGAGCCTGGAAGTCGCCGCAGTTGGAGCAGGAGCTGATCTCCTTGTAGGCGTTGTAGCTCGGCAGCCAGACCTCGATGTCGTAGGTCTGACGGGCAGAGAAGCCCAAGTCGCCGGTGCACAGGCTAATCACGCGATACGGAAGGCCCAGCTGCTGCAGCAGGTACTCGGCCTCGGCGGTCATGCTCTCGAGCTCCTCGTCGGACTCCTCCGGCTTGGCAAACTTGACCATCTCGACCTTGTCGAACTCGTGCTGGCGAATGATGCCGCGGGTGTCGCGACCAGCGGAACCGGCCTCCTCGCGGAAGCAGGGGGTGAAGGCGGTGTAGCGGCGCGGCAGGGTGTCGGCGTCGAGAACCTCGCCGGCGTGCAGGTTGGTGAGCACGACCTCGGCGGTGGGAATCAGGAAGTTATCGCCCGAGACGTGATAGGCGTCGTCCTCGAACTTGGGCAGCTGACCCGTGCCGAACATGGTCTGACGCTTGACGACGATGGGCGGCCACCACTCCTTAAAGCCACGGCTGGTGTGCGTGTCGAGGAAGAAGTTGATGAGGGCGCGCTCAAGACGGGCGCCGGCGCCACCGAGAACGGTGAAGCGGCTGCCGGAGAGCTTGTTGCCGCGCTCGAAGTCGAGGATGTCCAGGTCGGTGCCCAGATCCCAGTGCGGCTTAAAGTCGAAGTCGAACTCGCGCGGGGTGCCCCAGCGGCGGCGCTCGATGTTCTCGTCCTCGTCCTTGCCGTACGGCGTGGCCTCGCAGGGAATGTTGGGCAGGTGAGCCATGAAGTCGTACTGCTCCTGCTCGAGAGAAGTGCGGCGCTCGGCCAGACCGTCAATCTTCTCGTTGACGGCGCGCACGGCCTCCTTGGCGGCCTCGGCCTCGTCCTTCTTGCCCTCCTTCATCAGGGCGCCGATCTTCTTGGACTCGGCGTTGCGCGTGGCTTGAAGTTCCTCGACCTCGGTGATGACGGCACGACGCTCGTCGTCGAGCTCAAAGAACTTCTCGCGATCCCAAGACGTCTGGCGGTTAGCCATGGCGACATCGATGGCATCGGGGTTCTCGCGAACAAACTTGATATCAAGCATTAGATCCTCCGGCGATATACATTCCATTTAGGTTGCAACCTTGTACATGTATGGGCAAGTATATACTTATGAGCGTTTACGACCCAACTCAACTACGCAAGAAGGCACCCAATGGACGCAGTTTTTTCCTTTTTGTTTGGCACCCGCACCGGTTTTGCCATCCTTTTCGCCGGCGGCATCCTGCTGTTTGCGATTCTTGCCTTTGTAATGGAGAAGCGCACCCATAAGATGTATGTCGACCGCGGCCCCAAGTCCGAGGACGAAGAAAACAGCTTCTGGGACTAACTCGCCAAAAAGGGACAGGTTTATTTTGGTCGGTTTTATCTGGGCAAACGCAAGCGCCCCGCAACTGGAATTGAGCCAGTTGCGGGGCGCTTTTCGCTAAAAGGACAAAACCGCAGGAAAAACCCGCCAAAATAAACCTGTCCCTAAATAGCAGGTTTTACTGGAGGGTTGCGTCGATTGCCTTGACCAGGGCGCTGCGCATGCCGGCGTCCTCGAGCGCAACGACGCCCTTGATGGTGGCACCACCGGGCGAGCATACGGCATCCTTCATCGCCGCAGGATGCTGGCCAGTTGCAAGCTGCAGCTTTGCCGTACCCAGCACCATCTGGCTCACAATGCGATAGGCATCGGCGCGCGGGATACCGTGCTTGACCGCCGCATCGCCCAGGGCCTCGATCGCCATGGCGACGAACGCCGGAGCGCAACCACCCACCGTGCCGCCCACAAACAGCAGGCTCGTATCGAGCTCGACGACAGCGCCAAGCTTACCGAGCAGGTCGAGCACAACAACACGCTGCTCGCCGTTGAGCGTAGAGGACTTCTCGCAGGCGATGACACCCTCGCCCACCGAAACCGGCGTGTTGGGCACCGTCGAGATATGCGCGACGCCCGGCAGGACCTGCTCCCACTTGGCACTGTCCCAGGTCCAGGCAACCGACAGAACGACCTTTTTGGCAAGAGCATCCTTGAGCGGGGCAAATACCTTCTCAATCATGTACGGCTTGACCGCAGCGACCACGATATCGGATGCGGAGACAACCTCGGCGGCATCGTGGCAAGCGGCCATGCCGCGCGCCTCGCAGCGCTCAACCAGTGCGTCGTAGCGACCCGCGCAGGCGCACATGTCGCTCGCAGCTACACCGGCAGCGATCCAGCCATCGGCCATAGCGCTCGCCATATTGCCAAAACCGACAAATCCAATCTTCATATCACATAGTCCTTTCAGACACATTCCTCAGAACGAAAGGTATTGTCCCACGCTATTGTTTCGTATTGCCGACCTATTTGTGATACGGCTCGCCACGACTGATCTTGCAGGCACGGTAAATCTGCTCTAGCAGCACCACACGCGCCAGGTTATGCGGCAAGGTAATGCGTCCAAAGCTGAGCATCTCGTCGGCGCGAGCGCGCACGGCATCGCTCACGCCGTCCGAACCGCCGATTACAAAAGCGATGTCACTGTTGCCTCGCAGCATGAGGTCATCGAGACGGGTCGAGAGCTCCTCGCTCGAACGCTCCTTGCCCTCGATAGCCAACAAAATCACATGCGCTCGAGATGGCAAGGCAGCAAGAATCGCCGCCCCCTCCTTGTCGCGCGCGGCATCCACGCCGCCCGCCTTAGCCGGGTCGATATCGGCCACCTCGCGGATATCCACCTTGGCATAGGCGCCTAGGCGCTTGGTGTACTCAGCGCAGGCATCCTTCCAAAAGCGCTCTTTGAGCTTGCCAACACAAACGACGGTGTATTTCACGCGTGCCTACTCCTTTGACTCGTTCTGAACCTTACCGGCAGCCAGCATCTGCTCGAACATCGAGGCCGACTGCGAAAAGTCGCTCGGCAACACGACCGTCGAGTTTTTGCCCGTACGTGCGAACTCCGTCATCATCTCGGACCACTGCGTAAACATAAACAGCTGGTTGGCCTCGTCGTTACCGACGCCCGTCTCCTGGATAATCTCGAGCGAATCCTTGATGCCCAACGCGATAGCCTTGCGCTGGTTGGCGATGCCTTCGCCTGCCTTTTCCATCGCCTCGGCCTCGGCGGTCGCCTCGGTGACGCGCTTGATGCGGTCGGCCTCGGCGAGCTCCTGCGCGGCAGCGCGCTTGCGCTGGGCGGCGTTGATGTCGTTCATGGAGTTCTCAACCTCGGTCGGCAGTGCAATTTTGGTGATGAGCGTCGACACGAGGGTGAAGCCGTAGGCGGCCATCTGCTCGGAAACGGTAGCGTTGACATCCTTGGCGATGTCATCCTTCTTGGCAAAGACCTCATCGAGTGTGTAGACGGGGATGGAGGAGCGCAGGGCGTCGGTGATGAAGTCGCGCATCTGGTCGACGGGCTCCTGCAGCATGTAGTAGCTCTTGTAGATGCCCGAATCTGCCGGGCCGGCGCCCATGTCGTAGCTCACGTGGTACTGAGCGGAGACCTCAAGGCCGATGGTCACGTTGTCCTGGGTCTTAACGTCGATGCCAAAACCGTTTTTCATGGTGCGCAG
>CAKTVQ010000054.1 GCA_934630375.1 uncultured Collinsella sp.
GGCGAGCGCGCCAGTCACGGCTACGCTGATCAAAAACAGCGCGCGGTTTTTAGGTTTTGCAAGCTTATCCATCGGGCTCTCCCGTGGTCAAAGTCGACAGAAATACGTTTTATTGTAGAGCGAGCGCTGCCCAGACGGGCCAACCATCTGCACCCCAAACGGCACCATTGGGCGCAATGCACGCCCAATCTAGAACTTAACCATTGATGATCGAAGCAATCTCGTGCAAATCTTCGGCAAAGTAAATCCCCCGCTGGCGCTGCGGACTCGATAATCCCTTTTCAATCATGTGGCCGAGCAGCGCCTTCAGGTCGTTGTAATAACCGTCCAGGTTATACAGGATGCAAGGCGCGTTGAGGTGTCCCAGCGACACCGCGGACATGACCTCGGCAATCTCCTCGAGCGTGCCCGTGCCACCCGGGAAAGCGATAAACGCGTCGCCGAGCTCGATCATCTTCGCCTTGCGCTCGGCCATATCGCTCGTCACGATGAGGTCGTCGATGCCATCGTGCTGAAACTCGGCCTCGATAAAAAAACTCGGCTCCACGCCCGTCACGTGGCCGCCGGCATCGAGGACGCTATCGGCAAGCGCGCCCATCAAGCCCGACTTGGACCCACCGTACACCAGCGCGTGACCGTTGGCGCCAATCCATGTGCCGAGCTCCTGCACCGCAGGCAAAAACGCCGGGTCGTTACCGACGCTCGCGCCCAGGTACACCGTGATGTTCATATTCAATCCCCCTTGCTGCGCGATACGCTTGCCCTAGCGCTGCCGACGGCGGTACTCACGTACGCGACGCGACAGGTCGGCGAGCTCATCGCGGTCGAGCTCTTCCAAATGCTCCAAGTCGTCCATAAAGCGCGCCATGGTGTCCTTTTGGCGCAGCTTGATGAGCGTATTGCAGTAGTTCACCGCAACACCCGTGAGCATAGCGATGTAGAAGATGCTAATGACGCTCAAGACGACCGTGATGACGCGGGCGACCGGCGTCTCGGCCGGAATATCGCCAAAGCCGATGGTCGAAACGGTCTCAAAGCTAAACCAGAGCCCGTCACCAAAGGTGAGGGTCGTGGGCTCAGACAGCCAGACGGCCGTTGAGCAGAGCAGATAGAAGAGAAGGAACAGGCCCGTGATGCGCACGAAGCCCGCCTGGCGCAACACATCGGCAAGCGTCCTCAGCTTTTTCATCGCGACCCCTTCCGCGAGCAATCAATCACATTCGCTCGGTATTGTCCCACATCCGGCAGCTAGGGACGTTCCTTTTGTGCCGGCAGAAAAGGACTGTCCCCAAGTGCCGGCAGAAAAGGAACGTCCCCAACGACTACATCTGCTGGGTGACCGTTTAACGGCAGGTGGGTCAAACGGGGCACCTGAGCTGGTATCCTTACGTGGTACTGCCTCGATTCGTTAGGATTGCATGTGAGAGCTGCCGCTGTCCTTCGCTCAACTATATATCGCGCCCTCGCCATCGTGCTCACCGCACTTACCGCGCTGAGTGCCGCCGCACCCGTGCCGGCCCTTGCCGACCAGTCCGAGCAGCAGGTCAAAACGGTACGCGTTGGCTGGCTCGTCAGCAGCGAGGGTTTCCAGGAAGGCACGCCGGGCGAACGCCTTTCGGGCTGGGGTTACGAATACCTCCAAACCCTCTCGTACTACACCCCCGGATGGAAATACGAATATGTCTCCGGTACGTTCACCGAGCTCATGGACAAGCTCGAGGCGGGCGAGATCGACCTCATGCCCAATATCTCCTACTCCGAGGAACGCGCCCAAAAGCTGCTTTTCTCATCGAACCCCGAGGGCACCGAGCGCTACTACATCTATGCCAGGCCCGACCGAGACGACTTGGCCACGGGCGACCTCCAGGCGCTCCAGGGCCTCACCATTGGCTGCAATCCCGGCGTTATGCAGACCTTCGTCGGCCAGCAGTGGCTTGCCGACGAAGGCATTACCTGCACCTATAAAGAAATAGCCAGTGGCGGCGGCCTCTTCGATGCGTTGGCAAACGGCGAGGTCGACGCCATCATCATGAACGACACGATCTCATCGCCTAGCGCCTCCCCCATGTTCTACGTAGGCTCAAGCGACTACTATTTCGCCGTCCCCAAAAGCCGCCCCGACCTTATGGACGATATCAATGCCGCCATGGCGGCAATCGCCCGATTCAACCCCCGCTACAATGACGAGGTCAAAGCAAATTACTCGGCCCAAAACAGCGGGTCATCATCACTTGACGGCGCCGAGGCCTCCTGGCTCAAAGCAAATGGCAACACCATCACGCTCGGCTATCTTACAAACCAGCTCCCCTACTGCACGCAAAATGACGATGGCGAAATGGAGGGGTCGCTTGCCTCGCTCGCGACGACGTTGCACGACAAGTTTGGCATTAACGTTAAAACAGTCGCCATCGCAGACACTAAACAAATGATCAAAGCCCTTTCAGAAGGCATCATCGATGTCGCCCTGCCATTCTTTCGTGACTACTGGCTCGCCGAACAGGTGGGGGTCATCCAGTCAAACTCGACGGGAACGGTCTCCCTGACCGCCATCCACAGCAGCAACGACCTGAGCAAGGACCTCAAGAACATCGCTTGCACAAAGAGCGCTATCGTCAACCGCTTTGAGCTCGAGAGCCTGTTCCCCGACGCAACGGTAACCGAGTACCCAAGCGGCAGCGAGATGCTCAAAGCCCTCAATAAAGGAGAGGCCAGTTGCATCATCGTCCCCAGTACGCGCCTGGAAACCATCCGCGACACCTACGACATCGAGGATTTCGAAACGCAGGAACTCACCAACACAGCAGAACTATCGTGCTTGATCTCGCGCGGCAATCCCCGACTCCTAGGAATCATTAATAAGGGTATCGTCAATGCCGGCGAATCGCTCTCCGCGAACAGTTATTCCCCCACATCGTATTCGGCTCAAGAATCCGATACACTTCGATTCCTCTACCGCAACCGCACCGCCATTGCCACCGTTATCATCTGCATTTTGCTGACCGGCATCGCCATCCTTGTCTGGTCGCTTCAACGCGCGCGGATAGAGCGGCAGAAAGCCGACGCCGCCAACGCCGCCAAGACCGCGTTCCTCACGCGCATGAGCCACGACATCCGAACACCGCTCAACGGCATCTTGGGCCTTATTGAGATTGAGGAATTGAAAGAGGGCGATATAAAGGTTGCTCGCGAAAGCCGCGCCAAGGCGCGTGTCGCTGCCAACCACCTGCTCTCGCTCATTAACGACATCCTCGAGATGGGCAAAATCGAGGAGCGCAAAGTGACACTCGAGCACGAATCGTTCAACCTCAAGGAGCTCTGTGACGATGCCTTGGTGCTGTGCAAACTCCGCGCATCGGACCGTGGCATTACGCTGCTCAACGCCAGCGAGCCCTATGCCGTCGACCAGAGCATGATCGGCAGCCCCACCCATATCCGCCGAATCATCATCAACCTGCTCGACAACAGCATCAAATACAACAAGCATGGCGGCACCGTCACCTTCTCTTCCACCGTCAAACCGCTCAACGACGCACGCGCGCTCTTTTGCTTCACCATCGAAGACACCGGCATTGGCATGACGCCCGAGTTTTTGAAGCATATCTACGAGCCGTTCGCCCAAGAGGGCGACGACGCCCGCAGCAAGTTCCAGGGAACCGGCATGGGCATGCCCATTGTCAAATCACTTATCGACATGATGGGCGGCGCCATCGAGATCTCAAGCGAACTCGGCGTGGGCAGCACGTTCACTGTCCAGATTCCGCTCGATATCGACAAGAACCCTCGGGCCCACATAAAGCCAGCCGAGGCAATGCCCAACTGCTCGATTGCCGGCATGAACGTCCTGCTCGCCGAAGACAACGACCTGAATGCCGAAATTGCCCAGACGCTGCTGGAATCCGAGGACGTTGTGGTGACCCGCGCGGCCAACGGCAACGAGGTTGTCGACCTGTACCTGTCGCATCCCGCCGGCAGCTTCGACGCCATCCTCATGGACATCATGATGCCCGGTATGGACGGTTATGAGGCAACGCGCGTGATTCGTCTGAGCGGCAAGCCCGACGCCGCCGACATCCCCATCATCGCGCTGACCGCCAACGCTTTTGCCGAGGACGCCAAGGCCGCACGTGACGCCGGCATGAACGCCCATCTGCCCAAGCCGCTCGATTTTGAAAAGCTCAAAAACATTCTCGCCCGCATCAAGCGGCACGGCCCCAGTTCGCTATAGTCTCTCCCCAAGAACCATGCCCGATTGGAAAGGGATCCCGCGATGTTTAGGCCCCTACGCCGAAAGAAACGCGCCATCACCGACGAGGCGGCGCGTGAGCTGCTCGCCACCTGCAAGCGCGGCGTCTTTGCCGTCAACGGCGACGATGGCTACCCGTACGCCATTCCCGTCAACTAC
>CAKTVQ010000055.1 GCA_934630375.1 uncultured Collinsella sp.
GAGGATGAAAGGAAGGCACAATGAGCGACGAAGAGCTCAAAAAGGTTGCCAACGAGGTAAGGAAGGGCATCGTCACCGGCGTGCACGCTGCCAAGTCCGGCCATCCGGGCGGTTCGCTCGGCGCTGCCGACATCATGACCTATCTGTACTTTGAGGAAATGAACGTCGACCCGGCCGATCCCCGCAAGGCCGACCGCGATCGCTTTGTGCTTTCTAAGGGCCACTGTGCGCCTGGTCTGTACGCTGTGCTCGCCGAGCGTGGGTTCTTCCCCAAGGAGGATCTTGAGACGCTGCGCCACATCGGCAGCCACCTGCAGGGCCATCCCAACATGAACGACACTCCGGGCGTTGACATGTCCACCGGCTCGCTCGGCCAGGGCATCTCCGCCGCCGTGGGCATGGCCGTTGCCGCCAAGCACTGGGGCGATGACTATCGCACCTACGCCCTGCTGGGCGATGGCGAGAGCGAGGAGGGCCAGGTCTGGGAGGCCGCCATGTTTGCCGGCAACCAGCAGCTCGACAACCTCTGCGTGATCGTCGACCACAACGGCCTGCAGATCGACGGTCCCGTCGAGGAAGTCAACGACCCCATGCCGCTCGCCGACAAGTTCCGCGCCTTCAAGTTCCACGTGGTGGAGCTTGCCGACGGCAACGATTTCGACCAGATCCGCGCCGCCTTTGCCGAGGCCCGCGCCACCAAGGGTCAGCCGACCGCCATTATCGCGGAGACCACAAAGGGCAAGGGCGTCTCCTTTATGGAGAACCAGGTGGGTTGGCACGGTAAGGCCCCCAACGATGAACAGTTTGAGCAGGCCATGGCAGAGCTCACGGCCGCCGGAGAGGAGCTCTAGGATGGCAGACGTCAAGAAAATCGCCACGCGCGTAAGCTACGGCGAGGCCCTCGTCGAGCTCGCCAACGAGCACGATGACTTTGTGGTCCTCGACGCCGACCTGGCCGCCGCCACGCAGACCGGCAAGTTTAAGGCTGCTTGCCCCGACCGCTTCTTCGATGTGGGCATTGCCGAGAGCAACCTGATGGGCGTCGCCGCCGGTATCGCAACCACCGGCCGCGTTGCCTTTGCGAGCACCTTTGCCATGTTCGCCGCTGGCCGCGCCTTTGAGCAGGTCCGCAACTCCATTGGCTACCCGCACCTCAACGTCAAGATCGGCGCCACGCACGCCGGTATCTCGGTGGGCGAGGATGGCGCCACGCATCAGTGCTGCGAGGATATCGCCCTCATGCGCGTCATCCCCGGCATGACTGTGATCGTTCCTGCCGACGACGTCGAGGCCCGCGCCGTGACGCGCGCCGCCTACGAGTGCGACGGCCCCGTGTACATGCGCTTCGCCCGCTTGGCCTCGCCGGTTATCAACGACCCCGAGACCTATAAGTTCGAGTTGGGTAAGGGCATTGTCATGCGCGAGGGCGCCGATGTGACCATCATCGCCTGCGGCCTGATGGTCGGCGAGGCTCTCGAGGCCGCCGAGCAGCTCGCTGCCGAGGGCATCGACGCCGAGGTCATCAACATGCACACCATCAAGCCCATCGATGCCGACCTGATCGTCAAGAGCGCCACCAAGACCGGCCACGTCGTGACCGTCGAGGAGCACTCTGTGATCGGTGGCCTGGGCAGCGCCGTTGCCGACGTCCTGTGCGAGCAGTGCCCGACGCCGCTCAAGAAGATCGGCGTCAACGACACCTTCGGTGAGTCTGGCCCGGGTGCCGAGCTCCTGCACAAGTACGGCCTGGACGCCGCCAACATCGTGGCGACCACCAAGGAGTTCTTGGCGTAGAGCAACTATCGCTCATCTGGCTGCAAACCAAACACGCATAAACAAAAGCAGGGGCGTCCTCAAAGAGGGCGCCCCTGCTTCAGTTGGCAACAAACAAATCAAGCCCATATCAAGCAAGGGCTTCCTCCGGGAAACGGGCCCATCCCAGCCAAGTGCAATTCAGCCCCCAAGCATAGCGCTGCTGCACCCAAATAAAACGCAGCGACCCCTTAGTTACCGCAGGCCGGGCACAGGGTTACTCTCCAAATCTTTCCGCAGGACGGAGGAACCCCCGCCGCGCGAAGCGCGCAGCGGGGGTTCCGACATGTCCGAGGACGATTTGGAGAGTAACCCTGTGCCCGGCCGGCGAGACCCAAACCCCGCCATGCTTCTTATGTGCAGCAAAGCTAATGCTGCTAAAATATAAAGCGCTCATGTAGTTTAAACGCACGACGATAAGGAGCACCAGTGGGTAACCACTTCCGTACCTCCGGTGCGGGCGATGATGCCCCCAAGACGCAGACGGGCGTCCAGGGCAGTCGTTTCGCCACTCCGGATTCAGAGGGCCAGCCTGTTGCTCAGGCCCCCGCTCAGCCGGCAGATCAGGCACAGTCGGCATCCGATCCCTTTGCCTACAATCCCACCAGCGATGTCGCGCTTTCCGGCACGGCGGGTTTTGAGCCCGTTCAGGCTGTGACCGCTCGCGTGGAGCAGCCTCAGGCTGGCGCCGCCGCGCCGCAGCCTAGCATGGCCGGCATTCCCGACCCCATGGCTCCTGCGACACCGGCTCCTCAGCCTGCGCAGTCTGGCCTCTTTGCCGCTATTCCCGATCCCACGCAGCCTGCTGCCCCGGTGGTCGAGAGCGATCAGGCAGCCGAGGTCGCAAGCCTCGATAACGCGCTCAACAACCCCGATTTTACGTCGGTGTTTGCGCCCATCGATCCGCAGGCCAGCCGCAAGAAGATGGCCAAGCAGGCCGGTGTCGAGCCCGTCATCCTTATGGAGCATGTCACCAAGATCTATCCGGCACAGCCCAACAAGCCTGCACTCGACGACATCAACATCGAGATCTATCCGGGCGAGTTCGTCTTCCTGGTCGGTCACTCCGGCTCGGGTAAGACCACGCTGCTGTCGACGCTCAACCGCGACGTCAAGCCGACGAGCGGTCGCATTCTGGTTGCCGGTCAGGACCTCATGAAGATCAAGAACCGCAAGGTTCCGTTCCTGCGCCGCCAGATTGGCGCCGTGTTCCAGGACTTTAAGCTCCTGCCGCAAAAAACCGCCTACGAAAACGTGGCGTTTGCCCTGCAGTGCATCGGCAAGCCCAAGGGCGTCATTCGCAGCCAGGTGCCCGAGGTGCTGCGTCTGGTCGGTCTGGCCGATCAGATGGACTCGCTGCCCGACCAGCTTTCCGGTGGCGAGCAGCAGCGCGTTGCCGTCGCCCGCGCTATGGTCAACCGTCCGCCGCTGCTGATCTGCGACGAGCCCACGGGTAACCTCGACCCGGCGATCTCGCTGGGCATCATGAAGCTGCTCGAGCGCATTAACCGCACCGGCACCACCGTGATCGTCGCCACGCACGACCGCGAGATGGTCGATAGCATGCACCGTCGCGTGATCGCCCTCGAGGGCGGCCACGTTATCCGCGACCAGGAGAGGGGAGGTTACGGCAACTATGGCACCAACTAACGTGGGCTACTCCTTCAAAGAGGCAATCAGCCACTTCTTCCGTAACTGGACTACCTCGCTCGGCGCCGTCATCACGATCTTCCTTTCGCTGTTTATCATCGGCCTGTTCATCATGGGCTCCGCGATGCTGAACTCCGTGATCGGCACCGTCGAGGATCAGGTTGTCATCAACGCGTTCATTAGTGATGACGCCGATCAGGCCGATGTTCAGGCTTTTGAGGCCGAGCTTAAGACGTGGAATAACGTCAAGTCCGTGACCTATAAGGACAAGGACGACGCGCTGGCCGAGTATACGAGCAAGATGTCGGGCAACGCCGACGCCACCATGAGCGCGCTCGATGGCCAGAATCCGCTGCCGGCTTCGTTTGCAATTGAGATGGACGATCCGTCCAAGGTCGAAAGCACGGCCCAGAAGCTCAAGAAGAACGCCGACTTCCAGAAGATCGCGGATGACGGCGACGTCAACGCGAGCGTGCTGTACGGCCAGGAGGAAGTGAGCCGCCTGTTCCAGGTGACCAACTACATCCGCATCGCCGCCGTGGTGCTCGTTGGCCT
>CAKTVQ010000056.1 GCA_934630375.1 uncultured Collinsella sp.
TTTAGGGCTCCCAGGGGCAGGGGGCTTCGATGTGGATGTGCTCGCCGGTTACGGGATGCGTAAAGGACACGCTGTGGGCATGGAGCATGAGGCCGCAGGGGCGCGGCGTTCCGTACAGGTCGTCGCCAACTAGGGGATGATGCTCGCTTGCCAGGTGCACGCGAATCTGATGCTTGCGGCCGGTGAGCAGCTCGACATCGATATATGAGCGCGTGGGCAGGCCGCGGCGGCTCTTAAGGCGCTTGAGCACCTTCACGCGCGTTTGAGACGGCTTGCCGCTGGCGCCGACGCGCATCTTTCGGCTGTCGTGACGGTCGCGGGCGATGGGCTTGTCGATGAGCTTTTCGTTCCAGTCGATCTTGCCCTCGGCGAGCGCCAGGTAGTGCTTTTCGAACGCGTGGTCGATGACCATCTGGTCAAAGGCGGGCTGCGTCTGCTTGTCGAGCGAGAACAGCACCACGCCGGTGGTGTTGCGGTCCAGGCGATTGAGCGGCTGCATGTCGGTCGCGGCAAAGCCGTCGCCCATCGCCAGCAGCAGGTCGCTGGCGTAGTCGGTGAGCGTGCGCTCGCCGGTGCCGTCACCGTGGACGATCATGCCGGCGGGCTTGTCGATGGCCATGAGCCAGGCGTCGCAGTAGAGGACTTGAGGTTCTTCGTTCACGTGTAAGCCTTTCGGTTAGCTAATTCCCACAAACATGCAGCCCGAGGTGGCGCCGCGCAGGCGGGCAGCTGGCTTGCGGCCGGCTTGAGCCGCCTCGACGGCGCGACGGACGCGGGCGACGGCACGGCCCACCTCATCCGTCTCGAGCAGCGTTCCGTCCACCATGAGACGACGCACGCCAGCATCGAGCAGCTGAGGAACCTGCGGCGTGAGGTCGATGGGGTAGGCATCGTACAGGCGAGAGCGGCCGTGGATGTCGGTGCGGACGGGCATGACCTTTCCGTCGATATTCTTGAGCGAGAGCTTGCGGGCACGCAGGCGGCAGTTGGCACAATCGTGGATGCAGCCGTTGACAACCTGCAGAATGCAATGCTCGCTTGTCATGACGCGCGGCCGGCCAAAGACGGTGATGCCCAGAGCCGCGGGCGCGGTGGCGCCGAGCGAGACAATCTCGTCGAGCGTGATCTCGGGCGAGAGCCAAAACGCACCGGCTCCGCGCTCGGCAAGCGCCTCCATGCAGGGCGTGTTGAGTACCGGCAGGCAAGAGCGAATCTCGGCCGTGGCGCCAACCTGGGCGGCCAGGGCAAGCTCAGAGATGTTGCCAATAGCGACCGTGGCGCCGGCAACAACCCATGGGTCAACGCGGACGTGGTCAACGGCGCGGCAGACCTCATCGAGCACGGGTACGATGCCCTGCTCAAACGTATCGGCGGTGGAGAGCTTGGCCGCATCGAGCGCGTCGGTGGTCATGTAGATGCGCGTTGCACCCTCCGCCCGCGCCGCCTCGGCGGCCTCGAGCGAGGTGACGGTGGCGCAGATCTGCGGCTCGTCGCGGTAGTGCTCGGGCGCGGGGCGGGAATCACTGGTGACAATCGCCGGCAGCTCGAGCGTTTTTGCGCGCTCCGCGTACGGCGCCAGAATGGCCTCTTCCAGCGCCTTGCAAGCGGCGGCGCGCACCTTATGTACGGCGGAGAAACCCATGCCACAGCCCTCATCGAGCGCCACCTCAAAGCTCGCAGCCTCAAAGGGAGAGGAGCCCATGCGGCCGACGTGCTCAACCAGATCGGACGCCTCGACCGCACGGGTCTTGGCGGCTTCGACGGTAAAGCCCGTGGCGGCGGCGGTGAGCGCGGGGTTGTCACAGCAGGTGAGTGTGACAGCAAACGGCTCGCCCAGGCGCGCCACGACGGACACATCAACAGCTCGGCGGCGCAGCACATCGCGCTTGAGCGCGGCGCCGGCGGCGTCGATGGCACGCTGACTGCGAATCACGCGGACGCGACAGCCCTCGGGCATGCTGCGGGGCACGCGACATTCGATGATGTCGCCCGCGGCGGCATCATCGGCGGCAATGGTGGTCAGGAACTGGTCGAACTCATCGTCGTGGCGAAGCTCCAGCAGGTCGCCCTTGCCCACGGGCTCAAACAACTCAATGCGGGCGATGGCGGCGCGGCGACGGCGGTCGTCGGGCTTGAGGCCGCGCACATCGCGGTTGGCCGGGCGGCTGCCCAGCACCGTGCCCACGATCTGGCCGCGGTTGTTGGAACGCTCATAGCTCATCATCTCGTCGCCCGAGGTGCCGTCCTGATAGGCGTGCGTAAAGTCGCGGTTGAAGCAGCGCTTGAGCTGGCGCTGGCGGGCGGCTTCCTCGTCCTTGGTAACGGCGGCTCCGGATAGCATGTCGTCAATTTCGTGACGATACACATCAACGATGGAATACACGTAATCGGGCGCCTTCATGCGACCCTCGAGCTTGAGCGACGCGGCGCCGGCGTCATACAGACGGCGAACAAGCTGCGACGTGTTGGTGTCGCGCGGGCACAGTGCGCGCTCGCGACCGGCAGGGGAGAGCGAGCGGCCGTTCTCGTCAATTAGCTCGTAGGGTAGGCGACAGGGCTGAGCGCACATGCCGCGGTTGGCCGAGCGGCCCGCCATGGCAAAGCTCGAAAGCAGACACAGGCCAGAGTAGCAAAAGCAGATGGCGCCGTGGCTAAAGACCTCGAGGTCGACATCGGGCGTGGCGTTGTGAATGACGGCGATCTCGTCGATGGAGAGCTCACGCGAGAGGGTCACGCGGTCGGCGCCCTGCTCGCGGCACCAAATAGTCCCGCGGTCGTCATGGATGTTCGCCTGGGTCGAGATGTGTGTCTCGATGCCGGGCATGGTACGCTTGACCTCAAAGAACAGGCCCCAGTCCTGGATGATGAAGGCGTCGGCGCCCAGCGTGGAGCAGCGATGGATGAGCTGCAGCGCATCGCTCATCTCGGATTCCTTGATGACGATGTTGACCGTGACGTAGACGCGCGAGCCGGCCAGATGCGCGGCGCGGCAGGCCTGCTCAAAGGCCTCGTCGGTAAAGTTGGTGGCCTTGCGGCGTGCGTTGAAGCTGCCCATGCCGCAGTAGATGGCGTCTGCCCCGGCGGCGAGTGCGGCGGCAAAGGGCTCGGGCCCTCCGGCGGGCGCCAAAAGCTCGGGTCTGCGGTTGGTGGTTCGACTGGCGGTTGCGGTCATATCCTGCCTTTCAAAATGCTCAGATACTCAAAAGTATAGTGGCGCCGTCGCGGCAGGCGATGCCCGTGCTCCAAGCGGGATAAAGTCTTCAGCAGCTTGGGCTGGCTGACCCCGTGGAGAACCGTTCAGCGGTCCGGGGAAACCGTTGGACGATAAAATATTCTCGCAACGTGATAATAATCTTGCATCGCGCGGAAACCTTGAGTACTATCCCAATCAAGCGCGGTGTTCAGACCGAACTGTGCCTCCCGGTGTGAACGCCGCGCTCCCGTTCCCTTTTACTTGTAAGGAGAAAAACATGAGCAAGACCGTCGTGTCTTCCGATAACGCACCCGCAGCCATCGGCCCGTATTCCCCTGGTATCCAGACCGGCAACATGGTGTTCCTGTCCGGCCAGCTGGGCATCGA
>CAKTVQ010000057.1 GCA_934630375.1 uncultured Collinsella sp.
ATCGACAAGATCGCCGAGGCATCGTGCGCAGGAGTCCGCGTGGACATGATCATCCGCGGCATCTCGTGCCTCAAGCCCGGCGTTCCGGGCAAGACTGAGAACGTGCACGTGCGCTCCATCGTCGGACGTTTTTTGGAGCATGCGCGCGTCTATGCCTTTGGCGTGGACTCGGACATGATCTATCTGAGCTCGGCAGACATGATGACGCGCAACACCGAGCACCGCGTGGAGATCGCCTTCCCCGTGCTCGACCCCACCTGCCGCGCCCTGGTACACGAGTACATGGGCATGCAGCTGCGCGACAACGTGAAGGCCCGCAGCCTGACGAGCGACGGCACCTGGGTTCCCGTGGAGCGCAAGGAAGGCGAGAAGCCCTTCAATTCGCAAGAGGCCCTGCTGGAGCGCGCCTATCGCAACGCCGAGGCCGCCGCGCAGCAGCGTGCGCAGGAAAAGGAACGTGTAACCGAGGAGGCTATTCAGGCTGGGCACGAGGCAGTTATCGAGCCTGCTTCCGAGCCGGAAGCTGCCATCGCCTCCCCCGTGGCAGAGCCCGAGCCCGTTGCTGAGCCGCAGACTACGGTGGAAGCTGCGCCGGAGCCCGAACCTGCTCCTGCCCCCGAGCCGCAGCCAGCAGCGCCCGAGGTCCAGAAGGTCCAGGCGACCGTCATTGAGCCCGAGCCCGCACCTCAGCCCGAGCCGCAGGCCGCTAAGCCCGCGCCCGAGACGAGTGCCCGTCGCGAGAAGCCCGTTGGCAAGACCAAGGCCATTGAGCGCCATCGTCCCGGTCGCGTGCGCATGGGTCTGGGCCTGATCGGTCTAGGCCTTAAGACGCTCATTACCGGCAAGACCAAATAGACGTTTGTAGAAGCGCCCCGCATTTGAGGAAAGCCTCGGATGCGGGGCGCTTTTCCCTGCTACCATGGTGCGGACAACAACGCGAATGACAGGCAGGAATATGAAGCTCACCATAGAATCGATGACGTACGGCGCCGACGGGCTGGCGCACGCCGACAACGGCAAGGCCGTCTTTGTCCAGGGCGCCGTGGCAGGCGACACCGTCGAAGCCGAGGTCGTACAGGACGGCAAGTCGTTCATGCGCGCCCGCACGACCGAGATTCTGGAGCCGAGCCCCGATCGTATTCAGTCCCCCTGCCCCTTCGTTGGCATTTGCGGCGGCTGCTCGTGGGGCAATCTCTCACGCACGGCACAGCTTGCCGCCAAAGAGCAAAATCTGCGCTCCACGCTCGAGCGCATCGGCAAGTTCGCTCCTGAGCAGGTCGATAAGTTGGTGCAGCCCATCTGCCACACCAAGGACGACTGGGGCTACCGCAATAAAATCGAGCTCGAACCGACCGTCGTCAACGGTCGCGTGCGTCTTGGCATGCACGGTGTCGACCCCAGCAAAATCGTGACCGTCGATGCGTGCCCGCTGTTCGATAAGCGTTTTCCCAAGGCGCTCAAATCGGTCGTCGGCGCACTCAACTATCTAAGCGGCAGCCATGACTTGGGACTCGAACGCGTGGGCATTCGCGCATCGCGCCGCACCAAGGCGCTCGAGGTCGCACTCTGGACGCCCACAGGCTCTTTTCCGCGCTCGCAAGTCTCCCGCGTGCTGGCGGACGCCGCTCATCCCACGAGCATCGTGCGTGTGATGAGCAAGGGCGAGAAGAAGGCCCGTCGCGTCTCCAAGGTTGAGATGCTCGCCGGCGAGGGCTCCTGGACCGAGAACATCGCCGATGGCCAGATGCGCTTGTCTGCCCCGTCGTTTTTCCAGGTCAACACCAAGGGTGCCGAGATTTTGATCGAGCTTGTCATGGAAGCGCTCGACCCGCAGGAAGACGAGCTTGCCGTGGACCTGTACTGCGGTGCCGGCACCTTTACCCTGCCGCTCGCCCGCCGCTGCGACTTTGTCGCCGCCGTCGAAGCCTATGGCCCGGCCGTGCGTGACCTGCGCCGTAACCTGGAGATCAACAAGCTTGATAACGTCGACGTCATTGGCGGAGACGCGGTGCGCGAGTTCCCCGACCAGGATGCCGACGTCTTGGTGGTCGACCCGCCGCGCGCAGGCCTCGCCCCCGAGGCGATCGACCTTATCGCCAGCACGAGTGCTCGCGACGTCGCCTACGTGAGCTGCGACCCGGCGACTCTGGCCCGCGACCTCAAGCGCTTTATCGAGGAGGGCACCTTCTCCCCCGTCAAGATCACGCCGGTCGACCTATTCCCGCAAACCTTCCACTGCGAGACCGTCGTCCACCTTAGGCGCAACTAGCCACTTAATCATTGCTCAGAAAAATCATTGGGAAATCGAGCGTGGCAAGCGGAGGTCTTCGGGGTATAAGACGGCTAATTGTATGCCGCCTATGAAAGGAACCCTCATGCCCAGCGTTGCCGTTCTCGCCGCCGATGGCTTTGAAACTATTGAATGCTTGACCATGGTCGATGTCATGCGTCGCGGCGGCGTGCGTGCCACGCTCGTCTCGATCATGCCCACGCGTGAGGTCGTAAGCTCGCTGCAGATCCCCGTGACCTGCGATGCGCTCTTTGATGAGATCAACTTTGACGAGTACGACTGCGTCGTGCTGCCCGGCGGCCTGCCCGGTGCCACCAACCTGCGCGCCGATCAGCGCGTCTGCGACGTGGTCTGCGAGTTCGCCGCGACCAAGCACGTTGCCGCCATCTGCGCCGCCCCGTTTATCCTGGGCGAGCTCGACCTACTCGAGGGGCGCCACGCCACGTGCTTCCCTGGCTTTGAGAAAAGCTTCCCCGAAGGCACCTATACCGGCGAGAAGGTTACGCAAGACGGCAACATCATCACCGCCAGCGGCATGGCCCAGTCGCTCCCCTTTGCGCTTGAGCTGCTGCGCACGCTCGCCGGCGACAAGGCCGTCGAGAAGGTCGCCGAGGGCATTCAGCTATGATTTTGGCTTCGCAATCACCGCGCCGCATCGAGTTGATGCGCGAGGCGGGCTATGACATTCGCGTGATTCCCGCAGATATCGACGAAACGCCTTTTGATGGCGAGGCCCCGCTTACGCTCGTTGAACGCTTAGCACGCGCTAAAGCCGCCGCCGTTGCCGCCGAGCATGCCGAGCCCAACGAACTGACCGTCGCGGCCGATACTATTGTCACCTTCGATGGCAAGATTCTGGGCAAGCCGGCAACCGAGGACGAGGCGCGCACCATGCTCCGCGAGCTTTCGGGCCGCACGCACCAGGTCGCAACCGGCGTCTGCATCGTTAAGGCAGGCGACACGGCCGCTCCGCATGCCGCCGAGAGCCTGTCGTTTGTCGATGTGACCGACGTGACGTTCTATGAGCTTACCGAAGAGCAGATCGAGCGCTATGTTACCTCCGGCGAACCCATGGACAAGGCCGGGGCCTACGGTATCCAAGGCACAGGCGGCCGCATGCTTGTGCACGATATTTCGGGGGACTTCTACAACGTGGTGGGCTTGCCCATCGCTCGCGTCGCACGCGCGATTCAAAAACTCTCGTAATTGCATCTGGCGCTGGGTATCCCCC
>CAKTVQ010000058.1 GCA_934630375.1 uncultured Collinsella sp.
GAGTAATCGTCCTTGGCCATGATAAAGCGAATGTCGTCCACGGGAATGAGCACCTTGCGGCCGCCCTTTTCCACCGGAATGCGCTCGATGGTCACCTTGCTGTCCGTGACAGGCTTAGCGCGTTGCATAACCTTATCGATTGCTCGATCCAGGCGAGCCTCCTCGACCGGCTTCATCAGATAGTCGACGGCATCCACATCAAACGCCTCGACCGCATGATCGCTGTATGCGGTTACAAATACAATCGCCGGCGGATTCTTGAGCTTGTGCAGCGCCTCGGCAAGTTGCAGACCCGAAGCGCCAGGCATCGAAATATCGAGGAACACGACATCGACGCGGCTCTCCATAAGCATCTCGATGGCTGAGCGAACGCTCGACGCTTCTGTGATCGTGCCGATCTTGCCCGTCTGCTCGAGCAAGAAGCGAAGTTCCGAACGGGCCGGGGCCTCATCATCCACAATCATCGCACGCAGCATAGGGATAAAACCTTTCGTCAACTAACTACGTCGGGCATCCGCCAACTGGCGTTAAACCCGTAACCAATTATTCTACTCTTGAATGTCGAAGATGCTCTCCGACAAATCGAGATGCAGGAGCACTTTAGTGCCCTTGCCCGGCGCCGATTCGACGCGCGTATAGGAGTGCGGTCCATAAAAGCGATGGATGCGCTCCGAAATATTGTGCATGGCCACACCGGCGCCGCCGCCCTGTGGGGAGTTGGCGTCGGGACGGGCAGAGCGCTCGTCAAACAGTCTGGCAGCGGTGCCTTCATCCATGCCCACGCCGTTATCGGCGACCGCAATCAAAATCGCATCGTCGCCATCCGTGTGGACCGACACGTCGATCCTCAGCGCATCGTCATCACCCATACCGTGACGCACGGCATTCTCGACGATCGGCTGAATCACAAATGCCGGCACCAGCGTGTCCTCGACGTCCTCGGACACGTCGAAGGTCGCCAGCACGCGATCATCGCCAAAGCGCGCCTTCTCAAACGTCAAGTAGCGCTTGGTCTGTGCGACCTCGCGCGACACGGGAATGAGCGAGCCCGAATTGTCGAGCGTGGCGCGATAGAACGAGGAGAACTCGCGCAGCAACTCGCGGGCGCGCAGCGGGTCGGTACGCGTAAACGACGCGATGGTGTTGAGCGTATTGAACAGGAAGTGCGGGTTGATCTGCGCCTGCAGAGCACGCACCTCGGCACGGGCCGTGAGCTCCTTTTGCACCTCGAGCTCGTGGATGGCGAGCTGTGTGGACAGGATCTCGGCAAAACCCGAGGCAAGCGCGTACTGGGTGCGGTCGACGGCACGTGGGGTCTTATAGTAGAACTTGAGCGTGCCGACGGTGCGGTCGCCCACCTTGATGGGCGCGATGATACCGGCAGGAACATGGTTGTGCGAGCCGTCCGAGCCCACCACGTCCACCACGCGATTGAACGACTGGACGATACCGTGCTCGATGACGTAGCGCGTGGCAAGTGTGTGGATGGGCGAATCGGGCAGCAGCTTTTCCTCAAGCTCGCCCGCGCAGGCCAGCACGTTGCTCTCGTCGGTAATGGCAACCGTCATGGCACGCGTCTCGGGCAAAATGCGCTGGCACACCAGACGCGCCGACTCCTGCGTCAGGCCGCCTTTGATGTCCTCGAGCATGGCAGAGGCCACCGAGAGCGTCTCTTCGGTGTACTGCGAACGCACCGAATCGGGATTGAGCGTCAAATAGATAAAAATGCACAGAAAGATACACAGCAGTGCGCAGGCGACCACGGTCGCGATTGGCTCAATCCCAGTCGCCAGGGCAAAAATAAAGTACGCTAGCACGCAAATAGCGCAGACAACGGCGATCACGCGAAAGATTGATATTGAGTTATCGCGCTGGGCGCGGCGGTCGATCATTCAGTCCCCTCCAGGATGCTGGTCAGTTGTGCGTCGCGCCAGAGCCCGTCCATGATCTTGGGCCAGAAGCTCTGGAAACGCAGGTAGCTTGCAGCGTTTTGGCGCGCGTAGGTCTTGGCCTCGTCAATACCGTGGCGCCAAATGCGTAGATACCCCTCGTGCTCGCGGGTAAACATGCTGCGAACCATGGCGGTCTTGCGCACGCGGTCGTCGAGCTCGCGCGAAATCCACGGCCCCGGATAGGGCATGAGCGACGCGGCCGTGACGGGAACGAGCTCCTGCTGGTGCGCGGCAAATGTCAGCTTGGCACGCTCGTAGTACCAACGGTACACATCCTGCATAAAACGCGGCGAGCGCTTCTCGGACTCGGGCGGCAGGTGGCGAACGGTCCACTCGTTGTCAAACCACACGTCGTAGCCAAACATGCGCATGTTAAAGAGGTAATCCAGGTCCTCACCTCGGGTGATAAACGGGTCAAATGCCACACGGGTAAAGGCGCGGGCATGAAGCGCCATAAGGCCGCCGCATACGTAGTTTGAACGCGAGATACGGGTGCCCGAGAGTGCCTTTTTCATCCAACGATTAAACTCGATACGCTTGGTCCACCAGCGATGGCAAATGCCTACCTTGTCTGTGGGCGCCAACGGCGATCCGCCGCGATCGTAAAAGTAACCGCTCTTAACCAAAATCGGCAGGCCCTGACGCGTCTGCTGGCCCAGCGCATAGGTCGCGCGCTTCATAAAGTCGGCATCGATAACGGTCTCGTCGTCATCAAAAAAGACAACGGCATCGTGGCCGAGCACCGCAGCGCAGGCAAGCCCCATATTGCGAATGGCGCCGTATCCGCGCAGGCTCACGCACTCGCCCGAGCCCTTGGGAGCAATCTGCGCCACACGGTCGGCGATACGCGATGCTTGGGTGTTGGTTACCACGGTGACTTTGAGCGTAGGGTGCGCGCCGACGATTTCGTGGACGCGCTTCGACACATCGGCCGTAGCCGAGATGGGGCAGACCACCAAAAGGATAATCCTCGGAATGTCGCGCACCTGCTCGAGCGAGGCCAGGCAGCGGTCGAGCTCGGGATTGGTGGCGTTGAGCTTCGTCGAGTGGTCATAGACGCCGGGAGCGTTTGCATGGGCATCATCGCCCGCCCAATATGTTGGAATCACAACCGTGGCGTTCATGCTTTCCCTCCCTGCAGCACAAAAAACGGGACGCCGCCAAACACAGGCGACGCCCCGCGACCTAGCTGATTCCATCATACCCACTTGGGCAAATCATTGCTCGCAAGTCACAATGTTTATTGTGGATAACCCCAAAAGAGTACCGCAGACAGGCACAATAGCCGCTCGCTCCTATGCGGCATGCTCTGCCGCCCGAGTCATGCGGGACAGGCGGACCAGCAGCATAAAGCCAACGACCAGCAGCACGCCAATGGAAAGAACGCCCAGCGACGGGTTGCCGGTCAGCGAGGTGACGACCGACACCAGGAAGGTGCCCATAACGCTTGCATAACGACCAAAGATGTCAAAGAAGCCATAGTACTCGTTGGACTTTTCCTTGGGGATAATGCGGCCAAAGTAGCTACGGCTCAGCGCCTGCACGCCTCCTTGGAA
>CAKTVQ010000059.1 GCA_934630375.1 uncultured Collinsella sp.
CGGTGGATCACGTTGATCGCATAGCCGACGAGCATGGCCAGAACAATGACGATAAAGCCGAGCAGGGGATTGTCGTTCATGGGGTCCTCCTATTTACCAAGCGGTGAGAATTCGTCGACGATGAGGTCGAGGCATTGCGGAAGCGCGCGGGCGCCAAAGACGCCGGAGTTGCTGGAGATAATCTCGCCATCGAACTGCATGCCCAGCGACGGTGTACAGGTAATCTTAGCTTCCTTGGTCTGGATGATCTTGAACTGTGGGCGACCGAGCACCTTGCCGGCGGGGTCGAGCGCAGCGGTGATCACGGTGGGCAGCAGCTGCACGGTGCGCACGGGCTCGATGACCGCGATGTCGACCATGCCGTCGTTCATGCGGCAGTCTGGGAACAGGTTGATGTCGTTTTGGATGACCGAGGTGTTGCCTGCCATGCAGCAGATGCCGTCGAGCTCCTCGACAATGCCGTCATGCTCAATCGTAAAGTGCGCCACCGTGGGATTGGGCGTGGCAAGCGCCGACAGGAAGTAGGCGATCTCGCCGATGTCGTTTTTGGTGGGGGCGGCCTTCATCATGATCTCGGCGTCGAAGCCCGAGCCGGCGATGATGATAAAACCATGGCGCTTTTCGTTGCCGTCCTCGTCGAGCCAAAAGAGCTCGCCCATGTCGACCTTGACCGTGCGGCCGGCGCGGCAGGCCTTGGCGAGTGCCGCCGCCTCGGGGGCATTGCCGATGTTGTTGAAGAACAGACAGGCCGTGCCGGAGGGAAAGACGAGCGTGGGGACGCCGCATCCGCGCATCTGGTCGAGCACATTGGAGACGGTGCCGTCGCCACCCGAGACCACCACGCGATCGAACTCGCGCACGTCTGCCACGGCGTCTTCGGGCTCCATACCGTCGCCGATAAAGCGCATCACGACCTCGTCGCCGCCCTGCGCGAGGGCGTGCGTGAATGCGAAGATTTCATCTGAGCTGGGGCCCGATGCCGGGTTGTGGATGATAAGGCAGCGCATACTTACGTTCCCGTTCTGTGACTAACCGAGTATAGTTGTAAGGCAATGCCGATATCCTACCCGTGTTTTTCGGGCCTAACCTTATTCGATGGGTTGATATGTACATTTCCACACATCAGGCTCTACTCGACTTTTGCCAGCGCGCCCGCGAGTTCGACGCGATTGCCGTCGATACCGAGTTTTTGCGCGAGCGCACGTTCCATCCGCGTCTGTGCCTGGTCCAGATTGCCACCCCTGCCGAGAGCGTCGCGGTCGACCCCCTGGTGATCGACGACCTGTCGCCGCTCGCCGAGCTTATGGCCGATGAGAGCGTAACCAAGGTGTTCCATGCTTGCTCGCAGGACATGGAAGTTATGCTTCATACCGTAGGCGTGTTGCCGCGTCCGATTTTTGACACGCAGGTGGCCGCCGCCTTTTTGGGCGAACGTCAGCAGATTTCCTACGGCGCGCTCGTGCAGACGTTTTGCGGCGTCTCATTGCCCAAGACTGAGTCGCTGACCGACTGGTCGCGTCGCCCGCTGACCGATAAGCAGATTGAGTACGCGATCGATGACGTCAAGTACCTGATCGTCGCCTATACCGAGATGATGAGCCGCTTGCGCGAACTGGGCCGTGTGGACTGGGTGCTCGACGAGCTGCGCCCGCTGGCTGACGAGTCGCACTATCGCGCCGATCGCCACGAGGCGTTCCGTAAGGTCAAACGCATCAATTCGTGCAGCCGTCACCAGTTGGGCATCGCGCGCGAGCTCGCCGCCTGGCGCGAGGATCGCGCCGAGCGCCGTAACATCCCGCGCAAGTGGGTCATGTCCGATGACACGCTGCTTGCACTCGTTAAGCGCAATCCCGTGCGCGTTGAGGAGTTCCGTAGCATTCGCGGTACCGATCAGCTGGGGGAGCGCGACGTGGACGGTGCGCTCATGGCCATCAAGCGCGGCGCGAGCTGCCCGCACGATCGCCTGCCGCTCATGGTGCGCGGGCACCGTCAGATCTCGCCGGAGCTGGAGAGCGTGACGGACCTGATGTACGCGCTCATCCGCCTGGTTGCCGAGCGCTCGGGCGTGGCAACCTCAGTCATTGCCTCGCGCGATGATCTGGCTGACTACATTGAGCATCCCGAGCAGAGTCCCTTGCGCGAAGGCTGGCGCTTTGAGCTCGTGGGCTCGCGCCTGGACGATTTGCTTTCGGGCAACATGGGGTTGACGGTCAAAGACGGCAAAATCGAGCTACTGTAGGGAAGCCTAACCGCCTGAGTGGGTAGAATGCCTCCAACGTGTAACTCGATCCGGAGGAATTCGCATGCCTTATTACTATGGATACGGCTTTGGCATCGACCCGCTGTACCTGCTGGTTGTTCTTGTCTGTACGGTGCTTGGTCTTGCCGCACAGAGCTATATCAACTCGACGTACAAGACGTGGTCCAAGGTACGATCGGACGGCGACACGGGCGCTACGGTCGCTCGCCGCATGCTCGATGCCAACGGTTGCAACGCCGTGGGCATCAAGGGCGTTGCCGGCGAGCTCACCGACCACTACAACCCGCAGGACAACAACCTGTATCTGTCTGACGCTAACCGTTCGGGCGGGTCGGTCGCAAGCGTTGCCGTCGCCTGCCACGAGGCGGGCCATGCCGCCCAGCGTCAAAGCGGTTACGCCATGATGAAGGTGCGCAGCGCCCTCGTGCCGGTCGTCAACTTTACCCAGAATACCTGGACGATCGTGCTGCTCATGGGCTTGTTTATGAACATTGCCGGGCTCACGACCCTCGCGCTGGTCTTCTTCTCGTTTAGCGTGCTGTTCCAACTGGTTACGCTGCCGGTCGAGATTGACGCCAGCCGCCGCGCCGTGGCGTATATCGAGCAGTCGGGCATGAGCTCCAAACAGGTCAACGGTGCCAAGAAGGTGCTGACGGCCGCCGCGCTTACCTATGTGGCTGCGGCGCTCACCTCGATTATTCAGCTGCTCTACCTTATGGCTCGCTACAACAGAAACTCCAACCGATAAGAACTTGGGCTGACAGGCGCCGCGGGGATTCGTGTCCCCGCGGCGCTGTACTATGTGTGGGACTTGAATTTGCGCAGGGCCGGAGCCCTTGTGCACGATGACGAAAGGAGGCTGCGTGGCAGGCTGGAATCTAACCGGCAATGCCGTTTCCGCCGAGTTCGACGGATCGGACGAACAGGAGCGCAAAGAGCTCAGCGTGAGCCAGGCGGTGGAGATCGCCGCTGGTGCGCTCGATGCCATTCCGCAGCTGAGCGTTTTGGGCGAGGTCACGGGCTTTCGTGGCCCCAATGCCCGAAGCGGCCACTGCTACTTCCAGATCAAGGACGACTCAGCCGCCGTCGACTGCATCATCTGGAAGGGCGCCTATCTTAAGCGCACCTTCGATTTGCGCGACGGTATGCAGGTGAGCTTTAAGGGCAGCTTCAATCTCTATAAGCCCAC
>CAKTVQ010000060.1 GCA_934630375.1 uncultured Collinsella sp.
TCGCTACAGGCGGTACATAAAGTTGAAGACGTCCTCGCGCTGGATGGACACGTTGACGCCCGAAAGCTCGCCGGCCTCGGCCAGCGCCTTCTGCAGCTCGGCGAAGTCGAGCTTGGACTCGGCGGTGTCGGCCAGCATGGTCATGGTGAAGATGTCCTCGATAATGGACTGCGTAATGTCGCGGATGTCGACGTTGGCCTCGCCCAGGACGCGGGTGACGCCGGCGACGATGCCGGGGCGGTTCTTGCCAAGGACGGTGATGACGATACGGGAGGACGAGATCTCGGCCATGGGAAACCCTTTCGCGTGGTTGCGGCGCGCGCGGGGCGCTCCGCTGCGGTACAGTGTTCATCATTGTACCTGTCTGGCGCCAAAAGGGGTGTGCTTACTGCGGCGTTACACGTCTGCAACATGGGCGAAGGGGCGACAGGGTGCGTGTCCGCTGCGGTTGGCCACGCCGCGTTGCACAAAGACCGTGAACCTTTTGTGGGACACGCAGCGCCGTGGTATCATAGCCGAGTTTGTTGTCTTGGTCGGAAACCAAGACGCCTTATGCGCTGATCGGTAACCAGCGCCTGACCAATAAGGAGTCCTACCATGAAGCAGGGTATCCATCCCCAGTATGTCGAGTGCACGGTGACGTGCTCCTGCGGCAACACCTTCAAGACGCACGCTACCGTGTCCGAGATGAAGGTTGAGCTTTGCAACGAGTGCCACCCGTTCTACACCGGCCAGCAGAAGTTCGTCGACACCGGTGGACGCGTCCAGCGCTTCGCCGACAAGTTCGGTGGCGCCGCTGCCGCCCAGCTCAAGAAGGCCGAGGAGGCCAAGGCTGCCAAGGCTGCCAAGGCTGCTGAGGCCGAGGCCGCTCGCAAGGCCGCCGCTGAGGCTAAGGCTGCCGAGAAGGCCAAGCGTGCTGCTAAGTTTGCCGAGGAGGCTGCCAAGCAGGCCGCCGAAGCTCCCGCAGAGGCTCCCGTCGAGGAGGCCGCTGCCGAGGCCGAGACCACCGAGGCTGCTGAGTAAATAGCTCGCCGCGGAATCACTCGCATTCATGGCATGAGGGCCGTGCATCCATTTGGGTGCGCGGCCCTTTTCTTTTTATTGGTGCAAGCCAACCTGTCCCCATTGCACCAGATTGGTGCGAAGGGGACAGGTTGGCTTGCACCAAATGACAGAGAGGCGGCGTTTGCCCAGATAAAACCTGCCAAAATAAACCTGTCCCTTTTTGGCAGGTTGGTCGTAGTTATTACGTGGCGGTCGAGGTCGACCGTATAGGCCGCGCCTTGTTTGGCTAAAGTACAATCATCTGTGTTTAACTCGCCCGCAGCTGCACGGCGTGGGCGATGGCCAAAAAGGAAAACCACATGGGATTCATGTCAAAGCTGCTGTCCTTTGGATCCGATAAGGACCTTAAGCGCTACTACAAGATCGTCGACCAGATCAACGGTCTTGAGCCCCAGTTTGAGAAGATGACCGAGGAGGAGCTCCGCGGCCAGACCGACAAGTTCCGCGAGCGCTATGCCAATGGCGAGTCGCTCGACGATATGCTGCCCGAGGCTTTTGCCACCGTGCGTGAGGCATCCAAGCGCACCATGGGCATGCGTCACTTTGACGTGCAGCTCATCGGCGCCATGGCACTGCACGAGGGTCACATCGCCGAGATGAAGACCGGCGAAGGCAAGACTCTCGTCTCCACCCTGGCCGGCTACCTCAACGCTATCGCCGGCAAGGGCGTGCATGTCGTTACCGTCAATGACTACCTGGCCAAGCGCGACTCCGAGTGGATGGGCCGCATCTACAAGTACCTGGGCATGACCGTCGGCCTGCTCCAGAACAACATGCCGCTCGAGCTCAAGCGTCCGGCCTACCAGGCCGATGTCACCTACGGCACCAACTCCGAGTTCGGCTTCGACTACCTGCGCGACAACATGGTCACCCGCCCCGAGCAGCGTGTGCAGCGCGGCCACAACTACGCCATCGTCGACGAGGTCGACTCCATCCTGATCGATGAGGCGCGTACGCCCCTCATCATCTCGGGCGCCGGCACCAAGTCTGCCAGCACCTACAAGGACTTCGCGCGTGCCGTGCGCGGCCTGGAGCGCGGCGAGGACGTGTCGCACGACATGCTCACCGCCACCGAGGACGTCGAGCCCACGGGCGACTACGTCATGGACGAGGCCAAGCACACCATCGCCGCCACCGAGCGCGGTCTTAAGAAGATCGAGCGCCGCCTGGGTATCGATGACATCTATGCCGATCTCTCCGGCCAGCTGGTCAACCACCTGCAGCAGGCGCTGAAGGCCCAGTACATGTTCCACCGCGACAAGCAGTACGTGGTCACCAACGGCGAGGTCAAGATCGTCGACGAGTTCACCGGCCGCATCATGGAAGGCCGTCGCTACTCCGAGGGCCTGCACCAGGCCATCGAGGCCAAAGAGGGCGTGCTCGTGCGCGAGGAGAACCAGACGCTGGCCACCATCACCCTGCAGAACTACTTCCGCCTGTACGACAAGCTCTCCGGCATGACCGGTACGGCGCTCACCGAGGATGCCGAGTTCCGCGAGATCTACAAGCTGCCCGTCGAGGTCATCCCCTCCAACAAGCCCGTTCAACGTGTTGACCATGAGGACCTGGTGTACCGCACCATCCAGGCCAAGTACAACGCCGTTGCCGACGACGTCGAGCAGCGTCACGCCAAGGGTCAGCCGGTCCTGGTGGGTACCGTCTCCATCGAGAGCTCCGAGAAGCTGTCGGCCGCCCTTACCAAGCGTGGCATCGCACACGAGGTCCTCAACGCCAAACACCACGAGCGCGAGGCCCATATCGTCGCCCAGGCCGGACGCTACGGCGCCGTGACCATCGCCACCAACATGGCCGGCCGTGGTACCGACATCCTGCTGGGCGGCAACCCCGACGAGCTGGTACGTGAGCGCCTGGAGTACGAGGGCCTGACCATGGAGGACGTGACGCCCGAGCAGCTCGAGCAGTTTAACGCCGAGGCCAAGGAGACCTGCAAGGCCGAGCGCGAGCGCGTGCTTGCCGCCGGCGGCCTGACCGTCATCGGCACCGAGCGCCACGAGTCCCGTCGTATCGACAATCAGCTGCGCGGCCGCTCCGGTCGTCAGGGCGATCCGGGCGAGACCCAGTTCTATCTGTCGCTTGAGGACGACCTCATGCGCCTGTTCGGTGGCGACAAGATGGACCGCGTCTCCAAGATGATGGTCACCGCCGACATGGGCGACGACATGCCCATCCAGCACAAGATCATCTCCAAGGCCGTCGAGAGCGCCCAGCACAAGGTCGAGAGCATCAACTTCTCCATGCGTAAGAGCGTCCTTGAGTACGACGACGT
>CAKTVQ010000061.1 GCA_934630375.1 uncultured Collinsella sp.
GTGCGGCAGTTTTTGCCCATCATGCCAAAGAGCATGTGGCCGTCGATATTCTCCTCGCTCAGCGGCGTAAAGGGCTTGTAGTCCATGACGATGACGTCGGCGGCAGCGCCGGCCTCGAGCACGCCGAGCTTGCGATCGAAGTACTTGCTCGCCATCTTGGCGTTGTTCTCGAACAGCATGGTCATGGCCTCGCACCAGCCCACGTTGGGCATGGCGGCGTTGTGGCGCTGAATGATCAGGAAGACCTTAAGGCTCTCGAGCATATCGTGGGTGTAGGCGTCGGTGCCCATGCACACGGGGATGCCGCGGCGGAAGAACTCGAGCACGGGGGCGCAGCCCACGGCGTTGCCCATATTGGATTCGGGGTTGTTGACGAGCCAGGTGCCAGACTCCTTGACGATATCCATCTCGGCAGGCGTCACGTGGATGCAGTGGCCGAGCATGGTGTCGGGACCCAGCAGATTGTGCTGCAGCAGGCGCTCGACGGGGCTGATGCCGCCGCGGTTGAGGCGGGAGTCCCACACGTCATTCATGCCCTCGCACACATGGATGTGGAAGCCGGTCAGGCCGTTGTTGGCCTCGGCCATCTTATCCATGGTCTCGTCCGACAGCGTAAAGGTGGCGTGACCGCCAAACATGGCGGCAATCATGTGGTTGTCGTTATCGCGACGCTCCTTGGCGGCCCACTGGGCAAACTCGGCGTTCTCGGCAATGGCCTGGTCGCATTTTTCCTGACCGCGGCGGTCGGAGACCTCGTAGCACAGGCACGAACGCATGCCCAGCTCCTGAGCTGCATCCTTAATGGTAAAGAGGCTGCCTGGGATCTCGCAGAAGCTCGCGTGGTGATCGAAGATCGTTGTGACGCCATCGCGGATGGAGTCAAGAATCGTGGCATAGGCGCTGGCCTTGGTGCCGTCGAGCGTCAGGTTGTCGTCGATCTTCCACCACTGCTGCTCAAGATTCTCCAGGAAGTTGGTGGGGTTGCAGCCCTTAATGGCAAGGCCGCGGGCCAGACCCGAGTAGATGTGGGTGTGGCAGTTGATGAGTCCGGGCATGATGAGGTTGCCCTGGGCGTCGACGTACTCGGCATCCGGGTACTTGGCCTTGAGCTCGCACTCGGGGCCCACTTCGACGATCGTATCTCCGTCAATGGCGACCGCACCGTTTGGAATAAACGGGGTCTGAGCGTTGCGGGTAAAAACGGAACCGTTAGCGACCAGAAGCATGGATGCTCCCTTCAACATCAGAGGCGGGGTTTGACACCTCTGACATGGCGGAGTGCGAAGCGCCGGCCTACACCGGAAACGGGCCCTCTCCCGTCAACGCTTCACCAAAGGGACAAACCCTTTGAAGTGCGGCTTGGCGCCGCATGGCGTCGGCAGACGAGGCGATGCGTCCGCCGACGAATAGCACCGAATTGGTTACTTCTTGCTCTCGGGCAAGACCAGATCCACGGCAGCGTCCTTGGCAGCATCGATGTGCTGAGCCACGACCGGCGTCTGCGGAAGGATCAGGTTAAGGACAATGGCCATGATGGCGGTGGGGGTTACGGCATTGGAGCCGATGACGGTGGACACCCAGGCGGGCATACCCTCGCCGGCAAGGCAACCGCTGGCCATCCAGATACCCAGGCCAAAGACGACGGAGGTGCCGACGATAGTGGTAGTGCGCTGCGTGAGGCCCTCGCGGGTGAACATGCGCACGCCGTTCATGGTGATGGTGCCAAAGACGCCGACGGTCGCGCCGCCGATGACGGGCTGCGGGATAGCGGAAAGGACGGCAGAGAGCTGCGGGAACAGGCCGGCGATGGCAAAGACGGCCGCGATGATCACAAAGACCCACTTGTTGACGACCTTGTTGGAGCAGATGATGCCCACGTTCTGGCCAAGGGCGCTGGTGGGAAGACCGCCCAGCAGGCCGCCGACCATAGAGGTGAGGCCCTGGGACACGATAGCGCCGGAGAGCTCGCGCTCGGTGGGCATACGGTCGATGGAGCCCAGGCAGGCGGCGGAGACGTCGCCGATAACCTGGATGGCGACCATGGGGAACACGACAGCGAGGGTGATGCAGACCTCGGGATCAAACTCAAGCGCGTAGGGCATGAGCTTGGGAAGCGCGAAGACCTGGGCGGTAGCGACGCTGGAGAAGTCGATCATGCCAAAGGGGATGGAGACAATCATGCCGACGATCATGCCAAAGAACACGGATCCCAGCTTGAGCGTGCCCTTGCCAAAGTTGGCGAGCGCAAAGACCACGGCGAAGGTGATAAGAGCGACGCACCAAGCCTGCGGAGTGCCCCACAGCGGCGTGCCCATGCCACCGGCCATATACTTGACGGCCGTGGGATAGAGAGAGACGCCAATGGAGAAGATGACCGTACCGGTCACGACGGGCGGGAACAGCCACTTGATCTTGCTGTAGGCCAGACCAAAGAGGACCGCGACGGCGCCGCCGACGATCTCGCCGCCCAGCAGCGCACCAAAGCTAAAGCCCGAGGCACCCATGGCCTGCAGAGCCGGCAGGAACGCGAACGAAACGCCCATGACGATGGGCAGGCCGCCGCCGATGCGACGGAAGGGAGCGAAGGCCTGAAGGGCCGTATCGATCGCCGAAAGAATGAGCGCGACCTGGATGATGTCGGTACTCTGCTGGCTATTAAAGCCGTAGACGCCAGCCATGATGACAGCCGGGGTGATGATACCGGCAAACGATGCCAGTACGTGCTGAAGGGCACACGGGATCATTTCCTTAACGGGAGGCATGCCTTCGCGAGTGAACAGGGCTTCAGTGCCGTTCGTAACCGTCTCCTGGGTCATTTGACCACCAATCCTCGAAGTAGTTGTTTTCGCATCTAACGCTCTATTGTGACGCAGTGCGGGGTTGAGGTTGTGCCTTCGTTGGATATCGTATTAAAGATGGTTCTTATTCTCAATAATAATTTTTTGTTATCAGACTATTCTTAAGCTGAAATTACTCGTTTCCGCAGGTCAGGAATGTGTCTGGTCTAAATAACATCTTACTTTTCTTTTGGTCGACCGTTTACCGCCAAAATCATACCGTTCGTCTGCATTACGCAATGTACCTGCGGATATACGAGATGATGAGCAGCGTGTTACCATGAGAAAAAATTGTTATGAACATTTCCGATTTCACCCAAAGGAGTTGCCCGTGAACGAGACCGTACGTCGCTTTTTGCCGATGGTCGATTT
>CAKTVQ010000062.1 GCA_934630375.1 uncultured Collinsella sp.
GGTGCACGCCTGGCGGCTGATCCGGTCCGACCGGGCCGCGCGGCAAGGAGATATATTGCCAGACCGGAGGGGCGCCGGGGGCGGGAATCGCGCACTCCATATTTTGTTCACAAATGAATAGGTCCCTCAGTCGCATCACTGAGGTTAAAACTGAAGCATTGGCTTCTGATATTGGCGATGACCAGCTGGTTTATAGGTGTTAAGGCATCGGTCATCTCTGGAGCGCCACTTTACTCCAAAAGCATCAGCTCTTTGTTTCCCGTCGGTAAAAGGCAGGTTTTGTTCGCCAAGCGTTCTTATATATAGAGAAGTTCGGGTTCGAACCCGTGGCGCGGCAACAAAAAAGCGGCCGGCATCCGCCAGTCGCTTTTCTATTCTATGGTGGGCCGTCAGTGGTCCAGCCTGCTCCGCAGGCGGCCGCTGCGGCGCTTTCGCGCCTTGCGCGCTGCGCTGGCAAACGCTCACGCGTTTACTCAGCTCCGCGCCCCGACGGGTTCGAACCCATGAAAGGGCGACAAAAAAGACGGCCAACCGAAGTTAACCGTCTCAACAATCTTTGGGTGGGCCGTCAGGGGTTCGAACCCTGGACCTTGGGATTAAAAGTCCCCTGCTCTGCCAGCTGAGCTAACGGCCCGCGGGTGGCATTGTACCACGGTCTGGGACTATTCCCAACTCCATTGGCCGTTCTGGAAAATCACAACTTCACGTCCATCAGGCGTAACGCCCGTAATATCGATGTCGTCCGTGCCGATCATAAAATCGACGTGCGTGCTCGAGACGTTAACGCCATGCTCCAGGAGCTCCTCCTTGGACATGTCATACCCACCCTCGATGCATTCGGGGAAACCGACACCCAGCGCGAGATGGCAGCTGGCGTTCTCATCATAGAGCGTGTCATAGAATAGAACGCCACTTTCACGGATCGGCGTGTTCTTGGAGATAAGCGCGACCTCACCCAGATGAGCGGCACCTTCATCGGTGTCAATGATGCTCGCAAGCGTCGCCTTGCCCACGCGGGCATCGTAGTCCACTACGCGGCCCGCCTCGAACTTAATCCAAAAATCGTCAACCTTGTTACCGTGGTGAATGAGCGGCATAGCCGAATACACGATACCGTCGGCACGCATACGATCAGGCGAGGTGAAGACTTCCTCGGTGGGAATGTTGGGGAAGAAGGGGTGCCCATCGGGCGTCTTGCCCTTGCCGCCGGCCCACTCGTGACCTTTCGTCATGCCAATCGTCAGATCGGTTCCGTTCGAAGCGGTGTAATGCAGGCAGTCAAAACGATTGTCGTTCAGGAAGCGCAAATTCTTTTCGAACGCCGCGTCATGAAGCTCCCAGTCGCTCTCCGGGTCCTGGCCATCGGCGCGGGCGGTGTGCAAAATCGCATTCCACAGCTTATAGATTGCGACCTCGTCCGCATCGCCCGGGAACACCTCGCGAGCCCAGGCAGCGACCGGAGCGCCGGCGATACACCACGGGTTGATGTTGTAATCCAGTCCACGGCGAAAGACCTTGCACTGCGTATTCCTTGCCTTGGAAGCCGCGGCGGGCTTGGCAGGATCGATACCCTTCAGAGCGGCGGGGTCGGCGCCCTCGATAAAGATAAAGCAGGCACCGTCCTGGGCCAAGGAATCAAGCTGCAGGCGCTTCCACTCGGGCGTCTGCTCAAAATAGGTTTTATCGACATGCTCGTACGTGAGCCTCGTCACGGCATCATCGGCCCAAATGACCGTCACGTGGCCAGCGCCGGCGGCATAAGCCTCCGCGACCACCACGCGCGCAAACGGCGCGCACTCGACCGGAGACTGAACGACAACCTCCTGGCCGGGCTTGACGTTTACGCCCTTGCGGACAACCAGGCGCGCATAGTTTTTAATCTTGGGCTCTAGGGCCTTCATGCCCTCCAGAGCCTCTTCGACCGTCAGGGCAGCTCGAATCATGTGCCACTCCATCTATCTATAGAACAGTAAAAAGGCGCGCCGCAAAAACGACGCGCCTTATATCTTAGCGATAAGTATGCATGCAAACGCTACTTCTTCTTGGAGTCCTTCTTGTCCTCCTCGGCAGCCGAGCGCTCGATAAGAGCGTTGAGCTTGTTATCGGACATGCCCTCGGCCTGCGAGCGATACATATTACGCAGGGGACGGATGCGCACGAAGTCGTAGATGAAGTCGCCCAAGATGATGACATAGGACAAAACGATGCCGACCATCTGGACGGGGCTGGACACCATGCCAGCGGGAGCGAAGTACAGCGAAGCCCAAATGGCCACGACGAGCACCATGCCGATAGTGAGCACGGCCCACCAGATGCGGCGGCGCTTAGTGTAGTCCTCATCCTGCTTGAGAAGGATATTCGACACCGTGTAGATGCGATCCTCCTTGGCGCGCTGCTTAGCCTTGCGGGCGCGCTTCTCCTCTTTAGAAAGGCCCTCGAGGTTCTCGCCCTTCTCGAGCTCTTTGCGGCGTGCCTTAGACGAAGCCGGCACGACGCGGACAGAGCTCGCTGCCTGACGGGCGGGCTTGGCGGATGCGGCGGACTTGCGCGCAACCCCGGTAACCTCGTGGGATTGCGTGCGCTTGTTCGTGGCGCTACGGGTACTCACTTATGCATTCTCCTTCATGCTTGTGAACTGGGAGCCCGTGATGATCTGGAAGGCCTCGCGATAGCGCTCGGACGTGCCATCGATGACCTCGGCGGGCAGGTGCGGGGTCTCCCCCGTCATATCCCAGTTGGCTTTGAGCCAATTGCGGACGAATTGCTTGTCGTAGCTGGGCTGAATCTTGCCCTCCTCGTAGCTGGCGGCAGGCCAGAAACGGCTGGAGTCAGGCGTGAGGCACTCGTCGATCAGCGTGACCTTGCCATCGATGACACCAAACTCGAACTTGGTGTCGGCAATGATGATGCCACGGGTCGCTGCATACTCGGCAGCAGCCTTGTAGATCTTGAGGGAAAGGTCGCGAATCTGCGTGGCAATGTCCTCGCCCACGATCTCGCAGCAACGCTCGAACGAGATGTTCTCGTCGTGGTCACCGATCTCGGCCTTCGTGGACGGCGTGAACAGCGGTTCGGGAAGCTTGGAGGCCTCGGTCAAACCCTCGGGCAGTTGAATGCCGCAGACGGTGCCGTTCTCGTCGTAGGTCTTCTTGCCCGAACCGGTCAGATAGCCGCGGACGATGCACTCGATAGGAAT
>CAKTVQ010000063.1 GCA_934630375.1 uncultured Collinsella sp.
AGCTCCCATTGCTGGGAGCTCTTTCATTTAATGGTGCGGGCGAAAGGACGTCCGCGTATCCGCTTCGCGGATCCGCACCGGCTTCGCCCGCCTGCCGGCGGACTCGCCAGCTCGCTAAAAACGCTCCGCGTTTTCTTGACGCTCGCTCCTTCACAGGTTCAAGTCCCTGCAATGGGCCCATAACAAAAAAGCTCCCATTGCTGGGAGCTCTTTCAATCAATGGTGCGGGCGAAAGGACTTGAACCTTCATGGGGTTGCCCCCATACGGACCTGAACCGTACGCGTCTGCCAATTCCGCCACGCCCGCGTGCAGGAATTAGAATAACGGAGCGCCATCGCGAACGCAAGAACTATTTTTGAAAAAGTTTGCAGGCATTTTCCCAAGCGGCTTGCGCGATTGTTTCGGCGTCCTCACCAGTGCGATCGACACGGTCGTTAACCAGCGCGTTTGCCGTAATGGAGATCATTGCGGGCTCGCATTCAAGACCGCGGATGGGCTCCGGAGCCATATACGGGCAATCCGTCTCGAACAAAATGCGGTCGAGCGGGGTTGCCGCAAATGCCTCGCGCACGTCGTCGTTGCGCTTAAAGGTGGCCGCACCACCATAGGCGATATAGCAGCCCAGCTCCACAATGCGCTCCATCGTGGCGCGGTCCTCGCCAAAACAGTGCAGCACACAACCGGCCTGGGGCACGCCCACCTCACGAAGCACGTTGTAGGCGTCCACGTGCGAGGTACGCTCCTGGTCCATGTCCTCGTGACGCAGATGCAGCTCCACCGGCACATTGCGGCGCACGGCAACTTCGAGCTGGCGCGCCATGCAGTCAATCTGCACGCTGTGGGGCGCCGGCGCGATGTCGTCGTCGTAATCCATGTGGTAGTCCAGACCAATCTCGCCGATACCGGCGCACAAAGGGTCATCAAGCGCAGCAACAACCTGCGCGTGAATGTCGTCGGTATAGTCCGGCGCGCCATACGGATGCACGCCGGCAAGATACTTGATCTGCGGGATATCCTGCATCGGCAGAATTTCGCGCACGAGCCAGTCGCTATAGTCCATCACGCTGCGCTTATCGGCGATGGGGTCGATCATCGTCACCAACAGGTCGACGCCTGCGGCTTTGGCGCGCAGGAGCGTCTCAGGCACATCCTTGCCCCAGAACGAAAGCAGATGTGCATGCGTGTCGGCAAGCGGTGCCAAGGGCACGGGACAAGCAACCGTCTTCTTTTTCTTGGTAAACGTCACGCGTTCGGCATTAAGCGTCATGGGAAAGCTCCCGAGCCAGGCACACAAAGGCGGCGACGTCGAGCGTCTCGGCGCGCGTAGTGGGTGCGATACCGCAAGCCTCAAAGGCGGCATCGAGCACGTCCTTGGCAAAGCCGTTGGCGCTCATGGAATTGCGGATGGTCTTGCGACGCTGAGCAAATGCAGCGTCAATCACACGAGCCACAAACTCGCGGTCGAGGCCCTCGGGTACCACGCCGTCAACGCGATCGATGCGTACTACGGCAGAATCCACATGCGGCGCCGGCATAAAGCAGCGCGGCGGCACCTCAAAGCGCCCCGTCACCTGCGCATACAGGCCGAGCTTTGCCGTGTAGCCGCCATAGGTCTTGTTGCCCGGCGTTGCGGCAATACGATCTGCAACTTCCTTTTGCACCATGACGACGGCGCGCTTAAGCGCGGGCATCGTCTGGAAGAATTGAAGGATGATCGTCGCCGCCACGTTATAGGGCAGATTCGCGACAAACACCGTGGGTTCACCACCGGCGGCCTGCTCAATCTGCTCCGGCGTCACCTTGAGCGCATCGCCCATGATAAAGCGGAAGTTGGCATAGTCGGCGGCGTGGGCGTCGAGCACCGGTTCGAGCTCAGGATCGGCCTCAATCGACGTAACGCACGCCGCCTCCTGCAGCAGGGCCAACGTCAGCGTGCCGCAACCCGGGCCGACCTCGAGCACGCGCTCATCGCCCGCAAGCTCAGCGAGCTCACAGATACGTTCGATCACATGGTTGTCGATCAGGAAGTTTTGGCCCAGGCGATGCTTGGTCGCAAGGCCAAACTCCTCTAGCAGCTCCCTAGTTGCCGTGGGGTTTGCCAAAGGCGAAGTTGTCATGGTTGCCTCCTTAACATGGTGGCTGCATCGTAAAGTAAAAGGGCATGGACCGTTGCGGCCATGCCCTTACCGTTACACAGCAAATTGCCGATATGGCACTCGCGCGACGTCTTAGCCCAGGCGCGGGAACAGCGGGTCACCCTTCTCGACGGGCTGACCGCCGGCAAGCAGGCCCCAGGCGCAGATGCCCTTGAGGTCGTCGCTCGCGGCCTCGTCCTCGCAAGACAGGCGACGCAGAGCCTCGGCAGAAGTCTGGGGCATGAGCGGCATCAGCAGGTGGGCGGCGATGCGGATGGCCTCGAGCAGGTTGTAGATCACAAATGCCAGCTCGTCAGCCTTGGCCTCGTCCTTGGCAAGCGCCCAGGGCTCGGAGTCCTCGATGTAGTGGTTGGCGGCATGGATGAGCTCCATGACCTCATCCTTGGCTCCACCGTAATCGAGCACGTCCATCTTGGCCATGTAGCGCTCGACCAAACCGTCGGCAATCTTTGCCAGCGGGTTATCGAACGCGTCGGCAGACGCCGGTTTAGCCGGGGCGCAGCCGTCAAAGTACTTTGCGCTCATGTTGAGCGAGCGCGAGATGAGGTTGCCCCAGCTGTTGGCCAGATCGGCGTTGTAGACCTGCTCCATGCGCTCGAAGCTGATGGCGCCGTCGGTGCCGGGGACCACGTCGGTCATAAAGTAATAGCGGTAGCCCTCGACGCCCAGCATGTCGATAACATCCTGCGGAGCGATGGCGTTGCCGCGGCTCTTGGACATCTTCTCGGCCTTGCCGGTCTCGGCATTGCGCACGGTCAGGAAGCCGTGGGCAAAGACGTGCTCGGGCAGGGCCTCGCCGATGGCCATGAGCATGGCGGGCCAAATGACGCAGTGGAAGCGGATGATGTCCTTACCCACGATGTGGAACTGCGCGGGCCAGCGATAGGCCAGCTCGGCACGCGCCTCGTCGGTGTCGACACCGTAGCCGACGGCCGTCATATAGTTGAGCAGCGCATCGAACCACACGTAGGTCACGTGACCCTCGTCAAACGGGACCTGAAT
>CAKTVQ010000064.1 GCA_934630375.1 uncultured Collinsella sp.
GCCATTTTCCTGGATAGCGATGACACCGCGCCGGGAATGGTCGACCAGCAGACCACGATCTACGGCCACCATATGAACGATGGGTCGATGTTCAACGTGATTTCGGACACCACTGATCAGGCGACGTTCGATAGTATCGAGTTTGTGTATTACATCACACGGGATGCTACGTATAAGCTGCGACCACTGGCGACCAAAGTTGTCGAGGACACGTATGCCAAGGCGCGCACGCCCAATTTTGAGGGCGATGACGGACTCAAGAACTACCTGTCCGAGATGCTCGACGGCGCTTCTGCCGTGGCGAGTGATGCTACCGATCGTGCCGCTTCGGCAACTAAGGTTGTAACGCTCGTGACCTGCCGTTCGCTGTCGCTGAGCAACACGCGCGCCGTCATGGTGCTCACGCCGGTCGAGGAATAAGTTGTTCGAGAGTAGCTAAAAAGGCCCCGTCCCAAATTGGCTACTCGACGACGGTAAGGGAGAAACGATGCTTGAGAGTGGCAAATTGATGCCTTCGATTGATGCTTGGCTGCGCGAGGCCAAGGCCGATGCTTCGGCGGCAGGCCGTGGGATGTATCTGACGCATAACGGTGTGGTGCGCGCGACGCCCAAGGCCGAGGTGCGCGGAGTCGAGACCGATGGCGTGGCACCAGGCCACAGGGTGGGCGGCATGGTCTTTGACTACGATGCCGAAAAGGTACGGTCTGCTATCGAGGCCACGCGCGCGATGCCGGGTATCGGCTATGTGCGCGTGTGGCTGGCAAGCGGCGAGCTTGCCGTAGGTGACGACATCATGCTCGTGCTCATCGGCGGGGACATTCGCCCGCACGTGGTCGATGCGCTGCAGACGCTCGTTGGCACCATCAAGAACGAATGCGTGAGTGAGGTCGAGCGCGAGGCATAGAGGCTTGCGTCGATAGAAGGATCGTTTATAAAAATGCCCGCCGGTACGTGTGATACCGGCGGGCATTTTGCGTTTTGGGCGCGGTGAGCGCTACACGCGCGTCGCATCCTTGGGACTCATGGTCATGCTCTGGAAGCGGTTTTCCATGTATTCGTTATCGAAGTGCTCTCCGTAGAACTGTGCGACGGGAATGTCCGGCTCCGTGCCGTTAACGCGCTGGTACCAGTAGTCGAGCGACTGCAGCGTCATGACGCCGTCGATCAGCATGATAACGGTAAAGATGACGGTGGCCGAGTAGCGGCTCTTCCAGGGGATCTTGTTGATAAGCTTGAGCAGCCTCGGCAGCAGCAGCTTGATCCAGATGAGGCCGCCCAGGCCCCACAGGCAGGCGAAGCCCGTGCAGGTGCGTCCGCCCGTGAGGACCACGAGCGGATCGGGTAAACCGAACAGCGTTATGTGCGAGTAGCTCCACGAGACCACGCCAAACGCGGTCTGCATAAACCAGCCCACGAACACCTCAAAACTGGCGCCGAGCAGGGCGCTCACCAGGAAAATGATGATGGGGTTCTTTTTGTAGAAGCGATTAAGCACCATGGTCATGAGCACGGCGCCAAATCCGTAGATGGGGCTGAAGGGGCCAAACAGCATGCCGGCGCGGTTCTGGTAGACGCCCGGGTCGTCGACCGTCATGTGCCAGATGTCCTCGGCGATCAGGCCGAGCACGCAGCAGACAAAGAATACCCAGAACAGGTTGAAGTAGTTGAGCTTGATGTAGCCTTCGCCGGTTTCATCGCGCCCGAGCATGCCCTCGGCGGCGGCGTCGCGGTCGAGCATCTCCTGCAGGCGGCGCTGCAGTTCGCGCTCCTGACGAAGCGTGGGGTCGACGGTTGCCGAAAGTGCAACGAGGATGCCGAGCTGGATCGCGGGACGCAGCAGGAAGGGCCCGATGCCCTGGAGCATCACGTCGACCAAAAGCTCGACGACGGTGAATGCAATAAGGATGTAGGACAGGCGGGCGGCGTTGCGGCGCTGGTTCTTGATAAGGTCCAGGCCAAAGATGATTAGGATGACGGCACTTGCCGCAGAGAGCATGATGCCGGCGACGATAAGGCCGACTGCGACGAGCGTGTTGTCGCCGAGCTTTTCGGTGGCGTTGCCGTTAACAAGTGCCGTGATGACCTGCCACATAAAGGCAGCGACCGACGGGAGCGTGCCCACGCCGGAAAGGATGCACAGGACGGCGTACACCTTAATGATGAGGGGGATCTTCTTGACCTCCGTGGCGCTGGGGACGCTGGGGTCGAGTTCGTTTCGATCCATACAGAACCTTTCTCGCTTTGTTGTAGGTTATAAGGATACGCCGCCGACCTGCCAAAAGACAGGACGAACGTCCCAATTGCAACTTTGTAATCCCCAACGGTGGACGCGGCGGCCATCTGGGGGGCGGGCGCTTGCACTGGACAGACCGATAAAATGTTTGGTCACAAAACGGATTATTAGCTCGGTGGGCTTTTAAAAAGCGCTGCTCATGCACTGGGGAGCGCGTCATGCCGTGCGTATAATAAGGCGGGTAACGCCAAAATACGAGGCTCTGAGGGGATGCCATGTCTCAAGAAACCATCCGCGCGGCCGAGCGTGCCGCGGGACAGGTGAACACCATGTCGACGTATGATCCGGACTCCGACCAGCTGCATGAGGAATGCGGCATTTTTGGTGTCTGGGCGCCCGATCGCGACGTGGCTCGACTGACGTACTTTGGCCTGCGTGCGCTGCAGCACCGCGGCCAGGAATCGGCGGGAATCGCCGTGGGTGACGGCGGCACGGTTATGGTCCGTAAAGATCTGGGCCTGCTCGACCGCGTGTTCTCCAATGCCGACTTGTCGACGCTTTCCGGCCAGCTGGCCGTGGGTCATGTGCGCTACGGTACCGCCGGTGCCAAGAGCTGGGAAGCCTCGCAGCCGCACCTCTCTACCATCAATAGCGTCATCATCGCGCTTGCACACAACGGCACCCTCGTCAACACCGACGAGCTGCGCCGCCAGCTGATCGAGCTCGGCGTGCCGTTCCTCTCCAACTCGGATTCCGAGGTCGCGACCAAGCTCATCGGCTACTTTACCCAGCGCACGGGCCATCTGCGCGAGGGCATTCGCAAGACCATGGAACTCGTGCGCGGCGGCTACGCCATGACGCTCATCAACGAGCAGGCGCTCTACGCCTTCCGTGACCCGCACGGCATTCG
>CAKTVQ010000065.1 GCA_934630375.1 uncultured Collinsella sp.
ATGATCATCATCAAAAACGGCGCGCTCGTGACGCCACAGGGGCTTCGCTGCGCGGATCTTGCCATGGATGGCGATAAGATCGTGCGGATCGCCGCGGCGATTGAGCCGGCCGAGGGCGATACCGTCGAGGATGCCGCGGGCTGCTGGGTGTTTCCCGGCTTTATCGATGGCCACACGCACATGCAGTGCTGGACCGGCATGGATTGGACGGCCGATAGCTTTGAGACCGGTACGCGTGCGGCTGCCTGCGGCGGCACGACGACCATTGTGGACTACGCGACGGCCGATCGCGGCGTGACCATGCCCGATGCCTTGGCCGAGTGGCATCGCCGCGCCGACGGGACCTGCACGGCCAACTACGCTTTTCATATGGCGCTTGCCGAGTGGAACGAGCGCAACCGCGCCGATCTTTCGGCCATGCGCGAGGCGGGCGTGTCGTCGTTTAAGACCTACTTTGCCTATGACCACCTGCGCCTGGACGATGCCGAGACGCTCGAGGTGCTGGAGGAGCTCAAGCGTATTGGCGGCATCCTGTGCGTGCATTGCGAGAACGGTACGCTGGTGAATGAGCTGCAGAAGCGCGTGTTTGAGCAGGGTATCCACGGGCCCGAGGGCCATGCGCTCAGCCGTCCGGATGTGTGCGAGGCCGAGGCAGTGAGCCGTCTGCTGTATCTGGCGCACTTGGCCGGAGATGCTCCGGTCAACGTGGTGCACCTTTCGACCAAGCTGGGGCTCGAGTCCATCCGTGCCGCCAAGGCGCGCGGGCAGAAGAACATCTATGTCGAGACCTGCCCTCAGTATCTGATGCTCGACGACACCTGCTATCTGGAGCAGGGAGAGGACGGCTTTGCGGGTGCCAAGTATGTGATGAGTCCGCCGCTGCGCCATGCGGGTGACCGTGCGGCTCTGCGCGAGGCGCTTGTGTCCGGCGAGATCGATACGATTGCGACCGACCACTGCAGTTTTAACCTGCGCGGGCAAAAGGACCGCGGGCGCGACGACTTCCGCGCGATTCCCAACGGCGGGCCCGGTGTGGAGCATCGCCCCGTCGCGATCGCTACGAGCTTTGAGGGACAGCTGGGCCCCGAGGATCTGTGCCGCTTGATGAGCGAGAACCCGGCGCGCGTCTTTGGCATGTATCCGCGCAAGGGTTGTCTTGCCGAGGGCGCCGATGCCGACGTGTGCGTGTGGGATCCCAAGGCGCGTTGGACGATCAGTGCCGCGACGCAGCATCAGGCTGTGGACTACACACCGCTCGAGGGCTTTGAGGCGCATGGTCGTGCCAAGGCCGTGTTTGTGAACGGCGTGCTGGCCGCCGTCGACGGCGAGCCCACCGGAGCCCAGCCCGGTCGCTACGTGCCCCGCTAACAGCAAAGGCGCCGGATTCCCTTCGCAGTTGCGGTGAAATAGTTCCTGTTTAGCCGCCAAATAGGCCGTTTCAGGAACTATTCCACCGCAACTTATAGGCCTGCTGGGGCAGCGCCGGCTATTTGAGGCTGGTGGCGACGATGGGGCGGCCGAGGGCCGCCTCGAAGCGGCCTGCCATCGTGGGGTCGCTGAGCGTGTCGACTTGGTTGAGCATGATGCGTGCGGTGCCGAGCTCCAGCGCCTGCATCTCGACATTGAGCACCTGGGCGACGCGCTCGGGCGTGGCGATGTCGGTGAGCTCGCAGCCGCAACGCTCGCAAAAGAGCTCGGGGCGGTGGACGGCTTCGTTGATGGGCTTGCCGAGCCCCGAGGCGCCGACGACCCAGATAACGTTAGCTGTGCCGGCCGGAATCACCGGCTCCCAGGCGGCGTGAGCCTTGAACGGAAGCCGCTTGCTGCCATCAGCCTCGGCGAGGACGTAGTCAAAGCGCTTCGCTAGCTCGTCGAGCGGCTCGGCGGGGGAGGAGAGCTTGCCTGTCTCCGGGTCCAAGACGCCTGCTTGGCAGATGCTTCCGCGGTTCAGGCCCGTGCAGGCTTCGCAGGTGCAGCCGGGAACATGCGAAGCCCCCGGCCTCCAGGGCGCAGCGTCCAGGCGTCGGCTCGACCCGTCCCACGGAACGCCGGCGACGGGAAACATGTGCGTGGTGGTGCAGAGGAGCACGCGGCCGCCGGCGCGCATGAGCTCAAGGCCCAGCGTCCTCAGCAACGTCGACTTGCCGCCGCTGCCGATAATCGCGGTAATCCCCGGTGCAATCCCGAGCGCCGAGGCAAGGTTGCCGCTAACCGTTTCCATCTGTCCACCGCCGTATAATACTGTGATAATAAATAATCATCAGAGTAGCGGCCGAACCGCTTTTGCTCTGCTCAAACCGTAACACAGGGAGGTGCCTCGGGAATGCTCGTTTATGTTCGCGGCGCCGGCGATATCGCCACGGGCGTCGCCGCTCGCTTGGTGCGCTCCGGCGTGTCGGTCGTTATGGCCGATATCGCGGTTCCCACGTGCATCCGCCGCACAATCTGTTTTTGCGAGGCCATTCGCCTGGGCGAGGTCGAGGTCGAAGGCATTCGCGCTCGCTTGGCACAGACGCCGGCTGAGGCGCTTGCGATTACCGAGGCTGGAGACGTCGCCGTTGTGGTGGACCCCCAGGCCAAGATGCTCGGCGAGCTGAAACCCGCGGCTGTGGTCGACGCGATTTTGGCTAAGCGCAACTTGGGCACCACGCGCGACATGGCGCCTGCCGTCATCGCTGTGGGGCCGGGCTTTACCGCGCCGGTTGACTGCGACGCCGTGGTCGAGACCATGCGCGGGCATTTTCTCGGCCGTGTCATTACCCAAGGTTCGCCCCAGCCCAACACGGGCGTGCCGGGCATTATCGCCGGCTATGGCAAGGAACGTGTTATCCACAGCCCCGCCGCCGGCGTGTTTCGGTCCGACCGCGCAATCGGCGACATCGTGAGCGCCGGAGACGTGATTGGCTACGCGGGCGATACGCCCATGTGCACGCAGATCGATGGCTGTCTGCGCGGGCTTTTGGCGAACGGCGTGCAGGTGACTGAGGGCTTTAAATGCGCCGATGTCGATCCGCGCGGCGATGCCAGCTATATCAACTACATTTCGGACAA
>CAKTVQ010000066.1 GCA_934630375.1 uncultured Collinsella sp.
AGGTCCAGGCAGTCGTTGTAGGCCTTCTCGGGGTTGGCGCCCGGACGATCGATCTTGTTGATGACGATCATGATCTTAAGGCCGGTGTCGATAGCGTGACGCAGCACGAAGCGGGTCTGGGGCATGGGGCCCTCAAAAGCGTCGACCAGCAGCAGGGCGCCGTCGGCCATACGCAGCACGCGCTCGACCTCGCCGCCAAAGTCGGCGTGGCCCGGGGTGTCGATGACGTTGATCTTGACATCCTTGTACTCGATAGAGATGTTCTTGGCGAGAATCGTAATGCCGCGCTCGCGCTCCTGGTCGTTGGAATCCAGGACGCGGTCCTCGACCTGCTGGTTGGCACGGAAGGCGTCCGTGGCACGCAGGAGCTTGTCGACCATCGTCGTCTTGCCGTGGTCGACGTGGGCGATGATGGCGATGTTCCTCAGATTGTCTACGCGCATGTAGTTCCCCTATCTTCTATCCATATACAAACGGCACGCGTATGCGACCCGCCCAGCGACACAACGCTCAGCGGGAATATTGAGCCTTTTACCGAAAACTCGTTTATTTTAGCGATTTTAGATGAGAGGGGTTTCCTCACCTGCAGGTTCAGGGTCGCTCCACATAAAACCATCGCCGGCGCCCATGCCCTCATACAGCACATATGCCGAAAAACCGCTCTCGAGCGTGGTTTCGAAGAAGCTCACGAGCAGGGCGTCGTGATAGCCGCCGTCAATTTCGACACAACCGGTGTAGCCGATGGCATAGCGGGCGATGCGGCCCAGGCCCTCGTCCTTAAGACCCATCTTGTGCTCGGAGATAAAGTTGGTGGCCGCCTCGAGGCATGCCTCTTCGCCGTCCTCGTCGAGCGCCGCCAGATATCGGTTGGAAGCAGCGTCCTCGATCGCCACAACTACGCCCGGATTCTCGCCGGCGGCAAGGTCGTCCAAGAACGCACCAATCAGGTCACACACCATGGCGTCGAGCTCGGCGGAGACGTTACCGGCGTCCTGCATATCCTGTGCCATCTTTAGACCTTCCCATCGAGTCTGGCGTCGTTACAGTTCTTGTGCCTCGGCAGCGATCTTGGCGGCAGCGTCGCGGGCGCGCATCATATCCATCGCGCGCTTGTCGAGTACCTTGATCTGGTTGGTCAGCATTACTGCATCGACCACACCCCAGATTACCAAGCCTGTTGAAATCGAAAACCCAAGCGCACCAACTGTACCACGAAGGCGCGAGCAGATTGCCGCGACAAGGGCGGAGACGACAACCATCTTGATAAACGAGCCGCGGCGCTCGCGAAGCGTGCGGGCCTGCGTCACATAGGCAATGCGTGCCGCCTCGGATGCCTCCGAGCGCATCTGGGCCTCGCGCGCAATGGCCGCTGCCTCAGCCGACATACCGCTGGCCATCAGCGAACACTCCGCAACCCTACCGCCCCGCATTTAGAAGTCATCGGGGGAGAGCGTATGGACGAACTCGTCGAACTTCTCGAACTCCTGCTCGTCGTCGACATCCTCGGCGTGGGTGGAAACAGTGCCCAGGCGATTCATGATGTCGTCCTCCACAAACATGGGAGCATTGCTGCGCACGGCAAGGGCAATGGCGTCACTGGGGCGGGCGTCGATCTTGCGCTCCTCGCCATCGGCCAGTACGACGATCGTCGCGTAGAACACCGGCGGCTCGGCGCGAACGATCTCGATGCGCTCGAGCTTGGCGCCCAGGGCGTCAACGGTATCGAGCAGCAGGTCATGGGTAATCGGGCGCTCGGCGCGGCCGCTATCGATGCCGCGGCTGATGGCAGCAGCTTCAAACGAACCAGTCTGAATGGAAAGGGAACGCAGCGGCGCGGGCGAGTCCGATTTGCTGCTGCGCTCACGAAGCACGATAAGCGATGGCACGGGACCGGCGGCCATGACGATGGTCTCTATGTCGACACGAACCATGGAACACCTCCGGTACGTAGCGGTTAACACGCGGCAGCCCGCCGCATTGAATAGCTATACTACCCAATCTTTCGCCCAGCACACAAAATCAAAGTAGTTAATTTGGGACGGGGCTTTTTTGACTACTTTCAGTAGGTAAGAAAAAAGCCCCGAGGCAACGCCCCAGGGCTCTTCACAGTTTTGATGGTGGACCTGACAAGATTCGAACTTGTGACCTCCCGGTTATCAGCCGGACGCTCTAACCAACTGAGCTACAGGTCCATCATGGTGGAGGTTAGGGGGATCGAACCCCTGACCTCAGGCTTGCAAAGCCCGCGCTCTCCCAGCTGAGCTAAACCCCCACGGAGACAGTAATAAACACCCCAGCGGCGACTCGGCTCTCGCTGGGGTGTTTATTGCGAAAGAAAGTGGTGGACCTGACAAGATTCGAACTTGTGACCTCCCGGTTATCAGCCGGACGCTCTAACCAACTGAGCTACAGGTCCATCGCGCAAGGGATATATTAGACGAGTCGTTACGCGCGCGTCAACAACTTTTTTGAAAATCTTTGGGGAGGTGTCGGCCCCGGCTGCCCGGCGGCACGCGAAGTCGCCTGCTCGGGCAGTCCTGCTCGCACGGAGAGCACATTAAGTGCTCTCCGGCTCGTGCGGAACTCGCGATCGACTTCGCGTGCCGCCGGGCAGTCGGGGCCGACGTAGGGTTCAAAGGTTTTCAAAAAAGCGGTCGGCGCGCGGTGCGCCGACCGCCGATATATGGGGTCTGATATTTTCTACCAGCTAGGGCCTCTTACTCGTCTAGGAGATCTTCTGGCATGTCGTTGCCGTCGCCTAGATCGACAGGGG
>CAKTVQ010000067.1 GCA_934630375.1 uncultured Collinsella sp.
GACTGAGTAACAAGGAGGACGCTTGTCCCAGCTCGAGAAATGCGATCGCCGGTCCCTTCGCTCGCAGCGTGCCCTTCGCCAGGCACTTGCCAGCGAGCTTGCCGAAAGCGGCGACCTTTCGCGCATTAATGTCGTGTCGCTCACCGAGCGCGCCGGTCTTACGCGCCGCACGTTCTATTCGCACTACCGCGATATCCCCGACTTTATCAATCAAATCGAGGACGGCTTGCTGGCCGAGATCCGTGAGCGCATTGAGCTCATCACCGCAGCTCAGCTGCCTGATCTCTATCACAACATCGATGAGCTCGAGCCGGCGCCCGGTTCGGTTGAGCTACTGCGTTATCTTGCGGTCAACCGCGACTTAATCGGTGCGCTGCTGGGTCCGGGCGGCGACCAGGCCTTCATTAAAAGGATTATCGACACCGCACGTGAGGCCGTGGCGCCGCGTGCGCAGACGGGCATTTTGGGCCTGGCGCTGGGCACGTTCTTTGACTACTACGTCACCTACGTCGTGAGTGCCGAAGTCGGCCTGCTCCAACGCTGGTTTGAGCGCGGCCTTGCCGAATCACCCGAGACCATGGCGCGCATCATGACGGTTATCGCCTTTGTGCGCCCCGGCGACCTGTATGGCCAACCCATCGATATCAACGTGCCGGAATACGGCATGAAGCTATTGAATTTGCAGCTCGATGACGCGGTCGACACCGCCGCAACCGTCGAGTCCAACTACTAAGAGGAGAGACAGATGAGCAAACTCGTCGAAGGCATCAAGGACCGCATGGTCGCTGCCGCACGCGAGGCCGCGCCCGCCGTGGTGGACGCCGCGCAGAAGGCCGCGACCGCGGCTGCCGAGAAAGTTGCCGAGGCAGTTGCCGAAGCCAAGAATACGGCAGGGGAGACGCTCGCCGCCGATGCAGCCACGTCCGGCGTTGCCGAGCCCGTAGCCGCCACCACCGCCCAGACCCCCGAAGGCGCAATCTTAAATCCCGAGGCCGCCCGTGGCAACCTGCACCTGGGCATCGACGTGGGCTCCACCACCGTCAAGCTCGCCGTGCTCAACGATGACAACCAGATTGTCTACGCCAAGTACCAGCGCCATCACACCGACGTCCGCGCTTGCGCCCGCGACCTGTTCGAGGGCGCCGCGACCGTGCTGCCGACGGCCCAGATGACCTGCGCTATCACCGGCTCGGGCGGTCTGCTGCTGTCCCAGTGGCTCGACTTGGAGTTTGTCCAGGAGGTCATCGCCAGCAAACGCGCCGTCGAGACCCTTATCCCGGCCACCGATGTCGCCATCGAGCTGGGCGGTGAGGACGCCAAGATCATCTACTTTGACAACGGCATCGAGCAGCGCATGAACGGCACCTGCGCCGGCGGCACGGGCGCGTTCATCGATCAGATGGCCACTCTGCTGCACACCGACGCGAGCGGCCTCAACGAGCTCGCGGCCAACGCCACCACCATCTATCCCATCGCCAGCCGTTGCGGCGTCTTTGCCAAGACCGACGTGCAGCCGCTGCTCAACGAGGGCGCCCGCCCCGAGGACGTCGCTGCGTCTATTTTCCAGGCCGTCGTGACCCAGACCATCTCGGGCCTGGCGTGCGGCCGTCCCATCCGCGGCAACGTCGCCTTCCTGGGCGGCCCGCTGCAGTACCTCTCCGAGCTGCGTCACCGCTTCTACCTCACGCTCAACCTGGACGAGGAGCACCGCATCGTGCCCCAAAACGCCCACCTGTTTGTGGCGAGCGGCGCCGCCATGGCGCACGAGTCCAACAAGCTCAGCACATTCCCGCAGCTCATCGATGCCATTGACAGCCTGGGTGACACGCAGGGTGCCGAGGTCGAGCGTCTGGATCCGCTCTTTGCCACCGACGAGGACTTTGCTGAGTTCAAGAACCGCCACGACACCGAGGTCGTCCCCAAGGGCAAGCTCGAAGGCTACACCGGCCGCGTGTTCATCGGCATCGACGCCGGCTCCACCACCATGAAGGCCGCGCTCGTGGGCGAGGACGGCCAGCTGCTGCACACCTGGTACGGCAACAACAACGGTGACATCCTGGGCACGGCCAAGGTCATCATGGCCGATTTCTACAACCACATCCCCGCCGGCTGCACCATCGGCCACGTGACCACCACGGGCTACGGCGAGGCGCTGCTCATCGAGGCGCTCAAGGCCGATTCCGGCGAGATCGAGACCGTTGCGCACCTACGCGGCGCCAAGGCATTCCTGCCCGGCGTCGAGTTCATTCTGGACATCGGCGGCCAGGACATGAAGTGCCTGCGCGTGAAGGACGGCGTGATCGAGCACATCATGCTCAACGAGGCCTGCTCGTCGGGCTGCGGCAGCTTTATCGAGAGCTTCGCCGTGTCCATGAACATGGACGTGCGCGCGTTTGCCGATGCCGCCATCCATGCCAAAGCCCCCGTCGACCTGGGCAGCCGCTGCACGGTCTTTATGAACTCGCGCGTCAAACAGGCGCAAAAGGAAGGCGCCACGGTAGGCGACATCGCTGCCGGCCTGTCCTACTCCGTCATCAAGAACGCCCTGTTCAAGGTCATTAAGCTGCGCGACCCCAAGGAGATCGGTAGCCAGGTGATCGTCCAAGGCGGCACCTTTATGTCCGATGCCACGCTGCGCGCGTTTGAGCAGCTCACCGGCGTTCATGCCGTGCG
>CAKTVQ010000068.1 GCA_934630375.1 uncultured Collinsella sp.
AAAGGTTGCGGGTTCTTTACGGGAATGTAGTGTGGGCTGCGGAAACGCGGTTCTTTCCGTACAATAGTTCAACTCGTGTAAACGCAGGGAAGGGACATTCATGGCAGACATGATCGAGATCAAGCATCTCAACAAGTACTTTGGCGACCTGCATGTGCTCAAAGATATCAATCTCACCGTCAAGCGCGGCGAGAAGCTCGTAATGATCGGGCCTTCCGGTTCGGGTAAGTCGACGCTCATCCGTTGCGTCGATTATCTGGAGGAGCCCACGTCGGGCGAGGTCGTCATCGACGGCACACCGCTTACCAAAAAGAATCACCTGGAGATGGCTCGCAAGTATAGTTCCATGGTGTTTCAGCAGTTCAACCTGTATCCCAACATGACGGTGCTGGGCAACCTGACGCTCGCGCCCATCAAGCTGCAAAAGAAGAGCAAGGAAGAGGCGACCCAGATCGCCATCGCCGCACTCAAGCGCGTCGGCATGGCGCATAAGGCCGGCGAGTACCCGCAAAACCTCTCGGGCGGTCAGCAGCAGCGCATCGCCATCGCCCGTGCCCTGTGCACCAAGCAGCCCATCATCCTGTTTGACGAGCCGACCTCGGCGCTCGACCCCGAGATGGTCCAGGAGGTCCTGGACGTTATGATCGAGCTCGCGCAGGAGGACATCACCATGATTTGCGTGACGCACGAGATGGGCTTTGCGCGCCAGGTGGCCGACCGCGTCATCTTTATGGAGGACGGTCGCATCCTGGAGGAGGGCACGCCCGAGCACTTCTTCGATAACCCCGAGAACCCGCGCTGCCGCGAGTTCCTGTCCAAGATTCTGCACTAGGCGCGGGTGATGGACATGACGGATATGACGAGGGCGGCCGTATCGCGCCGTCACTTTTTGCAGCTGGCGGGCGTCGGCATGCTCGCGCTGACGGGCACCGCGCTCACCGGCTGCGGCAACTCCACGGGCGGCGAGGGCTCCGATAAGGGTTCCAAGCTCGCGGCCATCAAGTCGCGCGGCCACCTGAACGCCGGCGTCAAAAAGGACGTTCCCGGCTACGGCTATTACGATACAGCCAAGGGCCGCTTTGAGGGCATGGAGGTCGACCTGTGCTACCAGATCGCCGCTGCTGTCTTTGGCGTGAGTTACAAGGAGGCCCGCGCCCAAGAGCTTGTCGAGTTTACCGACGTAACGCCCAAGACGCGTGGCCCGCTCATCGATAACGGCCAGCTCGACGTGGTCGCGGCGACCTACACCATCACCGACGAGCGCAAGAAGAGCTGGGATTTCTCGACGCCGTACCGCACCGACTACGTGGGACTCATGGTCAAGAAACGCTCGGGCTTTACCTCGATCGAGGATTTGGACGGCAAGGTTATCGGCGTGAGCCAGGGTGCTACCACGCAGGGCCTTATCGAGCAGATGATCAAGGACAACGGCTTTCACTGCGAGCCCGAGTTTAGGGCCTTTAGCGGATACCCCATCATCAAGAGTTCGCTCGACGCTGGCAATATCGACGTCTTTGCCATGGACCGCTCCACGCTGGCCGGTTACATGAACGAGACCGTCGAGTTGCTGCAGCCCGAGGTCAAGTTTGGCGAGCAGGGTTACGGCGTGGCGACCAAGAAGGGTTGCGACCTTTCGGCTGTGGTCGATCAGGTGGTTTGCGATCGCTTGGCCGATGGCTGGCTCGATCAAGAGGTCAAGACCTGGGGTCTTGTGTAAGCGTTCGTCCAAGGAAGGAATCAAATGCTCGAAGGATTGTTTGACGCCGACCGCTGGTCGACGACATTCCAAAACATGGGGCCCTTCTGGGAGGGCTTTGGTGTGACGCTGCAGGTGGTTGTTGCCGGTCTGCTGCTGTCGCTGGTGCTGGGCACGCTGCTGGGCGTGTTCTCGACCACCCGTTCGCGCGTGCTGCGCGCCATCAGCCGCGTGTACGTTGAGTTTTACCAGAACACCCCGCTGCCCGTGCAGGTGCTCTTTATGTACATGGCCGGCCCGCAGTTTTTGCAAGCCATCACTGGCGCCGACCAGCCGGTGCGTATCGCACCGTTCGTGCTGGGCTTTTTGGGCGTGGGCCTGTATCACGCGGCCTACATCTCTGAGGTCATCCGCACCGGCATCGAAGCCGTTCCGCGCGGTCAGATGGAGGCTGCTCAGAGCCAGGGCTTCACCCGTGCGCAGGCCTACTGGTACATCGTGCTGCCCCAGACGTTCAAAATCATCCTGCCCCCGCTATGTAACCAGGCGCTCAACCTGGTCAAGAACACGTCGGTGCTGGCACTCGTGGCCGGCGGCGACCTTATGTATCGCTCCGACAACTTCGTAAGCCTGTATGGCTACCTGCAGGGATACATCGTCTGCTGCCTTATGTACTTCATCATCTGCTTTCCGCTCGCCATGCTGGTGCAGTGGCTCGAGCGCCGCTCCAAGGAGCGTCCGCGCGGCGTGAGCCTGGCCGAGCTGGGACTCGACAACGTAGAGGAGGCCTAGCGCATGGAAATCTTCAACGCGACCAACCTGCTCTACATCTGGGGCGGCTTTGTTAAGACGATCGAGATCTCGGCGCTGTCGATCTTTTTCTCGCTCATCTTTGGCACGGTGCTGGCGCTCGT
>CAKTVQ010000069.1 GCA_934630375.1 uncultured Collinsella sp.
GTCAGGAACTTGACGTTATAGCCGGCGGAGCGGCGATAGCGAGCCTGAACGTCGGCGATGATGGTGGAATAAGCCGTGCCCAGGTGCGGATCGGCGTTGACGTAGTAGATGGGCGTCGTGATAAAGAACGAAGGCTTGCTTTGATCCATGGGGTTTGTCCTCCAGAAAAACGTTGCATACAGGGGATGATTCTAGCGCAAGGGCTGGATATCCTCCATCTATTGCATATCGAGCACCATGGCATAGACATCGCGCTTGCGGCGCGAATACTTCTGAGACAGGCGCTTGGCCACCGCAGAGGCGGGCTCCCCCTCCTCGAGCGCGGTGCGGATATCCTCGCGCAGGGCCTCGTCGGGATCCGCTACCGCAGCGCCAACCGGCGCGATGCCGGCCTCCTCATCCTCGCTCGGCGGCGCGATGACCAGCGCAATCTCGCCCTTTACCTCGCCGCGAGCACGCAGCTCCTCGGCAAGCTGGTCAGCGGGCCCGCGCAAGACCTCCTCGTGCAGCTTGGTGAGTTCGCGACAGACGGCAACATCACGCTGGGGAAAGACCTCCGCCACGGCCTCGAGCGTCGCCACGATGCGATGTGGAGACTCGTAGAAGATGAGTGCGCCGGGCACCACGGCAAGGCGCTGCAAACGGCGCACACGGTCGCCGTGCTTTCGGCCCAAAAAGCCCTCGAAGAAAAAATGCTCGCAGGGAATGCCGGACGAAACAAGCGCCGTGACGCAAGCAGAGGGCCCGGGAATAACTTCGACGGGCACATCGGCCTCACGCGCCGCCTCGACCAGCGCCTGGCCGGGATCGGACACGCTCGGCATGCCGGCGTCCGAGGCAAAGGCGAGGGTCTCCCCCGCCAGCAGACGGTCGACCAGGCCGACAGCGCGGCTAGCGATCACATTCTCGTCACAACGGACAAGCGGCTTGGAAATGCCCAGGTGCATCAGCAGCTTTGACGTCACACGCGTGTCTTCGCAGCAGATGGCATCGGCGGCGGCAAAAGCCTCACCAACGCGCGGGGACAGGTCGCCCAGGTTGCCGATGGGCGTGCCGACCACATAGAGTTTGCCCGTATGGGCGCTGTTTTGCGTCATATCAACCTATTCAATCATGCCGCGCTCGAGCGTACCGAGCGCCGCGCGGGCGTCCCATGCTGCAATGCGCTTCTCGGTCTTCCACGTTTGGAAGAACCAACCGGCAGCCGGCGCAAACGAAGCCAGCTGGTTGGCGATAAACACGCGCTCGTAGGCATTGCGGCCCTCGGGCGTAACCGACGAGTTGGCAAAGATCGCCGCGCCCGACCATTCGCCCACCAGCACGGGGAACCCAGTCGAAATCGCTTCTTTAAGTTCGCGCTTGTTACGCGAAATCGCCGTCGTCAGCCCGCGAGGGCTCGTGATGTCGAGCGCATACTCGTCGCGGTAATGGTACAGGTGAAGGTCCATGTAGACGTTCTTGTACTTGGCGCCGCGCATAAAATGCTTCCACTCGCTGGGGTGCCCCGACGACGAGAAGACGACGATCTTATCCTCGGGCATATACGAACGGACGAGCTCGTAGGCATCGCGATAGAAATTGCGCAGGTAGTGAGCGGGAATGCCATCCGTCATGGTAAAGAGGCTCTTGCGAACGCTCATCTGCGGCGTGTCCAGCAGCTCAATGCCCAGCAGGCTCTCGGCCTCGCCATAGCGATCGGCCAAGCGCTCGAGCACGTCGAGTGCGACATGACGGCCGTTGGTGGACGAATGCCACTCGGCGACAGCCTCCGGCGTGGTGGGTGAATCGTTGGAATCGCCCTGGCCACCGGGCACAGTTGCCAGATCGAGCAGCACGCGGATGTCGTACTTGGCAGCCCACTCAATCGCGCGGTCGATGTAATCGACAACCGATATGTAGGAGGCATCGGACTCCTGTGAGCCAAAGGCATACCAGGGCACCGGCAGACGCACGGCATTGAGACCGATCTGCGCCATGCGACGAAAATCGTCCTCGCTCACAAACGTCTCGTAATGGCGGCGCATGCGCTCGTTATAGGCGGCGGTACCCATGGCCTCCTGTAGCTCGGCCGCGTTGGATGCACCGGTCGCCGCGTACAGCGACGGGGTCACCCAAGGCTCGGGAATAAACCAGCCAGAGAGATTAACGCCGAGTATCCTCTCCATCACTGCCCCCTTCGGATCATGCAGATCGAACCCGCATCGTATTGCATAGGATAAGTATCGTTTTGAGTATACCCGCGTGTGCGGACAGGCGACCGAACGGTCTGTAAAGTGACGCGAAAGTGGGAGGAATGTCTGGGAGCAGACGGGATCGGAATGGTGCGACGAGGTGTGTACGCGCGCCGGAGGCAGGCACCGGAAAGTGTGTCCCGTTCTATCGCTCAATAATGGGGCGCATTTTCCGTTAGCAGGCCCAACCGGGGTAGCGCGCAGAGATGTGGTGTAAGAGGCGGGGCATGCCCCGCCTCTTCCCTTTCTTGAAAGGAAGGGGACACCGC
>CAKTVQ010000070.1 GCA_934630375.1 uncultured Collinsella sp.
GCGGTGTCCCCTTCCTTTCAAGAAAGGGAAGAGGCGGGGCATGCCCCGCCTCTTACACCACATCTCTGCGCGCTACCTGCCAGCGCCGCGGTTTCGCCCTTTTTGCGTTGAAGCGATACACTGTTGCCGTTTGATTTCTTCGCTCAAGGAGGATGCGCATGCCGTGTACAACGATTTTGGTTGGTAAGAACGCGAGCTATGACGGGTCGACGCTGGTCGCCCGCAACGAGGACTCGTCCAACGGGGTGTTTGAGCCCAAGCGCATGCGCGTGGTGCATCCCGACGAGCAGCCGCGCGTCTACACGAGCGTCCTGAGCCACCTGACGATCGAGCTGCCCGATAACCCCATGCGCTACACGAGCGTCCCCGATGTTGTTCCGGGCCACGGCATCTGGGCCGAGGCCGGTTTCAACGAGCTCAATGTGGGCATGTCCGCAACCGAGACGCTCACCACCAACGAGCGCGTTCGCGGCGCCGACCCGCTCGTCGACTACGTGCCTGCCAAGGGCAACGAGGGCGAGGACGGCTATGTTCCGGCGCAGCCCGGCGGTCTGGGCGAGGAGGACGTGGTGACCCTGGTGCTGCCGTACGCCAAGTCTGCCCGCGACGGCGTGCGTATCCTGGGCGATCTGCTCGAGCGCTACGGCACCTACGAGAACAACGGTATCGCCTTTAGCGACGTGGACGAGATTTGGTGGCTCGAGACCATCGGCGGCCACCACTGGATCGCCAAGCGCGTGCCCGATGACGCCTATGTGACCATGCCCAACCAGCTGGGTATTGACAGCTTTGACCTGGACGACGCCGAGGGCGCCCAGGCCGACCACATGTGCTCTTCCGACCTGCGCGCCTGGATGACCGAGTGGCATCTGGATCTGACGCTGGGCGTCGAGGGCGACGGCCCCGCAACGGTCTTCAACCCGCGCGAGGCCTTTGGCTCGCACAGCGACAGCGACCACGTCTACAACACGCCGCGCGCTTGGTACATGCAGCGCTGCCTCAACCCCAGCGACGTGTGGGATGGCTCCGACGCTGACTTTACGCCCGAGAGCGATGACATCCCCTGGAGCCGCGTGCCCGAGCGCAAGGTGACCATCGAGGACATTAAGTACGTGCTCTCCAGCCATTACCAGGGCACGGAGTACGACTGCTACGGCAGCAAGGGCACGCCGGCCACGCGCGGCGCCTATCGTCCCATCGGCATCAACCGCAACAGCCAGCTCGCCGTGCTGCAGCTGCGTCCCTATGCGCAGCCGGCCTATCGCGCCGTGCAGTGGATGGCCTTTGGCTCCAACTCGTTTAACGCGTTGGTTCCGCTGTATGCCAACGTCGAGACCATGCCCGAGTACTACGCCGACACGCAGGCCCGCGTGACGTCCGAGAACTTCTACTGGGCCAACCGCCTGATCGGCGCCCTGGCCGACGTTCGCTTCCACGAGTGTGGTCGCGCGGTTGAGGATTATCAGGAGAAGGTCGGCGGCATGGGCCACAAGCAGCTCCATGACGTTGACGCCGCCGTTGCCGCCCTGCCCGAGGCCGAGGTTTCCGCCGAGCTGGCACGCGCCAACGAGGCCTTCGCCGAGCTTGTGCGTGTGGAGACCGATGCTCTGCTGGGTAAGGTGCTCTACACCACGAGCTGTGCCATGAAGAATTCCTTCGCGATGAACGATAACATCAGGTAAAACGCTTTGTCGCTTTCGCGCAATCTTGGGTACAAGAAGGCCAATGCAGTTGTTCATGATTGGAGCCAACCATGGTTATGAAATTCGATCAGCTTGTTAACGGCGCCATCAACGTGGGCTTTGGCGCTGCTGCCGTTGCCGTCGAGGGAGGCAAGAAGGTCCTTGACGACCTCAACGCCAAGGGCGAGCAGGTGCGCAAGGACGCCGACACCCCCGATATCGCCCGCAGCGTATCCGACATGTTCGAGCAGGCCGGCGGCACCATCTCCGACCTTACCGAGCGCCTGGGCATGCAGGGCGAGACCGCGGCGCAGCGCGTGCTCGATGAGCTCATCCTTGCTCGCGTCCGCGTTATGACCGCCCCCGAGCGCACGGCCTTCCTGGCTCACGTGCGCGACATCGTCGATTCGGTCGAGGACAACGTGACCTCGGTGCCCGTCGAGTCCGTTGAGCCCGACGACGCAGAGGATGCCGAAGAGGCCGAGTAGTAGCGCAGATGGCAGATCCCACCACCGATTACAACAATCTAGATCCCTTGGGCGACGAGGCGGCGGTTGTCGATGAGGTCGATGCCGCCGTCTCGGGCGCTCGCAAGAAGCCGCGCGCTGTCGATATGGTCCCCGAGGAGCCCGACGCGATGGCGCCGGACGAGGAATACCAGCTCACGCCGGC
>CAKTVQ010000071.1 GCA_934630375.1 uncultured Collinsella sp.
TATCACACTTTTTGATTGGAAAACCTAACAAATTGTTTGTTGCCGTAATCGGTACCTTTTCGCCGCCGAACGGTCACATAACACAGCGACGATTTCGTTATTTGCGAACAAGTGGGGTTTATGGCACAGTGACCCCAAACTAATTTTTAGGAAGGCATCCATGACCCCCGCACAGATTGAGTTCTACAAGCGCCTTGCACACGGCCTGGCGCTCCAATTTGGCCCCAACTGCGAAGTCGTCGTCCACGATCTGGAGACCGAGGACGTGGACCACTCCATCGTGGTGATCGAAAACGGCCACGTCAGCGGGCGCAAACTGGGTGACGGCCCCAGCCATATTGTGTTTGAGTCCATGCACGAGGGCACCACCGACGTGCACGACCGCGAGCCGTACCTCACCAAAACCACCGACGGCAAGCTGCTCAAGTCCTCGACCATCTTTATCCGCAACGACGAGGGCAAGCCCGTCGGCATTTTGGGCATCAACTTTGACATTACGCTTATGAAGGCTTTTGAGCGTTCGCTCGACGCCTTTACCGGCGCCGGCGGCACGGGCTACACCGAGCCCGAGCCCATTACCAAAAACATCGGCGACCTGCTCGAGGACCTGCTGCACGAGTGCGAACAGTTTGTGGACAAGCCCGCGGCACTCATGACCAAAGACGAGCGCATTCGTGCCATTGGCTACCTCGACCGTCGCGGCGCCTTCCTCATTTCCAAGTCGAGCGAGCGCGCCTGCGAGTTCTTTGGCATCTCCAAGTACAGCTTCTATAGCTACCTCAATGAGGCCAAGGCGGCGACAGGCGACAAGTAGGCACTCGCCTGGATTGCCCCTCCCCTTTTGGGCGCGAGTTCTGGAAAGCACGAATCCAAGACCGAGCCGCTTGGGAAGTTCCATATAATCGATGTCATTAGCATTTCGAAAGGGTGGAACAGAATGGCGTTGAGCAAGGCATCATGCACCGGTCGCGGATTGATTCCGGCAATTGGTGGACATGTGCACCGCATGTTCGATGAGGGTGAAGACGACCTGTTTTCGCTGAGCCTTGACGACGTGATGGATGATCGCCCGTGGACCGCCGACGAACTCATGGGCGGTGGGGCTCGCCCGTCAAGCCCCAATCCCGCACTTGCGCCTAAGCCCGCATCTACGCCGACTCCTACGCAGCCGCCTGTTTCGACGCCCGCGTCTACGCCCGCACCCACTTCGGCGCCCACGCCCACTCCCCGCCCCGCAAGCGACCCGTCCGAGACGGCGGCATTTCTCGCTGCGGCGACGCGGAGCAAATCGGCCGACAGCACCGTTATGTACAGCGCCCAGCAGTTGCCCGTTCCTGCGGCACGCAAGTCTCCGGTCACAAGGCTCGATGAGCCCGTTGCCCATCAGGTTGCCTACGATTCCTGGGCTGCAGCCGATCTGGATGAGACCTCTACCGGCATGCCGGCGCTCGACGTTCCAGTTAACCCGCTTTTTGCCGCCAACACGAGCGCCGCGGACTATGAGGGCGGTGCGGCATATTCCGATTATTCCGATGGCTATGCTGGCACCGATCGCATCGAGACCGAGGATTATGGCAACGCATCGAGCGATTATCTCAACGACCCGTACGCTGCCACGCCTGCACCGGAATATGACCCGGAGGCCGCGTCCGCGCCGGCGTATACCAAAAGCACGGGCGAAGAGCGCTTCGCCGATTATTACGCCGAGGAAAAGGCGCTGCGTTTTTCGGAATTTCCGCAGGCAGTCAAGGTTGCCTTTATCGCCATTGTCATTGCCCTGCTCGGCGTCATTGCGTTTGAGGGATTCCGGCTGTTCTCCGGCCCCACCCAAGCGGAGTCGGAGACCCAGCAAAAAGAGGACGATGACGAGTACCTGGACATCAACACCCTCAAGGGCGACCCCAACGACGGAGACGATGAGTAGCGAGAGCTGAAGGCGGCCGCAGGATCTCGCATCCAGCACCGGCTTCTAAGTGCTGTCTTGTTATCCAGCTACACTTTTCCGGATAATTTGCCTATCGAATTTGACACTTTTCCGTACTTTTAAACGGCTGATTTCGACACTTTTCCGGATGAAAGCCGAATAATCACTTGGGAAACCAACGCCATCCGCGCGTCATTTCGCGGATGGCGTTGATTTCTGTCCGTACACGTTGATAGACTCCATCGTGCCCGCAAGGAGCGGGCGTGTTTTATCCAGAGTCGGGGTAGAGAGTTGGCTCCACGATCCCGACGCCAACCGGCCAAGAGGCACGGTGGCCCTGCCAACATCGATGAAAGGAGTCCGTATGGACAATTTCTC
>CAKTVQ010000072.1 GCA_934630375.1 uncultured Collinsella sp.
GCGGACATGGCTCAGTTGGTAGAGCACAACCTTGCCAAGGTTGGGGTCGCGGGTTCGAGCCCCGTTGTCCGCTCCAAGCGTAACAGCCCGACTACTACGGTAGCCGGGCTTTTTCGTACCCGTCGTCTGGGCTCGAACCCGTGAGGGAGCGAGCGTTTGGGACGTGGCTGTGGCGTTGTTTGCCGTGAATGTCAGCTTTGGGCGTATCATCGTGGGCATCTCGCAAAACCTCGTTGCAAGGGAGACACACCCCATGGCTACAGAAAAGTCCTCCTCGCGCTCATGGATGTCCGATGCCGCGATCTATCAGATTTACCCGCGCTCGTTTAAGGATTCGACTGGTTCGGGTCTGGGCGATATCGCGGGCATTACCCAACAGATGGACTATCTTGAGCGGCTGGGCGTCGAGGCCATCTGGCTGAGTCCGTTTTACCCATCGCCTCTCGTCGATGGCGGCTATGATGTGGCGGACTACTGCGACGTCGACCCACGTCTCGGCTCGCTTGGCGACTTCGATGACATGATCGCTGCGGCTCACGCGCGCGGCATCAAGGTCATCGTCGACATCGTGCCCAACCATTCATCTAACCAGCACCCCTGGTTCAAAGCCGCTCTTGCCGCCGGCCCTGGATCGCCCGAGCGCGCCCGTTATATCTTCCGCGATGGTCGCGGCGAGCACGGCGAGCTGCCTCCCACCAATTGGAATGCCAACTTTGGCGGCCCCGCTTGGACGCGCGTCGCGGACGGTCAATGGTATCTGCACATGTTTACGCCCGAGCAGCCGGACTTTGACTGGTCGTGCCCCGAGGTTCGCGCGTTCTTTTGCGACGTCCTGGCGTTTTGGAGCGATCGAGGCGTCGATGGCTTTCGCATTGATGTAGCGCACGGTCTCGCCAAGGATCTCGACCGCGATGATCTTGACCGGTGGCATCTCGCCGAGGGCGATGACATGGTTGAGGACGGCACCCATCCGCTGTGGGACCGCAACGAGGTCCACGAGATCTATCGCGAGTGGCGCCGCGTGTTCGACCGCTATGATCCGCCACGCAGCGCTGTTGCCGAGGCGTGGGTGCTGCCCGAGCGCCAGTATCTCTACGCGCGTTCCAGCGAGCTTGGCCAGACATTCAACTTTGAGTTTGCCAAGGCCACTTGGGCCTATGATGACATGCACGCTGCAATCGAGGAGGGCTTGAAGGCAGCTATAGAATCCGATTCCGCCTCGACCTGGGTGCTCTCCAACCACGACGTGCCGCGCGTGGCGACGCGCTATGCCCTGCCGCAGATCAAGGCGACGCGCTACCACCAGATTGCGCTCGACTGGCTCTTACGCGACGGGTCGTCTTATGACGAGGACCGTGAACTCGGCGAGCGCCGCGCGCGGGCGGCCCTTTTGCTCGAGTTGGCGCTTCCGGGCTCGGCATACGTGTATCAGGGTGAGGAGCTCGGCCTTTTTGAGGTGGCTGACATTCCGTGGGCTGCACTCGAAGATCCTACTGCGACCAATACGCACGGACCGAAGCGCGAGAAGGGGCGCGACGGCTGCCGCGTGCCCCTGCCGTGGGTGGCAGCGGACGATCCCACGCAGGGCGGATCGTTTGGGTTTTCACCGGCGGACGCCGATGCGGCGCCCCATCTGCCGCAGCCTGCATGGTTTTCCGATTACGCTGCCGATAGGGAAGAAGCGGACCCAACATCGATGCTTGCGCTCTATCGTGACGCCCTCTGGCTGCGGCGCAAGCTGCGCGGGTGCGCCAACGATCTTGCGTGGCTCGATCTTGACGGGCGCACCGGCCTTGCGGATGGTGCCGAGGGCGCTGAGGGCGGCGTCATCGCCTATCGCCGCGACAACGGCTGGGCGTGTGTGACGAACTTCGGTGCAGCACCCGTGGAGCTGCCGGCGGGCAAGGTCCTGCTCACCTCATCACCGCTTGCAGACGGCAGACTTGCGCAGGACAGCTCTGCCTGGATCATGCTCGCTGAGTTGTAGGGGGCCTCTTGCGGCGAGTTTGCGTTTGCCCGCGCTTTCCGTGGTGGCTGATGTCTTCGCGAGGTTCGAGAGGGCGTCGCAAAACTTTTCAAAAAAAGTTCTTGCATAGGATGCGGGTATCACGTAAGATTAATCCTCGTAAGCGGACATGGCTCAGTTGGTAGAGCACAACCTTGCCAAGGTTGGGGTCGCGGGTTCGAGCCCCGTTGTCCGCTCCATTTGGGCGTTTAGCTCAGGGGGAGAGCGCTTCCCTGACACGGAAGAGGTCAGAAGTTCAAATCTTCTAACGCCCACCAAA
>CAKTVQ010000073.1 GCA_934630375.1 uncultured Collinsella sp.
TCCGGCTCGCCAAGCTCCATAACATCGCAGGTCAGCACGGCGCCGTTGAGCGCCTTGGGCGCCAGCAGCTCGCAGAACTCAACGCCGTCAGCAAGAGCAAGATCGAGCTCTTCCTCGTCGGCGGGCATCTGCTTCTTGGTGCGGCGATACACCAGGCGCACGTTCTTCACGCCAGTCAGGCGCTTGGCCACGCGGGCCGCGTCCATAGCGGTATTGCCGGCGCCGATGACCACGACATCCTCGCCCAGCTCGAGTTTCTCGCCCTTCTTGGCGGCCTCGAGGAACTCCAGCACGTCGAGCTCGGCGCCCTCGCCCAGGCCCGCAGAGCCGGGCATCCAGGCACCGGTCGCCACGACCACGTCAGTAAAGCCTTGAGCCTTGAGTTCGTCGATGGAATCCACGCGAGCGTTGAGCTCCACCTTGGCGCCAAAGGCCAGGCAGAGCTCGGCATCGTGCGAGATATCGTCGCTCGCGATACGGAACTCGGGAATCACGTGACGGACCACGCCGCCGAGAGAGTCGCGGGCCTCGAAGATGGTGACGGGCACGCCGGCACGCGTCAGGAAGAACGCCGTCGCCAGGCCGGCCGGGCCGCCGCCGATAACGGCAACGTTGCGCTCGCCGTCGTTGGCGATGGCCTGGGCGCGCAGCTTGGGCAGCACGGCGGTCATGGCCTCGCGGGCGGCCTTGAGCTTGCTGGCGCGGATCTGGGCGCCCTCGGGCTCGTAGAACGCACGCTCGCAGGCACGGCCGCAGGGATGCGGGCAGATGGTGCCGGTAATGAACGGCAGGGCGTTGCGCTCGATGATGATGTTGAGCGCGTCCTCGTAGCGGCCCTCGTCAACAGCCGCCAGGTAGGCGGGAATATCCTGCTGGATGGGGCAGCTCGTGCGGCACGGCGTGGTAAAGCAGTCGGAAAGCGGGCTCTTACCGGCGACCTTGCGATCGGGCAGCGGGCGCAGCGGCTTCTTGTAGAGCGGGTTGGTGAGTGAGTCGGTCTGGATCGCGGTCACGGCCTCGAGAGAGACGCCCGCGAACGGCTTGCCGTCCAGATCGGTAAACTCGCCGGCCATCTGGCTAAAGCGCTCGTAGCCACCGGGCTTGAGCACGTCGGTCGCCAGGGTAACGGGCCAAATGCCGGCATCGTACAGGGCACGGATGTTGTAGACCGTGGCACCACCGGAGTAGCTGATGCGCAGCTTGCCGTCAAACTGCTCGGTAATGCGGCGGGCAGCCTCGATGGTCAGCGAGAACAGCGAACGGCCGGACATATACATCTCGGTGGAAGGCAGCTCGTTCCTCGTCACGTCGACGGGGAAGGTATTGGTGAGCTTGACGCCAAACTCCAGGCCGCGCTCGGCACACAGGGCAATCAGGCGCTCGAACATGGGCACGGCGTCGGCCCACTGCAGGTCCTCGCGGAAGTGCGTATCGTCGAAGACGATGTAGTCAAAGCCCAGCTCGTTCAGACGCTGGCGGGCAAACTCATAGCCCAGCAGCGTGGGGTTGCACTTGATGTAGGTGTTGAGGCCCTTCTCGGTGATCAGATAGGTCGCAATGCGCTCAATCTCCGCCGGCGGGCAGCCATGCAGCGTGGACTCGGTGATGGAGTTGGAGACGCGTGTCGGGATGGACTCGACAAACGCGGCGTCGACATGCTCAAACTTGTCCAGGTTGGCGAGCGCCCATGCGCGGCACTCGTTCCAGACGTCGGAGCCGCTGGCGTCCTTCATGCCCTCGATGTAGGCATCGACCTTGGGGCTCTTAATACCCTCCAGGTCATAGCCCACCGACATGTTGAAGACAAAGCCGTCCGGGCTGCCCAGACCATACTCGCGAGCGATCAGGTGACAGGCAAACCATGCCTTCACGTACTCGGCAAAGGCCTGCGGAACCTCGAGCTCGGTCGACCATTCGCAGTTGTAGCACTCGTCCTGCGCCACAATGCAGGGCTTGTTGACGCAACGGGAAAGCTCCTCGCCGTCCATAACCTGAACGGTCTTGAGCTCAAAGAAGCGGGAGCCGGCCACGTAGGATGCCACGATGTTCTGGGCAAGCTGCGTGTTGGGACCGGCGGCCGGGCCAAACGGAGTCTCGATGCGCTCGTCAAAAATGGGAAGCGCACCCTCCTGGTTGG
>CAKTVQ010000074.1 GCA_934630375.1 uncultured Collinsella sp.
TCCTCGGTTTCCAGGTCGTGGACGACGACTTCGCAGTTGGGGCCAAATTGGAGCGCCAGGCCGTGTGCAAGGCGCTTATAAAACTCAATCTGTGCGGGGGTCATGGGTGCCTTCCTAAAAATTAGTTTGGGCTCACTTTGCCATAAACCACACCTGTTCGCAAATAACGAAAGCGTCGCTGCGTTATGTGACCGTTCGGCGGCGAAAAAGTACCGATTACGGCAACAAACAATTCGTTAGGTATGCCAATCAAAAAGTGTGATAGAACATTACTAACAAACTTTTTGTTTGGCATCCACATAAAAGTTCAGCCGTGTGAATGGGATCGGGCTGAAACGCGTATGCGGGGGCCGGCAAGAGAGGACTTAAGGAGTTCACCGTATGGCCGATAAGATCCAGTGGGCGGGCAACACGATGCCCAAGAGCGATGACAAGCACTTGGGAATCATGAGCCTCGACCACGTGAAGAAGGCCCGCGCCTTCCACCAGTCGTTCCCCCAGTACACCGTCACTCCGCTTGCCCGCCTGGATGGCCAGGCCGCGCGCCTGGGCCTGTCCAACCTGTGCGTTAAGGACGAGAGCTATCGCTTTGGCCTCAACGCCTTTAAGGTCCTGGGCGGTTCGTTTGCCATGGCCAACTACATTGCCGACGAGACCGGCAAGGACGTTGCCGAGTGCACCTTCGATTACCTGACCTCCGATCAGCTTGCCAAGGACTTTGGCCAGGCCACCTTCTTTACCGCCACCGACGGCAACCATGGCCGCGGCGTGGCATGGGCTGCCAACAAGCTGGGCCAGAAGGCCGTCGTGCACATGCCCAAGGGTTCCACCAAGCCCCGCTTTGATAACATCGCCGCCGAGGGCGCCACGGTGACCATCGAAGAGGTCAACTACGACGAGTGCGTGCGCATGGCCGCCGCCGAGGCTGACGCCTGCGAGCGCGGCGTCATCGTTCAGGACACCGCCTGGGAGGGCTACGAGAAGATCCCGTCTTGGATCATGGAGGGCTACGGCACCATGGCTTCCGAGGCTGCCGAGCAGCTGCGCGAGATGGCCATCAACCGCCCGACGCACGTGTTTGTCCAGGCTGGCGTGGGTTCGCTCGCCGGCGCCGTGGTGGGCTACTTCACCAACCTGTATCCCGATAACCCGCCCACCTTCGTCGTGGTCGAGTGCGCGCCTGCCGCCTGCCTGTACAAGGGCGCTGCCGCCGGCGACGGCGACCCGCGCATCGTGGACGGCGACATGCCCTCCATCATGGCCGGCCTGTGCTGCGGCGAGCCCAACATTCTGGGCTGGGATATCCTGCGCAACCACACCACCGCCTTCGTGTCCTGCCCCGACTGGGTCACCGCTCGCGGCATGCGCACTCTGGGCGCTCCCGAGAAGGGCGACCCGCGCGTCATCTCTGGCGAGTCCGGCGCTGTGACCACCGGTCTGGTCGAGACCCTCATGCTCGATCCCGAGTACGCCGAGCTCAAGGAACTCATCGGCCTGGACAAGACGAGCTCCGTGCTCTGCTTCTCCACCGAGGGCGACACCGATCCGGATCAGTACCGTCGCATCGTCTGGGAGGGCGAGTATCCGACCTGCTAGCAGACTGACCTGTCCGGAGGCAGCCGGAGGACTTTACTCCCTGCTCGGACAGTCCTGCTCGCACGGAGAGCACATTAAGTGCTCTCCGGCTCGTGCGGAACTCGCGACGGAGCAAAGTCCTCCGTCCGCCTCCTATGGTTACTTGCTTGCCGGGTGCTCAACCTCACGCTGCTTGGCACAAGTGATCTATCTGAAAGAAATCCACCTGTAGGTAAACCCTTGTAGAAAGGTTGACTGTTATGACTAAGGAACTCGATTTCGAGGCAATTAAGGCTGCTGCGGAGTCCCACCGTGCTGATATGACGCGTTTTCTTCGCGCTATGATTTCGCACCCCTCCGAGTCCTGCGAGGAGGGCGAGGTTGTCGCTTGCATCAAGGCCGAGATGGAGAGCCTTGGCTACGACGAGGTTAAGGTCGACGGCCTGGGCAACGTTATGGGCTTTATGGGCGAGGGCGACAAGATCATCGCCATCGACTCCCACATCGACACCGTCGGCATCGGCAACATCGA
>CAKTVQ010000075.1 GCA_934630375.1 uncultured Collinsella sp.
GTCCTGCAAAAAGACGGTGTTGCAGCCCTGGCCGATGTCGGACGTGGCGGCATAGACCACGGCGCGGCCATCCTCGATGCGAATCTTGCAGCGACCGGCATCGGGCAGGCCCACGCCCACGCCTGCGTTCTTCATGGCGCAGGCGATACCGGCGTGTCCGGGATGCGCATAGTAGGCATCCTTGACCTCAAGCAGCGTCTCCTTCAGCGCCGTGGAGCAGTCGGCAATCTGGCCGTTGGGCAAAACCTCGCCCGGCTCGATGGCGTTTCTGTAACGAATCTCCCACGGATCCAGGCCGACCTTCTCGGCCAGCAGGTCGATCAGGCTCTCGAGTGCAAACTCGGACTGGCAAACGCCAAAGCCGCGGTACGCGCCGGCGGGCGGATTGTTGGTGTAGTAGCCAAAACCGCGGATGTCGGTGTTCTGGTACTTGTAGGGGCCGACGGCATGCGTGCAGGCGCGCTCGAGCACCGGGCCGCACAGCGACGCGTAGGCGCCGGTGTCAAAGTTGATCTCGCAGTCCAGACCGGTAAAGATGCCCTCGGCGTCGCAGCCCAGCGTAAAGGTGCCGTCCATGGCATGACGCTTGGGATGGAAAGCGAGCGACTCGGCACGCGTGAGCTTGCACTTCACAGGACGCTGGAACTTATATGCGGCGAGCGCGGCCAGGTGCTGGACCGAAACGTCCTCCTTACCGCCAAAGCCGCCACCCACGAGCATGGTCTCGACGACCACACGCTCGGGTTCGCTATCCCAGCCAAACATGTGGGCACACTCTTTGCGCGTGTCGTAGGCACCCTGGTCGGTCGACTGCACCTTGACGCCGTTCTTGTACGGGAAGGCAACGGCACACTCGGGCTCCAAGAAGGCATGCTCGGTAAAGGGCGTGGTAAAGCGCTGCGTCACGGTAAACGCGCTCTCGGCCAGCGCCTTGGCGGCGTCACCGCGCGTCACGTGACGGCTCTGGCACACGTTGTCCTTGAGCTCCACGGTATTGCCAAAGGCAAAGAAGCTGTCGTGCAGGCGCGGGGCGTCTTCGGCCCTGGCCTCGACAATGTTGCGCACGGGCTCCAGCGGCTCGTAGTCGATCTTCACGAGCTTCTTGGCCTTCTCGAGCGTCGCCTCGTCCTCGGCAACCACCAGCACGATGGCGTCGCCCACGCAGCGGGTGATATCGCCCTGGGCGATCATGACGTCCCAGTCCTGGATAAGGTGGCCGACCTGGTTGACCGGCACGTCCTCGGCGCGCAGGATGCCCACCACGCCGGGCAGGGCCTCGGCCTTGGAGGTGTCGATGGAAAGCACGCGGGCGCGCGGATACTTGGAACGCACCGCACTGGCATAGGTCAGACCCGGCTGATCGAGCTCGTCGATGTCATCGGGATATTTGCCCTCGCCGAGCACCTTCTTGCGCACGTCAATACGGAAGGCGCGCTTGCCCACGCCGTAGTCATCGCCGCGCTCCAGGTCCTCGTCGATCTGCTTTTCGCCGCGGAGCACCGCAGCGGCCAGCGCAATGCCCTCGATAATCTTCTTGTAGCCGGTGCAGCGGCAGACGTTGCCGCGGATGGCGTACTTGATCTGCTCCTCGGTGGGCTCGGGGTCCTCGGCGATGAGCGCTGCACCCGCCATGACCATGCCGGGGATGCAAAAACCGCACTGCACGGCGCCCACGGCGCCAAAGGCGTACACAAAGGCCTCGCGCACGTCCTGGGGCAGGCCCTCGACGGTCACGATATTGCGGCCGGCGGCAAGGGCAGTGGTCAGCACGCATGCCTTCACGGCCGCACCGTCCACATGGATGGTGCAGGTGCCGCACGCGCCCTCGGAGCAGCCGTCCTTGGCGGAGTGGATGTTCAGGTCGTCGCGCAGGTAGCGCAGCAACGGCTTGTTTTGGGTCGTCGTGCGCTCCACGCCGTTAACGGTAAAAGTGAATTCCTGTGCCATGGTGATTCCCTTCTACACGCCGGCGGCGATGCCGGTGCGGTCGTGGATGGCGCCATGCGGGCA
>CAKTVQ010000076.1 GCA_934630375.1 uncultured Collinsella sp.
GCCTTTAGACGCGTGCCGGAAATCCAAGGGTTATACCCTAAGAGCAAACCACCCCTTTTAGGGGTGGTTTTGATTTTGGTTCGCGCCATGTGGGGGTGATGGCGACGTGCATTTTTGCGAGTATTCTGCAATCGAAGGCCCCTGCATACCGACCTCGGGCAAAAAATCGGGATTTCTCGATGTTTTCTACGAATGATGGGCGGGGTTATGGGCTGACAGCGGGTGATTTGCAGGGATATTCGCGGTCTTTGGCCTTTGTCGTGGCGCCCGATGCTCTTGGTTATGTTGAATACTCCCAAAAATGCACGGCGCTTAGAGGGGGACCTACGCGAAAAAGGAAACCGCCCCGTCGAAGTATGCATTCGACGGGGCGGTTTATGCATATACCCGATTAAGACTCGGCCGTGATTGTTAGAACTTGACGGTCGGGGCCTGGCGGGCGGCTTCGGCGGCCTCGAAGCCCTGGCGCTCCTTAAACTGGAAGATGCCGGCAAAGATGACAGCCGGGAACGTCTGAATGGCGTTGTTGTAGCTGAGCACGCAATCGTTGTAGCTCTGGCGTGCATAGCTAATCTTGTTCTCGGTATCCTCGAGCGATGCCTGCAGCTGCGTAAAGTTGGTGTTTGCCTTAAGATCGGGATAGGCTTCGGCCACGGCAAAGAGCTGGCGCAGCGCACCGGTCAGCACGTTGTCGGCTTCCATCTTGGCCTCGGGCGTGGTGGCCTTGACGGCGGTGTTACGCGCGCTGATCACGGCGGAGAGTGTCTCCTGCTCGTGCTTGGCGTAGCCCTTGACGGTCTCGACCAGGTTGGGGATCAGGTCGTTGCGACGCTGCAGCTGCGTATCGATGTTCTGCCAGGCGTTATCGATGCGGTTACGCTTGGTGACCATGTTGTTGTAGATGCCGGCGATGGCGCAGACAATCACAATGACAACAACGATGCCGATGATGACGGTAATCATGATGTCTCCGTTTCGAATGGCCGCGGCGGCATGCGCCAGCTGCCGTTGGTATAACGCTACTAGTATACCCGCAACGTTTTGCCGTGCCGAACTTTCCGGTAAGCGTTATGTTTTCGGTGGGGTTGGCACCGGGGCAAAGCGTGCGAGGTACAGGTGTAAGATATGCGACAGATTGACGAGTGTTGTCTTTGCCCTGAGGATGGCGATACCAGTGGACCTTCGCATTAAGAAAACCTACCGCGCCCTATTCGATGCCTTCACCGAGCTTCTCGAGGAGCATCGTTTTGAGGACCTGACGGTTGCCATGCTGTGCGACCGCGCCATGATTCGCCGCACGACGTTCTACAAGCACTTTCGCGACAAGAACGATTACTTTGCCTTTTATATCGATGAGCTCATGTCGGGCTTGCCGCAAAAACAGCCCGATGAGGCCGGCGCGGTTTCTGCCGAGGACGTGCGCGCGCTTCGGCACGCGATTTTGGACGATGCCATGGATTTGATTCTGACGCACGAGCAGCTCATGGATAACATTTTGGCAAGCAGCATGTCGGGCATGTTGACCAACGTTATTTGCGACCGTATTGCCCGCTCCATCCGCGAGCGTGTGATGAACGTGCTTGCCGAGGATGCCCTGGCCCCCGTGTCACTCGAGACGACGTCTGAGTTTGTCGCCGGCGGTATTATTCGACTTTTCACGATATGGTGGGAATCGGGCCACGATCTTGAGCGTCGACCCGAGATGGCCGACGTGGTCGATGCGCTGTTCGAGCGGACCATGACGCCGGTGCATCACTAAAAGTGGCGGAGAGAGGGGGATTCGAACCCCCGGAACGCTCTCGCGCTCAACGGTTTTCAAGACCGCCGCATTCAACCGCTCTGCCATCTCTCCGTGAGTCGTAATGATAGCATCGTTTTGAATTTGCAACAGGGAAGGCGAACGATGACGA
>CAKTVQ010000077.1 GCA_934630375.1 uncultured Collinsella sp.
GGCAAGCTCGGCGGGTCGTACGTCAAATACATTGTCTGTCATGGTAGCGCATGGAGAGAACTCCGGCTCAAGGGCAAACCCGGCCCCGCAAAAAACGCCAGACGAAGATGCGTTCCGCCCTACCCCGCTACGCGCACGCTGGGGCACAAATCTGCCAGCGGACACTCGTCGCACTTGGGTTTGCGGGCGTCGCAGATCTCGCGACCGAAGGTAATCCACTGATGGTTGACCGACTCCCAATACTCATGCGGCAAAATCTTGAGCAGATCCTGCTCGGTCTTGAGCGGCTCCTTGGCATGCGTCTTGGGACTCAGCATCAGGCGGTGCGCAATGCGGTTGACGTGCGTGTCCACCGCAATGCCCTCCACGATGCCATACCCCACGTTGAGCACGATGTTCGCCGTCTTGCGTCCCACGCCCGGCAGCTTTACAAGCTCCTTCATGTCGGCCGGCACCTCGCCGCCATAGTCGGCGACGATCATCTGCGCGGCCTCGACGGCATGCTTGGCTTTGCTCTTGTAGAAGCCGAGTGACTTGATGGTGTCTGCCACGTCAGCCACGCTCGCCCCGGCCATGGCCTCGGGCGTGGGCCACTGGGCAAACAGTCGCGGCGTCACCTTGTTGACCTGCGCGTCGGTCGTTTGCGCCGAGAGTAGCACCGCAATCAGCAGGCGGAAGGGATTCTCGTGGTCCAAAAAGCACTCGACTGGGCCATAGCGACGGTTGAGGCGCTCGCACACCTCGATGGCGCGCTCGCGCTTGGCGGCATTGGTCTCGCGTGGCATAACGACTCCTCGGCTCGGCAGAAACATAACTTCACGGAAACGATTGTCCCACGTCCGAGACGCTTACGCCTCCAAGAATGCGCCGGTCTGACGGCTCCACAGGCTCGCGTACTCGCCACCCGCCTCGACGAGCTGCGCATGCGTGCCGTCCTCGACAATCTCACCATCGGCCAGCACCACAATGCGGTCGAGCGCCGCCACGGTGGACAGGCGGTGCGCCACCACAATGGAGGTACGTCCACGCATCAGGTTTTCGAGCGCCTCCTGCACCAGCGCCTCGGACTCGCTGTCCAGGGCAGAGGTCGCCTCATCGAGCACCAGAATCGGCGCGTCGGTGAGGATGGCGCGGGCGATAGCCACGCGCTGACGCTGGCCGCCCGAGAGCTTGACGCCGCGTTCACCCACCATGGTGTCAAAGCCACGGGGCAATCGGTCGATAAACTCCAGGGCATTGGCCAGGCGCGCGGCCTCGCGAATCTGCTCATCAGTAGCGTTGGGACGACCGTAGGCAATGTTTTCGCGAATGGAGCGGTGGAACAGCAGCGCCTCCTGCGGCACGTAGGCAACCTGGCGGCGCAGGCTCTGCTGCGTGCAGCGCGAGACATCCTGACCATCCACGAGCACGCGGCCGCCCTGAACATCGTCCAGGCGCAGCAGCAGCTTGGTAAGCGTCGTCTTACCCGAGCCCGATTTGCCCACCAGGCCCACGCGCTGGCCCGCCGCCACATGAAGTGTCAGGTCATCGAACACGTTCTCGCCCGCCGCAGCGTCACGGTACGCAAAGCTCAGGTGCTCAAAATCAATCGCGCCCTCGGTTACTTTGAGCTCAGGGGCGTCCGGGTCGTCTGCCACCAAACGTGGCTCGTCCAGCACGCGCGTCATCTCGGCCGCATCGCCCAGCGCGCGGTTGATGCGCTGCATCATGGAACTCACGTAGTTCAGGCGCATGGTGAGGTTATAGGTGTAGGTAAAAATCATGACGAGCGAGCCGGCCGAGATGCCAAACCACGCATTACCGCCCGCCACGAACACACTCACCACGGCCATGGTGATGACGATAAGGCCCGAGGTCGTAAAGTTGCGCTGCATCATGGCGTGCATCGA
>CAKTVQ010000078.1 GCA_934630375.1 uncultured Collinsella sp.
GTAGCCGACAACGGCAACGCCGTGCTGGCACCGGGTTGCACGGCACAGTTCCGCATGAGCTTCGCCATCCCCGAGAGTTGGAGCGACGAAGTGGGCAAACGCGTAACGCTCTACGCAAAGGCGCGCGACCTGGTGGCGCTCGATCCCGTAACACTCGAGGAAATTCGACCGGGCGCAAACTCGGCGCTGGGTGCCGTGCTGCACGAGCTTCATGTGCCCGACGCGGCATGCGAACGCTCAGAAGTTCAGGTCGGCGTCTGCGACAACGCGGACGCCACAGGGCTTCACGATGCCCCGATGACAGCAGACGGCGATGGTGGCTCGAGTGGCAGCGGTACTGACGAGGGCGGCGGCTCCAGCGGAAATAGCTCCGGCAGTGGCAAGGACCACGGCAATAACAAGCGCTCCGGAAAAGCGGGCACGCTCGCCGGCACGGGCGACAGCAACGTCCCCCTAACCGCAGCCGCAGCAGCACTCGCCGCAGCTGGCGCCGGCCTCGTCGCCTACAGCGCCCGCCGCACGGCGCTCGAAAACGACACCGCCGATGAGGTCAATTCGGATAAGCCTCGCTAACTCCTAGTTGCTTTTGCGAGAGACGCCGACTCGGCTCATCGAACATCAAAATGGGCTGATTCTGGATACCCAGAGCCAGCCCATTTGCGTACTAGATGTCGCCGGCGTCGTCGAGTTCTGCCTCGAGCTTGGCGCGACGTTTTTTCGCCGTGAAAAACGTCGCGCACAGGACAGCAAATGTGGCCGCGAAAATCGTCGCACCACAGAACACGCCCGTGGCCAGGTTTGCCAACCAAAAGACGCTTTCGAGCGGTACGATCTGCGCCTCAGCGATACAGCGCATTGCGGCAATAACAAGCGCGAACGCGGCGCCGCTAAGACCGCTGACAAGCAGGAAATATCCAACAGGAAGATGCTCGGTTTGCCCAAAACGATTGGTATCGACATAGCCCTTCCGCGTTTGCAGTCCTGCACAAATCAACATCACGAGAACGAGCCACACATACATGGCTGCCTCGAACGGCGTTGCAAAGCCATGCGGCATTTCACTGGCGTCGCTGTGAACCCACGCAACCTGTCGAGCTATAAACTGGTAGAAAAAGATCATCAGCATGCCAAACGAAAGCAGCACGAAACCAATCTTGTAGATCTTCGCGTTCTCAGCCTCCAGACGTTCATCCTTTGGACCGGCATATTCGCGCCACTTTTGCACGAGCTTTAAATCTTCAAATTTCATAGCGACTCCTAAAGAGCGTTAGGGTCGACGTCGGTCTCGTCTTCCCAAAACAAGTCGTTTAACGTGACGCGCAGCGCTTTGCAAATTGCCACGCACAAGTTGAGCGTGGGGTTATAGCCGCCCGCCTCAATCAGGCCGATGGTTTGGCGCGTAACGCCCACGGCCCCGGCCAAGTCAGCTTGCGAAAGGCCAGCCGCCGCGCGCGCCGCCTTCATGCGTAGGTTCTTTTTGCCCGGCATGGAGTTCCTTTCGAAGTAATGGACAGATATCCGTTGCAACATGACAGAAATATATTGCATCTATCAGCTAATGTCAACTATATCTGTCATTATGGAAACCATGTTCGTCATTGCGCGCACGGTACCCCGCTGTACCCGAAACCGCGCAAGGCACTGGCCCTGCTCATCGAGCACCAAAAAGGGCTGGCCCCGATAACTCGGAGCCAGCCCTGAGTCGCCTGATACGGGAATCACAGCGCTACTTGAGCTTTAGTGCCTCCATCATGGGCACGGCGGCGTCCCAATCG
>CAKTVQ010000079.1 GCA_934630375.1 uncultured Collinsella sp.
TATCTTAAGCGCACCTTCGATTTGCGCGACGGTATGCAGGTGAGCTTTAAGGGCAGCTTCAATCTCTATAAGCCCACAGGCCGTATGAGCTTTGTTGCCCGCTCGTTCTCGCTGGCGGGGGAGGGCCTGCTGCGTCAACAGGTGGCACAACTGGCCGAAAAGCTGCGTCGCGAGGGCCTGATGGACGAGGCGCGCAAACGCCGCATCCCGGTGTTTTGCTCACGCGTGGCGGTCGTCACCTCGCTTTCCGGCGCCGTGATCGACGACGTCAAGCGTACGCTGCGCCGTCGCAACCCACTTGTCGAGCTCGTTTGCGTGGGTGCCAAGGTCCAGGGCGAGGGTGCGCCGGCGGAGCTCATCGAAGGCTTGCGCCGCGCCGCTTCCATTACGCCCGCGCCCGATTGCATTTTGCTCGTGCGCGGCGGCGGTTCCTTCGAGGACCTCATGACCTTCAACGACGAGGACCTTGCCCGTGCGGTGGCGGCCTGTCCCGTGCCCGTGGTGACAGGTATTGGCCATGAGCCCGATACCTCGATCTGCGACATGGTGAGTGATCGTCGCGCCTCCACGCCCACGGCGGCGGCCGAATCCGTGGCACCGGCTATGACAGAGCTGGCGGATGTGCTCGAGACGCGCCATCAGCGCCTAGGTGCTGCGATGGCTTCGATGATCGGGTCGGATCAGGTCGACCTGGAGATGCTCGACCAGCGCGGTCGGCGCGCCTGGAGTACTTATATGGCGCGCTTGGGCGATGCGCTCGATGCGGCCGCGTGTCGTCCATGCCTCAACGATCCAACGTTTATGGTTGAGCGTCGCGAGTCGGAGCTTGCCCTGACGGCCGATCGCCTGTCGGGCGCCATTGCACGCTCGGTTGGTGCCTTCCGCTCCAACTTCGATCGTCTGCCCGAGCGCTTGGTCGCAAGCACCTCGGGGCTCGATGGCAAGCGCCATTCACTCACGCTCGCGAGCTCCCGCCTAGAACATCAGGGGCGCACGATGTTGAGCAAGCCTGCGTCCGACTTGGGTCGCGCAGCGGCCTCGCTCGATGCCCTGTCACCGCTCAAGGTACTTGCCCGCGGCTACTCCATCGCATACAGCGATGGCGGCGTGGCTACGAGCGCTAAGACTTTTAAGCCCGGTGACGCCATCCGCGTGCGTATGGCGGATGGTAACGTGGCAGCAACCGTCGATACGGTTGAGTAGACCGCGTTTCATGGTGATAGACCTTTAGGAAAGGAAACAGATATGGCAGAGAAGACCCCGGTCGAGCAGCTTACGTATAAGCAGGCCTCACAGGAGCTGGAGCTCATTATCCGCAGCCTGGAGTCGGGCGATATGGAGCTCGAGGAGTCGCTCGAGAGCTACACCCGCGGCGTCGAGCTCCTCAAGAGCCTGCGTACCCGCCTGGCCGATGCCGAGCAGAAGGTCTCGGTGCTCTTGAAGGACGTCGACGGCAACGACGTGCTCGCCGACGGCGAAGCCGCCAACACCGAAGACAACCTCTCGTTCTAACCATCCCGCAGCCCGCTATGGGGTAGTCTTTTTGGGACGGGGCTTTTTTGACTACCCTTGCGCGACAGCTCGCCGAGCGCCCACGTTCGCGAAAAAGTAGTCAAAAAAGCCCCGTCCCAAAAAGACTACCCTGGTGGCTCGGCCATTATGGGTGAACATGGCTTGCCTTTTGGCGCGCTAAAGATGAGTTGAGATGCTATCGCTTCTCAATTACATTGGGTTCAACCATTATTTCAAGCGTGTGTAAA
>CAKTVQ010000080.1 GCA_934630375.1 uncultured Collinsella sp.
GCGCTTTCCGTCGCGCCCGATTTTGCCGGGAAGGGAGGCGAGCTGTAATGAAGGAGCTTTCCGAGGTCCTGCAGGATTGGGAGGCCGTGATCGGCCTGGAGATCCACACTGAGCTCACCGCACTCGACACCAAGATGTTCTGCAACTGCAAGCTCAGCCACGATGACGAGCCCAACGCCAACGTGTGCCCGGTGTGCCTGGGCCTGCCCGGCGCCCTGCCGGTGCCCAACAAGCGCGCTATCGAGAGCATCGTCAAGGCAGGTCTCGCCACTAACTGCGAGATCCAGCGTCACTCGATGTTCTACCGCAAGCACTATTTCTATCCCGATATGGCCAAGAACTTCCAGACCACGCAGGGTCCGGTTGCCTTTGCCATGTACGGTCACCTGGATCTGGACGTGACCGGTCGTGGTGCTGCCGAGCGCCCCGACTGCGCGTTTGGTGAGGCCGAGGCCCAGAGCCTCGCGAGCGCTTCGGCCAACGCCGAGGGCCTGTCCACGTCCATGACGTCGACCATGCGCGAGGGCAACCAGCGCGCCGGCCACCTTGCCAGCTACGACGCGTCAAACCTGCAGATGCCCGAGCGCCGCGAGGACGGCTCCTACACGGTGCCCATCCGCATCCTGCGCATCCATATGGAGGAGGACGCCGCCAAGATGGTGCACGTGGGCGGTGCCGAGGGCCGCATTACCGCCGCGGCCGAGTCGCTCGTCGACTACAACCGCTGCGGCACGCCTTTGATTGAGCTCGTGACTGAGCCCGATCTGCGCACGCCCGAGGAGGCTCGCCTGTTTATGGAGAAGCTCCGTCGCATCTTTGTGACGCTGGGCATTTCGGATTGCTCCATGGAGAAGGGCTCCATGCGCTGCGACGGCAACGTGTCGCTGCGCCGCCGCGGCGAGACCAAGTTGGGCACCAAGACCGAGCTCAAGAACCTCAACTCGTTTAAGAGCCTGCATGACGGCCTTGCCTACGAGATCTGCCGCCAGGCCGAGGTGCTCGAGGAGGGCGGCATCATCTATCAGGAGACCCGCCACTGGGAGCCCAGCCGCAAGCGCACCGTCGTCATGCGTGTGAAGGAAACGGCCGACGACTATCGCCTGTTCCCCGATCCCGACTTGGCGCCGTTCGATCTGGACGACGAGTTCATCGACCGCTGCCGTGGCGAGATTCCCGAGCTGCCCGATGCCAAGCGCGCCCGTTTTGAGGCCGACTTTGGCATTAAGACGGCCGACGCCGAGCAGATTGCCGGCGACCCTGAGTTTGCCGATTTCTTTGAGGCCGCCGCTGCCGGTATGGCCGGCAAGGAGGTCCAGACGGTCGCAAACCTGCTGGTCAACGAGATGATCGCCTACCTTAAGGGCGCAGGCGTGTCGCTCGCCGAGTCCGGCATCGCGCCGGCTCAGGTGGCGGCACTCGCCAAGCTGCTGGCGACCGATGCCATCAGCTCCAACCAGGCGCACGAGGTCTTTGAGGCCATGGCCCAGACCGGCGACGACCCCAACAAGATCGTCGACGAGCGCGGTATGCGCCAGGTGAGCGATGCCGGCGCGCTGCAGCCGATCGTGGACGAGGTACTGGCAAACTGTGCCGAGCAGGCGCAACAGTACCGCGACGGCAACCAGAAGGTCATCGGCTTTTTGGTGGGCCAGTGCATGAAGGCGAGCCGCGGCAAGGGCAACCCGAAGCTCTTCAACGAGTTGCTGAGAACGTCGCTCTCGTAA
>CAKTVQ010000081.1 GCA_934630375.1 uncultured Collinsella sp.
GCGCACGGTACAATGGTTGAGTTACGACCAACGTGCCAATAACCAAAAAGGAGCCGCTATGATCGATCGCTATACCCGCCCGGAGATGGGACATATCTTCTCCCTTGAGAACAAGTATGCCATTTGGCAGGAGATCGAGGTTCTGGCCTGCGAGGCCCAGGCGGAGCTCGGCAAGATCGGCATTTCTAAAGACGAAGCCCAGTGGATCCGCGACCATGCCAACTTTGAGAAGGCAAAGGTCGACGAGATCGAGGAAGTCACGCGCCACGACGTCATCGCCTTCCTGACCAACATGAAGGAGTACATCGACGCCGATGTTCCCGAGGGCGACCCCAAGCCCAGCCGCTGGGTTCACTATGGCATGACCAGCTCCGATCTGGGCGACACGGCTCTGTGCTACCAGCTCACCCAGGCCTGCGACCTGATCATCGAGGACGTCAAGAAGCTCGGCGAGATTTGCAAGCGTCGCGCCTTTGAGGAGCGCAACACGCTCTGTGCCGGCCGCACCCATGGCATCCACGCCGAGCCGATGACCTTCGGTATGAAGTTTGGCTCTTGGGCATGGGAACTCAAGCGCGATCTGGATCGTCTTGAGGACGCCCGCAAGAACGTTGCCTTCGGTGCCATCTCGGGCGCTGTTGGCACGTACAGCTCCATCGAGCCGTTTGTCGAGGAGTATGTCTGCGAGCACCTGGGTCTGGTTCACGACCCGCTGTCCACGCAGGTTATCAGCCGCGACCATCACGCCTATCTCGCCGGCGTTCTCGCCACCACCGCGGCCACCTGCGAGCGCATCGCTACCGAGGTTCGCAATCTGCAGAAGACCGATACGCTCGAGGCCGAGGAGCCGTTCCGTAAGGGCCAAAAGGGCAGCTCCGCCATGCCGCACAAGCGCAACCCCATCACCATGGAGAAGGTCTGCGGTCTGTCGCGCGTCGTGAAGTCCAACGCCCAGGTTGCCTTCGATAACGTCGCCCTGTGGCACGAGCGTGACATTTCGCACTCCTCTGCCGAGCGTGTCGCCCAGGCCGACAGCTTCATCGCCCTCGACCACATGTTCCAGTGCCTCATCCGCGTTATCGACGGCCTGCAGCTGTACCCTGCCCGCATGATGGCCAACCTCAATAAGACCCGCGGCCTCATCTTCTCCTCCAAGGTGCTGCTGGCCCTCGTCGACACGGGCATCACCCGCGAGGACGCGTACGCCATTGTGCAGGAGAACGCCATGGCAACCTGGCACGAGGTGCAGGATTGTGTCTCCGGCCCCACCTTTAAGGAGCGTCTCGAGGCCGACCCGCGCTGCACCGTCAGCCAGGAGAAGCTCGACGAGATCTTTGATCCGTGGGACTTCCTCACCCGTATCGACACGGTCTTTGATCGTCTGGAGCAGCTGAGCTTCGAGTAGGCTGGCTTTATTCGACCGCTTGCGGATACATTTCAACCATTGGCGCCTTGCCCGTCTTGGGCGAGGCGCTTTTTTTCGTTGCTGCCGTAGGCTCCGGTAATAGAATGAAAATTCGGCTGCCGTTTTGATGAAAGGAGGCACGTGCCCAGACGTATTAAACGAGGCGCTATCGTCTCGTTTGTGCTCATACTCTTTGTTGCCGTCTGTGCGGGCGCCCTGACGTATACCGTTCGACGCAGTCCTTCCTCCTCGAATGAAGCCGATAAAGATCTCCCGGTGCTCAAGATTGGCGTTACGGATAA
>CAKTVQ010000082.1 GCA_934630375.1 uncultured Collinsella sp.
CTCGTGCGCGGCGGCTACGCCATGACGCTCATCAACGAGCAGGCGCTCTACGCCTTCCGTGACCCGCACGGCATTCGCCCGCTCGTGTTGGGCAAGCTCGTAGACGAGGGCCTGGACCAGGCCGATGCCGCATCCGTTTCGCAGCTGCCGTCGCAGGACGACGCGGCGACGGTCGATGCCGCCACCCATGTCACCCGCGCCGGCGGTTGGGTTGTTGCCTCCGAGACTTGTGCGCTCGACATCGTGGGCGCCGAGTACGTCCGCGACGTCCGCCCCGGCGAGATTTTGCGCATCAGCGCCGAGGGCCTTGTGTCCGAGCAGGGCGTGCCTGCCGCCGAAGAGCCCGCCAACTGCATCTTTGAGCAGGTTTACTTTGCCCGCCCCGACTCCATCATGAACGGCAAGAGCGTCTACGCCTGCCGCTACGACATGGGTCGCCAGCTGGCACACGAGGAGCCCGTTGAGGCCGACCTGGTCATTGGCGTGCCCGACTCCGGCCTGCCGCCCGCAGAGGGCTATTCGCACGAGAGCGGCATTCCCTTTGGCGAGGGCCTTATCAAGAACCGCTACGTGGGCCGTACGTTTATCGAGCCTACGCAGGAGTTGCGCGCCATGGGCGTGCGCATGAAGCTCAACCCGCTGCGCGACAACATCGAGGGCAAGCGCCTGGTCGTCATCGACGATTCCATCGTGCGCGGCACCACCATGGTGCAGCTCGTCAAGATGCTGCGTAACGCCGGTGCCAAAGAGATTCACATCCGCATCAACTCGCCCGAGGTCATCTGGCCGTGCTTCTACGGCATCGATACCGATGTGCAGTCGCAGCTCATCAGCGCCAATAAGACGGTCGAAGAGATTTGCGAGTACATCGGCGCCGATTCGCTGGCCTTCCTTTCGGTTGAGGGCCTGCTCAAAGTCATGCCCAAGGGCGGCTACTGCGATGCGTGCTTTACCGGCCGTTATCCCGTGGCGATTCCCGAGAGCTTTGGCCGCGACAAGTTTATGGAGGGCTTTAAGCCCCGCAACCTGGATAAGCCGCTGCATTTTGACGACGACGCCGTGGTCGAGAAATACGACGACCGCAGCTGGGAAGAGGAGCACGGCGAGGCCTAAAACTTGCCATGTAGGGACAGGTTTATTTCGGCAGGTTTTATCTGCTGTTTTGTTGATATGACGGCGCGCACCGCTGCGGTGTGTGCCGATATGAACGCAACTATGAGCACCGTTTGGCGCCTGGGCGGCGCCACGGTAGTGGGAGAGGAAGGCTCAGATGAGCGACAGCAAACATGTGACGTATGAGGACGCCGGCGTCGATACCGCCGAGGGCGGCCGCGCCGTCGACGCTATTAAGCAAATGGTCAAGGACACTAACCGCCCCGAGGTCATCGGCGGCATCGGCGGCTTTGGCGGCCTGTTCTCGGCCGCCGCGCTCAAGGATATGGAAGACCCGATCCTGATCAGCGGTACCGATGGCGTGGGCACCAAGCTCGTACTTGCCCAGATCATGGACCGTCACGAGACGGTGGGCCAGGACCTGGTCGCCATGTGCGTCAACGACATTTTGGCTTCGGGCGCCGAGCC
>CAKTVQ010000083.1 GCA_934630375.1 uncultured Collinsella sp.
GGACAGGGTGGCCTGGAGGCCCAGGACTGGACCTTCATGCTCTTTAAGATGTACATGAAGTACTGCCAGCGTCGCGGCTGGAAGGTCACCATCAACGACTGTCCCGCGGCCGAGGTCATCGGCATCGATCGCGCGACCTTTACTGTCGAAGGCAAGGATGCCTTTGGCATGCTTCGTGCCGAGGCCGGCGTTCACCGCCTGGTGCGCATTAGCCCTACCGACGACAAGAAGCGCCGCCAGACCACGTTTGCCGGCGTCGAGGTCATCCCCGTGCTACCCGATGATATCGACATCGAGATCAGTCCCGATGACATCCGCGTGGACGTGTACCACGCGAGCGGCCCGGGCGGTCAGGGCGTCAACACCACCGACTCCGCCGTGCGCGTGACGCATTTCCCCAGCGGCATTGTGGTGACCTGCCAAAACGAGCGCAGCCAGATCCAGAACAAGGCCGCGTGCATGCAGATCCTCAAGGCTCGCCTGTACGAGATTGAGCTCGAGAAGCGCGCCGAGGCGCTCGATGAGATTCGCGGACCCAAGACCACGATCGGTTTTGGCAACCAGATTCGCAGCTACGTGCTCTACCCGTACCAGATGGTCAAGGATCTGCGCTCGGGCGTGGAGACCAGCAATGTCGAGGCCGTTCTTGACGATGGCGACCTGGACCCGTTTGTTATTGGCTACCATCGCTGGGCCACCGGCAACGCCGACGCGGAGACCCCATCTGCATAAACTGCCCGTTTTATGTGGAAATGGATAAAACCCTCCGAGCAGGGTGGTTTTGTATCCAAAGCAAACCCTGCGCAGGGGTGGTTTTTGTTCGGCGAATCGGTAGAATCGAATACAGCAAGAAGTTCGAAGCGCATCCGTTTGGGTGCGCTTTTTTGAGGGAGGTAGCATGGCATATCGTCTGGACATCAAGCGCATTCTATCGATGAACTTCTTTCACGACCTGCCCCAGATTATGTTGGGGTGCGCTCTGGCCGCTATTGCGACCGACCTGTTTTTGATTCCCAACGGCCTTGCTGCCGGTGGCGTTACGGGCCTTGCCACCATTATCCAGGCGGTCGGCGCATCGCGCGGCCTATCGCTTCCCGTCGGTATCCAGACCATTGTGATGAACGCCTTGCTGTTACTGGTCGTCATGCGCGAGGGCGGCATGTTCTACGTGGTGCAGACGGCGACGGGCTTTGTGCTGCTGGGCTTCTTTACCGACCTGTTCGCCCCGTTTGTAGCACCTCTGGCGCATGCGGACCTGATGCTTCCCGCTATGTGGGGCGGCATTATTACGGGCATCGGTTACGGCATGGTGCTGCGTGCCGGCGCCAACACCGGCGGCTCGGACACGATTGGCCAGATCATCTCGCGTAACACCTCGCTGCCGGTGGGCTCGACCGTCATGGCAATCGACGTTGCCGTATGTGCGGCATCGGCTCCGGTCTTCTCGCTCGAAAATGCTCTGTACGCAGGACTTTCGATGGTGATTAGCGGCTATGTGATCGATGCCGTGGTCGATGGCGGCAATAAGCGTCG